>CAYLLT010000138.1:0-14651 GCA_964384465.1 uncultured Planctomycetales bacterium | reverse complement strand
CAGGTGGGCATCCCCGCACCGGAGCGCCGCGTGAACGAATATCCGCATCAGCTTTCCGGTGGCATGCGGCAGCGGGTGATGATCGCGATGGCCATATCTTGTAATCCATCGCTGCTCATCGCCGACGAGCCGACCACCGCGCTCGACGTGACCATCCAGGCCCAGATCCTCGACCTGTTGTATTCGCTGCGCGAGCGCCGCAACATGAGCATGCTGCTCATCACGCACGATCTCGGCGTGGTGGCCCAGGTCGCCGACGAAGTCTGCGTCATGTACGCCAGCCGGATCGTCGAGCGGGCCGAGGTGAAGGAGCTGTTCAACAATCCGCTGCACCCGTACACGCAGGGACTGTTCCGCAGCATTCCGCGGCTCGGCAAAATCAAGGAGCGGCTCGACGTGATCCCGGGCAACGTGCCGAACCCGCTGCATTTCCCGCCGGGTTGCAAGTTCCATCCGCGCTGCTCGGTCGGCGTCGATTGCGAGACGTGCCGCACGATCGACCCGCCGCTGATCGAGGTCCAGCCGGGGCACTGGGTGGCGTGCTGGAAAGCGCCGGGATACCCTGTTGATGCGCAATTGAAAGTCGCAGCGTCGAATCTTTGAACAGTGTAGCGGCGGCCCCCCGTAGACGCCGACGCCGGAGACCAATTGTGGTGCAGGCGTCCCGCCTGCACGTGCAGCCGAGACGGCTGCACCACAACGGGATATCTCACATGTCCATCGACTACCGAGCGGCGTGGCAAACCATCATTAACATGGTGAACGATTTCCTTGCCGTTCTGCCCAAGCTTGTATTGGCCGGGATCGTATTCGCACTTTTCTACCTGGCCAGCAAGTGGGTCGGTTCCGGAGTCCAGTCGCTGATCCATCGGCGCAAGCCCCGCCGCAATTTAGAGCTGGTGCTCAGCCGACTCGCACAATGGCTGGTCGTGGGGGCCGGGGCATTGGTGGCGCTGGCCATCGCCTTTCCTTCTTTTCAAGCCAAGGACCTGATCACGATGCTGGGTGTCGGCGGCGTCGCCATCGGTTTCGCTTTCCGGGATGTGTTCCAGAATTTCCTGTCCGGCATCCTGCTGCTGATAACCGAGCCGTTTCGCATCGGCGACACCATCTCCATCAACAACGTGGAAGGCGTCGTGGAGCAGATCGAAACCCGTGCGACGATGATCCAGACGCCCGATCATCGCCGCGTGGTGGTCCCCAATGCCACCCTGTTCACGAATTCCGTGATGGTCCTGACCGCGTACGATACGCGCCGCTGGGAACAGGAAGTCAGCCTCCCTCGCGAACACGATACCGAACAAGCCAAGCAGCGAATGATCGAAGTGATTCGAAGTGTGGACGGCGTTCTGCCGGAGCCCCCGCCGCAGGTTTACGTCATCAAGCTTGAGGATGCGAATGTCAGGATAAGAGTTCTCTGGTGGACTAAATCGAGCGGCGTTGATGCCGTTGCTATTACCGATCTGGTTCTAACCCGCGTGAAAGACGCGCTGGTCAGGCCCGGATAATGGCTGAATTAACTTCGACGATGAAATCCTTGCAGGCCTGCTCGATGCACTTGTCCCATTCCGACGTAAAACGCTCGATGTACTTCATGTTCTCGAAAGCATAGATCACGCTGCGCGACGCGGAGATGAGGGCACCGGTGCCATCGGACTTGAAGCAGTTGGCGATGTCGGCGGCGGTTCCACCTTGTGCCCCGAAACCCGGGACCAGGAACAGGCAGTGGGGCATCATGCCGCGGAGCCGGATGGTCGAGTCGCGATCTTTGGCGGCGACCACCGCGCCGAGGGCGCTGTACCCGCTGCTGCCGACCATGCCGTCGTCTTTAGCCCAGCCGGCCACGAGTTGCGCGATGTGCTCGGCCACGGTCAGGCCGCCCTCCAGCCGGGCGTTCTGGATTTCGCCGGCCGATTCGTTGCTGGTCCGCACCAGGACGAACACGCCTTTGCTTTCTTCGCGGGCCATATGAAGGAACGGCTTGATGCCGTCGCTGCCGAAATAGGGCGAGACGGTGATTGCGTCCGGCCCGACCAGATGATCGAGATCGGCGAAATCCGGATCGGCCAGCGCCGACCGGGCATACATCTCGGCCGTCGAGCCGATATCGCCGCGCTTGCAGTCGCCGATCACCACCAGCCCGGCGCCGTTCGCTTCCTGGATCAGGTCGTAATATCCCTCGATGCCTTCCCAGTAGTACCGCTCGAAGAAGGCCGTGTTGATCTTCACCGCCGGCACAAAGGGAGCGACGATTTTGATCACCCGCCGGCAGAATTCCAGGACCGCATCCAGGGCCGCTTCCGAGTCGCTCTCGTCGTTGAGGTCGCGGTGCTCGGCAATCTCGGCCGGCAGATTGGAATAAACGGGGTCGATCCCGATGCAGGTCGGGCTGCGTTTGGCCTTGATCGCGGCCATCAGTTGATCAGCGAAGTTGTCCGCCACAGATTGGGTTCCTTGTTCATGAAAGCGCTCAGTCAGGCATGTAAGCGCGATTCTCGTGTTATTTCGGCTGGTCCTGCGCCTGTACAACCCGGAGTTTAGCCCTGACCGCGGGAACCCGCAAGGTGCGGAAATGAAAAACTTCGGAAAAGGTGACGCCTCTTGCGACCTGTGCGGCCGGGATGTTGTTGCTACAATGCCGCAAAACACAGTGCAAACACGGCAGTGTTGAAGGCACAGGAGAACACGGTTGACCGCTGGCTCGTCAGGAAAAGGCCGGGGACGCAAGAGCAGAGTGGACTTTCGCCCGAACCGGCAGAAGCCGCGCCGGCAGAAGCAGTGGTCGGTGCCCGAGGCCCACGACGTGACGGCTCAGGATGCGCCCGAGCATGAGTCCGTCCGGGCCAAGGGTGATCTTTCGCGAAAACGCACGATCATCGATCGCGTTGAGGGCGAGCCGCGCGAGAGCGGCCGGCGGTGCGAGGGCACGGTGGTAGCGGTTCGCGGCCAGTTTGTGGAGGTCAGCGACGGAGAACGGACCTGGCCGTGCAGTGTCCGGCGCATACTGCGTACCCGGCGCATCGAGCAGCGCACGGCTGTAGTGGTGGGCGATCGAGTTTCGTTCGCACCCACCGAGTCGAAGGGTGTAGTCACCGAAGGCGTCATCGAGGAGGTTCATCCGCGGCGGACGGTGCTGATGCGCTCTGACGGCCGGCGCACGCAGCTCATCGCCGCCAATGTTGACCAGGTGCTCATCGTCGGCTCGATGCGTGAGCCGTGGCTCAAGCCGCATCTGATCGACCGGTATCTGGTCGCCGCTCACGCGGGCAATCTGCCGGCGGCGATCGGGCTTAACAAAGTTGACCTCGACGAAGACGATGAAACCGCCATCATCGTCGAGCGCTACAGCCGGTTGGGCTATCAGACTTTTTCGACCAGCGCGACCACCGGCGCGGGAATCGATGAGCTGCGTTCGTATTTGTGCGGCAAGATCACACTGTTCGCCGGGCAAAGCGGCGTCGGCAAGAGTTCTCTGCTGAACGCGGTTCAGCCGGGGCTGAATCTACGGACGGCCCACGTCTCGATCGCCAGTGAGAAGGGCCGCCACACGACTACCACCGCCGTCTGGTACGAGCTGGACATCGGCGCCTCCGTGATCGACACGCCCGGGATTCGCGCGCTGGATGTGGCCATGGTCCCGCTAAACGAGCTGGAGATGCATTTCGTTGAATTCGTCGATCGCCTCGCGCACTGCAAATTTCACAACTGTGTGCACATCCATGAGTCGGGCTGCGCAATCAAAGCCGCCGTCGAAGCCGGCGAAATTGACCCGTCACGATACGAAAGTTACATGCAGCTCTTCCTCGAGCGTAGCAAAGGCCGCTCATAAGATCTGCCCGCCCCACGCATGCTCACCGCAGAAAGATGAATGTGACCAGCACGAAGATCGGAATAAGGATGCAGATGCTGTAAGCCATGTAGCCGAAGAAGCTCGGCATCTTCACGCCGGCTTGCTCCGCGATGCTCTTGACCATGAAGTTGGGGCCGTTGCCGATGTACGTGTTCGCGCCCATGAAAACGGCGCCAAGTGAGATGGCGATGAGCAGAGATTCTTGGATCAAGTCACCGCCGATGAGATGAATGATGCCGGGCCCCGGCGTCGTAGTCATCGCGTTGGCCGTCTCGAAGAACACCACGTACGTCGGAGCGTTATCCAGGAAGCTCGACAGGATCCCCGTCGCCCAGAAAAACTGGTGCGGTGAGGTCAGACCGAGTTCGGACCCTCTCAAGTGCAGAATCTCGATCGGCGCCTGCATGGTGACGAAGATGCCGATGAACAGCGCCGCCACTTCGAAGATCGCCTCGAAGCCGAAAGCGTTCGCCTCCCGGTTCTGTTTCGGTGTGGTCATCCAGGCCAAGGCGACAAAAGCCAGCAGCACGGATTCGCGCAGAAAATTGGGAACTATCCATGATGTGCCGATCAGCGGCTTATCGGGCACGATGAAAGCGACCGCGAGCACCACGCCGATCAACCAGCAGATGTTCAGCAGCCCACGCAGCCGCAGCGGCTCGATGTGCATCTCGTCGAGCAGGTGATCCAGCGGCGGCTCCTTCCTGTAGGCACGACGATCCCAGATATAAAAAATAGTGAGCAGCAGCAGCGTGCAGAACGCCCACTCTTTCCAGAGCCCGAACGTCCAGGTGAAGGGCACGCCACGCAGATAGCCGAGAAACAGTGGCGGGTCGCCGATCGGCAGCAGACAGCCGCCGATGTTGCTGACGAGAAATATGAAGAAAATGACCGTATGTCGAACGTATTTCCGCTCGGAGTTGGTCTGAAGCAACGGCCGGATCAGCAACATGGAGGCGCCGGTTGTCCCGACGAAGCTCGCCAGCACCGCCCCCGTGCCGAGAAATGCCGTATTGTTCAGCGGCGTCGCGCGCAGGTCGCCGCGCAGGACGACGCCGCCGCTGATCGTATACAGGCTGAACAGCAACACCATGAACGGAACGTATTCGTCGAGAATCGAATGCCGCAGGACGGCCAGCACCGTTGGAACGCCTCCGGGAACGTGATGTCCGTCGATATGGATGCCCCGGCCGCGAAAGTAGTAATAACCCAGCGCGATGACAGCCAGGACCAGCGAGAGGATCAGCTTGTTGCGATTGCTGTGCCACCAATGTGCGGTTTTCGATATCAGTGGCAACAGGGCGATACACAGCAGAATGCAGGCGAATGGTATACCGGCTGCGAGCGACGGAGCGATCCGCGGTTCGAGGTGCGCGTGTGGATCGTGATACAGGACATCTTTCACCTTCTCGGCGACGCGCGCGGCGCGCCGATGTGAATCGGGCTGTGTCACGGCCGGACCCGACGACGGCGCAGCCGCGGCCGGCGACACGAAAGATAATGCGATCAACATAAGGCTTGCGATGACGGCTGGTGCACAACTTCGCATTCGTAGTATGGGCCCCACAGGCGGATTGCAGTCTTATTCGCATGATCCTATACTCGCACCCATCGTGACGCCAGTCAGAATCCATCCGCTCGGCCGGCTCATCCGCGATATGAATCTCAGAATGATTGAGTTGCTGCCGGCCGCATGCAGCTTACTCATTCTGGGTTGCGGGAGCACCGCGAACCCAGACGTGCCCCGCGATCGGAATGATCGATCTGCCATGCAAACGATCAGAATCGACGTTAAAGGTCATCCGTTCGAGGTCTGGGTCGCCCGCACGCGGGAGGAGCAGGAACTCGGGCTCATGAGAGTGACGGAGGACCAGCTCGCCACATTGCCGGGCGGCGTCGAACGCGGCATGCTCTTCATTTTCTCCAGCGAGCAGATGCTCGCGTTCTGGATGCTCAATACCATCATTCCGCTCGATATCATCTACATCCGCGGCGACGGCCAGATCGTCAAGAAATACACGATGGCCCCGCAGGAGACCCGCCTCTACCCGTCGATCGAGCCGGCCATTTACGCCCTCGAAATGCGCGCGGGTCTGCTGGAGCAACTCAATATCGGCCCCGGCGACCACGTCGAAATACCCCAGGGGGTTCTCAAGGGCACGCCCTGAACGGTCGAATCTGCTGAAAGAGCCACTTGTGTTAAGTTGGGTGCCACTGCTCTCCAGCAGTGCCGGAGGGTGAAGATCTCGGCTCACCAGCACTGCTTGAGAGCAGTGGCACAAGACACTCTGGTCATGTTTAGGGGAGTGACGACCCTGACCCAGTTATCGGTCCAAACACCCCCGGCGGTAACGACGCCTATGCGTCTGTTGCTGGTTTGCGGATCGCGCGACTGGCCTCTGGCAGTCCGTGAGATGGTGGCTGCCCGCGGTGTCAATGTCGTGTCCAGCTCTACCCTCCGGCACGCGCGTGACCCGGGGACGCTGGCCCGAGTCGATGCCGTGCTGCTCTGCGACGTTTTAGACGGTGAGATCGATCCGACAACTCTCCACGACCTTCGACTGCTGGCCGACGCGCTGCTGTCCCACCGGCTGACGGCCGTGCTGCTTTCGACGGGCGCGGTCGGGGACTTGCCCCCGGATGACGATGCCTTTGTGCAGGTCTCGCCGGATATATCGGCCGACGAACTGTGGGGGCGGCTGGCTACCATCCGTCAATACCGCCCGGTGCTTCGGCGCATGGAAGGGCAGGTGGCCGTGATGCAACGGCTCGGAAAGAAGCTGAGTCAGCAGTTCACCGAGGTCGATCAGGAGTTGCGGCTGGCCAGCCGGCTCCAGCGCGACTTTCTGCCGCGGTCGTTTCCCGAGGTCGGCGATATCCGTTTTGCCGCGTTGTATCGGCCGGCGACGTGGGTTTCGGGCGACGTGTATGACATCCGCCGGCTTGACGAGTCGCGCCTCGCATTTCACGTGGCCGACGCGGTCGGGCACGGTGTCGCCGCCGGTCTGCTCACCATGTTCATTCGACAGGCCATGATTGGAAAACGCGTGTCCAACGACGTGTACGACATCATTCCGCCTCAGGAAGTCTTGGCGGCGCTGAACGCCGAGCTCGCACAGCAGAATCTCCCCAACTGCCAGTTTGTGACTGCCTGTTACGGCACCATCGACGTCAGTACGCATGAGATCGTCTTTTCGCGGGGCGGACACCCGCACCCGTTGCATGTCACCTCGGCCGGCGCGTGCAGTGAAGTAAGGGCGGTGGGGGGGTTGCTCGGCGTCTTTCTACAAGAGGAATTTCCCAGCGTGCGCATTATGCTGGAACCCGGCGAGAAGTTCATCGTCTACAGCGACGGCTTGGAGGATGCGATCGTTTCCCGCGGCGAGCAAGACCGCGACCTGGTCCGCTTCACGCAGGAGTTTCAAGAGGTCGTGCGCCTGCCGGCCGAGCAGTGCCTGGCCCGCCTGGCCGCGAATCTCGACCGTTGTGAGGGTAGCCTTCAACCGCTGGATGACCAAACCTGCATCATCGTCGAGCGGCTCCCCGCCTGATTACCCGACGGATATGTCAAGTGTTTGGGGTTTCCGGTGACCGCAGAGCTACGAGAAGGCGGTCCATCGCGTACTCGAGCTTGTCATCGGTTTCGTAGGTGCCGTTCTGGATGGCCTCGCGAACGGCTGCGACTTTATCCGCCCGGATGTCACCCGGACGATCCAGGGTGCTGAGCACCTGGGCGAGTTCGGAGATCTCGACCGAGTCAACGTCCGTTCCCGCATCGGCGCCGATTTCACCGGGCCGAGGCTCCTGCTCGGGCAAACTGAGGACCACGTTTCCTGTTGCACCAATCGGAGGAATGTCGCTCATGGCGATACCACCCAGCCCGGTTCAGTCCGCCGGGCACTCCTATGCCCGGCCGCTGACGGCTTGAAAAAAGACCCTGATACCAGTCCCGCCGACGGTCCGATATCCTCCACCTTCCGGGTGCGCAGTGTGACTGGCCCCATGTCGGGCATTCCTCCGTGAACCCCGGCCAGATAGACGTCTGGTAACTCACCCGGAACGGATGAAGGGCTGGTCCGTCAGCCCGCTCTCGGCGTGCTCTCGCACCAATACTGTTATCGTCGTTACTCTCGGACGTACTTTAGGTTTTTCGGGCGTTTTGACGGGATTTCGCCCCGGTTTTTTAGCATATATCGTGGAGTGTGCCCTGGGATGCTACCAGATGTGGTTTGGACCAGGCTTTTACACGGATGTTATTGTGTACCCCAAATTGACCGCCGGCCAGCAGGTGGTGTGAACCTCTGAGGTGTCAAAGGTTTAAGTAAAGATCGCTCGACTTGGGGAAGGTAGAGTGTTCGAGCCTGTTGCGCTTGATGTGTAGGGCCGTCCGATGCCCGATCGAAACGAATGCCGCGTCATTTGCTGAACGCGAGCACCTGCTCAGAGCCGCTTCCCGCATGCTGGCGGTGTTCCCTCGCGACTTCCTGCAATTGGTGCAGATAGGCCAGCAGGTCCACTTCGGTAAATTTGGACAGGAAATCGGGCTGAGCGGTGGGATTGAGCCGGCGAATCTGTTCGATCATTTCTCGTTTATCCATGACAGTAGCTCCCATTCGTCCTTTCCCATTTTAGTCTGACCATCCGATCAGCAGTATCGGCCAACCGCTGATCCTGTCTTAACTAATGAATAGGTCTAAACTTGCGCTTCATCGAGTATTTCTTGCGCGTATAAAGGGGACATTCTACTTTATTGACAACGGATTGCGCTGGTGATAAGTTCTGTTCATGCCGAGAACGGCCCGAGCATCGATTGGCGGGATTTGCTACCATGTTTTGAACCGCGGTAACGGCCGGATGAAGGTCTTTCGCAAAGAGGGCGATTACCAGGCGTTCATCGACCTGCTTTCGGCGGCTGGCAAGCGTTTGCCCATGCGCGTTCCGGGCTACTGCCTGATGCCCAATCATTTTCATCTGCTGGTCTGGCCCAGGAACGACGGCGATTTGAGCCGATGGATGCAATGGTTGTTGGAGGATAAAGGGGGACATTCTACTTTATCGCTTGCCCCTGGGACATGGGACAGGAAAAACGCGGCCGGTTCGATTGTTTTTGAATTCCTTCAGCGGTTTGTCTCAGGGTCGGAGCGTGGATGGGCAATCCTGTCCGCGTGCTGATCTTGTTCCTCACGCCGGCCTCCGAGCGGAACGCTCACTGTGATAGATAATGATGGCGCGGAGCGCGTACTCCGCCAGGGGGCGAATGAACATGCCGCAAGGAGCGCCACAACCAAACGAAGCCGTGGAACCGCGTTTACAGCCCCGCCAGGCGGAGGATAAAGGGGGACATTCTACTTTATCGCTTGCCCCTGGGACATGGGACAGGAAAACGGGGCTGGTGTGCGCCGGCAAAGCCGGTGAGGTGTTGTGGATGCAAGGTTCTGGCGGATTGAGAAGGGGGGTTAAAGGGGACATTCTACTTTATTGACAACGGATTGTGATGGATAAATAGGTAGAGTCGAGACACGGCGCGGTGGGTTAGGATGAGCCTATCCGTTGTCCGGCCCTTTCGTTTGCCGGTGCCTCAATAGCTCACCCGTGCTCCGTTTCCGCGTCCCGCTCATCGAACCGGACGTGCAATCAGGAGGAATACTCACCTATTTCCTGTCGCGTTCGCGTTACTGGCTTTCTGGTGGCGTGGCGATGATCGTCCACGGCAACGCGCGCCCACTCGATCATGAGTTGTATCGCGATCCTTGACCCACCATCAACCGCCCCCATGACTGCGCCCTCCCCGCCTTGTCCTCCCGCTCCCCAATCCGCAATTCGCAATCCCCGCCCGATGCCCCTACGCGCGGAACATCCGACGTGTTATCAAACGATTGGAGCGGAGGGTCTTTGCCCAAGCGGAGGACAGACATGCGAGAACAGCGCCACAACCAAACGAAGCCGTCGATCCCCGTTTTCGCCCCCGAAAACGCGGTTCAAACGCCCCCCGCCCCGACCCAATCCCAATCCGCTCGCCACGGCCTCGATGTTCATCGGGGTTGCCGGAGCTGGGCAATCCGTAATTACCAAGCGCCTTTCTCGGGCTGCCAGAATGGCAGCATCAAATACAAAATCCCCGTTTTTTAAGCCATCCGCTGCATTCTCGATGGTATCGCATTTGCTTGGATGATAGCCGGATACCTGTCGGCGAGAGGTTCATCATGCGTCCAGATCAACTAACGGTTATGGCGGCGGAGGCGGTTCAGGCGGCGCAGGAGTTGGCTACTTCTTCGGGTCATGCGCAGTTGGAGCCGTTGCATCTGCTTTCGGTCATGCTGAAGGAGCGGGGCGAACGCGGCGGGATCGTCGTGCCGATTCTGGAGAAAGTCGGCGTGAACATTGCCCGCCTTCGGCAACTGGTGGACGTGGCGCTGGCTCGCCGGCCGCGCGTGAGCGGCGGGCAAACGGCGATGTCGTCCGAATTTCAGGAAGTCCTCAACCGGGCCGAGAAGGAAGCCGACCGGTTCAAGGATAAATATATTTCGACCGAGCACCTGCTGCTCGCGCTTGCCGACGTGAAGTCGGAGGCACAGCAAGTCCTGTCGATCGCCGGCGTGAAGCGCGATGCCCTGCTCGCAGCCATGAAGGAGGTTCGCGGCACGCAGCGCGTCGATACACAGGATCCGGAAGGGACGTACCAGGCACTCGAACGTTATGGACGCGATCTGGTCGAGCTGGCCCGGCGCGGCAAGATCGATCCGGTGATCGGGCGCGACGAGGAGATTCGCCGGATCATGCAGGTGCTGACGCGGCGGACGAAGAACAATCCGGTGTTGATCGGCGAGCCTGGCGTGGGTAAGACGGCCATCGTGGAAGGCCTCGCGCTGCGCATCGTCAACGGCGATGTGCCTGGCGTGCTGAAAAACAAGCGCATCATCGCGCTGGACATGGGTCTGCTCATCGCCGGGGCCAAGTACCGCGGCGAATTTGAGGATCGGCTCAAAGCGGTCATTCGCGAGATCGTCGAGAGCGAGGGCGAGGTGATCCTGTTCATCGACGAGATTCACACCATCGTCGGGGCCGGCAAGGCCGATGGAGCCATGGATGCCGGCAACCTGCTCAAGCCGCCGCTGGCCCGCGGCGAACTGCGATGCATCGGCGCGACCACGCTGGACGAATACCGCAAGAACATTGAGAAAGACGCCGCGCTGGAGCGCCGGTTCCAGCCTGTTTACGTCAGCGAGCCTACGGTTGAGGATACGATCGCGATCCTGCGCGGGCTTAAGCCCCGGTACGACGCTCATCATGGCGTGCGGATTCAGGATTCCGCGCTGGTGTCGGCGGCCACGCTGTCGCATCGGTACATCACCGACCGTTTCCTGCCGGACAAGGCCATCGACCTCATCGACGAAGCGGCGGCCCGACTGCGGATCGAAAACGATTCGATGCCGAGCGAGCTGGATGAGATCCGCCGGCGCATCATGCAACTGGAGATCGAACGGGAGGCCCTCAAGCGGGAAAAGGACGTGGCCTCGAAGAAACAGCTTGAGTTGGTTGAAAAGCAACTCGCCGACTTGAACGAGCAAAACCGGGCATTGACCGCCCGCTGGGAGCGGGAAGTGGGTGTCCTGCGCGACATCAAAAACATTCGCGAGCGGATCGAAGCCAAACGCAACGAGCTGCTGGAGGCGCAGCGGAAGGGTGACTGGGAACGCGCCGCCCGCATACAATATGGCGAGCTGCTCGAGATGGAGAGCGAGCTCAAGGAGCGCGAGAGCGAGCTGACGCGGCTGCATCAGGACGGCTCAGTCATGGTGCACGAGGAAGTGACGGCGGAGGACGTGGCCGCGGTGGTCAGCAAGTGGACGGGCATCCCCGTCTCCCGCATGCTGGAGGGCGAGAAGGAAAAACTTCTGAACATGGAGGAGCGGCTTTCGCAGCGCGTGGTGGGGCAGATGGAGGCGATCCGCGCGGTCTCGAATGCGGTCCGCCGCAGCCGGGCCGGTATCGGCGACCCCAATCGGCCGGTGGGATCATTCCTGTTCCTCGGGCCGACTGGCGTCGGCAAGACGGAACTGTGCAGGGCGCTCGCGGAGTTCCTGTTCGACAATGAGGCCGCGTTCATCCGCATCGACATGAGTGAGTTCATGGAGAAGCATTCCGTGGCCCGGCTCATCGGTGCACCGCCGGGTTACGTCGGCTATGAGGAGGGCGGCGTGCTGACCGAAGCCGTCCACCGCCGGCCCTACAGTGTGGTCCTGTTCGACGAGATCGAGAAGGCCCATTACGACGTGTTCAATATCCTGCTACAGGTGCTCGACGATGGCCGGTTGACCGACGGTCACGGCCGGACAGTGGACTTCCGTAACACGATCATCGTCATGACCAGCAACATCGGCGGGCCGATCATCCAGCGGCTTTCCGAAGAAGAAGCGATGGACATCGAAATCGAGACCCGCGTGCGGGAGGAATTGCGAAACCACTTCCGGCCGGAGTTCCTGAACCGCATCGACGAAACGATCATTTTCCGTCGGCTGAGCGAAGAAGATCTGAAGCAGATCGTCGAGATTCAGATCAACAACCTGCAACGGCGGCTTGCGACGCGCGGTGTCAAGCTCCAGGTGACTGACGCGGCGAAGCGAATGCTGGCCCGCGACGGATACGATCCGGTGTATGGCGCCCGCCCGCTCAAGCGGCTGATTCAGCGGGAGATCGAGAACCCGCTCGCGCAGGGTTTGCTGTCCGGCAAGTTCAACGACGGCGATACGGTTGAAATCGACGTGGCGGGCGAGACGCTGCGGTTCACACGACTTGAACCCGTAGCCACAACATAAATCTACGGCAACAAATCTGAGACAGAGATAGGCACGCATATCCTCATTTGTCTTCGTAAGCCGTTGAGTCAATAGAGGTTATGGCGGTATCGGGTATTATTATCGTTTCAAATACGGATACACAGTTGACATAAGGATCGTTTATGTTAGGATATTTGGGCTATGTATTTCGAAGCCTTGAAAATATTCTGCGATGTGGTGCGCCAGAAGAGCTTCTCGCGGGCGGCGGCGGCGAATCGGATCTCGCAGTCGGCGGCCAGCCAGAACGTGCTTCAGCTCGAAAAGGGGCTGGGCGTCCGGCTGATCGACCGATCGAAGCGGCCGTTCGAGCTGACCGCCGAAGGTGAGCTGTACTACGATGGCTGCAAGGGGCTGGTCGAGAGATATTATGCTGTTGAGGAAGAGGTAAGAACCTTCCGAAACCAGATTTCCGGAACCGTGAGTGTGGCGGCCATCTACTCGGTCGGCTTGAGCGGGATGAGCCGATACGTGGAGCGGTTCGCCCGGCTGTTTCCGCAAGCCAATATCCGGCTCGCTTATCTGCATCCTGATCGTGTGTACGAGAGTGTGCTGGAAGGCGAAGTCGATATTGGCCTGATCTCGTATCCCAAGGCCAGGCGCGGTTTCGGCGTTCTGCCGTGGCATACCGAGCGCATGGTGCTGGCCTGCCCGCCGGGGCATCGGCTGGCGGGAAGTTCCGAGGTCGCCGGGCGCGAGCTGGACGGCGAACGCTTCGTCGCCTTCGATGAGGCGCTGACCATTCGCCGCGAGATCGATCGGCAGCTCCGCAAACACCATGTCAACGTCGAAGTGGTGATGACGTTCGACAATATCGAAACCATCAAACGCGCGGTGGAGCTTCAGGAAGGCATCTCGATCCTGCCCGAGCCGACCTTCCGCAACGAAGTCCGAGCGGGCACGCTGCTGGCCATACCGCTGAGCTCGCCGACCCTGGTCCGGCCGCTGGGGATCATCCATCGCAAGAGCGGCGAAATCACGCGGACGGCCCGCCGGTTTATTCAACTCATACAACAGAACGGTGATCCCGAATCCAGCAACGGAGACGGTGAGAATTGCGATGCGGTGCAAGATACCGATTTGGCCCTGGCCGGCTCCGGCGGACCCGCGGGGGGTAACGGCCACGCGCGCCAATCGAAAGTGACGGTGTGACCATGGACCGATTGCAAACTCTATCCGAGAGAGGGTTGTACGATCCGTCCACCGAGCGCGCGAACTGCGGCGTGGGGTTGATCGCCAGCCTCAACGGCGATAAATCGCACGCCATCGTCCACAACGCGCTGCGTATCCTGATGAACCTGGAACATCGTGGGGCGTGCGGCTGCGACAAGGATACGGGCGACGGCGCGGGCATCACGATTCAGATTCCACACGTTTTCCTGAAGAATGTCGCCGCCGGCTGCGGCATCAAGCTGCCGGACGAACACGAATACGGCACCGGGCTGGTGTTCCTGCCTAAAGATGAAACCCAGCGCCGGCGTTGCGGGGAGATGATCGAACGGGCGGTTCGCTATGAGCAGCAGGAGTTCCTCGGCTGGCGGGATGTGCCGCGAAACAACAGTCCGATCGGCAAAACGGCCCGCGATGTCGAGCCGGTGATCCGCCAGTTGTTCATCGGGCGAGGCAAGGGGATCAAGAGCGACGAGGCGTTCGAGCGCAAGCTGTACGTGATCCGAAAGGTTCTCGAAAAAAGCGTACGCAAATCGGGCATGTCCGAGGCCAGCTATTTCTACATTCCCAGCCTGTCACACCGCACGCTGATCTATAAGGGGTTGCTGCTCGCGCCGCAGATCGAGACGTACTTTCCGGACCTGACCGATCCGTCGATGGTCTCCGGCCTGGCGCTCGTGCATCAACGTTACAGCACCAACACGTTCCCGACGTGGGACCTGGCCCATCCCTTCCGCTTCCTCTGCCACAACGGCGAGATCAACACGCTGCGCGGCAACATCAACTGGATGCACGCC
>CAYLLT010000137.1:0-14922 GCA_964384465.1 uncultured Planctomycetales bacterium | reverse complement strand
GTTCGGAGGGCACCCTTGCGATCACGCTGCAGGCGCTCGTGCGGCTGGTCCGGAATCCGAACGAGCGCGTGCTGCTGGTGATCGGCTTCGAGGACATCTACCAGGCGGGTGACGCGGTGCCGCAGGTGCTGGCGGCAAAACCGATCGCCTGCGAGGGCCTCGACACTGGCATCATTGGCGGCCTGCGCGAGCGCGGCCTCAAGCTCGACGACATCGCGCTCCTGCCCGCGGGCAACGCCTGGCTGATGGTGGAATTTGGTGCGGAAACGCGGAAAGAGGTTTTGCATAAAGTGGGTTTTCTTCAGAGTTCCCTGGGTGGAAATCTCATGGAAGAAAAGTCCCTGATGAACCGGATGTGGGCGATCCGCGAGACCGGCGCCTCCGCCACCGCGCTGAAACTCAAGACGCAGGACGGCCCGGACCCGGTGGTGGGCTGGGAGGACGCCGCGGTCGATCCGCTGCGCCTCGGGGACTACCTGCGCGAATTCCAGAAACTGGTGGATCGCTACGGCTACCGCACTTCGCTGTACGGGCATTTCGGCGATGGCTGCATCCACGCACGCATCAATTTCGAGCTGCGCACGGCCACGGGCATCGCGCACTGGCGCGAGTTCCTCGTCGAGGCCGCGCAACTCGTGCTTGCCTACGGCGGCTCGCTCTCGGGCGAGCACGGCGACGGCCAGGGCCGCGCCGAATTCCTGCCGCTGATGTACGGGCCTGAGTTGATGGCGGCGTTCCGCGAGTTCAAGCGCGCCTGGGATCCTCGAGGGCGAATGAACCCCGGCAAGCTCGTCGATGCGCTGGGCAAGGTCTACCGCGTGGACGAGCACCTGCGCGCGGGGCCGGCCTACCGGCCGGTTCATCTCGGAACGCGCATGACCTTCCTCAGCAACGAAGGCGATGGTTTCACGCGCGCCACCGAGCGTTGCATCGGCATGGGCAAGTGCCGCTCGGCCGAGGGCGGCACCATGTGCCCGAGCTACCGCGCCACGAAAGAGGAGCGCTATTCCACGCGCGGCCGCGGGCGCCTGCTGAACGAAATGCTGCGCGGCGAGGTGATTACCGGCGGCTGGCAGAGCGAGGAAGTGAAGGAGGCGCTGGACATGTGCCTCGCCTGCAAGGGCTGCCGCAGCGACTGCCCGACGCACACCGACATGGCGAGCTACAAGGCTGAATTCCTGTCGCACTACTACGAGCAGCATGCGCGGCCGCGGCAGGCGCATTCGATGGGCCGCATCGGCGAGTGGGCGCCGCTCGCGGCGAGAGCGCCACGCCTGGTGAATACCTTGACTGGTTTGCCGTTGCTTTCGAACGTTTTGAAAATGTTTTCCGGGATCGCGGTCGAACGCCACTTGCCTCGATTCGCAGAGCGTAGCTTCTGCTCGCAGTTCGACGCCCTCCAGCGCGGGCAGCGCGGTGACCCGGTGCTGCTCTTCCCGGACACCTTCACGAACTACTTCCGGCCGCAGAGCGCGCTTGCCGCGGCGCGCGTGCTCGAAGCCTCAGGCGCACGCGTCGAACTGCCGAAAGAGCGCCTGTGCTGCGGCCGGCCCTACTACGACTTCGGCATGTTGGATGAAGCGAAGGCCGCGCTGGAGAAAATCCTCCATGCGCTCGCGCCGCAGATCGAATCGGGCATGCCCGTCGTCGTCCTCGAGCCCGGCTGCCACTCGGTCTTCAAGGACGAGCTGCTCAAGCTGCTGCCCGACAACCCCTGCGCGGCGAAACTCTCGCAGCAGGTCGTCTCGCTGGGCGAGCTCCTGCAGGCGCGCCAGTGGCAGCCGAAATCGATCGGCGGCAAGGCGCTCCTGCACGGCCACTGCCACCAGAAAGCCCTCGGCAGCACCAGGGCCGACGTCGCGCTGCTGGAGGCCGCCGGCATCGAGACCTCGGCTCCCGACACCGGCTGCTGCGGCATGGCCGGCGCCTTCGGCTTCCGGCCGCAGACCTATGAAACCTCGGTGCAGATCGCGAATCTTTCGCTGCTGCCGAAGGTGAAAGGCGCCGCGAGCGGCACGCTCATTGTCGCCAACGGGTTCTCGTGCCGGGAGCAGATCGAAGACCTCGCTGGGCGCCGGACACTGCACCTTGCGGAGGTGCTGGCGGGTACCCTAACCTAGGCCCGGCGGCACCGGGCTAGGGCATGCCGTAGTCCGCGGGCTTCCGCCCGTCCTGTTCGATGCGCTCGGCGAGGCGCTTCAGGTAGTCGCGATCATCCTTGTCGTTTTCCCAATACCAGGCACCGAAGCCTTCGACCGCCGCCATCATCAGGACGGCCTTTGTCTTGCGCACGCCGTTCGCCAGCAGCAGCTCGTAGAACAGATCGTTGCTCGCTTCACGGTCGACCTGGTGGGTGTGATAGAGCCAATCGTGGAATACGGCGGCGGTCATGAAGCGCGGCAGGAACGGGGTACCGATGACCTGCCAGACCGGCGGCGGAATGCTCGCGCCGTCGAACTGGAAGAACTTCGGCACCTTGATTTGCACGTCATCCACCTCGGTTGTGACATCCTCGGCAACCTCGTAGGCGTCCTCGAGCTTGTTCTTGTCCGGCTTGATTACGGGAAGCAATACAAGAGCATCCATCGCTATCTCCCTTGAAATGAGATTGAGCCGTGTCGGCGAAGATCAGGGTTGGGACAGAAAGTCGACCACGCGCCGCGCCATCCAGTTCCTGCACCCGGGAAACGCAGCATGACCGCCTTCAGACTGGGAATCCGCCTTGACGGACTTCGGCAACTGTTCTTGCTCGGGCAAAGCGCTGACCGGGTAGAACGGGTCGTTCTTGGCGTGCAGCAGCAACGTCGGCACGCGGATGCGCGACAAGCGCGGCTTGGTAGAGCATCGCGCCCAGTAGCCCGCCTTGTCGCCGAAGCCGTGCAGCGGCGCGACCAGCGCATCGTCGAACTCGGGAAAGGTAGTCGCAACACGAACACGGTCCCGTTGCACGCCCATCAGCTCGTGCTCGGCACGAAAGCGGTCGAACTTGGCCAGCGCCTTGCGACGCAAGCCCTTGCAACTGAGCAGCAGCCACCAGCCGTAGATGCGATTGAAGCCCTTTTCCAGCTCGTTGCCCGATTCGGCGAGGTCGAACTGCGCCGATATCGTCGCGGCACGGCGTACAGTGGTCTTCGCTCCCTCGCCCATCGTGCACAGCCACTTCAGGAGCGAATTGCCTCCGAGCGAGATGCCGACCGGAAAGAGGCTGCCGTTGCGGCGCGAGAAGCGCTCCAGCATCCAGTCGAGCTCTTCGTAATCGCCGGAGAAATACGAGCGCGCGCGCAAGTTCGGCTCGCCCGAGCAGCCGCGAAAGTGCGGCACCGCGACGCGCCAGCAGCGGGTCGCGAGCGCCTGCGCGGCGAGCGCGCGCACGTAGGGTGCGCGGCTGTTCCCGCCGACTCCGTGGAATACGATCATCAGCCGCGGCGCGTGCTCCGGACCCGCCCAGTCGACGTCGATGAAATCACCGTCCGGCGTGATCCAGCGCTCGCGTTCGTAGACAATGCGCGGCTGCGGCCAAAGGCTGCCGGCAATGGTTTGCAGGTGCGGCCCCCGCAGCCAGCAGGGCGCGCGGTAAGAGTCCATGACGGATCATACGAAGTCGCAGCGCAGCATGGCAATGCTTGACCCGGCGCGCAGGCGAAGCCAAGATGGCGGAGGCTCTTCAGGGAGGGCCATGCCGGAAAAGTGCGCGCGCAAGGGGGGGCCGGTCGAATGCTTCCTCGACTGGGTCGTGAGGTCGGCCGCGAAGTGGGGCGGTCTTATCTTTGCGTCCATCATCGACTGGGGCTATTTTTTCCTGATGCGCCGGCCGCGCGTGCTGCGCACGCTCGCGGGCGTGGGACGCCGCCGGTGGCCGCTAGTCCAGGCTCCGGGCTTGACGTTCGCCACGCGCGCCGCCGACGTCCACGAAGTTCTCGATCGCAACGATGATTTCCTGCTTGGCCCGATCAACGAGCGCAAGCTTCGCGGCGGCGATTTCGTCATCTCGCTGGATCCCGGCGCGCAGTACCTCGAGGAAAAGGATTTGATCCGGGCGGCTTTTCCGGCCGACCGCAGCGACCGCCTGTTCCGCATCGCGACTGCGGCCGCCGAGAAACTCCTCGTGGGCGTACCGGACGCGGGGAAGTTCGACCTCGTGCCTCTCGCGGAGCGGGTTACCGTGGAGGTCGTGCGCCAGTTCTGGGGGCTCGACCCGGCGACGGCGCGCAGCGGGGTGGTTCGCGTTCCGCGCGGGGCCGGACCGGATCAGGGTGCGGAGACCATGCGGCTCTGGCTGCGCAAGCTCGCCGCGCTGATCGCCTCGCGCGATCCGGCGCCATTTGGCGTGTTGGAAATCGGTCACGCTTGCGGCGAAGAGTACCTGCGCTACGTGAAGGACGCTTGCGAGGCGGCGGCGGCCAACCGCCCTGCGAGCAAACCCGACGATGTGCTCGGCCGGATCGTGTGGCACAGCCCGCGCACCGAGAAGGCCTGGCGCACCGCCGCCGGGCTCATCGTCACCGGCACCACAGTCGTCACCAAGGCCTTCACCCATGCGTTCGAGCAGCTGGTCGGCAATCCGGCGGCGCTCAGGCGCGCGGTCGAAGCGGCGCACGCGGCAGATCGCGACGCATTGCAGCGACTCATGATGGAAGCGCTGCGCTTCAACACCGTGTTCCCGATGCTCGCGCGCTATTGCCCGCGCAATACGACGCTCGCACGCGGCACGCCGCGCGAGACCGAGATTCCAGCCGACTCGATGGTGGCGGTGAGCCCGACCGCTGCGATGTTCGATCCGCGGGCCGTCGAGGAACCCGATGAATTCCGCGAGCACCGCGGCCTGAATTTCAATCCTGACTGGACGTGCGGGCACGGCGGCTACGCGATCGGCGCTCGATATCGGCCCGTGCGGGACAGGGACTATGCCGCGAAAAACTGGCGCGGCATCTACATGCATTTCGGCAGTGGCGCGCACTGGTGCCCGGCCGACGAGATGGCACTCGCTGAAATCAGCGCCATGTGCGGCGCAGTCCTGCGCCGGCTGCAAGCGCCGCGCATCGCGGCGTGGTTGCCGGAGTTGCTGTACCGGCCGCTGCGCTACGACGGGCCGGCAGTCTGGCGTCTCAAGGTGCACTATGGCCAGATCTAAACCGAAGCCCGTCGCGCAGCGCGCGCTGACGATTCTGAAGCCGCTTCTGGATCCCGCCAGGCGCGCCGAGCTGGAAAGCATCCTGCGCGCCCATGGCGATGCGCTGCGCCCGGGCGGGAACTCGCCCCTGCAGGTGGCGTTCGATACGGTCGAGGGGCTGCACTACCTGTCATGGTTCGTGATCGACGGCGTGACGCCCGAGCCAACGCCGGGAATGCCGCCGCCTGCGGAAAATCCGCCGATCCTCGTGCTGGAGGCGAGTTTTGACGGTTCGAAGCGTGCGTTCCTCCTGCGGCTTGCGCGCGATCCTGATATCAAGCGCGTCCTCGACGAGATCTACGACTACTGCGCGGGATATCCGGCGCCCGGATTCCGGGACGAATTCACGGCCCATTGCCTCGCGCTCGGCAATGCGAAGCCGGAAGTCTTCTACGTGGCGCGTCCCGGCCAGAGTACCGCTCAGCTCAGGGAGGAGGCGCGGCTCGCGGCGGAGATCGAAACGGCGGTCGCGGCGCTTGGTGAACCGCACGGCAGGCGGCTCGAACACCTGCGCCGGATCTGGGATCGCCTCACGCCGGCGCAGCGCGAGCAGGTCTGCAACGCGCCTGCGAAGGACTTCTGGGTGCGCCACAGCCTGCGCGAGCGGCCGCTCAACGCCCTGTTCGGGCTCGTGGCCCTGCTTGCGCTGGGCGGCCTGATCCTGCTCGTGCTGAACGCAATGCACGAGTGGGGGTTGCCGCTGCGCGAGTCGCTGTTGCCGCCGGATCGTGTCATCGACTCGGCTGTTCGCGCAGGCCTGCTGCTGACGATTGTTGCGGCGGCTGGGATCGCCGCCTGGCTGCTGTTCCATCTGCTGGAGATGCCGAAGGACATTACGCTGGCCGCGCGCATCTGCATCTGGGTCCGCAAGGTCGCGCAGATGGTCTGGGGGACCGCCAAGGCGCTGCCGGCGGCATTCGCGCTCGTATGCGTGGTCGCGTTTCTGGCCTGGCAGGGGGAGTGCTTGCTGCGCCTGGCCGGCTGGAGCCTGCTGGGATTGCTGGCGCTCGCGCTGCTGCTGGTCCTGGCGCTGGTGCTGATTGCCATGCAAGAGCTGGTCGACAAGGTCGACGACATGAAATGGAACAAGGACGAACTCGAGCCGAAGAAGCGGGAACGCGAGGACCTGGGTGCGCAAAACCATTTCGTCAGCGTGACGCCGATCAAGCCCGGCTGCTTGCGCCAGGTCGCGCTGCGCACGGTGCTATTCCTGGTCAACCTTCTTGCCCGCATCCTCTACGACCCGCGCGGGCTCGCCGGGATCCCTTCGATCCACTTCGCGCGCTGGCAGATCCTCGACGGCGGCCGGCGCCTGCTCTTTGTCACCAACTACGACGGCGGCTGGGGCGGTTACCTCGGCGACTTCGTCGCCATCGCTTCGTACGGCATGAATGCGATCTGGGGCAACACCGGCGGCTTTCCGCGCAAGTTCTACCTGTTCTTCAGCGGCGTGAAGGACGAGCAGCGCTTCAAGTGCTATGCGCGCAACAGCCAGTTCGAGACGCTGCTCTGGTACCAGCGCTACCCGGACCTCAGCCTGGCCACGATCCGGCGCAATACCGAGCTGCGCGATGAGCTCGCGCGGCTCTCCGACTACCTGGAACCGGCCACACGACTTTCCGCATACCTGGATCCAGACATCGAACAGGCGAAGGAGTCCGAGCTGGACCGGTTCCTGCGCCGCTTCGCGGCGCCCTGGAGGCTGCATGGAAATCCTTGAGCAGGACGACATCCAGGGCCTGATCCGCCACGGCTATCCGTACTTCAAGACGGCCGACTACCTGCTGCTGCGGTTCGACGACGACGTTGCCGGCGCCAAGCAATGGCTCAAGGCACTGCGCCGCGAGCCGTGGCTCGACAGCGCCCGGCTGCGGGCGAAAAAGCTTCGCGAGGACGACTGCGGGGTGGCGATTGCGTTCACAGCGGCCGGGTTGCGGCGGCTCGGCGTTCCAGAAGAAGACATGCAGTCGTTCGTGATCGAGTTCCAGGAAGGCATGGAGGCCGACCACCGCTCGCGCCTGCTGGGCGACATCGAAAAGAACGCCCCGGGCGAGTGGCGCTGGGGCTACAAGGATGATTTGCACGCATTGTTGATCGTTTTCTGGGATCCCGACAAGTACAAGTCCGCAAATTTCAGGAACCCGATCGACGAAATAGAGCAGATCCGGGGATGTCCTTCGATCCCTCGCCGGTTGGCCGGCCTCAGGAAGGACTTCGAACCCTTCGGCTTTGCCGACGGCATATCGCAGCCCCTTATCGAGGGGCTCACGGAAAAGGCGCCGCCTGGGGTGCGCGCAGTGAAAGCGGGTGAATTCGTGCTCGGTTACCTCAATGAATTCGGCAGCTATCCCGCCTCGCCGTCAGTCAAGATGGACGCGCGTGCGCGAGGCCTGCTGCGCGAGCGCGCGGACGGCCGCGCCGACTTCGGGCGCAACGGCAGTTTTCTCGTGATGCGGCAACTTGAACAGCATGTAGAGGTCTTCAAGGATTTTGTCGCCAGTGACGAGCACCTGGCCGCGTGCATGGTGGGGCGCTGGAAGAACGGCTCGGACCTGGTGCGCCACGGCGATGCCGACGCACGCAAGAGGAGCATGAGCATGCGCAAGCTCGAGGCGGAGAACGACTTTGGCTACCACCGCGAGGACCGCCACGGCTTCCGCTGCCCGATCGGCGCGCACATCCGGCGCGCGAACCCGCGCGATGCGCTCGCCGACGAAGCGGGAATTTCTCCCGAGGAGGCGCAGGCGCTGGCCGACCGCCATCGCATCCTGCGCAGGGGGCGTGTCTACAGGGAAGGCGAGGAGCAGGGCCTGCTGTTCCTGTGCCTCAACGCGAACATCGAGCGGCAATTCGAGTTCGTGCAAGGCACCTGGCTGATGAATGCGGAATTTGCCGGCCTGCATGGGGAAACCGATCCGTTGCTCGGCAACGCGCCGGACAAAGAAGTGCGCTCGATGACCCTCCAGCACCCGCGCCTCGCCGAGCGCATCACCGGGCTGGGCCAGTTCGTCACCGTCAGGGGCGGCGCGTACTTCTTTGTTCCGGGGCTGAAGGCGCTCGACTACCTCGCCAACCTCTGAGCGCAGGATCAGGCCCCAAGCAGATCGGCGGCCTCCTGTGCGGCTTTCGCGCGCCGCTCGAGCCCGATCTCCGCAAAGAGACCGGCCGCGGTGCGCAGCGCGCTCTGCGCGGCCGGGACGCGCCCGCGTTTGGCATGCAACCGACCCAGCCCGTCGTGGCTCTCGGCCGCAAGCGGGCGCATGCGGTGCGCGACCGCGCGCTCGAGCGCCTTGCGGTAGAGATTTTCCGACTCGTCGAAGAACGGCGCGCCGCGCTCGGCCTGCACCGCGGCGAGGCGCAGCAGCGCGTAGCCGTGATGCACGAACTCGTGGCTCGCCAGCGTGCGATCCACGCCTTCCTCCGCCCGGCTGAGCGCATCGCCGTGCCGGCCCGCGCGGGTGTAGGCAAGCGCGAGGCAGTTCAGCATGTAGATGCGCCCGTAGTGCCCGCTGGTGCGCACCGCCCCCGTGGTCTCGATCGCCTCTTCCATCGTCTCGATCGCCTCGTCGACGCGGCCCAGCTCGGCGAGGGCCGCGCCCAGCCAGGCCGCGAGCGGCGCGTACATGGTGAGCACCTCGCCCTCGCGCGCAATCAGGTTTGCGGCCTGCAGCACAGCGAGGGCCTCGTCGTGATCGCCCCGCGTCAGGTGGTAGACGCCGAGCTGCATGCGGATCAGGACGCGCGAATAGGGGTGGCCGGTCTGGTCCGCGAGCGTGCTGCCGCGCTTGAGCTGCTGCAGCGCCTCGTCGAACTCTCCCCTGAAGGTCAGTGCGGAGGCGAGGAAGGTGCGGCACAGAACGCTGGGGTACGCGGCCCAGCCGAAGCGCTTTTGCTCCAGTTCTCCGGAAAGCTCCCCGATCACGCCGAGCGCCAGGTCCCTGCAGCGCTCCAGGTCGGCAAGCGCGTGGTGGGCCATCATCAGGCCGCCGCGGGCAGTCAGCCGCAAACCGAACTCCTGGTGCTGGTCGGCGAACGCCAGGGCGCGGTCCGCGGACTCGCGGGCGCGCTCGTGCTGGCCGGTCAGCCACAACGCGTACGAGATCTGGCTGTGCACCGCCGCCAGGCGGCGCGGATCGCCGATCGAGGCGGCGATCTCCTCGCTTTCGAACAGCGTGCTGAGAATCCGCTCGTGCTCGCCCAGCGGCAGCAGCGCCGCGAGCCCGGCGAGGCGCAGGTCGATCGCCGCCTCCGAGCGCGCCCGGCCCGGGGCCAGGTGATCTACTACCTTCAGGCCCCGGTCCAGGATCCGCACCGCCTCGTGGTTAGCGAAACGCGACGCAGCGCGGGAGGCGGCCATTATGTGGTAGCGCACGCACTTGTCCCAGAGCTCGGCGCGAAAACTGTGCTCGGCGAGCCGCTCGACGTGCTCGGAGATCCGGTCGCGGTGGATCTCCTCGTAGACCTGGACGACGCGGCCGTGCAGCTGCTTGCGCTGCGCGTGCAGCACGCTGCCGTAGGCCACCTCGTGAGTCAGGGCGTGCCTGAAGCCGCACAGGGGACTGGGGAAGAGCTGGATCTCGTACATCAGCCCGGAATCGCAGGCCGCGGCGAGCCGCTCGCGCAGCTCGGGCTCCGCGAGGCCGCTCACGCTGCGCAGCAGGTCCACCGTCATCTCGTTGCCGACCACGGCCGCGGTCTGCAGCAGCGCCTTGACCTCGGGCGCCAGGCCGTCGATGCGGGCCGCGATTAGCGCCACCGCGGTCGGTGGAATGTCGATCTCGCGATTGGGCTCGCGCAGCTCGTAGCGCCCGGGGTTGCCGACCAGCACGCCGGACTCGACCAGCGAGCGCACGGTCTCTTCGACGAAGAACGGATTGCCGTAGGTGCGCGCGGTCAACAGCGCGCGCAGCGCGCCCAACTCGGGCGCGTCGCTGATCAGGTTGCGCAGCATGGCGTCGGTGTGCTCCGGGGGCAGCGGTAGCAGCCGCGTGCGCGACGCGCCGGCCTCCTTCCAACCCGGCAACTCCTCGCGGCCCGTCAGCAGCATGAGCAGCGAGCGGCCGGGCGGATCGCGCAGCAGGCCGTCGACGAACTCGAGCGACTCGGCGTCGAACCAGTGCAGGTCCTCCCAGATCAGGATCACCGGCTGCTTCTCGCACAGCCCGCGGATGATGGCGCGAACCGCCTCGAAGACCCGCTGCTTACGTTGCACTGGATCGAGGCTCTGCCAAAGGCTATTTTCGCCCGGCACATCGAGCAGCCCCGAGAGGATCGCAAGATGCTGCGCCGGGGCGGGGGACAGGCCGTCGACTCCTTGCTGCAGCCGCCGGCGCAGCTCCTCGACGCTCTCGGTCTCGGCGATGCCGAAGTATTGGCCGAGCAGCGTCACGATGGCGGAGTACGGCGTGCTGCGCCCGTAGGAGAGCGCCGCGGCCTCGAGGACGCGGAAGCCGCGCGCCGCCTCGGTGCGGGTCATTTCGTAGCATAGTCGCGACTTGCCGACGCCCGGCTCGCCGTGCAGGGCCACCGTCTTCGATTTGCTGCGCGCGGTCGCGCGCAGCGCGCCGGTCAGCAGCTCCATCTCGTCGCTGCGCCCGAACAGCGGCGTCAGCCCGCGTGCGACGCGCGCCCGGAAGCGCGTGCCGCCCGGCGTCATGCGCTTGAGCTCGTACACGTCCACCGGTTCAGCGATGCCCTTGACCGCGATCCGTCCCAGCGCCTCGGCGTCCACCAGCCCCTCGGCTAGGCGCAGCGTCTCGCGCGTCATCCGGATGGTCCCGGGGAGCGCGATCTGCTCCATGCGCGAGGCGAGATGGGTGGTGGCGCCCACAGCGCGGTAATCGATGCTGAGGTCGTTCTCGATCGCCTTGATGACGACCTGGCCCGAATTGAGCCCGATCCGGACCTGCGCACGCACGCCCAGGCCGCGCCAGGCGCTGTCGCGCTCGGTGCGCACCCCGTCCTGGATGGCGAGCGCGGCGCATGCGGCGCGTACCGCGTGGTCCTCGTGGGCGATCGGCGCGCCGAAGAGCGCCATCAGGCCGTCGCCGAGCACCTGGTTGACTGTGCCTTCGTAGCGGTGCACCGCCGTCACCATTTCGCGCAGCAGCGAATCGAGGATCGCCTGCGCCTGTTCCGGGTCGCGGCCGCCGATCAGCTCGAGCGAGCCGAGCACGTCCACGAACATTACCGTGACCAGCTTGCGCTCGCCCTCAATGGCGCCGCGCGACGCGAGGATGCGCTGCGCCAAGTGCGCGGGCGTGAAGGCGGCGGCCGCAGGCGGGCGCCGGGTCGTGCCGGACTCGAGACGGGTGAGGGGCCGGGCGCAGCCGCCGCAGAAGCGCGCCACGCGCTCGTTCGCGAAACCGCACGCGGAACAGAGCGTCCGTTCGGGACTCATCCGGCCTTCGCTCCAAGGAAGGAACGGTCCATTCTAGCCTCCCGATAGAATCGCGGCATGCGGAGCGCGATCGCGGCGGTGCTGATGATGGTGACGGCGGGCGCCTTGGCCCAGACGGCCGAAGAGCGGCTGTTCGAGGCCATTGAGGACGGCAAGCCGCTGGTTGCCGAAGGGATCGTCGCGCGCGCGAAGGTGGATCTGGATGCGCGCAACGCTGAGCGCGAGACGCCGCTGCACCGGGCGATCGAAAAGGGGTTCCGCGAGCTCGCGGCGCTGATGGTGAAGGCAGGGGCGCCGGTCGCGGCGCGCACGCGCAATGGCGAGACGCCGCTGCACTATGCGGCGCTTTATTCGGAGACCTACTTCGCCGACCTGCTGCTCGACGCGAAAGCGGATTCGAAGGCGCGCAACAACGACGGGGAGTCGGTGCTGCAATGGGCGGTGATGACGGGCAACGCGCAGACGGCGCTGCACCTGCTGCAGCGCGGGGCGGACCCGAAGGTGATGGACCTCAAGGGCAACAACCTCCTGCATGCCTGCGCCGACGGCGGCTATGCGGCGCTGGCGCGTGCGCTGATCAACCTGGATGTGGATCCGCGGCAGCGCAACCGCGCCGGCATGCGGCCGATGGACATCGCGCGCGAGCGTGGCTACTTCGAGATGATCAAATTGCTCGAGTACTACGAGAAATAATGATTAGCCGAGCTTGAAGGCCCGCGCGAGCCGCTCGTAGGAGTCCAGGCGCGTGGCGTAGTCGCCGGTGATGGTGAGCACCATCAGCTCGTCGGCCGAGAACAGCTCGGCGATCTGCAGCAGCTTTTCCCTGCAGGTATCGGCGCTGCCGTGCACGAGGCGCGAGCGCTGGGACTGGATGTGGGCACGCTCCTGGTCGTTGAAGGTGCGCTTTTCGGCCTGTTCCTGCGTCGGCACGGGTGTATCGAGGTTGTAGGCCATGTCGAGGCGGCGGCAGTCCACCACCCTGGCGAGGCGTTCAGCCTCGGCGTCGCTCTTCGCGCAAATCACGAAACAGCAAACCGACGTGTGCGGTTGGGGCTCGCGCCCAGAGATCTGGTAGCGGTCCTTGTACGCGCGCATGACCATATCGCCGCCCTGCGCATTGATGAAATGCGCGAACGAAAAACGCACTCCCAGCTGCGCGGCGAGAAGGCCGCTGTAGTCCGACGAGCCGAGCAACCAGACTTCAGGTGCGGTTTTCCCTTCCGGCTGGACGCGCACTTTCTTGAATGGGTGGTCGTCCGGCAGCGTGCCATCGAGATGGCCGACCAGTTCCCAGACCTGCTGCGGGAATTGCTCTGCGTCAGGGAAATGCCCGCCGCCCACGGCGCGCGCGGTGCGCGGGTCGCCGCCCGGAGCGCGGCCGATGCCGAGGTCCACCCGGCCCGGATAGAGCGCCTCCAGCATCTTGAAGATCTCCGCCACCTTGAAGGCGCTGTAGTAGGGCAGCAGCACGCCACCGGTACCGATGCGGATGCGCTTCGTTTCCGCGCCTAGGCGCGCAAGCAGGATCTCGGGGCAGGGGTCGGCCAGCGCCGCGATGGCATGGTGCTCGGCGAGCCAGTAGCGGTGGTAGCCCAGCTCGTCGGCGCGGCGCGCGAGCTTGAGCGTTTCGGCGATGGCCTGCGCGGCGCTGTGTCCCGAGATGATGGGCGACTGGTCGAGGATGGACAGTTTCATGCTGCAGAGCATCATTATGGCGCCGGGCGTAAGCTGGGCGCGGCCTGTTTCGACCCAGCCCCATGCGAACCTTGCTGCTCGCTGTCCTCGCGCTTTCCTTGAGCACCGCCCAGGGGATGCAATGCAGCGCCCAATCCCCCCGGACCACCACTGCGCTGGTGGAGCTCTATACCTCAGAGGGCTGCGACAGCTGCCCGCCGGCCGACCGCTGGCTCTCCTCGCTGGGGTCCAGGGGCTATGCCCCGGACCGCGTGGTGCCGATCGCCCTGCACGTGGACTACTGGGACTACATCGGCTGGAAGGACCCCTATGCCCGGCAGGCGTTTTCGGCCCGCCAGCGCAGGATGGCCCAGCTCGCCCGCGCGGCGATGGTGTACACCCCGCAGGTGCTGCTGCAGGGGAGGGATTTCCGCAGCTGGGGCACGGTCGCGTTCGAGCAAGCAGTAGCGAAAATCAATGCCCAGCCGGCAAAGGCCCGGATATCGCTACTCCTGGACACCCGGCAAAAGAATGCTTTCGAGGTCGAGGCGACGGCGGAGCTGGAAAACGCGGTGGCGCCGGCGGGCATGGCGCTTTATCTGGGCGCCTACGAAAATAAGCTCGTCTCCGAGGTAAAAGCGGGGGAAAATCGCGGCCGGACCCTGCCCCACGATTACGTCGTCCTGCAGTGGGCCGGGCCGCTGGAATTCAAGGGCACGAAGCTGCACGAGCGCCAGCGCCTTGCCCTGCTGCCCAAGGCCGTCCCGGCGCATTCCGGGGTAGTTGCTTTCGTGCAGAATCGCGCCAGCGGCGAGGTCCTGCAGGCCCTGATGCTCCCGGCCTGCCGGGGCTGAACCCCTGCGTTTTCGCTGCGAAGGGTCCTATTCCCGGTTATATTTCCGCCCGGCGACGCCAGCCGGAGGGGCTGGCGGGGGCCCAGGGAGAGGCGATGCAAGCGACGCAGATTCGCCAGAAAGACGGGATTTTCTATTTCGCCGGCTACCGGGCGAAAGAGCTGCTCGCCAAGGTCCGCTTCATCAGCCGCTTCTACGGCGAAGGCGAGGAAATCGCCGCCGCGCGCATCTCGCAGGACGACGATGTGGCGCAGTTCATCGCCAAGATCGAGCACACCGACAACGCCTTCCAGCGCGGTCTGTCGCGCGCCAAGGTGCGCCAGCTGATCAACTTCTACGAGACCGCGGTGACCCAGCCGGCGATCCCCGGCACCGTGCTGCTCTACACCAGCGAGAAGCTCAATTTCCGCGCCGACGGCGACGGCGGTGGCCACCTGTCGGACCCGGGCAGCAGGTACCTGATCATCGACGGCCAGCACCGCCTCGCGGCGCTGCATTTCTACATGCTGGAGCGGCCGCAGGACGCGGCCACCATTACCGTGCCCTGCATCATCTTCGACGGCCGCAGCGAGGACTTCGCCGCCGAGATGTTCGTGATCATCAATTCCACGCCGACGCGAATCAACAAGAGCCACCTGATCGACCTGTACGAGCGAGTGTCCTGGGCGGCGCCCGACCGCAAGTTCGCGGCGCGCATGGTCGAGAAACTCTACAGCGACAGCGAAAGCCCGATCCGCTACCGCATCAACCGCCTTGGTGGCCGCAGCCTGCGCGACAAGTGGGTGCTGCAGGCGGAGTTGTTCAACGAGCTGCACCGTTGGGTG
>CAYLLT010000136.1:281-16006 GCA_964384465.1 uncultured Planctomycetales bacterium | reverse complement strand
CGCGGAGCGAACGCCGCCGCACGGAGGGCAGTACACATGTTTTCTCACTTCTCACCTCTCACTTCTCACGAGCAGCGCCACAACCAAACGAACCTCGAACCGCGTTTCCGCCTCCCGCCTCCAAAAACGCGGCTCAACCGCCCGTCGCTCCTCCCTCCTCACAATCCGCGATTCGCAATCCGCAATCAAAACAGCCCCAGCGCCAAACGAAGCCGTCGATCCCCCTTTTCCGGACCGAAAACGCGGTTTTACCGCCGCAACCACGGCTTCGGCCCACCCGCCTTCTTAAATTTCAAAATTTGCCGCTCCGCACAGCATCGGTTAGAATCTTCCGTTCTGTATCGGCTGGCCCGGAAAAGTGGCGGGGTGGGACCCTGCGGAATTGGTGGCCTGTCCGGCAATTTTGATGGGAGCACGTGCATGGTCAGGCTTCGCTTGAAGCGAACCGGTCGGCGGCATCGGCCCTCGTATCGCGTGGCGGCAGTGGATCGTCGCGCCACCCGCGACGGGCGAGTCATCGAGGAGTTGGGTTTCTACGATCCAGCTCAGAAAACCGCCGAAAAACAATCCAATCTCAAGAAGGAACGGATTGAATACTGGCTGAGTCAGGGTGCGCAGCCCAGCGATACCGTTCGTCAGCTTCTGAAAAGAACCGGGATCACCGTGCCGCGGAATTAGCATCGAATGATGCACTACTTCGTCAGAGCCAATTCTCGATATGCGCATCGACGTACTGACACTATTCCCCGAAGCCATCGAGCCGTTCTTCTCGGCCAGCATCATCGGACGCGCTCGCGCGGCCGGCACAGTGTCGATCCACTGCACTAACATCCGCGACTTTGGAACAGACCGGCGACGCACGGTCGATGATCGGCCGTTCGGGGGCGGACCGGGCATGGTCATGATGTGCCAGCCGGTGTTCGATGCCGTCGAAAAGGTGGAGCGCGAAGATCCCCGGCCGGCACAGCGCATTATGCTGACGCCGCAGGGCGAAAAACTCACCCAATCGATGGTACGGGAACTGTCGCGTGCGGAGCGGTTGCTTATCATCTGCGGCCACTACGAAGGTTTTGATGAACGCATCCGGGACGGTCTGGAACCGCGCGAGATTTCCATCGGTGATTACGTGCTCTCGGGTGGCGAAGCGGCTGCGATGGTGCTGGTCGATGCGATTGTGCGGCTCCTGCCCGGCGCGGTCGGCGACGAGCAGTCGATCGAAGATGAATCGTTCAGCCACGGGCTTCTCGAATATCCGCAGTACACACGGCCGCGGGAGTTTCGCGGTCTCGAAGTCCCGGCTGTTCTGCTCTCGGGTGATCACGCACAGATCGAAGCCTGGCGCCGCGAGCGGGCGATGACCCGGACACGAGAGCGGCGGCCGGACATGCTGGAAAAAACTGGGACTTCCAGGCTGGAGTAAGCAGTTGTTTTTCGTACCCACCCGAATTCATACACCGGGGCCAAGGAGTGACCCATGATTCATCCCGTGCTTGCGAAGGTTGAAGAAGCCGCCAAGAAAACAACACTGCCGCAGTTTGCGATCGGCGATACCGTGACCGTCAACGTGCGAATCGCAGAAGGCGAAAAGGAGCGCGTCCAGTCCTATACCGGCGTGGTGATTGCCCGCCGCGGTCAGGGCATGGGCGAAAGTTTCACTGTCCGCCGCATCGTCAACAACGAAGGCGTGGAGCGCATCTTTCCGATTCATTCGCCGAAGATCGCCAGCGTTGAGGTCGTGCGATCCGGTCAGGTCCGCCGGGCCAAGCTGTACTATCTCCGCGACCGCGTCGGCAAGTCCCGCCGCCTGCGCGACCGCAAGCGCCTCGCCGGTAAAACGCCCGAAGCCGCGGCCGAAGCATGAATTTCGATCGAAGGGGGAGTGCGCCGGAGGCATCTCGACCATGGACGATCGCGCGGGGCTTGGCAGCGCGGGCGAGAAACTCGCCGAACGTTATCTTCGCCGGCGCAAGTACCGCGTTGTGACCCGCAACTACCGCTGCCCCGCCGGTGAGATCGATCTCATCGTGCTCGACGGCAAGACGGTCGTGTTTGTAGAGGTCAAAACCCGCAGCAGCGGCGAGCATTCCGATCCGCAGGACGCGGTCAACTTCGCCAAGCAGCGCCACCTGGCCCGTGCCGCCGAATTCTTTCTGCGACAGACCGGTTCGCAGCACCGGCAGTGCCGTTTCGACGTGGTCGCGATCATCGCCGCACCGGACGCGAAGCTGCACGTCGAGCATCTTCCCGACTCTTTCACTCCCACGCGGTGATCGTCATGGCGGTGGAGGTTTTCGATACGCACTGCCATTTGACCTCGAAGGAGCTGTCTCCCGCGTGCGACCGCGTGATCGGCGATGCGCAGGCCGCCGGCGTATCTCGGATGATTACTGTCGCCTGCCGTGCCGATGAAGCCGGTATCGCATTGTCCCTTCGAGAACGACATGAGTGTGTGTGGATCTCGGCGGGCATTCATCCCCATGAAGCGGCACGGGTAAACGAGGATGAAATCCAGAAGCTGGCAGCCATCTGGCGCGAACCCGGCGTGGTGGCCGCGGGCGAGATGGGGCTTGACTATCACTACGATTTCAGCCCCCGCGCTGAACAACAAGCGGTGTTCGAGCAGCAATTAGAACTGGCACGTGACACCGGTTTGCCGGTCGTGATTCACTGCCGCGAAGCGCAGACGGACGTCATCCGCATTCTCGTGCAGCACGGCTTCGCCGGCCGGCGCGTGGTGTTTCACTGCTTCAGCGGCCGAGCGGACGAGGCGGCGGAAATCCGCTCGCACGGCTGGTGGGCATCGTTCACCGGGCTGATCACATTCAAAAACGCCGCCCCGCAGCAGCAGGCGATGCTGGAAACTCCGCTGGATCAGCTCATGTTCGAGACGGATGCGCCGTACCTTTCTCCCGAACCGGTGCGAAAGATGCGCCCGAACGAACCGCAGAATGTGATCCACACGATTCGCTTCGCAGCCATGCTCCAGGGCCGCAAGTTTGAAGACCTCGTCGCGATCACCACATCAAATGCCCGCGCCTTCTTCAATCTCCAATGAAAAGTCTTCTCCGTGATCTCCGTGTCTTCGTGGTGAGCGGTGCGCATAAAAACGCCCGCGCTTTTGGGGAGGTTAGAGTCGCGGAGAGCGCGGGCGAAAGGGAATGGACTAAATTATATCATTCACAAAACACAAGCCAAACCGGTCAACGACAAACAGTTATCCGCACTAATCCCCTACTCGACTGAAACAGCCTGCGAAATGAACGCCTCCTGTTTGCTGACTCGGAGGACACGTCTCCGGACTCCGAAACCATCCCACGCGATCATTTCATAATACGCGTCAACATGGAAGCTACCCATAACGTAAACTGTGTTCTCTCCGGCGTCAAGTGCCCCGGAAGCAAAATTTCAATTACTGCAAAGATTGCCCCACGACTCTATCGTTCGGTGCCCTCTCAATAGGACTCTAGCAACAGCCGTGCCGTTAGTACACCTCCCGCAGGAATTCTATCCGAGGGCCTTTTCGGGGTCTTTTCGACGAGTGACGGACAGTCCACCGGCCCCCAGACGGTCAGCCGTCGCCCAAGCCTTGGGCATATTGCCCGTTATTTACCCAATGCCTGGTCCTGGAAAGCGGGGGCTATTCTGGCCCTGCCCTTGCGGTCTTAACCCGCGATCGGTAAAAAGTGCCGCAGCACTAACTTGTATACCCACTGAGGTTCCAAAATATGCGGATATTTTCCGTACGGCTGAGTTTTGTCGGCGGGTTCCTCACTCTTGCGGCCGGGGCGGGGTGTGCGCCGCCGGGTCCGTCTCTCCATGTTCTGATGGTCGTTGGCGGCTTGTACCACGACTACGAAACGCTACCCCCCGTACTGGCCGAGCGGCTGACCGACCGCGGGGAAATAGACGTCCAGGTCACGCACGATCTGAGCGTTTTGAAGCCGGAGGTGCTCAGGCGATATGGCGTGCTGCTGTTCAACACCTGTCAGCAGGCGGAGTTGGATGAGCCGACGCGGCAGGCCATTGTGGGTTTCGTAGGCTCCGGTAAGGGCCTGGTGGCGATGCACTGCTCGCTCTGGAGCTTCCAATCCTGGCCGGAATGGACCCAGATGCTGGGCGGCTTCGCCTGGGGGCACGACAAATACGGCACCTTTCCCGTCACAGTGCTCGATCCGGCCGATGCCACGATGCTCAGCGTGGGGAGCCAATTCGAGATTACCGATGAGCCCTATTACGTTGATCGCCGCGACCCGAACGTCAAGCTCCTGATCCGCACGAGTACGACACACCAGCAGCTCCCCGACGGCAAGGATCGCCCCGGCCCCGATCCGCAAGTCTGGTCGAAGCCGTATGGGAAAGGCCGCGTTTTTGTGGTCACCTTCGGCCACGACGCGGCTTCACAGAGCGATGAAAGATTCATCACGCTTCTGCACAACGGCATCCGCTGGGCGGGGCATCAGTTGCTGGAGACACCGCACAACACGTTGACCAAGGCGGAGAAGGAGGCCGGCTTCCAACTGCTGTTCAACGGCCGGGACCTGACCGGCTGGACCGGCGACCGTCAGCACTGGATCGTCGAGAACGGCGAGCTGGTGGGGCGATCGAGCGACCTGAAGCACAATCAATTCTTGATTTATCCGAAGGAGTTCGGCGATTTTCTGCTGCGTTTTTCGGTGCGGCTGGTCAGCCATAACAGCGGCGTGCAGTTCCGCAGCCGGGCATATCCGGAGCACGTGGTGAAGGGGTACCAGGTCGATGTCGCCGACGGCTACTACGGTAACCTCCACGAAGAGGGTGGGACACAACCTTTCATGGCCGACGGCTGGAAAGACAAGGGCGAGAGGGTGGTGATTCTCGACGGTTGGAATGAGATGACCGTCCGCGCGGAAGGGTCGAAGATCGTGATCACCATGAACGGTCTGACCGTGGTGGACTACGACGAGAAGGATCCGAACTCGGCGCGCCGGGGGGTCATCGCCCTGCAACTGCATTCCGGTGCGCCGACGGAAGTCCGGTACCGGGATATACGGATTCAGCCGATCGATCGATGACGAGATTTGCCGCCGGGACCGATCCCCGGTACAGTTAGACATGGAGGTGTGCTATGCAAGTTATCCGTCGGCATATTGTACCCGATCGGGACGGAGAGATCTTCTTGCGAGACCTTCCCGTGACCAAAGATCAGGAAATCGACGTGATCATCGTTACGGATCGTTTCTCGCCTGAAGACCAGCAAACGATGGCGATGCTGCAAAATGATCCCGGTTGGGCCTTTCTTTGGGATCCGGCCGAGGACGTCTATACCCTCGACGATATTAAGGGCCGCTGATGCTTGCCGAACAGGGCGACGTGCTGTTAGCCGGCTTCCCTTATTCCGATACCACAGGGGAAAAACTGCGTCCGGTGCTCGTCTTGGCTCGGGTGCCCGGTCCGTTTCCCGACCTGCTGCTCATGTTCATCTCTACACAAGTGCATCTTGCTCAGCCAGGGGTTGACTTCGTCATCGATCCGTCACACCCCGAGTTCAGGCGCTCGGGCCTGAAGCTCCCTTCAGTGTTCCGGTGCCTCAAGCTTGGCGCTCTGAGCGAGCCCCGCTGTGTCGCCAAGCTTGGTTCGCTGAGCAAAGGGCTGTATACAGAACTCATCCGGCCTCTGTTGCAAGCGATAGCCGGGAAGCGGTCCTAGAGAAGATATCGGAGGTGATAGGACGTATTCATGATTCACCTCGGGATGCACACGGATAACTGGCGGACGCTGAGCGGTTCGATGGCGGATGCCGTCGCTTCCGCGAAGGCGAATAAGCTCGAATTTATCGAGTTCGGCGTCATCGACGGCCAGGACTTCATACAGGGCCTCGGCTACGCGCCGACAGTTTCGCTGGACAGCAATCCCATTCGCCTCAAGCGCTACCTGGACGACAGCGGATTGAAGGTGTCGCAGATCGATGCCGGGTATCCCATCACCGGCCCGCTCGGTGCGACGTTTGGCGTGCGCTACATTCAGAAGGCGATCCAGTACGCCGCCGCCATCGGCTGCCCCTGTGTGGACACGACCGACGGTGCTCAGAAACCGCCCGGGTACAGCGACCAGGAAATCATGGCCATCACGAAAGAGAACTATCGCCAGGTGCTCGAATGGGCTGACGACTACAACGTGACCATCAACATCGAGCCGCACGGTCCCTTCACCACCGACCCCGACACCATGGAGTGTATCCTCAATTTCTTTGACACGCCGCGGATGAAGATCAACTTCGACACCGGCAACACGTTTATCGCCGGGCAGGATCCGGTCGCGTACTGCAAGCGCTTTATCGACCGCATCGGCCACGTGCATTGCAAGGACGTGAGCCGGGAGCTGGCCGATGCCGTGCGCGGCGGCGAGACCGGCATCGCCATGAGCGAGGTCGCCATCGGCGACGGCGTCAACGCCGACAACATCGCCGGCTGCATCGCCGCGTTGAACCGCGCCGGCTGGGACGGCGTCTTCAGTATAGAGTGCCTCGGCACCACCGGGTGCATCCAGCGCAGCGTCGAATGGTTGCGAAAAAGGATCGGTTGATGTTTCATTCTTCGGTGCGGTCCGCAGGGCTGAAATGTATCATCAGCCCAGGGCAACGCCCTGGGGGCTGGGACGCGCCCGTTTTCATCCAGCCCTGAAAGGGCGAAACATTGAACGCCATATTGTGATAGTATGAAAGTCCTCATTACCGGCATAAGCGGCCAGATCGGCACCAACCTGGCGTTGCGGCTGCTCGATCGCGGCGATCAGGTCGTCGGCATCGACCGCCGGGCCAACACGTGGACTGACCGGATCGACACCCGGCAAATCGATTTGCTCGCCGCCGGTCCGGACGACCTGCCGGCCGGGCCGTTCGATACCGTCGTCCACCTCGCGGCCCATGCCAAGGTGTTCGAACTGGTCGAGTTTCCGAATCGCGCGCTCGAGAACGTGACCATGGCCTTTAACGTCCTCGAATACGCCCGCCGCCGCAAGCTCCCGCTGATTTTCGGCAGCTCACGCGAGGTGTACGGCGACATCCACCGCCACATCACCGAGGAAGCGGAGGCCGATTTCGTCGTGGCCGAAAGCCCGTATTCGGCCAGCAAGATCGCCGGCGAAGCGTTCATCTATTCCTATGCCGAGTGCTACGGCCTGCCCTATCTCGTCTTCCGCTTCAGCAATGTCTACGGTCGCTACGACAATGACATCGGTCGGCTTGAACGCGTGCTGCCGCTGTTCATCAGCAAGATCGCCCGCGACGAACCCATCGTTGTCTACGGCCGCGAGAAGGTGTTCGATTTCACCTACGTGGACGATTGCATCGACGGCATCTGCCGCGGCATCGACGCCCTCGTCGCCGGCCGCGTCACCAACCAGACCATCAACGTCGCCTACGGCCAGGGCAGCACGCTGGTCGATGCGGTCAACATCATCGGCCTCGCCCTCGGCAAGCGGCCGCAGGTCACCTTCGAGTCCGCCCGCGCCGGCGAAGTGATGCGCTACGTCGCCGACATCTCCAAAGCCCGCCAGCTCCTCGGCTACGAACCCCAAGTGCCTCTAACCGCTGGCATCCCCCGCTCGATTGAATGGGCGAAGCAGCACGGCGGATTAGAAACGCGGTGAAGGAGGGGGCGGGAACCTCCCTTCGGGCCGGCCGAGGCGGTCGTGTTGCCGGTTCAGCCAGCTTATACTGAATCAGAGATCGGAACGCTCTATTCGCCCGCAAGGGCCAGATGATTACAATTGACGATATGAGCCCTATGGGAACCGCGACAGAGAAGGTACACATCACGAGCACAGCGGGCGTGTGCGGCGGCAGGCCGTGCATTCACGGCACGCGTATCCGTGTGCAGGACGTATATATCTGGCACGAGTTGCAGGGCAGGAGTCCGGATGAAATCGTCAGCGCTTTTCCTCAGCTTTCGCTGGCGGATGTCTACGCGGCTTTGGCCTACTTCTGGGACCATCGCAGCGAAATCCTCGATGATATGAAGAAGCAGGATGCGCTGGTCGAGCAGGCGAAGGCCAGATTCCCGTCCAAACTCCCCGAACGGCTGAAAGCCACAGGCAGCGGGGATGCTGTTTCATCTTGACGAGCACATTCCTGCGGCGGTGGCCGAAGGACTTCGGCGTCGGGGCATTGATGTCACGACAACGGTGGAGGCCGGTCTGGCCGGCGCCACTGATCTTGCGCACGTCGAGTTCGCGCGCCGCGCCGGCCGCGTCATCCTCACTGGCGATCCCGACTTCCTCGCGCTCGCCGGTTCGGGTGTTGAACACGTCGGCATGGTCTACTGCCACCAGAACACGCGAACCATCGGCCAGATGATCGACTTTCTCATCCTGGTTGATGCGTGCATATCCCCAGAGGACATGCGGAATCACATTGAATTTATGTGAATCAGCGTTTCTTCGCTGATGGAAGCTGTTGTAGGTTTCGCGACAAACATTGTTGTCGGTTCTCCGAATCGCAACGCTGTTTAGTTTTGAGTGAGCGGGATGGGTCTTCCAGGCGGCGGGTTTCTTCTTCGAGACGCAGCGTCTCCTGCTCGAGCTCGCGGGTCTTGGCATCGAGGGACGCGGTGGTGGCTTCGAGTTCGGCCATCGTCGGCATAAAGAGCGGTTCGGGTGTTTCATGTCTTCGACCGGCTGGCTATAGTGTATGAAAGGAGACCAAGGCCATGATTGCGGTCACAGGCGAGCTACTGGAACAGATGGTGGAATCGATCGTGAACGAGGTGGGTCCGGAGCGGATCTATCTCTTTGGGTCTCGCGGGCGAGGCGGTGGCCTGGCTGATTCGGATGTGGATCTGCTGGTCGTCGAGCGCGAACCGTTCGGACCGGGCCGCAGCCGCCTGCGGCGGATCAATCAAATCATGGACGTTCTCACGGCATTTGGCGTTCCCGCCGATGTTCTCCTTTATTCCAGCGACGAATTCGAGGAGTGGAAAGACTCCATCAATCACGTGATCGGCCGCTGCCGCCGCGAGGGCAAGCTCCTCTATGAGAGACGTTAAACATGCCCGGGAGCTGCTCAAGCTGGCGCATTATGATCTCGAAGCGATGGAGGTCTTAAACGCCTCCGGACGGATCCATACCGGCATCTTCGGCTTTCACGCACAGCAGGCGGTTGAAAAATCGCTCAAGGCATGGCTCAGTTATCTCGGTGTCGCGTATCCGTTCACACACGATTTGCGAGCGCTCTTTGCTTTGCTCGCCATGCAGATTGGGACCGAATCCGACCGGTTCGCATCACTGAGCGACCTGACCCCGTTCGCTGTTCAGATGCGGTACGAGGATTTCTATGAGCCGGAGGAAGAACTCGACCGCCCAGCGTTCATTCGGCAAGTCACTGAATTGATCCAGCATGTGGAAATGTTGATTCGCTAAACATGCTCTGGCAAAGACTGTTGTTTGGTACGCTGATGATCGCCGCGTTGTGCGGGATCGTCGCGCTGGATGCGACGTTATCCGCGCGCTGGCCGCTGCTCTGCGCGCTGCCGGTGACGCTGCTGGTAGTGTTCCTGGCGATTCTCGCGAGCTACGAGTTGGGACGACTGGTCAGTGGAAACGCGGAACGCGGAACGGCGAACGCGGAACTGATTCCACAGTCAGTAGTCTCGTCGTACCAGCCGGTCACGCACTGGGCAGCGTTTGTGGCGGCAGGGGTTACGCTGATCCCGTGGATCGAGATGCAGCAGGAACGCGGGCTGATTGCGAGTTGGCTGACCACGATCAATTCAGGCGCGAGCGGCGGAGTGGCGCTGGTGTCGGCGCCCCCGCGGGCGCTGCCCATCTCGCTGACGATGCTCTGGCTGACCGGCGGGTTCATGGGGACGTGTCTGGCCGTCCTGGGCCGCAAGACCACGGCTCAGGCGGTGGCCAATATGGCCGTCACGCTCTTCATCATTTGCTATATCGGACTGCTGGCATCCTTTGCCGTCCGGGTCCGGTGCCTGTGGCCGGGTCCGGCGGGGGCCGCTATTCTCGTTTACGTCCTTCTCACCGTGAAATCCGGCGACATCGGGGCCTATTTTATCGGTAGCTGGTTGGGCCGCCACAAGTTAGCGCCATGGCTCAGCCCCGGAAAGACGATAGAGGGAGCGGTCGGGTCCATACTGGCCGCCGCCGGTGTGGCGGTGCTGGGGATGAGTCTCTGGCAACGTGACGGCAGGCTGGGAGCGATGCCGCTCAATGTGACGCAAGCTATTATCTTTGGATGCTTTATGGCGATTTCCGGGCATCTGGGGGATCTTCTGGAATCGGCGATCAAGCGGGATGTGGGGAGCAAGGATTCGGGCCGGGTGGTACCGGCCTTTGGGGGTTTATTGGACCTCATCGATTCACCGCTGCTGGCGGCGCCGGTGGCCTGGTGGTTGCTGACAATGTGGACCGGAGTACGCTAAAATAGGGCGCCAGCGAACATGGGCCGGGCCGGTCGGGCTGCAAGCCTGCGGCTCTTTGCATCGAAGACGCGGGGAGAACTTTCCGAAGTTGGAACTGACCATCACTCTGGAAGATTCGGGCAAGCGAGCCGCCCTGTTCGGATCGGGCGATCGCCATCTTCGCCTGATTCGCGGCGCGCTGGGCGTGCAGATCAGCGCGCGGGATTCCACGATTAAACTCTCGGGCGATGCCCAGGCGGTCAGCCGGGCGGCCAGCGTCCTCGACGAGCTCCAGCGCGCGCTGCGCGATCGGGACGAGTTGAGCGACGAGCAGGTCGCCCAGACCATCAATTACGCCGCCGAGCTGGGTGGCGGGCAGGAGGGCAACGGCGATGTCATCGACGTGTACACCCGGCACATGGTGATCCGGCCGCGCACGGACGGCCAGAAAGCTTATATCGACGCGATCCGGCAGCACGACCTGGTGTTCTGCGTCGGACCGGCCGGTAGTGGTAAAACGTACCTGGCAGTGGCCATGGCGGTGTCGATGCTGAAGGCGGGCGGCATCACCCGCGTGGTATTGGTCCGGCCGGCGGTTGAAGCCGGCGAGAAGCTCGGCTTCCTGCCGGGCGACATGCAGGCCAAGGTGAATCCCTATCTGCGCCCGCTGTTCGACGCCATGCACGACATGATGACGTTCGATCAGATCAAACGGTTCATCGCCAACGATGTCATCGAAGTAGCGCCGCTGGCGTTCATGCGCGGCCGCACGCTCAACAACTGCATCGTGATTCTGGATGAGGCGCAGAACACGACGTGCTCGCAGATGCTGATGTTCCTGACGCGGCTGGGGCACAACAGCAAGATGATTGTCACCGGTGACGACAGCCAGATCGACCTCGACCGGCCGGAGACGAGCGGCATGACCGATGCCCTCAAGCGTCTGGCCGACATCAAGGGAATCGCGATTATCCGCCTGAAGAAGGAGGATATCGTGCGCCACCGGCTGGTTCAGAATATCGTGCATGCGTATGCAAATGGAAAGAGTTGATATTATCGGGCGGGGCTGCTGCGAAGTGTCCCGACCGCTCGGCGCGGTCGATAAGCATTCCCAGGCACGGGAGCGCTCGATTCCGATTGTCCCACCTGGGCCCGACGATTCAATACGAGGCTGGAAATCATCGTGAAATCCCGGTCAGGCGTCAGGTCTGATTCCCGCCTGTTGGAAGCCAAGCGGCAGCGTAGCGAGTACCAGGAGAGCTTCTACGAGAAGCTGGTCCGCCGGATCGGGCCGCGCTCATTGCTGGTCTGGTGCGGGTTCTACGTGGCGGCCACGCTCATCCTGTTGTGGGGCAGCGAGTCGATGCAGTGGCGGCTGAACCAGGGCATCGACCGGGACATCACGTCGCGCGTCGATTTCGAAGTCGATGATGAAGATGCCACAAATCGAGACCGGCAGATCGCCCGTGCCACGGCACCGGACGTGTATGTGGCGAACGCGGCGCCGCTGGAGACGATCCGCGGAAAATTGACCGAATTGCTGGCTCTGGCTAAATCATCCGCGGACGACGAGGCGAAGTTCAAGGCCAGCGCGGCCGCCAAAGGGTGGGACCTGGACAGGGAGGCTCTACAAGCGCTGCGCGCCTATACCAGCGATGAGAAGAGTAAGGAGTTCGACGGGCTGGTGCGGCGTCTGATTACGCGATTGGGCGAGCAGGTGATCGTGGAGAAATCCAGCAACCCTGTCCGGCTTCCCACGAACGCTGTGCTGATGGGAGATGGCGATCGCGTCTTGCGTGAGATCCCGACCAGCCAACTCCAATATCTGACCGCCGACAACCGGAAATATATAGAGCAGACCGCCACCAGCGTCGCCTCCATCTTTACCGAGCCGCTCCGCCCACCGGTGATGCAGTTGATCGTGCAGATATTGCTCGGGCCGACCGCCGCCAAAGAACCTGTTTACGCCCAACTGTGGCGATACGATGAAAACGCGACGCGACAAGCCATCAATCGGGCGGAAGAGAAGGTTCAAACTTCCAAGATTGTGTACAAGACAGGCAACCCCATCGTTCGAGCGGACAAAGTTTCTGTGTTGTCGAACACACAGCTCGATCTGCTCAAGCGCGAACATGAAGAATTCCTGCGAGCTGAAGCGAAGAACCCTGGACTCCGACAGCGAAAGCTGCTGACGCAACTCGGCATGGCGATCATGGTGTTGATCGTCACGGTGGGATTTGCGACCTACGCGGCGTCGTATGAGAACCGCTCGTACCGAAAGCCCGGCCGCGCGTTGGGTTTCGCTGCCCTGATGCTGGTGGTCATCCTGCTGAGCCGGATTACCGAGAGCGCTCAATATCCGTGGGATTTGCCCGTCGAGTTTTCAGTCGCGTTTGTGGTGACGGCGGCCGCCCTGCTGACCATGGCTTACGAGCAGCGATTTGCTCTGGGCGTATCGGCCGGCTTGGCGATCCTGGTCACGCTGGCCTGCCGAGCGGACCTGGGACTGTTTCTCACGCTGGTCACCGCCATGGGCGTCACCATCCTCCTGTTGAGGGAAGTCCGCACGCGGAGCAAGATCATTCTGGTGGGGGTGTTGTCGGCCGGTACAGCCTTGATCGCGTCGATCGCCAGCGGGCTGATCATCGGTCAAGACCTGAAATACGTGACGGTACACGGGATTGCCGCCGGGGCCGCCGCACTGGCCGCCGGATTCATCGTGCAGGGCATTCTGCCCAACTTCGAGCGGCTGTTCGGTGTCGCCACCAGCATGACGTTGCTGGAATGGTCGGACGCCAGCCGGCCTCTGCTGCGGCTGCTGGCTCAGGAAGCACCTGGAACCTATAGCCACTCGCTCATTCTCAGCCAGATGGCCGAGGAGGCGGCCGTGGCGATCGGCGCGCGGGGGTTGCTGGCCCGGGTCGGCGCGATGTACCACGACATCGGCAAGATTCAAAAACCCGACTACTTTGTGGAAAATCAGGAAGCCGCCATGAGCCGGCACGACCGTTTGTCGCCGACCATGAGCCTGCTGATCATCGTCGGCCACGTCAAGGACGGGGTGGAGATGGCGCGGGCGTACGGGTTGCCGAGGATTTTGCATCGGTTCATTGCCGAACACCACGGCACGACGGTGGTGCGATGCTTCCATCATGCCGCCAGCGAGGCGGCCGCCAGGAACCGGGGCCGGCACGGGCGCGAAGTTTCCGAGAGCGAGTTCCGTTACCCCGGTCCGAAACCGCGATCCAAGGAGACCGCCATCCTGATGCTCTGCGACGGCTGCGAAGGCGCCGTCCGCTCGTTGGGCGAACCCACGCCGGGCCGGATCGAGAGTACCGTGCATCAGGTGGTGATGGACCGGCTCAATGATGGTCAATTTGACGACTGCAACATCACACTGCGGGAGCTCAAGCTTGTGGAACAATCGGTGGTGAAAAGTCTGGGAGCCATCCATCACGGCCGGATCAAGTACCCGAAGAGCGCTGCCGAGCATCCGCATCCGGCGGCTGAGGCGAAGCCGGCCGCGCGAGAGCCTGAAGCGAAACCCGCCGCTGCGGCCCCGGGCCGAACGGCGGAGGTGGCGCATCGGGCGTGAGCAGATCCAAATCAACACGCGATGTCCGCGCGCGGGCGGGACAAATCAGCGTCAAGCGACTGAAGTCCGCCGCCGGCGTTTCATCTGGCCGGATCGAGCGGGCGGTCCGTCTGGCGGCAGGCGACCGGACGATCCGGAGTATCAACGTCACGCTGGCGGATGATGACACGCTGGCGTCATTGCACGATCGCTACCTGGCCGATCCGCGCCCGACGGACGTTCTGAGCTTTGACCTGCGCGACGACCCCCTTGTTTCCCCCCTTTCGAAGGGGGGGCCGGGGGGGGATGAGCAGATCGAGGGTGAGATCGTCGTCTCGGTCGATGCGGGGCGCCGCGAAGCGGGCCGCCGCGGGATCCCAGTCGGGCATGAAGTGCTTCGCTATATCGTTCATGGTATTTTGCATTTGCGAGGTTACGATGATCGAACGCCCGCACAACGCCGGCGGATGAAACGGGAAGAAGATCGGGTGCTGCGGCGCCTGTACGATGCCGACGCCTCTCGCTGAACTTTGACTATTGAAACCGGGAGTGACGTGCTTACCGAACTCTGGATAGGTCTGATTCTGCTCGCGGTCATCGTGCTCTCCACGACCGCCAACCTCGCGATCCGTCATTTCTCGCGCGTCGAGCTGGCCGACCTGCTGGAAATGAGGGGCAGGCCCGACGCGATCAGGCATCTGATCGATCACCGCAGCGAGCTGCTGTTCACCTCGTCGTTTGTGCGGATGTCATCCATTCTGGCCCTGGCGTTCCTGATCGCACACGGTTTTCACCTGGAGCCGAGGTCCGAGCCGGGCTTCCGCTACACCGCCGTCTTCATCATCTCCATGTTCTTTATCATGGTGTTCGGGGTGGCCATTCCTCACGCGTGGGCGCATCATCGCGGGAACGTCTTCCTGGCGGTAGGACTGCCGGTGCTGGTGGCGCTGCGCTATGCCCTTTATCCGCTGCTGATGTTCTTGCGGCTGTTTGAAGGGCTGGTCCGGCGGCTGGCCGGCGTGCCGGTACTCGACGACCAGGAGGCCGAAGCCCAGCAGATCGAGAAAGAGATCCTCGACGTGGTCAGCGAAGGCGAGAAATCCGGCGCCGTGCACGAGGAAGATGCCGAGATGATCGAGTCCGTGATCCATCTGCGCGACACGAAGATCGGCGAGATCATGACGCCGCGGACGGAGATTGTCGCCCTTCCGCAGACGGCCACGCTGATGGAGGCCAAGGAGCTGATCGCGCGGCAGGGTTTTTCACGCATTCCGGTCTACGGCGAGAACATCGACGACATCAAAGGCGTGTTGTACGCGAAGGATCTTCTGAACGTCGATGAGTCCGATCACTTCGATCCGACGGAGATCATGCGCGCCGTGCCCTTCGTGCCTGAAACCAAGCTGGTGCCCGACCTGCTCCAGGAATTGCGGGAAAAGAAAGTGCATCTGGCGATCGTGCTCGACGAATACGGCGGCACGGCCGGGTTGGTCACGATCGAGGACATTCTCGAGGAGATCGTCGGCGAGATCGCCCCGAGCCTGCCCTCGGCCGCGCCTTCGCTCTCCTGGGACGAGGCCGGCATCGCCCAGGCCGACGGCTCGATGCAGGTCCGCGAAATCAATCGCGCGCTCGGCCTGAACCTTCCCGTCGGCGGCCCGAAGACGCTGAATGGCCTGATCCTGGAGCAGTTGCAGGACATTCCAGAAGCCGATGTCTCGGTGAAGATCGCCGGCGTGGTGATCGAAATCATGCACACGCAG
>CAYLLT010000136.1:0-242 GCA_964384465.1 uncultured Planctomycetales bacterium | reverse complement strand
CCTGTTCAAGCCGCAGGAGGTGCCTGCGGAGGAGCCTGCCTGAAGCGGATCCTCAAGGGGACATAATTCCGCCGGTTCAGGGCATTAGCGCAGAGATTTGAGGCTTTACAAAAAACCGGGTGCAGGGCATCATCAAAAGCTGGCGCATTGGCAAGGAGCGGGCTATGGCGACGGCGACTGCAGCAGCCAAGGGACCAAAAGGACCGAAAGAGTTCACCTTCGCCTGGGAGGGCAAGGACAAG
>CAYLLT010000135.1:0-16449 GCA_964384465.1 uncultured Planctomycetales bacterium | reverse complement strand
TACAGAACTTACCACCAGCGCAATCCGTTGTCAATAAAGTAGAATGTCCCCTTTACGTACGCCCGCACCCGGCGGCCCACCGAAGCCGTCGGCGCGTTTTCGCGAGAGCGGAAACTCGCTTAAACTACGCGGTTATGGCCGTCGAACTGGACTCCAGCCTGAGGTCGGATCTCGAGGCCGTCTGCGGGCGTCAGGGGATGATCGCCGAGGCCGACGAGCTGCTCGTCTACGAGTGCGACGGCTACACCATCGCCAAGAGCCTCCCGGACGCCGTCGTGTTCCCTGAATCCACGCAGCATGCCGCCGAGATCATGCGCGTACTGCACGCGCACAAAGTCCCCTTCATTCCGCGGGGGGCCGGCACCAGTCTGGCCGGCGGATGCCTGCCCGTCGAAGGCGGCGTCTTTATCAGCACGTCGCGGATGAAACGCATCATCAAGATTGATACGCGCAACCGCTTCGCCCGCGTGGAGGCCGGCGTGGTCAACCTGCACGTCACGCAGGCGGTCAAAGAGCACGGCATGCACTACGCCCCCGACCCATCCAGCCAGATGGCCTGCACCATCGGCGGCAACGTCGGCACCAACTCCGGCGGGCCGCACACGCTCAAATACGGCGTCACCGTCAATCACACGCTGGGCGCGACGCTCGTGCTGCCCAACGGCCAGATCGTCGAAGTCGGCGGCAGCACGGAGGATTGTCCCGGCCTCGATCTGACCGGCGTCGTCGTCGGCAGCGAAGGCACGTTCGGCCTGGTGACCGAAGCGATCGTCCGACTCACCCGCAATCCGACCACTTATCGCACGTTGCTCGGCGTTTTCGAGAGCGTCGATGACGCCACGCAGACGGTCAGTGATGTCATCGCCGCCGGCATCGTCCCCGGCGCGATGGAGATGATGGACAGGATGATCGTCGGCGCTGTCGAGGATGCGTATCACTTCGGCTTCCCGCGCGATGCCGAAGCCGTGCTGATCATCGAGCTTGACGGGCTGGAGGCGGGCATCGACCGCCTGACGCAGCGCGTGATCGACATCTGCAACCAGAACCGGGCCCGCGAGGTGCGGCAGGCGGCCAGCGAAGAGCAGCGGATGGCCCTGTGGAAATCACGCAAGCGGGCCTTCGGCGCGCTGGGCCGGCTGGCGCCGAGTTACTGCACGCAGGACGGCGTCGTCCCGCGGACCAAACTGCCCGAAATCCTGCGGTTCATCCGCGCGACGGCGAAGCAATACAAAGTCACCATCGCCAACGTTTGCCACGCCGGCGACGGCAACATCCATCCGGTGCTGCTGTTCGACGAGCGCGATGAGGATGAAACCCGCCGCGTCCTCGCCGCCAGCAACGACATCCTCACCGAGTGCGTCCGCCGCGGCAGCGTCACCGGCGAGCACGGCATCGGCGTCGAAAAGCTCGACCACCTGAAGCTGATGTTCACCGAGCGCGACATGGCCGCCCAGCGCCGCCTGCGCGAAGTTTTCGACCCGCACCTGCGGGCGAATCCGTACAAGATTTACGCGACCGGAGCGGCGTGCGTCGAAGTGCTCAAGCCGATGCGCAAGGCACCGATGTGAGTCGGAAGTGAGAAGTGAGAAGTGAGAGCTGATAAAGCGGCTTGATGACCATGCAGCGGATATACACCGGCAACAACCCGGAAATGTTTGCGATCGTTAGGGGACTTCTTGAAGCGGCGAGCATTCCGGTTTTGGAGCAAAAAGGTGGTTACGGGCGGATTTGCCCCAGCCTTTGGCTGTTAAACGATGAAGATTACGATCGAGCCATAAAGCTGCTCGATGACAATCGGCCCACTCCGCGGATGTGCCCGAACTGCGGATATGATTTGTTCGGGCTCCCGGAGCCAAGATGCCCGGAGTGCGGCGAGCCGTTTCGTCGTCCAGAGAAGTCTCCGGATTGGCAGTGCCCCGAGTGCGGCGAAAAGATCGAGGGCCAATTCACCGCCTGCTGGAAATGCGGTTACGAACAGCCGAGCGATGAGACAAAATGAAAATGAATCACTCTTTTTCCGACGAACCGCTCACTCACGGAATGCACACGCTGGAGTATCCCCGCAAGCGTTGTAAGACGAAACGGATCGACACCAATCATGACGATTGATGAAATCAAAAAATCATTCGGCGATCAGGTGGTCCCTGACGCCAAGCTCGCTGACGGCTGTCTGGCGGTCGTTCGGCCGAAGGATCTCTCTGAGGCGGGTCGCCTGGTTCACTTCGCCGGGGCGGGTGGCTGTCAACTTGTGCCCGTGGGCGGGCGCACCAAACAGCACTGGCTCAGCCCGCCCAAGGGACCGTTCGTCGAAATGGACATGCGGAGCTGCGATCGGGTCGTCGAATATTCCCCGAATGACATGACCGTCACCGTGGAGGCCGGCATCACGCTGGCGAGCCTCTCGAAAGTTCTGGCCGAGCACGGCCAGCGGGTCACGCTCGATCCGCCGCATGCCGACCGCGCCACCATAGGCGGCATCCTGGCCGCGAACGACAGCGGCCCCATCCGGCTGGCCTTCGGCACCGCCCGCGATGCGGTGATCGGCATGAGCATGATCGAACCCGACGGCGAAACCATCAAATCGGGCGGCAAGGTGGTGAAGAACGTCGCCGGCTACGACCTGCACAAGCTGTACATCGGCAGCTTCGGCGCGCTCGGTCCGATCGCCACCGTCACGTTCAAACTCCGCCCGCTGCCCGAATCGCGCGGGCTGGTCGTCCTGCGGCCAACGGACACGACGGAAGCGGAACGGATGATCGCCGCCGCCCTGGCCGGCCCGACGCGGCCGACCCTGATCGAGCTGGTGAACGCCCGCATGGCCCGCTCGCTCTATATGGGGAATCGTCTGGCGCTGGTCATCGGCTTCGAGGAGAATACCGACGCCGTCACCTGGCAATGCCGCCAGATCGTGAGCACGCTCGGCGGAGAATCATTCGACCCGTCGGAATCACTGTTCACTTACGAGCGCTTGTGTGAGGCGGCCGGCGCCGAGGCCGAGGCATCTTTCAAGGCGACCATGCTCAGTTCCGCAGTCGCCGGTTTCTTCGAGCGTCTCGAGCGGATGCCCATCCGGCTGATCGCCCGCGCCGCCAGTGGCATCGTGTACGGCTCCGCGGGAGATCCGTTGAACGTGACCGTCTGGCGGGTGATCGAATCGGAGGCCGCGGCCGGCGACGGCAACGTGCAGATCCGCGGAAAACTCCCCGAACTGCTCAGCCGCTTCGGCCGCCGCCGCTCGGACGCCGCCCTCTCCGACAACATCCGCAAAGCTTTCGACCCCGCCGGGGCTTTCGCCCCGCAGCGACTGTCCTGATCCGAGATTTCAAATTCCTTGCCACCAGACGAGGGTGATTTTACAATTGAACTGGCGGAGCAGTCCCCTGAAGTGCTGCTCTCAAAAGAATTTGTGTGATCTTCAATAACCGAGCGATACATCAAGGCACCGTTTTCAAACCTCAGGGCGATGGAGTATGGTGAATCTGAAGCTGGAATCCCGAATCGCGGACCGGTTCTTTGACTGCGTCCACTGCGGGCTTTGTCTTGCCCAGTGCCCCACGTACGCCGAGCTGGGCAACGAGAACGATTCGCCGCGCGGGCGGATCTACCTGATGCGGAGTCTCAGCGAAGGCCGGCTCGAACCGTCGTCACGCGTCCTCGAGCATCTCGACTTGTGCCTGGATTGCCGGGCGTGCGAGACGGCCTGCCCCTCCGGCGTGCGCTACGGCTCACTGATCGAGTCGATGCGCGGCCAGCTCCAGTCGGCGGGCATCCTTCCGAAGAAACGCTGGGCCGATCGGCTGCTCGACCGGATGATGTTCAACGTGTTCCCCTATCCGGCGAAACTGAACCGCTGGCTCTGGCTGGCCCGGCTCGGCCAAGCCGCGGGATTTAACGACTTCCTGCACAGCAGCGGACTGGCCGACTTGCTCCCCGCGTCGATGGGCAAGATGGAAGCCATGCTGCCACCAGAGATTGAGAGTTGCGAGCCGCTCCCGGAGCACGCACGCCCGGATGGCGAGATTCGCGCCCGCGTGGCCATGTTCCGAGGCTGCGTGAGCGAAGCGATATTCGGCCCGACCAACCGGGCCATGCACCGCGTGCTGCTGGCCAACGGCTGCGAAGTCTTCGTGCCACAAGCGCAGGGCTGCTGCGGGGCGATCCATCATCACGGCGGGCGGCATCACGATTCGGCTGCCCTGGCCCGGGCCAACATCGATGCGTTCGAAGCCCTGGGCGACGATATCGACGCCTTCGTCACCAACGTCGCCGGTTGCGGCACCATGCTCAAGGAATACGACGAGCTGTTGCACCACGACCCGGCCTACGCCCCGCGGGCCGGGCATTTCGTCGCGAAAATGCAGGATATCAGCGAGTTCCTGGTCGCCCTGCCGCTCCGGCCCCCGCCGCACGAGGTCCGGGCGAAAGTGACCTACCACGAGGCCTGCCACCTCTGCCACGGCCAGCAGATCCGCCGCCAGCCGCGCGACCTGCTGAATGCGATCCCCGGCCTGGAGCTGGTGGAATTGCCCGAAAGCGACTGGTGCTGCGGGGCCGCCGGGACGTACAATCTAACGCAGCCGGAAATGTCCGCCCGGCTCGCGGAGCGCAAGCTGAAGAACATCGACCGGACCGGCGCCGCGATCGTCGCCACCGCCAACGCCGGCTGCCTCATGCAACTGCTCCAGCACACGCGGACCAGCGGCCGATCATACCGGGTGGTGCATCCGATCGACCTGCTCGACGCCGCGTACACCGGCGGAGCGTTGTGAGCGATACTTCGAGATTGATGAGTGATGGGCTGAATGAGCCCGCGATCTGAAAGTTCAAATTTGAGATTCCAGATGAAGATATAACGTATGAGGAATTCGATCATGACCCGATTCACTCTGCTAACCGCATCGGTGTTCGCATTGTCGCTCGGTTCCGCATGCCGCCGCGAGGGCGCGCCCCCGCCGCGGCTGCTCAGTTCGGGCAATCTGGGGCTGATGCCGGTGTTGCTCTCCGATCACATCGCGGATAGCGCGCTGCTCGTTTCAGCCGCCAGTGCGGACGAACCAGCCAAGGCTTCGGCCGCCGCAGCGGCTGCGGCCGTGACCGTCGATGACTCGACTGCCGACGGCATCGCCAAGGCCTACGTGGACATCCTGAACGCCGCCCGAATGCAGCAGTGGGCGACGATCGTGATCCCCGAACAGCAGCCGATAGCGACCGAACTCGCCCAGGCCGTCCAGCCGATAGCCGAAGTGGTCATCCATCTGCGTCAGGTTATGGGCGAGAAGTTTGCCGGTCATGCTTTCCAGGCGTCGTTGGGCGAGTCGATACCGGCCGAGTGGATCCAGCGCTGGACAGTAGCCAGTGTCGAAGTGGACGCCGCCGACCCGAATACCGCCACCGCGAAATTCAAGCAGGAGGGCGGAACGCTCACTGGCGAACGGAAGTTAAAAAAGGTTGACGCTCATTGGCGCGTCGAAGAGCAGAACCTGCCGCCCGCAATTCCTCCTGAGCTGGCGACGATGGTGACACAACTGGCGGACGCGCTGCGTGCCGTCGCCGCGCGGATCGAGAACAACGAGATCACCGACCCGCAGGCCGCTGAGAACGAGATTAAACAGGCGGTGAGCAATCCCGCCTCCGCGGTTCCGGCGGAAACGGCTGCCGCACCTGCTCAGCCCGCTCCGGCCGCCACGCCGCCCGCCGCCCAGCCCGCGCCAAAAGCCAACAATGCCGCCAAGCCGCAGCAGCAGCGCTCCAAGAGCGAGCTCGAGCAGCAGATGGACGACGCGGCCGGTCGCTCCGTCCTCGGCGGCGGAATCTGACCTGATGTCGTGCGAGTGTGCCACTGCTCTCAATCAGTGGTCCCCACCGATTGCATCCGACCGCCACACTGCTTGAGAGCAGTGGCACACCCGTCAATTCACTGAAACCCTCGGTCTTTGCCGAGTGGTCAGGAACCGCTACCATTCCCTGAATGTTCAAGGAGGTTCCCGCACAGTTTGATTTCCCCGCGGCCGAGCGGGAGGTGCTGCGGTTCTGGGCCGAGCACGACATCTATGCCAAGTCGCTCCGGCAGCGCGAGGGCTGCCCGCCGTTCGTCTTTTACGAAGGCCCGCCGACGGCCAATGGCCTGCCCCACCCCGGCCACTGCCTGACCCGCATCATCAAGGACGTCTTCCCGCGCTATCGCACCATGACCGGCTACTACTGCCAGCGCAAGGGCGGCTGGGACACGCACGGCCTGCCCGTCGAGGTCGAAGTCTGCAAGGAACTCGGCATCCACACCAAGCAGGAGATCGAAAACTTTGGCATCGAAAAGTTCATCCGCCTCTGCCAGCAGAGCGTGTTTCGCTACACAAAGGAATGGGAGGAGCTGACCCGCCGCATCGGTTTCTGGATGGACCTCGAAGAAGCCTATGTCACCTATCACCAGTCGTACGTCGAGAGCGTCTGGTGGGCGCTCAAGACGCTCTTCGATCGCGGCCTGCTGTATCAGGGCCATAAGATCGTCTGGTGGTGGCCGCAGGGCGGTACGGCACTGTCCGCCGGCGAGGTCGGGCAAGGGTATCGCGAGATTGACGATCCGTCGATCACCGTACGCTTCCGAAGTAAGGAAAACCCAAAGCTCAGCCTCCTGGCGTGGACGACGACCCCCTGGACGCTGCCCAGCAACGTCGCGCTGGCCGTTCATCCCGATGTCGAGTACGTACAAGTCGCCGTGCAAGACGAAGAGTTCATCCTTGCCAAAGACTTGATAGAGTCGGTATTCAAAGGCCTGCCGGTCAAACCCGAAGACATCCGCATGATTCGCACGTTCAAGGGGCGCGAGCTGGTCGGCAGGAAATACGAGCCGCTCTTTCGTTACGCCGAACCGCATGGCGGCAAAGCGTACGAAGTCGTGGCCGCCGACTTCGTCTCACTCGAAACCGGCACCGGCATCGTGCATATCGCGCCCGCGTTCGGTGAAGACGACTACCGCATCGCCCGCGAGCAGGGCCTCGGTTTTTTACAACTGGTCGCACCGGACGGCACGTTCGTTCCCGAAGTCACCGATTTCGCCGGCCGGTTCTGCAAAGAGGCCGACGCGGACATCATCCGCTGGTTGAAAGACAAAGGCTTTCTGCTCAAGCGCGAGCAATACCGCCACGAGTATCCGTTCTGCTGGCGGGCGGACGAGGACCCGCTGATCCAGTATGCAAGGGAGAGCTGGTTCATCCGCACGACCGCGTTCCGCGACGAGTTCCTCAGGAACAACGCGAAGATCAACTGGCTGCCCGAGCACATCCAGTCAGGCCGCTTCGGCAAGTTCCTCGAAAGCAACGTCGATTGGGCCCTCTCGCGCGAACGCTTCTGGGGCACGCCGCTGCCCATCTGGCAATGCGAACAGACCGGCAAACAGGAGGCGGTCGCTTCATACGCGGAGCTGCTCGCGAAACCGGGTGTTCAAGGGACGCAGGCGTGGGACGAAGCGAAGCGGCAAAGCCCCGACCTGATCGAAGACCTCAAGGTGCACAAACCGTGGATCGACGCGGTGACGTACGATTCGCCGTTCGCACCCGGCGCGCGCATGAAGCGCGTACCGGAGGTCATCGACTGCTGGTTCGACAGCGGGGCGATGCCGTTCGCCCAGTGGGGATATCCGCACAAGGAAGGCAGTGCCGAGCTGTTCAAGGATCGCTTTCCCGCCGACTTCATCAGCGAAGCCATCGACCAGACCCGCGGATGGTTCTACACGCTCCTGGCGATCAGCACGATGCTCTTCGGAGAAACAGTCGAAAGTCGAAAGTCGAAAGTCGAAACTGAGGACGAGACCGCAACCCGCGAGCCGCAATCGGAAATCGGAAATCGGAAATCGGGAATTGGCAATCTCAAATCTCAAATTTCAAATCTGACATTTCAGACGGAGTATCCGCATCCGTTCCGCAACTGCATCGTCATGGGCATCATGGTCGGCGAAGACGGCAAAAAACTCTCCAAGAGCAAGCGCAACTACAAGGAGCCGTCGCACATCTTCAACCGCGAAGGCGCCGACGCCATGCGCTGGTCCATGCTCGCCAACCAGCCGCCGTGGACCGGCGCCCGCTTCAAAGAAGACACCATCGCCACCGACCAGCGCGAGTTTCTCATCAAGCTGTACAACGTCTACAGCTTCTTCGTCATTTACGCGAACATTGATCAATGGTTGCCAAGTAATTGGGTGGATCAGCAGACTTTTGTGCTTTCAGATTCCGAGCTCGACCGCTGGATCGACGCCGAGCTGAACGCCGCGATCATTGACATACGCGCCGCCATGGATCGCTACGAGAACTATCCCGCCTGCCGCCGGCTCGTGGACCTCGTAGACGCACTCTCCAACTGGTACGTCCGGCGCTCTCGCGAGCGCTTCTGGCGGTCCGGCATGGACCCCGACAAGCGGGCAGCCTACTTCACACTCTGGTGGACATTGACCACCATCGCCCAATTAATCGCGCCGTTCGCGCCGTTCTTCGCGGAGACGCTCTACCAGAACCTCGTGCGGTCGCAATTCCCCGAGGCCGATGAGAGCGTGCATCTACGCGACTATCCAGGAGCCAACCCGCTCTCAGCAGACGAACAGAAGCTGCTATCAGAGATGTCCATCGTCCGCGAGATCGCCTCGCTCGGCCGCGCCGCCCGCATGGACGCGAGGCTCAAAGTCCGTCAGCCGCTGTCTGTCGTCGAGTTGGTACTGGCTGATCCGTCGCACCGCGAATGGCTTGAAACCCATTTGCCACTGATTGCCGACGAACTCAACGTCAAACGCGTGGAGTTCGCCGCTGACGCCGATCGCTACGTCACCTACGAGGTCAAGCCGAATTTCAAAGCCCTCGGCCCAAAATTCGGCCCCCTCGCCCCGAAGATCAAAGCCGCACTCGTAAACGCGAACGCCGCCGACCTCCGCCGCCAGCTTGACGCCGGAGGCAAGGCATCGCTCAGCGTGGACGGTCAAACGGTCGAGCTGACGCCGGAGGACGTGCAGGTCACGCTCCAGGCCCGCCCCGGCTGGGCCGCCGCGCAGGGTCGCCGGGTCGTCATCGTGCTCAGCACCGAATTATCCGACGATCTGAAGGCCGAAGGGCTGGCCCGCGATTTCGTACACCTGGTGCAGACCGCGCGCAAGGAAGGCCGTCTGGATTATCAGAATCGCATTCGGGTCCGCGTTCACGCGAATGCTTCGGTTATTCAGGCCTTGCAGTCTTTCCGCGAGTACATTCAAGGCGAGACATTGACGACCGAACTGCTGCTGGATGCTCAGGAGTCCGTTCCCTCATTTTCTGCCTACAGTACGGCCCACCATGGCGAGATCGAAGGCTCGCCTGTGGCGTTCTCCATCGAAGTCGTAAGCAGTGGTTGAACCGCCAAGACGCCAAGAAAATGCAATAAGGAACCCAGGAATCCAGGAAAGATGATTTCTTCCTGGGTTCTTCACTTCCTGGCTTCCTTATTTGAATTCTTCACTTGGCGTCTTGACGTCTTGGCGGTTTAATGAACGTGTGAACGGGCTTCGTACAGCAGTCTTGATCTCCGGCAGCGGCCGCACGCTTCAGAACTTCATCGACCTGACCCGCCGCGGCGAATTGCCCATCGATATCGCACTGGTTATCAGCTCGCGGCCCGGCGTGCGCGGAATCGACATCGCCCGCAGCGCAGGCATCCCGGTCGAGATCATCTCGCGCCGGGAACTGAGCGCCGAAGAGTTCAGCCGCCGCATCACCGCCGCGATCGACGCCGCCCGGCCCGACCTGGTCCTCATGGCCGGCTTTCTATGCCGATGGGAAATCCCGCATCGCTATCAGTGGAAAGTACTGAACATACACCCGGCGCTGTTGCCCAGGTTCGGCGGCAAAGGCTTCCACGGCCACCGCGTGCACGAGGCGGTCTTGAACGCCGGCGAGACGACCAGCGGCTGCACCGTACACTTCGCCGACAACGAGTACGACCACGGCCCCATCATCCTTCAGCGGACCGTCCCCGTCCTGCCCGGCGACACCCCCGACGCACTCGCCGCCCGCATCTTCGAGCAGGAATGTATCGCGTATCCCGAAGCCATCCGCCTCTTCGCGGCCGGCCGACTGAACGTGCGCGATAACCGCGTCGAGATTGCACCATCGTGATTCACCGCGTCTCTGCGGTGGAATATGGAATCAGTGAGCGGTGGGCTTCGACGCGGGCCTATCCGCATCATTCTTCAGCGGTTTGATCTTGATGTTCTTATACCAGCACGGCTGGCCGTGGTCCTGGAGACCGATGTAGCCGTGCCGCGGGTGGTTCTTGAACGCCTGCCCGGTGAACTTGTGGTGTGTGCCGTCCGGGCGCTCGTTCGGTTTCGTCCATTCGTCGAGGTCCATCCGCGACACTTTTTCGCCGTTCAGCGCGACGCGGATGATGTTGCGGTCGCACGTGATCTCGATGTGGTTCCACTCGCCCGCCGGTTTCATGGCATTTTTCTTCGACTTCACCAGGTCGTAAATCGCGCCGGTGTCGTGATAGCCGGCTGTTTTCGTGTCATCGATCGCGATCTCGATCCCATTCATGCCCACTTCCCAGCCGGGCGGAGGGTCCAGCGGATACGTCCGCACGAAGATCCCGCTGTTGCACCCCTTGCTGATCTTGAAATCGAGCGACAGCTCGAAATCCGACCACTGCTTCTCATGAATGAGCATGTACCCGCCGCAATCATGCGGGTTGAGGCTGCCTTCCTCCACCGGCGTTTTGCTCGGCTGCTTCGTATTCGTCATCCATCCCTTGAGCGTCCTGCCGTCGAACAGCAGGATCCAGCCGGTGTCCTTCTCGTGGGGCGTCAGCCAGTTGTCCGAACGCTTGAGGTCAGAAGCCTGCGTGTTCACCGCATTGCTTCCGCACCCAGCGGCCACTCCACACAATAACGTCACCAACCACTTTGGAGCTTTCTTACTTCTCACGTCTCACGACTCACTTCCCCTTCTCACTCTCCTCGAGCGTCCTTTCTCAATTCTCAATTCTCAACTCTCAATTCCTCAAGCCGTCACGACCTTCTCCGCCTTCGCATCCCACTTCAGCGTCTTGCGCTGCCGGTACGATTCCACAGCCATCTTGATCGCCACCATCGTCGTCGTCCCGAGGTTCACGTTGCAGTGCAGCGTGTTGTCCTGCCCGCGGATCACCGCCAGGAAATTCAGCTCCATATCCCGCCGCGGCTCCCGCGCGATCTCCACCTTGTCCTGGCCACCGTTTTTGGCCTTGAAGTCCTCTTTCATTTCGCCGTTGCCCTCCATCACCAGTCCCTCCTTGTCGAGGTCCATCGTGCCGTTCTTGCCGTAAATGCGGGTCGGGATCTGCGTGTCATTGGTCAGCGTACTCACCAGCATGATGGTGAACTCCGACGGATAATCCGCCGTCATGATGAACACGTCCGGAATGTCGCGCCCATCCTTTTCGATATAGAGCCCGCCGGAAGCATTCACCCGCAGCGGGTACTCGCCATCCGGCCCCGCGATCGCCAGCAGCAGCGGGGCCAGCTTGTGATAGAGCAGATCGGTAGCCACGCCGCCGTTATACGGCCAGAACTTGCGGAAATGGAAGAAATGCTCGCCGTTCCACGGGATCTTCGGCGCCAGGCCCCACTTGTATCCCAGCCACATGTCCCAGTCCACGTGGTCGTCGCCGGATTTGTCCGGTCCGACGGCCGGGTTCACCGGCTCCGGGTACGTGTTGAACATACACACGCGGAAGTTGCGGTTGTAGCTGGCCTGCGCCCACGTCACTTTGCCGATCCGTCCGGCCTTGATCGCCTCGCGGGCCTTCCACGTGCGATCATCGCCGGTCGCCTGCGGCCCGACCTGGAAAACCTTCTTGTAGCGCTTCACGGCATCGCGCACCGCCAGTGCCTGCTCGATCGTATGCGTCATCGGCTTTTCGCAAAAAACGTGCTTGCCCGACGCCATCGCGTCGATCGACAGCTTGGCGTGCCAGTGATCCGGCGTGGCGATCAGCACCGCGTCGATATCCTGCCGGTCGAGCACCTTGCGATAATCGGTGTACGCATCCGCCTTGGACTTCTCCTTGGCCACCGACAATCGCCGCTGATACACGTCGCAGACCGCTACCACTTTGCAGCCGTCCCGCTCGCCGCGTTTAAGCAGGCTGTTGAGGTGCTCGGTGCCCATGCCGCCGATGCCGATGCAGCCTATGTTGATGCGGTCGTTGGCTCCGAAGACTTTCGCGGGGGCTTGGTTCGGGCTCCGGTTCGGCCCATCGGCCGTTTTGGTGTTTGAGCAACCCGTCATTTCGCCGAGCGCGGCAATACCTGCTGTTGCCATAGTGGTTTTGACGAACTGACGACGTGAGATCGGTTTTCGCATCGGTAACCTCCGGTATTGACCCTGTGGCACAGGCGTCTCGCCCGTGCATGAACCGCCGAGACGGCGGCGCCACATCAGGTTATCTGGGTAGTCCCTTAAACGCGAGCGAACGGTCCCACATCCCGCCGACTCACCGCAACCTTTACTCCGGACAGCATTCCGGTCAGTCGTTTCGCCAACCGGCCCAGCACCGGCCGCTCGCTCTCCCAGTGACCCAGCGCGATCGCCGTCTTGCCGCGACGATGAATGGCCAGCGCTTCATGGTGCCGGATCTCGCCCGTCACGATCGCATCGCAATCGGCGGCCCCCGACTTCTCCAGCGGCAAACGTCCCGCCGCGCCAACGCAAACCGCCGCCGAACGTATCTTCTCATCCGCCGGCCCGACCGTCATCACCACCTTCGACCGCGTCGCCCGCACGAGTTTCTGTGCGAGTCGCCGCAGCGTCATCCCCGCCGCCAACTTTCCCACCCGCCCGATGCCCGCCACCGGTTCCGCCGACAGCGGATAGATATCGAACGCCGGCTCCTCGTACGGATGACTCCGCCGCAGCGCCGCCGTCACCTCCGCCAGCAACCGACTCGGTACCACCACCTCCAGCCGCGTCTCCGCCACCCGCTCCAGCCGCCCGCGCCGCCCCACGCGCGGCCGCGTACGCTCGCCGCCGAAAAACGTCCCCTCGCCGCGCACGCGATAGCTGCATTGCTCATAGTCGCCGATGTGCCCCGCGCCGGCCGCGAACATCGCCCCCGCCACCGCTTCCAACTGCGCTTCCGGCACAAACGTCACCAGCTTCGACATCGGCTCGCCGGTGCTCACATATTCGAACGGCCGCACGTCGCTCAGCCCGCACAACTCCGCCATCACGTCGTTGGTTCCACCGGTAGCCGCATCGAGCGCCGTATGCGGCGAATACAGAGCGATGCCGGCCGCGATCGCGCGAAGCACGATCGCATCCATTTCGCCGCTCTGCGCAATCAACCTTTGGATCGGCCGGAAAATCGGCGGATGATACGCGACGATGAAATCGTATTTTTGTCCAACGGCTTCAGCCAACACCGCTGGCGTGAGGTCGATGCACAGCAGAACGCGCCGGCACCTCGCCGCCCGATCCCCCGCCAGCAGCCCCACGTTGTCCCAGGACTGCGCCAGCGCCGCCGGAGCGATCCGCTCCAATGCATCGGCAACATCGCCGACCGTCACCGTCGTTCTCCGTGATGCCTTGCTCATGCTCCGGCCACCGCCATCGTTGCTCCATGAAGGTCCGAATCCGTCCTGAGCAGCGCGAGAAATTCGGTATAGCTCCTGACTTGCAGCGCCTTGTGCCGGACCTCCTCCCGGCCGAACGTCCGCGCCACGTCGGCCAGGATCTCGATCTGCGCCCCGTTGTCATGCTCCGGCGTCAGGATCAGGAAGATGAACTGCGCCGCCTCGCCGTCGGGGGCGTTGAAATCGATGCCCTCCTTGCACAAACCGATCGCCACCACCGGCGCCGCCAGATCGTACATCCGCGCGTGCGGCACGGCGATGCCCTGGCCGACGCCGGTGGACATGATCTGCTCGCGCGACCAGACGGCGGCATCGACCGCATCCGCATTCAACCCCGCCGCGGCGGCCGCCGATTCGGCCAACGCACGAATCGCGCCCCGCCGGTGATCCGCCGGCACCGGGTTCAAAAACGCCCGCGGGCCGCTGTAATCCGTGAGCCGCCGCGGCTTTTTCAACCTCAGCAGCCGCTGCATCGCCGGGCCGCTGATCAGCGACGTAATCAGCGCCATCACCACCAGTGCAACGAATACCTTCTCATTGATGAGCTTGTACTGAAGCGCGAGCGTGCCCAGCACGATCTCCATCGCCCCCCGCGCGTTCATGCCGAAGCCGACCGCCCACGCCTCGCGCGGCGCCATCCCGCTCCACCGCGCGCCCAGCCCGCAGCCGATCACCTTCCCCAGACACGCAATCACCAGCACCATCACCACCAGCCCCCACTCAAACTGGCTCACGAAGTTCGCCCGCAACCCGATGCTGGCGAAGAACAGCGGCGCGAAAATGAACGAGACGAACTGCCCGATGATGTTCCGCGTATGCTCGCGCATGTGACTCGAATCGCCAATCGCCACCCCCACCAGAAACGCTCCAAACAGCGCGTGAACACCGATCCACTCCGTCGCCGCGGCTCCCAGCAGGGCCAGCGACAGCGCCAATCCCAGCACGCCGCCCGGCCAACTGGTATGCGCCTGAACCCAAGGCAGCACGCGGTGAATCACCCAGCGCGCCGCCGTCAACGTCAGCACGGTAAACCCCAGCGTCATCGCGATCGTCATGCCCGCTCCCGCCCCGTGACCGGCACCCACGCCCATCATCGCCAGAATGACCGCAAAAATGATCCACCCCGCAAGATCGTTGAAGATCGCCGCGGCAATAATGATCATCCCCAGGTCGCTGCGGTACACGTTGAGGTCCATCAGCGTCTTGGCGATGACCGGCAGCGCGCTGATCGCCAGCGCCGTCGCCATGAACAGGGCGAAGATCAGAAGATCGACTCCCTCATCTTTTCCCAGACGCTGTGGCCAGAACCATGCGACCAGGAATCCGAGCACAAACGGGAAGAACATGCCCGACAGTCCGACCGAAAACGCGGCCCGACCCTGACGCCATACGGTCGAAAGGTCCACCTCCATCCCCGCCACCAGCATGAACAGCACGATGGCCAGCGTGGTCAGGCCTTGCATAACCCCGGCGACAGGCCCTTCGCTGGGAAAAAGAGTATTAAGAAAGTGTGGAAAGAGCGTCCCCATCACGGTGGGGCCGAGAATGATCCCCGCCAGGATCTCGCCCAGCACGGCCGGCTGATTAAACCGCCGCGCCACCTCGCCAAACACGCGCGCCGCCGCCAGCAGCGACCCCAGCGCCAGAAACATGATCAGAATGTCGTGGTGGCTCAGTTGATTCATACGGTCACGTCGATCCCAGTCTGAGAGGGTGTATGAGAAGATGTAGCGGCCGGGCTCCGTACCGGCCGATCTTCGAGTTTGTCGGCCGGTACGGAGCCCGGCCGCTACGGAGAACCGATCCACACGCACTTCTCACACACCCTCCGATGGAATATACGAGCCTGTGGGGATTCAGCAAATAGCCGCGGGCTTCAGCCCGTGCGGGCAATGCGCCATTGCAATGACAACTCAGGCGTGCAAAACTGATCAATATGTTCACCCCCATCCGATCACATGGAGGTCGTTCGCCGGCGCGAGCCGTCATCTTCGATCTCGATGGAACGCTCACCAAACCGTATTTCGATTTCGACGCGATCCGCCGTGAGGTCGGCCTGCCCATCGGATCGAAAGTGCCCATTCTCGAATCGCTCGCGTTCATGACGCCCGACCAGCGGACCCGCGCGGAAGAGATTCTCCATCGCCACGAATATGCCGCCGCCGTGTCCAGCGAACTACAGGACGGCGCGATCGAGGTGCTCTCGATGCTGCGAGCCAGATCGATCCCCATCGGACTGCTCACGCGCAACAGCCGCTCCAGCGTCGAACTCGTCCTCACCCGGCACGACATCAATATTTTCGACTATGTCTACACCCGCGAGGACGGCCCGCCCAAGCCTTCGCCGGAGCCGATCCTGGCCATGTGCCGCCGCTGGTCCGTCGAGCCGATCTCCGCCTGGGTGGTCGGCGATTACCTGTTCGACCTTCAGGCCGGCCGCGCCGCCGGCGCCACCACCGTGCTGATGATCGGCGACGACCCCCATCCGGAATTCGCCGACCAGGCCCACCACGTCATCCGCCGCCTCCGCGACCTGCTGCCGCTGATGGCGATGGAATGATCATCGATGATCTCGACCGGCGATCACGACGCATCCTAAGTAAGAACGTAGTGCTCCGACGCAGCTCAAATGATGGGTAAGCTTCGGTTTCTGCAATACCGCCGGGACCAGACTCCACGAATTCCGTACCCATCAGATCAAGTGCGTCGGAGCAGTAGAATGAATCGTTGGAAGCGCGCGCCGATGAACCGCGGCGGACTTCGGCCGGCTTCCACGCGCCGATGAACCGCGACGGACTTCGGCCGGCTTCAGCCGGCCCGTGTTTGCC
>CAYLLT010000134.1:0-16507 GCA_964384465.1 uncultured Planctomycetales bacterium | reverse complement strand
CCCGCCACGTGCGCGAACCGCGAATGGTAAAGGCAGGTGCGAGCACCTGCCCTACGGGGCTGGCTCATGATCGCGCCGCCTCGCGACTCGAGGGCTGATGCGCCTCGTAGCGGGCGATCTCCTCCTTGAATTGGTTGATGTAGCGCTTCAGCGATCTCATCGTCAGCTCGCGGACGTACTCGTCCTCGCCGGTGTCGTTGCCCAGCGCTTCGTAACGCGCCTCCAACCGAGCAAGCTTGCCCCGGGTGTTGGCGAGTTCGATGTCGTTCTTGAGGCTCATGGAAGGACCTCGATCATGCCCTTGGGCGTGCCCAACCGGTCCGCCGCAAACACCTCGCCGACGAACTCGTCGAAGTCCGCCTGACGGGCGAGTGCGATGTCGAGAAACGGCAGACCCGCGTTCAACTCCGCCTCCGCAATCGGGTCCTCCGGAAACCCGCGCCGGATCAGCAGGACGCAATCGACATCGTTCGGTTCCATTATATCCGTGACGAAGCTGCCGTTCAAAACGATCCGCTGGACGCCCGCGCGGACGGCCAAGTCGACCATCCAGCGGACCGTTTCCATCTGCACGCGGCGAAGCTCCGACTGACGGCCGAACCGAGCCTCGATTTCGTCAAGCGTGGCCGAGTGAATGCCGGGCGGCAGGAAGCCGAAATCGTCAAAGGGCGGGATCATTTACCCCCCCATGGTCGCCGTCGCCGTCTCGTTCCACCCTTGACCCGCCACAAGGCGTCGCTTCGCGACGGCGGATTCTATCCGCAGCGGCCCGTCAAGGGCAGGCGACCCCTTCTCTCCGGTCGGGTTCACCCAGCGTAAAAGATAGTTCGCGTTCTTGCCCTTGACTCGACGCAAGCGCTTCGCGCTGGGGAGGCGGTCGAAAATAGACCGACCTCCGCGTCGCGTCAAGGGCAGGCCGCCATCCGCCCCGGCGAAGTCGAGCATGTACAGCGTGCGCGTGCCTGCCCTTGACGCGTACTCGTGTCCAGGGTCGAGGGCGACGAACGTGAACGAAGCCGGATCGGTCGGCGTCGGCTTCTGATCAGAGCCGCGACCGTCAGGGAGCGGGGACGCCGAGATCCAAAGGGCCCTCACGCATCGCGCCGACCGCTTCCTCACGGGCACGGCTCTGATTGTTTCCGCGCCGATCACGCCGGCTTCCAGTCTGCCCACGGCGCCGCCCGACTCGCCCAGGCCGTGCCGATCACCGCCGTGATGGGCCGCAGCTTCTGCGTGGTCGGATCGGCCTGGACGCCGAAGTTCTCAAGTGCCGTGGCGCCCAGAAGCAGCAGCGATCCGGGCGGGCCGAAGACGACGAGGCACGTAATGGTCTCGTCGGTGCCCTCGATCGAGAATGCGGCCTCCCCGACGAGCCGACGATCCTTCTTGCCGTCGGCGAACACGAAGTCGCGCGTGAATTTCGGCACGATTCCGATCGCCTGAAGTCGATCTTCGGGTGCGAAACTATAGAGCGCGCCCGTATCGACCCAGAACGGCTCCTGAAACGACCGTTCCGGTGCCTGCGGGTTGGCGACGGTTACACTAACTTGAAACATACCCATGATTGGATTCTATCCCAATCGATCGATCGGGAATAGGGCATACTGATTCTGCTCCCTGTCTTCCAGAAAATGCCATTTTTCCAAATGACTGGCGTTATAATGGGCGTGTCAAGGGTTATGCAGAGGTCCCACATGTCAATTCATCCGGCGGGCTTTGCCGCGATCGCGTTCGTGCTATCACCACTGGCCGTTGCGCTCGCCGCGGATTTCGACGGCGACCAGGACGTGGACGTGGCGGACTATGGTCATTTGCAGGCGTGTTTCAGCGGTACAGCGTTCCCGATCGCGCCGGGCTGTGAAAATGCCGATCTGAACGGCGACGCAAGCGTGGACTCAGACGACCTGCCGGTGTTCCTGGCCTGCATGAGCGGCCCCGATGTGTTGGCCGGTGCCGGCTGTATCTTGCCCGTTTTACAGGACACCGTGCTCGTGCCGCCGCCCAGAGTCGGTCCCCTCCTCGCCACCGACACAGGCTATGAGGTGAACAGCGGCTGCCCGTACGATGACCCGGCCAAATGCCAGACGCCCATTTACCGGCCGTACGATCGGGACACGCCGCAGTGGTGGGACAATCTGGTGGAGGAATTGATTCATTCGCGCGTGCACGTCGTTCTGATGCTGGGGCGCGGCTGCTTCGATCCTCAGACCGGGGACAATGGCAACGGCAACATGTGCCCGCGTCTCTTGCGTTACCTCGTTGACGCCATCGATCGCTGTGACGGCGCCCGAGATGTTCTGCGGCTGGCCATGTTCGACGATACCGGCGCCTACCAGGGAGCAAGGAACATCATCGAGGGGCTCCCGCCCAACACGCTCTTCGATCTGGCGAATTCGAACAACTGGAAGTATTTCTGGGACTACAACATGCGGATCTGGTTCGACACCGTTCCTTCCGACCTGTGGTACCGTTTCAACGGCCAACCGGTCGTGGTGTTCTGGGGACCGGTCGGAATGAGCAACATCCAGGGTCACGCCAGCCAACTGTTCAATGACCTGCGTACGAAATTCATGAGCCGCTACGGAGAGAACCCTCATTTCAACGTCACCATCGACTGGACCAAGAGCGACACGACGCTGACCACAACCCACGTTCAGGCGGTTGAAGGCTGGTTCGACCCGACGAAGAACAACTTTACTTACACCTCGTGGAACAATGCCCAGTGGGGATGCACCGTACCGGGGTTCCGGGACCCGAATAACTTTCCCGGCTGCGGACTCGCCTGCCGGGAGCAGTTGCGGAATGACGGCGCCGCGCTGCGGAACGGCCTGATGACGGGCATCACCAAGGGCGCACGATTCACGCTGCTTGAAGGCTGGACGGACGTTGCCGAGAGCGCGGGCTATTACCGGAGCGGGGCGTGGCGGTATCCAAGCCAGTACATCAATATCGTTCGCGAATTCGCGGATCCGGAGACCCGGACGCTCCGCTTCCAGGCGGAGGCGGCCGACACCTGGTCCGACACGACTTCAGGCAATGCCGGCGGCACCTACCGCGATGGAGACCTGGACATCGGTTCGTTGCCGGGTGGCACCGGCTGGTACGTCGGCTGGACTCAGCCAGGCGAGTGGATCCAGTTCAATGAGGTATCGCTGGCCTGCGGCACGTATCGTTTCACCGCCCGGGTCAGCGGGAGTGTGGGGCAGCGGCTGCATCTGGAAGTGGACGGTGTCTCCCTGGGATCGGTGGAACTGATCCGGGGCGGCGTATCCGGGGCTTGGCAGCTCCTGCGCCTGGGAGCGATTTCTGTCCCCGCCGGCCGGCACAGCCTGAAGCTCGTATTCGATACCGGCCAGATCAGCGTCGACTGGCTCTTCTCACGCAAGCTGTCGACGGTCGGTACGAGTTGCAGTTGTATGCACCTGCGCGCGGTCAACGGGCAATACGTTATCGCGAACAACGGCGGAGGCGGCACCGTGCGGGCCGACAGCGCGACGGCCGCCGAATGGCAGTCATTCACCCTGATCGATCAGAATGGCGGAATCCTGCAATCCGGCGATACGGTCAGCCTGCTGACGTGGGATGGGCAAAACTACCTGAGAGCGGACAATGGCGGAGGCGGCGCGGTGTCGGCCACCGCCACGCAGATCGGTACCTGGGAACGGTTCACCATCATCCGGATTGCCGGCAGCGGTCCGATCAATAACGGCGACTCGGTGGCACTGCGGGCCAGTAACGGACAATATGTGGTCGCGGAACTCGGCGGTGGAAGTGTCGTGAACGCCAACCGAAACGCCATCGGACCCTGGGAGACCTTCGGGTTCGAGTTATGCCCGTGAGCACGACGGTCTTGACGGTTCGTCCGTCGGCCTGGTTCATTGGCCTTCCCGCTCGAGCAGATCATCGATCAGGTCCGTGCAATCGCGCAACAGGCATTCCCCCGCGCCCAATGCATAAGGCAACGGGCGGTTCCCTTCGCTCAATTTATCGTAGCGCTGAACGGTATAGGTTTCATATCCCGCGCGGCGACGGTCTTCGTCAGTGCCCAGGTAGCCATTGGAGCCATTGGTCAGTGCGACCAGGCGCGTTTCCGGGAGCGGGCTGCGAGCGGCGAGGCCGAGACCGAGATCGGTGAGCGGTTCGCCGGGGTAGAACACCAGGCCGAGATCATCGATGATGAGTGCCGTCACGGTGGATGGCCAGGTGGATGGGAACGTCCGGCCCGCCTTGATCGCGTCCTTCATCCGCTCGGCCCACTCGGCCAGCGGGGCGACGTGTTTCTTTTTTTGCTCAACCGTCCAATCCTTTTTGCAATTGACGCCCAGCACCCATTCCAGCGTCGGATCCTTGTCCAGTGCGGTGGTGAATTCCTGAATGTCCTTGATGTCCTTGTCCAGCGATGAGAGGGAGGGCGGCGGATCGATCGGCAGGGAGAGGGTGCGTGTGCCGCTTAGAAGTCGCCGTGGGGCGTGCGTGGTGATCTGTTCAAATACCGGCCCGGCCACATCGGCGAGCTGATGACCCAGACGGCGCGAGTCGCTCTCCTGGCCGAACATCGGCACACAGTTCGAATCGCCCGCGGCGCCGAAGCCGAAAAGAACGGGAGCTCCCCCGGTGAACGCCTCGCTGAGCCGATCAGTCATGTAGCCGGGATACTCGGCGGAGATCGGCGTATTGAAGATGACACAGGCGGGATGGGTGGCGAAACAGATCCAGCCGGCGATCGGTTTGCCCTGTTCATCGTCCACGCGAATCAGGGTAATTCGCGGATCGATCGGCCGGCCGGACGCCAACCCTTCCCGAAAATCGCGGGTAAACTTCACGCCGCCACTGGCCAACGGAACGCGGGTATTGAACGATGCTCCGACTATGTTCGTCGAGCCAAAGCCAATCCGCGCCGGGCGGCGAACCTTCCAAGCTTCGACCGCAGCTTCGCGTGTCTGTTTCCGGACAAAATCGAAATAAGGATGCGGGCCGTCCAGAGGTTCCACAAAAGGCGTGGAATGACTGTGGGAAGAACATATGGCGATGTCCGGCGCCTGCACACCCGTGGCGGCAGATACATCCTGGCGGATGAGATCACAGTGGACCTCCCTCATCACGACGTTATCGACGGCGATGATCATGAAATGCTTCCGTTTGAAGGTCATGGACAGTGCCTTGACCTTCAGGGGGCTTCCCTTTTCGTCGAACCGGACCGTCATGTTGGAGTGCAGGGAATTGTTCACCAGTTCGGGGCTGGGCACGATGTTGCGCACGGCCGCTCCGGCGAGGAATGCGCTGGAGTCGCTCGGCGCTGCACCCGACGAGGCCAATTGTTCATGTGAAGCAACGCCGCGGGAGCATGCACTCACCGCGAGGAGCATGAGAACTTGCGATGCCATGAACATTTTTCGCAAGTGGTGAGCCCGTATTGGTCGAAGACCCCGCCCAGTTGAAAGTATTCCGGATGACGGTCGTTGGCTTTGCATAAGGGAACCCTCTTCTCTTGAACCTGATGAAACCCGGCGAAAGCAGGGCAGTCCTCGCGGATGACCGCGCCGGCTCCGGGAGCTTCGATCGGACCGAGAGGAAAGTCAAAGCCACGCAGGGGGGAGAAGGGGTCAGGAACCGTTGCCGGAACGGCCCGGAGGGTGCTGGGCACAACGGTTCCTGACCCCTTTTCCCCCCATGCCTGTAACATTCTCGTCGCTTTTTGCAGCGCATCGATCCCCAGGTCGCCGCAGTCACGGCTCGGAGGACGCAGCACCAGACAAAACGGATCGTCCGCCATGATTGTGGCCATGAAGGCGTCGAAGACCCGCGCCCGCATCAGCCCCGATGTGCTCTTGCCGACCGGCGCGGTTTTCAAAATGCCGCTCCGTCGGCAAACATCCTGCATGATGCCGGGGAACTCGTACTGAATCCGTCGTCCCGTCACACAGTGATTCAGGTGCCTCTGCTTCGGCCAGTAATGGCCGACGTAAGGCACGCCGAGTATTTCTTCGTAATAATGCCAGAACGTGACGCGGTCGACTCTGACACCGAGGGTCAGAATACAACCGTCGTTCGATACCAGGCTCTCGAAAGGGCTGCCGCGGCCGCACGGTGTGGGCGAATCGCGATGTCCACTGAGGATCTGCTGTGCGGCGGGACCGAGCGCCACCCAAGAGTGCGTTGGGTGACAACTGCGCAAGCTTCCCGTGCGTTTTCTCACGGCCTCAGGGATCGCTCCCTGAAAGCCGGGCTGCTGACTGGGGCACCACTCTTGCGGACACGGGCAATCCGTGTTGGCGAAATCGCCCGGCGAACCCCACACGCTGTCTCGAAAGGCCGGCACGACCAGCGTGCCCGATGGCCCCACCGCATCAAGCAGAGCGTCCACCACCGTTTCCGCGCCACCCTCCACCGGCCCCAGGGCGCTGAGCGAACTGTGGATCATCACCACGTCGCCCCGGCGAAGGCCCAGCTCCCGCAAGTGGGATGCAATGTGTTGGCGACCGATCGTTTTCATCCACGTATCCGAGTATTTACCGCCGAATTTCTGTTGCGATGGCGCATCTCAAACAAGCCTGAATGCTCTGCCAGTCGCGCTCGGAAAGATGACCGATCACCTGGACGGCAGAAGGGAGGGCCATACCCAGATATGCCCGGAATGCCGAAGGACGATGCAGCCCGGCGGCAGTCCAGTCCTGAAGGACGTGGTCCAGAGGAGTCGTGGCAGACGCAATTCGCGTGGTCAGCGCTGCAAGAATCAAATCGGGACGGTGGGTATGATAGAGATTGCTGGATACGATGACTGCGGGGCGGCGTTTGACTCCTGTTGCTCCGGCGAAATCCACCGTCACGACATCGCCGGGATTAGGCATTCTCTGTTTCCCCTATTGCCTGATCGGTTCTTTCCCAACTCGCCCGGCTGAAATCCTGATAATCCTCTTCGGTCCATTCATCGCTGGAATCGACCACGGAATCCGGCGGAATATGATTGAGGATCATCGCGGCAAGCCGCAATCGCTCAGCAGCCGGAAGGGGTTTAATGGCTTCGTCGTAGAGTTGTTCAACCGTCATCGATTAATTCCGGGCAGATCGACTATCTCGTCCATTCCCATAGTATAGCGACTCGACTGGATCGATGAAAGATCATGTGATTACCCCACCGGAAGAAGTGCTGACTTCCCGTCGTCGTCAATTATCTCCATTCATTCTTGGTCCTCGCCCTGAACATGCGTAGTCAGCCGGCGACCGTGCTTCCTGCGAAGTCCAGCTTCCTTCTGGGCGATAACTCCGGGAACGCTATATCTCACATAATTATATTCGTCGATGCATTTGGCCATGCCCTTCGCAAGCACAGGTTCCAGATGTCCAAACTCGGCCCGCATCCTCTTGAGGAACTCAAGATACTCTTCATGTTCTCTCAGCTTGAAGCCGTATGCGGCGCAAATGTATTGATCCCACATGACGAAGAGGTCTGGGCACATCAAATGCATTAGCTTTGCAGCCCCCGTCCAACGGATGCCTCGAATTGCGGACAACTCCTGGTAAATTCCAAAAACCTCAGCACCAAAGTCGTCGAAGTCAGCGGTCTCAAAGCGAAGACCTCGCAACGCCTCAATCCGCGGCTTCAGCCTTCGAATCTTTTCCTCAAAACCTGCGAGATCGAAGTTATTCATCACATAGCGGAAGGCAGCAAAGTTCCAAGTCGAAAGCATCAGGATATACGCCTCAATCTCCAATCCGTGATCCATGAGCTTCCTAAACATGGGATAGAAACTGCCTCGCCGTTCCAAATCATCATATTGGGCAATGGTCTCTTCGAATTCCTGCTGTGTGAGCATGACAGTCCTTAATGATAGAGAATATCTCTCGCCCAGTCTGTATCCTAATTGTCGCCTCACTTACCTTTGGCCGGCAGGTGGTGCTTGATCAAATTCTGAAGATACGCGACGTCCTCTTTAAGAACTTTTTTCTTCCCTTCTACGTCGAAATGCGGCAGACTGTCGTCCTCGATCGTCAGGTCTCCCACGTAACCCGCCTTGGTCACGATGTCCAGGATACGGGCGAAGTCGATGTCGCCGGTGCGGACCGGCTCGGCGTACTTGCCGTATTCCCAGCCGGGCGGCCGCTGTTTTTGCCGCTGGTCCTCGGGATAGCGAATGTTCTTGATGTGCATGTAGCGCACAAACGGGGCGAACTGCCGGGTCAGCGCGTAGATGCGATCGAGCGGATGTCCATACCAGTACATGTTGGTAATATCCAGTAGCAGACCGACGCGGTCCGGCGTGCTCTCGCACAGGACGGGTTCGAGGATCTCCGGCCGGTTCCAGAAGTGTCCGAGATTCTCGATGACGATCTGCACGCCGGTTTCCGCCGCGATGCGGTCGAGCTCGCGAACGAAGGCTTTACCTCGCGTTACAAAGGCCTCATCGGTGAGCGGCTTGTCCTTCGGCGCGTTGATGGCGATCGGCAGCATGATGATCGGCCGGCCCAACTCGGGCGCGGCCTCGGCCGCTTTGCGAACTCGGCGCAACACCAGCTCATCAGCCGAACCGTCCGCCTCGAGCTTCGGGATCAGCGTGAGACAGCCGATGGAGAAGCCCTCCTTGGCCAGCTTTTCCCGAAGCGCGACGCGCGCGGCCGGCGTATCGATGCGATAAGGCGTGCCGTTCTTTTCGTACAACTGCGGGCACGCGAGATGGTCATCGACGTAAACCTCGAGCCGGGTAATGCCGACCGACCGGCCGGCCGACCAGACATCGTCGGCGTCAAGCCCGCGGAGATACGGATCGCGAATGCTGATGGCCCAGTGGCGATCGCGGGCCACCGGCGCCGTAGCCGCGGGTTCACCGGCCGCAACACATCCCGCGACGCACAACACAAAGGCCAGGCCTAATGGTCGCATGCTCATTCTCAACCTCATCGAGAGTGATCTCCTCTGAAGACGAGCTTCTTACCCGATTTGGTGGGCGGACGCTCGCCCGCCGTTACCGCCGCTACCGTCTCGTATCAAGCCAGGTATTCCTTCGGGAACTTCCACGGCTTGCGATATACGGGCACGGCGAGCTTCCGGGCTTCGTGGTCACCCACGATGGTTTCCTTCTCCGGGTTGAAGCTGATCGACCGGCCCAGTTTCAGCGACAGGAGCGAGAGCGTGATCGCCATATCGACCTTGTAGTGATACCCCACGTGGCAGCTCGGCTGCTTGCGGCTGCGGATGCCATCAAGCCACTCGCGGTGATGTCCCGGCGAGTCCGGTACCAGCTTGGGCACCTCGGGATTAGGCTTCATCCGGTCGCCCTCGGGAATGATCTTGTGCTCGCTGTAGTCGGTCACCAGTGTGCCGTTCACGCCCTGGAAGTAGATGCCGACCCTTCGCTTGAGGCCCGGCTTTCCCTGCATGTCGAAACCATAGCTGTTCACGAGCGACGTTGTCCAGGTCATCGTGAAGTTCGGATACGTCCAGAGCACCTCGTGCGAGTCGTAGGCGTCGCCGCAATCCTTGATGACATAACGGCCGCCGGTGCTGCTGACGCGCGTGGGATGGCCGAGCTCCAGCGCCCAGTACGGCAAGTCGACCACGTGCGGGGCCATACCCGGCGTCCAGCCACCCGACCAGGCCATGAATGACGTGTGATGCGAGGCGTCTTTCATGAGCAGAGGGTGATACTTCCTGGGCGCAGGCCCGCACCAGAAATCCACGTCCAGGCCGGCCGGCGGATCGCCCACCGGCGGGTCGCCGATGCCTTCGGGGCCCTGGTTCATGACGTGGAATGTCCGGCAGACACTGATCTTCCCGAGCACGCCCGACCGCAGGAGATCGACCATGCGGTGATAGTGCTCGGTGGCATGGATCTGCGTGCCGATCTGCGTGATCCGGTTGTGTTTCCTGACCGCCCGCATGACCGCCAGGGTCTCGGCCGGGTACAGGGTCATGGGCTTCTCGAGGTAGAAGTCCTTACCGGCCTCGCAGGCGCCGATGGCCATGAGCGCGTGCCAGTGAGGCGGCGTGGCGATCAGGACGGCATCGATATCCTTCTGCGCGAGCACCTCGCGGAAATCGTGGTAACCCCTGGCTGTCCCGTTACACTTGGCCAGCGCCACCTCTCGCCGTTCGCTCCAGACGTCGCATACGCCCACCACGACGCAGTCGGGCTGTTGGAGCAGTCGGGTGAGGTTCCAGTTGCCCTGGCTGCCCGCGCCGATGAGGGCGACATTGATTTTGTCATTGGGCCCCCTGCGTGCGTCGGCCGCGAGTACCCCGCTGGAAATGACGTAGGGCGCCGCCGCACCCGCCGCCGTCTGACGCAGAAACCGCCGTCGCGTCACTGGTTTGCCCACGTCTCACTCCTTGTGTTCGATGTCTGCCGCGGGAGGCGCAGCATATCTCGATGCACCGGCTGCGATTGAACTCGAATCACGCTTCGGCAGCAACAGACTCCACAGGCAGCCGGCCAGAATGTTGACGATCAGTGAACAGGGTAAGATCCATTGAAAGCTGAGGGGAGGACGACCCGTGATCACGTCCCAGTAGCCGACCAGCACAGCCGCCCCGAGACCACACACCGTGCCCAGGATCGTGCCCAGGGAAGTCGCGAACGGCACGAAGAGCGCCATGAAGAACAGGCCGAACAGCGGTGCGATGAAGAGATTGCTGGTCTTTCCAGCCACTTCATAGAGGTTCCCCGGCACCTTGCCGATCAGTGTGCCGATGCCCACGACCACGGCGCCGACAACAATGGATAGGACCCTCGCCTGTCCCACCCGCCTCCTGTCTGACGAAGGAACGGTTCGGAAGCGCTCGATCAAATCCACGCTGATGACGGTACTCGTGGAATTGATGCCCGCCGAGAGGGCAGACATGGCAGCGGAAAGCAGAGCGGAGATGATCAGGCCGGTGATGCCGATCGGCAATGCCTTGACGATGAATGTGGGGAACAGCTTATCGGCATTGTCCTTGATGATGTCCCCTCCGTGCTTGAATACCTCCGGGTGGGCCCTGACGAATTCAGCGAACACCGCGTGGTGAGTCTCGAAGAAGCCCAGTACAGCGAAGCCAACGACCGCGAGAAGAAGCAAGACGAGGCAGTCGGCCACATTCGCAACCAGAAAGGCCCGCCTCGCTGCCTTCGCATCGCGGGTCGCGAGGTACCGTTGGATGGCCATCTGATCCGCACCGGCCGTGCAAATCCACCAGAGCAGCGCCGAGACCAGCGTCCCCACCACCGTGAGCCGCACATGCGGATCGAAACTGAATACGGGCTGCACATCCCAGTTCGGCCGCCAGTGCGTTGGCCACCAACTCAGACCCCCGACTCGGGCGGTCGCGACGATTACTGTCAAGATCGCACCGAGAAACAGAATGAAAGTCTGAATGACGTCGGCAAAGACGACCGCCCGCAGACCACCCATCGTCGTGTAGATCACCGTTATCATTCCGATGGCGGCACACACGTAAGGCGTGGACCAATCAGGCAAGCCCATGATGAGGACGACTACTTTATCCGACAATGTGTAGATAATGAGCGACATCCACACCAGGCGAATGAGCAGGAAGATGAGCGAGCCCATCAGGCGCACCTGCACACCGAATCGTCGCTCCAGGATTTCATATGCGCTGGTGACGGGCAGCTTCATAAAGTAGGGAATGATCAGATACCCGACCACCACAAAGACGATCGGCATCGCCGCGATGTACCACAGCATGCCGGGACCGTGGTGGCTGATCTCGCCAGGGGTCGAGAGATAGGAAATGATGCTGATCAGGCTGGCGAATAACGATAACCCGACCGAGGAGGGCCGCATATTGCGCCCGCCGAGCAGGTACTCGTCGGCGGTGCGCACTCTCCGCGAAAAAAAGAAGCCGACCGCCAGGACCCCGCAGAAGTAAACGCCGATCACCAACCAGTCGAGCGGTCTGAGGATCACGCCATGCTCCTCAAGTCAGGCGCTGAAAGCCGCTGTGCGCGACGGGCCCCCGTAATCGTTTGGCGACGTCACCTTCCTGGATGGCTGCCGCGATTTCCGAGAAGACTTCGTCGATCGCCCCGGCGTAGGCTTCAATCACACCGTCATCGTGGGCCAGCGTGGGATAGACCGTGCAGCCGGCCAGGAACCCGCGCGCCAGCATGAGTTGAGTGTAGAGCGTGCGCAGTTCCGGCTCGCGCTGGTGCTCGAATCGAAAGTGGGCCAGGCAAGGGAAACCGTCGCCGGTTGCGACGGTGAGTCCGTGCCGGGCGGCCGCGGTTTGCCAGTGCTCGACAATCCGGCTGCCAACCCGGTTGACGTGAGCGGCCACGTCCACACGGCGCATCTTCTCGATCGTGGCCAGCGCCGCCGCCGGCCCGACGCTCTCTGTCCAATAAGTGCTGCTGATAAACGATTCGTGCGCGCCGGCCATGGCCTCGCACGTGCCGATCACGGCGCCCATCGGGTGACCGTTGCCCAGCGCCTTGGCGAACACCGCGATGTCCGGAACGACGCCAAAACCCAGGTGTGCCCCACCCAGGCGCAGGCGCCAACCGGCCGTGATCTCGTCGAAGATCAAGAGCGCGCCGCACCGCCGCGCACCCTCGCGGACGCACTCAAGGAAACCATCCGCAGGCGGGTTGAATCGACAAGGCTCCATGACCACTGCCGCGAGTTGCTCGCCGTACCGCTGGACAACCGCCTCGAACGTGTCCTTGCGATTGTATTGAAACGCAATGCTGGTCCCGCGCAACTCGATCGGCACGCCTCCGGGATCGAGGCCGGGCAGGAGATGCCCGTTCAACGCGTCCGTGTTTCCCAGGTTGGCCGCCAGATACCAATCGTGCCAGCCGTGATACCCGCAGATGGCGACAGTTGATCGCTTTGTCGTGGCTCGCGCGATCCGCACGGCGATGGCCATCGACTCACCGCCGCTCCGCGCGAAACGCACCTGCTCGGCCCACGGATGTATCTCGCACAGCAGATCCGCGAGCGCGACTTCCTCCGGCGGGTTCAGCGAGCACATCGACCCGAGCTCGATGCGGCGAAGCACCGCGCGGGTCACGTCAGGATCGCGGAAACCGAGGAGACAACTGCCGACGCCGTTGGTCGATAGATCGTAGTAGTGCCGCCCGTCCAGGTCCCAGACCTCGCAACCGCGCGCCGCGCTGAAATACGCGGGCCAGCAATCCGGGGCCAGCATCTCGGGCCGCTTGCTGAGGAGCTGTGTGCCGCCGGGAATGACCTGCTTGGCGTGTCGGTAGAGGTCTTGCGTTCGTGTGCCGGGCTGCTTCATGCCGGGCTGCTCCTTTTTCCGCGGTCCTTTCCTTTTGCGAGGTCTGATTTATCATAAGTGATGATCGTTCAACCCCAAACGGTTGCACCGACTCGCAACAGGTGAGATGGATGCCGGAGATTCCCACACCCGCTCTGATTGTGGACTTGGCTGGCATTCAGAGGAATCTGGCTCGGCTCACGTCGTATACCGCGGCGCACGGTCTGAACTTACGCCCGCACACCAAAACGCACAAGTCACTCCGGTTGGCGACCATGCAGCTTGAATTCGGGGCCGGTGGATTGACGGTCGCGAAGGTCGGCGAGGCGGAGGTGATGGCGGGTATCTGCTCGGACGTGCTGATCGCCTATCCGGTCGTCGACCAGTCGCGGTGCCGGCGGCTCGCGCGTCTGGCCAGGACGACGCAGGTGCGCGTCGCGATCGACTCCGCTCAGGCCGCCGATGCCCTCGGGGCGGCGGTCCAGGAGGCCGGCTCGAAAATCGGGATTCTCGTTGACCTGGATGTGGGGTTCGGGCGGACCGGCGTTCAATCACCGGAGGAGGCCCTGCGACTCGCACAATATATCGAGAAGACGCGAGGCCTCCGTTTGGACGGGATCATGTGCTATCCGGGCCACGTCTGGGAAGTCGCTGACCAGCAAGGCGGCCCGCTGGGGCTCATTGCGGAGAAACTGGGCCGGACCCTGGACCTCTGGCGCCGTCATGGACTGGACGCGAACATCGTCTCCGGCGGGTCCACACCGACTGCGTTTCAATCACATCTGGTCCCTCAACTCACCGAGATCCGCCCCGGTACCTATATCTTCAATGACATGAACACCGTCCGCGGCGGCTATTGCTCGCTGGAGGACTGCGCCGCCTCGCTGGTGTGTACCGTCGTGAGCGATGCTGTGCCCGGCCAGGTCGTGATCGACGCGGGGACGAAAGCCCTGACCAGTGACCGGTGTCTTTCGGCGCCGGAGAGCGGGCACGGTCACGTCCGCGAATACCCTGAAGCGGTCATTACCCGGTTGAGCGAGGAGCACGGTCAGATCGATGTCCGCCGCTGCGCGAATCGGCCGCGGATCGGAGAACGCCTCACGATCACTCCCAACCATATCTGTCCGTGCATCAATTTGCAGGACACCCTCTGGTTGCGACACCCGAACGGGAATATGGAGCCATTGGCGGTCGACGCCCGAGGCCGGTTGTCGTGAATGGGAGGCGCGATATGAGCCCGCATGTGCTCGATGGAGCGATGCTCTGGCCCGGCGACGGGCGATCCTTCGCCGGGCATGTCGTCGTGGAAGGGGAGCGCATCGCCGCGGTGGAGTCAGGCGCCTACCGAGGCCAACTGCCGTGCGTCCATTTGCAGGGAGCCTTCCTGTCGCCCGGGCTGATCGACCTCATGGTGCTGGGCGGATTCGATCGCAGCATCCTGCGCGATGATCCGCTCGATATCGCGCGGGAGTATCTGCGGCTCGGCGTCACCGCGTGCCAGTTCTGCTCCGCCTCCCTGCCGTGGGAGGCCACGTGCAGGATCGCGCAGCGAATCCGGACGGCCATGAGCACATCGGCGACAGACACGGCACGGGTGCTGGGCCTCTACCTGGAGGGTCCATTCCAGCAGCCGGACCTCACCGGTGCGAGCATGCGCGATTACGCCCTAGAACCCTCCCGCGAACATGTCCGGCGGATCCTCGATCAGTGCGGCGACGTTCTGACCATGATCAACGTGTCGCCTGGGTTGGAGGGTGACGTGAGCGCCATCCGGTGTTTCCGTCAGGCCGGGAAGGTCGTGAGCATGGCCCACTCGAACGCACCGGCGCAGCGAGTTCTGGCCTGCGTTGAGGCCGGCACCTCGGTGCTCGGGCACGTCTGGGACAATAACTCCGGTCGGATCGGCGACTCCGGCGTCCAGCAGCCAACCCTCGAGCACGTCGCCCTGCTGGATGAGCGGATCCGCCACATCCACCTGATTTGCGACGGCAGCCACGTTCATCCGCTCCTCGCGCGGTTGGTGTGCCGGTGTCGAGGCGTGGAGAGTATCTGCCTGGTGACGGATGCGGTCGTTCGCGCCGGCTGCCCGGACGGGCCCTTCTACTGGGATGACGGACGCCACTTCATCAAGAGCGGGGGTGTCGGTCGAACCGATACCGGATTGCTTTGCGGGAGCGCGCTGCTGTTGCCGGACCATTTCCGAAACTTTGTGAAGTTTACGGACACGCCGGCTGCACAGGCGATTCGGACGGTCACGTCCAACCCAGCCGCCTGCCTGGGCCTCGACGGGCGGATCGGCCTGATCGCACCCGGCTGCGCTGCGGACCTGGTGGCCTGGGATCAACAGTTGTGCATCCAACGGGTCTGGCAAGGGGGTAGAGAGATACCTGACGTATCCTCATATCAAGAGGTCAGCCTAACAGCATGGCAGGAGTAAGCAGCGCCCAAAACCCGTGCCATGTTAAACTACACCCCAACCCGCAAAAGGAGCCGTTTCAATGAACAGCAGATTGCTCGCACTGGTGATCGTATCGACTGCCGTTGCGCTCCCCGTGTACGGCGGCGAAAAACAACAATCGAATATCAAGGAGAGATTCTGGCTGAAAGACCCGGCTGATTTAGAGAAGACATTGAAAGGTCATGTTGCGCTCAATCCTTCGCGCGGCGAGGTCAAGGAGATCGGCCGGTCTTTCAGCGGACGGCCCATCTATGCGGTGCGCTACGGCAGCGGACCTCAGACAATCATCTACGTCAATGCCCATCACGGATGGGAGACGGTGACCACGAACGGCGCCAATGCGTTCATCTGGACGCTTTTTTCAGGGAAGGGGCTGGATGGGGAGGATCTGTCGGGATTTGTTGACGAAGTCGCAAAGAAACAGACCGTCTGGGTGCTGGCGTTGTGCAGTCCGGACATCGCGGTCAGACAGTACGAGCGGTTTCCGGAGGGATTCTTTCCCAACGGCGTCGGCATGAAGACGAAGGAAGAGCGTGAGGAATACGTTCACGTCATGAACGACAAGTTCGACCCGGCCCTCGTGCCGGATCCAAAAACCGGATACACAAAGGAAGCGGTGGAACAGCGCCGTAAGGAAAAGAAGTACTTCGGCCAGCGGTGGAGCGATCAGGGCGTCGATGTGTGGGAGGACTACGACAAATTCGAAAGTCCCGAGGCTCGCAACGTGCGCGACTTCGTGTTGAAGGTGAAGCCCGACTGCGTGATGGAATATCACGGTCACGAAGGCCCCATGTTCATCGCCTCCACCACGCCGTTCGCCAAGCTGGACAAGG
>CAYLLT010000133.1:0-16856 GCA_964384465.1 uncultured Planctomycetales bacterium | reverse complement strand
CAACGACCAGCCGTAAAACGGCTGGCCTACAGCCCGCTGCGCGGGAAAGCCCTGTAAACAGGGCTATGCACGGCGCCCGCTCCGCGGGCCGCCAGAATGCCGTGAAACTTCAGATGCACCTTTTCCGACGCAGCGCAACCCCTGAGAATTTACCGCTAGAATGACAATAACAAACACCTGAAAGGATCAACTGATGAAAATCGCCATCACCGGCGCGACCGGCTTCCTCGGCAGATATATCGTCAACCATCTCCTGCGCGACGGGCACGATTGCCGCTGCTGGTACCGCACGGGCAGCGATCGCGGCGGCTTCGATGAGGCCGCCTCCGGCAAAATCGAGTGGCTGGAGGGACAGCTCAAAGACGATCGCGCCGGCGACGAACTCGTCCGCGGCGCCGACGCCGTCGTGCACGCGGCGCTCTATCGACCCGGACGCGGCTTCCGCGGGGCCGAGGGCGACGTGGTCGAGTTCGTCGAAAAGAACGTCGTCGGCACGTTGAAGCTGATCGAATCCGCCCGCCGGGCCGGCGTCGGCCGGTTCGTCTTCATCTCCACGTGCGCCGTCCACGAAGTCATCCTCGACGACCGCCCGCTGGACGAGAAGCACCCCATGTGGCCGCAGCACCATTACGGCGCCCACAAGGCCGCCATCGAGGAGTTCATCTACAGCTACGGACTCGGCCAGGGCTTCGACATCTGCGCCCTGCGGCCCACCGGCATCTACGGCATCGCCCGCCCCATCGAAGAAAGCAAGTGGTACGACATCGTGCAGCGGGTCAAAGCCGGCCAGCCGGTCAGCAGCGACCGCGGCGGCAAGGAGGTCCACGCCGCCGATGTCGCCAAAGCCGCCGCCATCCTGCTGAAGGCCCCCGGCATCGCCGGCCAGGCCTTCAATTGCTGCGACATGTACATCAGCGAAGAGCAGGTCGCCCGCATCGCCAAAAAACTCACCGGCAGCCCCAGCGAAATCTCCAACTTCAACAAACGCCCCAAACACGAGATCATCACCGAAAAAATCCGCGCCCCCGGCATGACCTTCGGCGGAATGGATCTGCTCGAACGCACCATCGCGGAACTTGTATCCGCCCCCTGAGAGTTTCAGGTGTGGCACCGGCGTCTCGCCGGTGGAATGTGGCACGGGCATCTCGCCCGTGCATGGGAGTGTTCGCGCGTTAGAATGCCTCCATGCACTGGTTCTGGCGAGCGGCGATTGCGACGGCGGCCTCTGTCGCCTGGTACGGCTTGACGATCCGCAGGTGGACCATTCTCGGCGACATTCTGTGGCGCGTCGAATCCGCAATCCTGTGGCAGGGTTCGCCCCAGGCTCAACGTCCGTGGTGCTTCCTCATCAGTGCCATGCTCTATGGAGCACCACCGGCCGTCATCGCGCTTGCAGTTTTCGGGCTGTCAGGGCATCTCGCCTCCAGACGCATGAACCAGAAGGAAACCCGCTGCCGCCGGTGCGGCTACATCCTCCGCGGCATCACCGAGCCGCGCTGCCCGGAATGCGGTGAGAAAATATGATAATCAGCGTGTTGACATCCCGTTCCGCGCTTCTGGTCAATCTGAGCTTCACACTCCTGCTCTCGCTCGGCATCCTGCTTTCATGGAGAAGGCCGTGGTGCCTTGGACCGAACCACTACACGCCTCCCGCGTCGTCGCTGCGATTGTGGAGAGGCGAAATTGTGTTATCGCACATTCGGTATATCCCACCGCAGCGTCCGTTCCCTGAAGATCACATCAGACAATGGTGGTTCGTGCGATGGGTGAGCGATACCGGCTTATACTCGTTCGATGGCGGCGCGACCCGGGGCCACTGCGTCAGCACTTACCTCTCTCTGCCTGTCTGGCCAGCGTATTCTATCATCGCTGGGCATTTGCTGGTGATCGGGGTAAAACGATTGCTCCGAAGACGAAAGGTCGGTTCAACCTGCACGAATTGTGATTACAACCTCACCGGGAACAGCTTACACTACATCGTCTCAGAAAAACTCTCGATTTCGGCCTAAAAATGAGATTTCTTCCAAGTGTTTGGGGCGATGAATCGACCCAAGTAGTCCTGAATCTACCCGATTTGTAGTGTAAAGATTTTTTTCAGATTGCACGAGCAGAATCGCTGGACTGAAAGCCACGGGGCATCGCTTCAGCCTGACCTTCTGCTTGCTCACAGACCGATTGGACTCTCAACTCAATACCTCGCTCGGAGCGCGCCATACGCCCCTTGATCGGGTTACACAGCGGTAAGGTGTGGCCTGATTTGCGCAATCGCATCTGACACGTGTTCGCGAGTCAGATATCGATAGCCTTGCGGCGAAAAACCAGGTTGAATAGCACGCAGCACGTCAAGCGGAACAGGAGATGAAAGGCGTGCAGGCCGCTTGAGCAGAATGCCGTACCCCACATCGACACCACGAAAGTATTCGCTAAACTGGGTGAACGAAATACCGCAGGATGTTCGCACACGTCGCCAAAGTGTAAATGGCCGGGCCTCGATGACGCGCTCCACCAGGACAACGCCAGCTATGCAGCGCTGCGGCGTCGGGACATAGATTATGAGGTAATCGCCGCGCGCGACAGATGGTCGCCGCCGACGTAATTCGACGGTCTTCTCCCCGTCAAAAATTCGCTCAGCAAACTCAGTTCTTACCGACAACAGCAACGCTCGTCGCATGTTCGCTCCTGGGTTGTGCGCCAAGACCTTTCGAATAGAGCCTCGTAAACTCTGTGGGCCTCAGATGGAGCGCTGTCGTCAGTTTTGGTGTTACTCCGCGCTCTGTGGTAAGGATGCTCAACAGCTCTTTTAGTTGAACGGGGTGTGCAAGCAACTCTGTCCCGCTAAATCGGATACCAATGATCGGTGCGTTAGGGTCGCCGTGAGCAGTGGCCAGAACCTCATCCCACGTGTACACCCCCAGTCTACGAAGCTGTTTGAATACCGACTTCGCTGGGCCAGCCACCACCTCGTCCAAACTGGAACAGGCACGGATTTGGCCGGTCCCACTGTAGGACGTCTCCTTGCTCACATACCAGAGAATGCGCCCTGGAGCCCTGACGATCTGTTGGTGGGCGCTTCTGTAGTAAGCGTTCTCGTGCTGGAGCGCGAGGAATGTGTCCACACCAAACAAATCTTGGGCCGCAATCCCCTCATCAAAGAGCTGCTTGGCCCATCGGGGCTGAATTGGAACCAGAAAGTTTTCAATTCCTGCATCGGATATCCTGAGTGGCCACAATAAACGCTCCAGACGAGCAGCCGAATCAGGTTGCGTCGAAGCGTCGCCTTGCTGCGCTAGCAATGTCGCCACTTCCTGAATGGCCGCTGCACAGCCGCTACACTCTTCACTCAGAGTCCGGAGTCGCTGACGAACTTCGGGCATGGACGACAACCCGCGAAGCAGAAGCTTACTCATCATCCCCTCGCCCGCCACGAAACCGAGGTCAATGGACGCATCACGAACGCAGTCCGACGCATGCGTGTCGGTGAGCCTGAGAGCCGAAGCACCACGCTCCAGCGCTAGTAGAATCATTTTTGCGAGGAGATGGCGAGCGAGTGTGGGAGCTAGTGAGGTTGGCCTAACGCGCAAAACAGGAAGTTCGGCGGTTCCATCAGAAGCGGTTGAGAGTATCAGCAGGGCTAACGGCGTACTCTCCGATTTGACTACGATCGACTGGCCGGCGATCGGATTAGCGAGTGAATCACGGAGTCGTTGGTCAAATTCGCTTCGCGGCTCCGAGGTGGCATGTCCTCGGAAAACACCGTAAAGCTCGTTCGCATCGGCCGCGGATACAGGTTTGATCGTGAGTTGCGACCCGGCCAAGCGAACGGGCTGATAATCCGATTTCCGGCGAAGCTCGTCAAAGCCGAGAATGAACTCTAAAGGCGTTACGATTTCAAGGCCGAACTCACCAGAGAGCTGAGGCGAACGCTCCGTCAACTTGCGATCACGCGTTATGAAGAAGTCGGCCTGAGCTGCGACAGCAGCAGCGAGATGGGCATGATCAGACTCATCCGACTCGGATTGCGGCGCAGGAAGCAGCTCCAGAACTCTTGCACGGGCTTTGGTGAGTGCGTCTTCCAATACCTGGAGCCTGGGGAATTGCTGAGCGAGCGTCCGGTCACGAGCCCGGATTGCTGCGTTGTCGTGCCGCAGAATCTCGTTATACAACTCGTCGGTTATCCACAGGGCGACTGAGTCCGTGAGCCAATCCGCACGCAACGACTGCGCATATCGACTGAGCGGACGATGGTCATCTGAAAGATCAAAGAATACGTTAGCATCCAGAACGGCGACGAGTTTCTCGGCGGCGAGTTGGATATGCCATTGCGTTTCGAGATTCGGATGTCCATGGTCATACCAGAAGCACGTCAGACAGGTGTCTTCTTTTCCCCGTCCTGCGCGCTCCGTCAAAGCCACAAAGCCGACGCGCGGCCAAAAATTGTGGGATGGATAATCACGCCGGCATCGAAGCGCGATCCCGAACACGTGCCGGGTTCGGATCTTAACTGCCTCGACCAGCGATTTCGCCGCCCCCCTACCACGAAACCGACTGTCGATACAGAGGTGGTGGATTCTCGCCTGGTACGGATTCCGCGTGATGCTGTACCAAATGTATCCGAGCAGTTCTTCGCCATCGCCGGTCGCAGCGATGAGTTGGCCGGAGCGAGCTGCGTTTCGGATTGCTTCCTCCGGGACGAATCCAAGCGTATCGGAGTTAGCGTCCGCGAGCGAGATGAGACTGCCAAGCAGCGGACTCGTCTCATTCAGCACGCATGTTCGTGTCCCAGTATCGCTCATCAAAAGCTCATTCTCTTTACTTGTTCCAACTGAGTGGCTGGCCAGATGCTCGGCCTTCGCGACAAAGCTCTGCGTCTCGAACCCTGATTGTCGAGATCTATTATACCGCGACTCGGCGGATAGAGATGAGGTTGTGTTCTCCAGCCCACTCGCAGTTACTCGTGCGGAAGAGTCGATGCCATCGTTCGGCGGATAGCCTCAGCCGCCGGATGAACCCCGGTCAGCACAGAGGACGGGTAGACCGTATCTCCGGTCGCTATCAGAGACGGGGCTGCACAGTGTTCCCGGCACGATTTATCGGTAACGCGAGTCTCCCGTAGGTTGTAGTGGAACCGCTGGTCACCCAAATCCGGCATGCGAAGCAGTCCCGTCACCAATGCGCTGAATTGGATGAATTCCTGACTCGCGAGGCCCATGGAGAAAGGCAGCACGTTTTGGCTCGCCATCGCCCGCACGTCAGGCGGCAGGCCTGCGATGTACGACGGATCGTCCAAGAGACCACGTCGTTCATCATCGACAAGACCCACGTCATAGGCTCCCGCACACTGCAAGCAGCAGCGTCCAGGACCAGCAGTCCGCACCGACCACTCGGCCCCCCTAAAGACGCCCTTCTTTGTGCGTACGACAATTCCCCCATCGATCACAGGAATCAGGTGGGCATACGCGATGTGATTCAACACATGTCGGCCCCACGGTCGATCGACGCAGCAGAAGATTACGTCGCAATTCAACGCCGCAGCAAAACCATCGGGCTCGGTCACTGCCGCAAGCACGGTGTTTACTTCGGGATTTGCCGCCGTGCTGGCATCGAGAAATCCCTCCTGTGCCATTTCGATCTTCGAGCGTCTCCGTTTCAGATCCCGCGGATAGGCCCCAATTTGACGGTCGAGGTTTTTCCGCTCCAAATAGTCGAAATCGATGAGCGTGACCCGCTCGACTCCGCCTCGGGCCAGACACTCGACCATGAGCCGACCGACGCTCCCCAGGCCGGCCACACCGACGTGAGTTCTGGCAATCAGCGACTGATTCAGTTCGCCCCATGCGCTGATCGTACGGATCAATTCATCGCGAGGCACCGGTGGCGGTGCCAATTCCGGATGAAACGTCATCCGCAAACGTTGCCCGACCACTCGCACCGTTTGACACCAATTGCGTTTGTATTCCTTGGAGCCCGTTCGTTGCCAGAATCGAGCACTCCAGCTTTCGTCGCTCCCGATTGTCATTCCGATGAGCGGAAAATTGGTCGCGCTCAACACAAATGCCGCTCTGCCCCGCTCCGCAGCGACATCGTCGGGACTCATTCCTTGCCACCCCGGCGTGAAGTGGTTGTGCATGAGCACGAGCCCACTTTCCTCATGCGCCGCCTCTGCGCTCGCTCGCTGTAGATACTCCGGAGTGAAGCTCACGTTTCCGGTCAAAACCGTTTCCTGGGGACGAGGCAGAATCAGTTTGTGAACGATGGCGGTCAGCCGCTTGGAGCCATGACTCCGCCGCCACATTGCGAAGCACAGATTCTCCTGCCGGCGACCGGCACGAAGGAAGCGAAGCAAGTGCTGGGCTGCTTCACGGTGCACGGCGTCCGGAAGTCCGACCGATAGCGTCAGTTCGCTTGTCGTTTCAGTTTGCATCCCGCATCACCGAATTCCAGTGAACCACCAGTCGCCTTGCACCGTTTTCCGGCTTCCACGTTCCGGGCGGGATCGGCCGACTCCAATACTCCCACTCGCCGCCCAGGCCGGCAGTCTCGTTACTGCGATCGTGGATGCTCAACCGACCCATGTCAGCGGGCGGCACCAGACGAGGACTGATGTAGAGCCCACCCGGCGGAGTGGCGGGATAGTCAGGCTGAACGGGTACAGCAACCCGCACCACCTGGCCCGCCAGCCGCCCGGTCAGAATGTTATGCTCGTTCACGATGAGCCATTGGATGCCACCGGACTGAAACGGGCCTTCGACCGTGTGTCCGAGCGCGCGGAGATCTTCCATAAGACGATTTACGCCAAGCATCATCTCTGCCCCTTTCAGGACACCGGAGTACAACCCTTGAACAGCGGAGCGAACTTCGCGTGCTGTTTCACGGTCAGTTTCTCGCTTAGGTCCGTGTGCTTTTCCTGCTTGTTTTCATGTCCGACGAACTCGACGAGTTCGTAATCTTCGGGCGGCTGATTGCCCGAAATATCGAGAATCTCGCGTACCGTGAGGTGGGCGATGTCCTCGTCTGAAAACACTTGAAGAAGCTCTCGATCGACCAAAAAGTCAATCTTGTGACGCGGCTTGTGCTCCTCGCAGCCACACTCCCCCCCGCGATCCGTACCGGCATGTCCGCCGCCCTGGGCATCGTGCCCGTGCTTTTCGTTCTCTGAAAATGTCGACATAAAGATCTCCATAAAAATCGGTCGGCCGACGGCACCCGCCGTCGAAACGCCTATGTTCACTATACAGTATAGTTCGCTATACACGAAAGTCAAATTTCTTCTTAGCGATTCTGTCCCTGGTCAGCGAACCTGTGGTATACTCCTATAGGCCAACTATCAAGGGAGGCGATATGCCGCTAGGAGAACGTATCAAGGAACGACGTAACGAACTTGGCTGGACGCAAGATGTCCTGGCCGCTAAGGCCGGACTTAGCAAGGGGTTCCTATCCGACTTAGAGAACAACAACAGAGGCATCGGTGCTGAGAACCTGCTCGATCTGGCGAGGGTACTTGGACTATCCCTGGACTACTTGATGACCGGCGAAGACGCACAGAAGCAGATGAAGGAGATTGTGGAAATCCCGGGAGCGCTTGCCGCCTTCGCAGAAAAAGAGGGCCTCTCCTTCCCGCGGACACTTGTTCTTCTTCAGATGCGAAGGCAAATCGTCGCACACAGGACCGCCAGCAAGAAGTCGGCGTCCGATGATTTCGATTGGCAGAAGTTCTATCAATCAGTGAAACAGTTCCTCTGAAGGGAGTCAGGAGAACATACATGGCCAAATGGGATACGTCTCCGGAAATCGTGAGCATGGCGCTAGCCCTGAAGCTAGACCCACGCGTTGGTGCGGTGCAAGAGATCATCCGCTACTGCGAAGAGCGGATCGCCGGCTTCGTCGCTCGCGCCGGATCGATCTGTTCACTCAAGGCCCTGGAAGAGCTCGTATGCCAGAATCTCCATCTCGTTATCGAGGAAATCTGGTCTGACGAAGATCTTCAGCAGGTCATTCGGAAGTACATGGCGAAAGGGGAGACCGCATTCGCAAGTCTCACCATGCAACTTGAGGGAGACACCTTCGGGGCTCTGATGGAAAGGCATCAAATTAAAGCCGGTGCAAGTGATCGCTATGTCGCCATCATCGACTGCCGGGGAGCCAAAGGTGCACGACGGTTCTTCACCCGCTGGCACGAAATCGCGCACGTACTCACACTCGTCACTCAACTGGAACTGCCGTTCCACCGCTCCACGTCCACGAAGCAGGACCCACTTGAAAGGCTGATGGACACGATCGCCGGCGAGGTTGCGTTCTACGACCCACTTTTTGTGCCGGCTCTCAACGCTGAATTGAAAACCACCGGATGGCTCACTTTCGCTGGAGTCGAGAGAGTCAGAGACTCGATCTGCCCGGAGGCAAGTTTTCAGTCAACTCTCATCGCCTGCGCCAAACGGACGGCTACCCCTGTAATCCAGGTCGAGGCCAGGGTGGAGTACAAGAAGGCCGAAAAAACCGAGATGGAATTGCGACAATCTCACATGTTTCCGCACACGAAGCCAGAGCCGAAGCTTCGAGCGGTGAATGCGGTACCGAACGAGGCGGCCCGAGAACGAGGATTCATCGTTCACAAAAATATGCAGATACCGGCCGAGTCCCTCATCGCCGTCCACTTCCACGAGACGGAGGGCACCGACGCCTCTCTAGGCATCGCGGGCATTGAAGATTTTTCCACTTGGCGTCATTCTGACGGCACTACGCTTGGGCAAGGTAAGATTCGGGTCGAGGTTCGTCGGCTGGCTGCAACACTTCTCGCGATCATCCAGCCCACCTAGACGCTCCTTGATTCTCACGGCATAGGTGATTATCACTACTATCATGCGCAGTGGCACGGATGCTACGCAAGGCGGAAACCGTCGCCCACGCTCTGCAACACCTGGTTGACCGCTTGGATCACCTGCTCGTCCGGCGCCTGCTTACCCGTCAGCTCGATATGCACTGTAAATGCAAGTTCACAATTCCCTTTTGCTTTTAGCAGGTCGCCCATCACGTCCGCCAAATCCTGAATCTGACTCGGCTGCAACCGAGCCTCGCCCGAACGCGTTCCCGGCTGAGACGGCGGTGAGGTCGGTGGCGTTGGACCAGGAGGAACCGGAACGCCCGAGGTGATCCGAAGCCGAAGATTGGATGACCCAGCATAGTCGCACGGCCACGGGCCAGACTCAGGCAACCGCTCAATCATGCGAGCGCGCAACCCACCCTCGATTGCATCGCGAACGACCGCCCAAGGCAGCACCTTACCCGCGTGCTTCGATAGAGCCGCGGCGAGGACTTGGCCCGTTGTAGATCCTCCGGTCCAAGCCTCCGGTGTGCGCTGGGGAAGCACGTCCATCGGCGGAATTGCCGCAGGCGGACCCTGCACGACGGCGTCATCCGTCATCAGTCCCGGCGGCACGTCTTCTGCAAGGAAGCTTGCTGGCCCCGAGGTCAGCCAAAGTTTTCCGTCGCGCACTGCTGCGGCCGTCGCGGCATCGACGGCGATTGCAGGTACGCGAGGAACCGCGATTGATTCCTCATAGCCGCCTCGATTGACCTTCATCGCGCGGCCACCCGAGAAGAACTCACGCACGCGCTTCATCGCGACTTCCGGACTGTCCCAGAGTTCCTTGATCGCTTGCGGATAGACCATCGCCGGTGCCAGTTCGGTCAACTCCGCTTTTTCCGGCAGCACCAGTTCAAGCCCCGGATCATCCAGAACCGCGTCGTCCAGCCGCTGCCGCCAGAACGTGCGAATCGACTTGTCCGGCCGCGTCAATCGCCCAACAAATACACCTTCCTGACAACCGTTGACGATCGTGTCCAGAATCGCCTTGCGATTCAGCATCTTCGGCAGGTGGGGAAATCTCGCGAACGCACCGACCAGGTCTTTCACTCGGCGGGCGTCCTCCTCTTCCCGCCACAGGTCATAGGGGCCGCCCGGCAAGATCGCGTCGGCGCTGACCGCCGTATCCTGAATCCGCGACCGCTTGTCATTCTTGATGGTTTGGAATAGCGGATCGTCGCCAACCTGCACCTTGAACGCCTGGACCTCATCCTTCTCGTTGACCGTGACGACGATGCAGTACGCCTGTTCAAGCGTTCCGGGAATGCGTTTGTTCGATGCGTCGATGTATCCCTGCAACATCGCATGTCGGATCGGGTCAAGTTCTTGTCCCTGTCGCTTGAGCGTATCGCGAACCGTCTCCCAGCCGAGATACTCCTTGATCGCGGTCCGAACGCCCACGAGTCCGTCGCGTGACGGCACAGCAAGCACAACTGCGTTACGCTCTTTGCGTGGACGCTCGGCATTAGTTGTCTCTTCGATGAAATGTCGTGCGGCCGCTGGCTTGCCCGACTCGCAGGCAAAGTTCGGCCCCAGCACGGCATAGTGGAAATCGCCATCGTCTTCGATCTGAGCGGGCTTGTCCGGCAGCAGATGCACCTGCGCCCCCGCGGCCGAAGCGCCAGAGGTCAGGCTCTTGAGCTTGCGGGTATCCTCGATCAGCCGCATCTCAACCAGCTCGTCGGGCACGCGCGTACACGCATCGGCGTGCATCTGTCGGAGGTTCGGCTTCGAGCCGAGCCGCCAAGAGACTGGCAACGGTTTCGCACCGTTGACCGGCTTCACTTCCGCGTCGGCTGATTCATCGAGAAACCAGGACCGGTCGAACCACTGCCGAAGCGCCTTCTCAAGCTCAATCTTGTCCGGCCGTGTCGCTCCGATGAGTACGAGCAGATCGCGCAGCAACGCTTTCGCCCCGATGGGTTGGGAGTGCAGGAACGTGGCGAAGACCGCCTGCTCGATCTCCCGATGCTTGAGGCCCGCATAGTCGCTCTGCGTCTCGCGTGCCTTGGCCAGCTCGCTTTGAAGGATGGCCGTCCACTCCTGCCGCTTACCCTCGTACACTTCAGACGTGGCAACGCCGGTAAGCTCACGCGACGCCTCCGAGATTCCGTCCTTCTCCGGCTCATGCAAGAACACGTTCGGCCCCACAAGCGGCGACTCGTCCCACTTCTCCGCATCGCGAAGAGCCAGCGCAAACGTTCGCAGTACGCCGCGCGTTCTCTGGAAGCCTTCGAGCTGCGTCCACTTCGAGTACAACACCTCTGTCAGGTCCGGGTGGAAGGGATAGCTGGCAATGAAGCGCTCTTCAGCCTTCTTCTGATTCTTCTTCGTCTCATCATCGAGATCGACGATCCCCTTCATCGCGGCAAACACGGCTTGCCGAAATGCCTCCTTGTCCTGGATGGAATCAGGCGTGAAGAACCGCCGTCGCAGCACTTCTGCGACATCCTCCTTCAGCACCGGCTGGACGCCTTCTTCGCGCTCGCGGCGAAAGATGGCGTACAACTCATCTTGGATCGCTTTGCCGAGTTCGTCGCTCTTCCGGGGGTCCGTCGCCAGCAGCGAGGCGACGACGCAGCAACGATCGACCTTCGTGGCCGCCTGCGTGAGATACTGAAAGAAATTGACCAACCGATCCCGCCATACCGGGTCCATACCCACCTTCTCGCGGGCGTACATCAAGACCTCGTCAATGAGCACGAGGGTCCCGAGCTTCTCTTTCTCGGGAATACTCAGCAATTCGGCCAGCAACGGCTCGGCCGGCGCTGAATCCCGCTCCTCATCCTTGTCGTCCGGGTGCAGTAGCTTGAGCCCAGAGCTTCCGGCGATCTGCCAGGCCAGCACGCTCCACGGCTGTCGCAGACGCCGCTTCTTCCCCGTCGGATCGAACACCTCCATGCCCTTTTCAACGTCGAGCTTGTCGAACGGCAAAACGGCCACGCGCGCCTGTGGCGGAGTCATGCCGATATGGGCCTGGAATTCCTTAACGCTGGGAAGGTCCGGCAGATTGGCCGGATCGTTGACCAGATGATACAGCGTGATGAGCGTGTGCGTCTTGCCGCCGCCGTACGTCAGTTCGAGCTGTCGAATCGCCTTCTGGTTCTTTCCGGCGAGCCGCAATACAACATCCTTGGCGAGATCGCGTAGATTGGTCGTGGGGTAGGTCAGCGCGAAGAACTCCTTGGGATCTTCGTAGATGCGTCGCTTACCGCTGCGGAGTGCCACATCGTAGAGGTCCGCCGCAAACTCGTTTAGCGCCAGCTCGCCGGTGCGGACATCCTCACGGAGCTTCACCACTTCGTGCCAGGGCTTCCAAGGTACTTTGCTCATGCGTTACTCCTGCTCCGCTTCCACGATCTCCACGAATGGCAGTGTGGGCGTTTCCTTTGCCTTGATTCCGCGGGCCTGGACGTGATTGCTGATACTCTCCAGCACGCTCCGCTCTTCGCTGCCTTCCGGCGACAATTCGATCAGCGCCTGCAAGAGTTGCTTGAACAACTCGCTGCGCCGCAGGCCGCGGTCTTCCAGGTATTGGTCTACCTTGACCTGGTCGCCGGCCTTCCATAAGTGCATGAGCCGGTGAACCTGGTCGATCAGTGGCATCATCTTCGGCGAAGCTGACGCCGATTCAACCGGTGCGGTCCCGTCGAATAGTCGGGGCTGGGCCTCCTCGCGTAGCCGCCGCGACCGCGCCGCGTCCGCCAGCGGATCGACGCCCATCCCCGGCCGCTTGCGCTGTTTCCACGGCTTGAGCTTGAACGTGCTGCCGGTTCCCTCTTCGGCCTCACCTTCCGCATCCGTGTCGCCGGCTTCCGGCTCACCATCGTCGTCGGCGTCCACGCCGCCCGATCGCACCAGCAGATCGTACTTGTCCGCCAGCTCGCTCTCCGACAGGTTGCACGAGACCGCATACAGGATGCACGCCCCGGCCGGCGCATCGTCCATGCCGAAATCGTGCCGGTGCAATAGGTAGTACGTTGTCACGTCGTCCAGGGTGGCGACCGTCTCGATGTCCGTTTCTGTGCCCGTCGCTTCGGTCAGCACACGCCCAACTACAAAGTCCACGACGATGCGTCGAACCGCCCGCAGGAACTCCGACACGCTCATCGTCTCGCCCGGCTGGTCGGCCTTCTTGACGAATGGGTGCTTGCTGTAAGACTCCATCGCCGGTCCTGTCGCGGCCCAGACAAAGTCCGGCCCGCGAATGCCGGCATCCCAAAACGCTCGAAGCTGCTCGCCGATGCGCGACCGCATCTCATTGAGTACGGTATTATCCCAACCCGGCCGTGCCCCCTCAGCTCGCTTCCGACAGACCAGCCATACACTTGATGCTAGAGCGGCGGAACTCTGCGCACGCATCCGCGACGCTTGTTCCGTTTGAATGGGCCAGCTTCCATCAACGACGAACCCCGATCGAACAATTGCCGCCACGAGCGTTTCCCATGCGTCGGGTTGTTTGTTCGCGAAGACGATGACCATGCGCCCCTCGTCTCGCAGCGCTTTGCGACACACGGTGAATACGCCCGACATCCCCTTCTCGTAAACAGCTTTGGACTTGACCGAGTCACCGCCGTGCCGGCTTGCGTCATCGACAAGCTCACCGTCCTGCCTCTCCTCGTCCCATTTGGGTGAGAGCGGCAGAGCGAATGCTTGCGTTGTTTCCTTGTCGATATCGCCGACGACGCGACGAAGCCAAACATAAAAAAAGTCCATGATTACGGCGTAGCCGATGGAGTCATAGTACGGAGGGTCTGTTATCACAACGTCGATGTTGCCCGGAGAGATGCTCGTCGCGGACGCGCATACGACTTGGGGTGGTGGTGTTTCGAGCTGCCATCGACGGTACGAATCGAGGGCAACAGCAATCTTATCTAGACATACGCCGTACCCACCCGCAAATTCGTTGAGAAGGCTACCCTCCACAAAGTCCCACGATACTGGTATCGCGAAACGCACAAAGCCGTGGTTGATCGTCATGCGATCTAACTTCCATTGCGCTCCACAGTTTGCGTAGTCCAGCAGTCGATCAAAGGCACAGCCCAGGTAATGCTCAACCGCAGACGTCCAGACCACGTCAGATGTAGTGGCGGAGATGAGTGTGCGGGCCTGTCGGGTCGCACGAAGGAGCGCAGCGAGTCCTTGCAACTGACGCGGCATGAATAGCTTGTCGAATCGGTCAAGAGCGTATTGCACGCACCAAGTGTTTTGTTTCGCGTCTTCGATGATCTGTTCAGACGGGATACCAAACGGAATGTTTTCAAATTTCGACACAACGTCGTCGGCTGTAGGCAAGGCGAGCCGCAACTCCTCGGACGTTGGCAGTCGGTACTCTTTGACCCGACCCGAACTTACCGACACAGCCGTCATCTGGAAGCCAAGACGACCAGCGAGGGCTTCTTGGCGGATATCCTCCATTTCCATCGCAACGGTCCCGGGTTTTCCACAACACGGACACCACGCTCCCGCACGAGACATGGTTCCGGCACCGATGCGGCGGTCGTGTTCCCGCCGAATGGCGTTGTTTCCACCAGCGCGTGGTACGCTCGCAATAATCTGGAATTCGACCCCAGTCTGGTCGGCGTTCGGCTGCACTTCAAGGAGTACTCTTTGTCGATCTGTACGAGCCAGCCAACGCGTTTTGAGAAGCGGAATGGTTGCTCGACAATTCTTGCAGCGTACTGATCTCGCCCAAAAGTACGCAACTGGCGGCTTTTCGACCCAGCGGAGGTTACTCCCCCCATGCAAGAACGCCTCCGTCTGCTCCCTGCGGTACTTCTTGCTCTCCGCGTCCTTGCCCCAGAACTTCTTGTCCTTCGCGAACACCTCCTTCAACACTTCCGCATTCAGCACGCCAATATCCGGCGTGCCGTCGTCCTTCAGCGGCACTAACCGCATCGGCCGCACTTGGTCGGGATGCTTCTCGCGCCATTCTTCGACGCCTTCCAACGGCTGATAGTCGGCATACGTCGGGTAGAAGCGAGCCAGTTCCTTCCGCGCTTCGGCGAGCACCCAGCGGCCCCACGCCCGCACGTGCCACGCCAGGTCCGCTTCAAGAAACGACGCATCGACGTTTTCTCCGGTCATGCCCGGCAGCGGCGGCGAGAAATCGGTGTCCGTCAGACCGAGATCATTCAAGAATGTACGGACCTGTGCCTTCTTGAAGTCTTGAGATTTGAAGAACTCCCCCATGAACTCCGCGTCGCGCAGGGCGAAGTCCGGCAGCCGCCGTTTCTGGCCGGCCAGCTTCTGCGGGTATTCGAGCGTACACTTGAGGATGAACCACGCGACCGGGTTGATGTCGATGGCCGTGACTTCGCAGCCCAACCGCATCGCCTCCAGCGGAATGGCCCCGCCGCCGGCGAAGGGGTCGAGCACCTTCGGCGCCCGACCGCCGTAGGCCTTGCGGATTTCCTCGCGGAACCAATCCACGTCGGCCTTGTTCTCTGTCTCGCGGCCCCAGTGGAGGATGCCGCCGACGGTCTCCTCGACAACCTTGTCCTCGACCTTGCCGCTGGGCAGCTTCTTGCGCTTGACGACCTTCACGACCTTGCCGCCGATTTTCTCACAGAGCGCTTTGCGCTCTTCAACCGTTCCGGGGTCTGGCAGAAGCGTCGCAATCAGCGCCGCCCGACAAGCCGCCAGCGGCCGCCGCGCCGGCCAGATGTGCAGCGTCGAAATATGCCCGTGCCGCACGTTCTTCTCGTGAACAGAGTCCAACGAGGTCTGCTTGAGCGGAAAGGCGACTTCGATGAGACGTTTGTCGGTGTTCACACTGGCCCTCCTAACCTTTGGCCCAAGGAGTTGAATAGACCACGCCCTCTTGTGCCGCCTTTTCAATCACCAACTTCAACATCTCTCGCAGATCCATCCGACCCTCAAGAACATGAATGAGATGCGTGCCATCGAGGAGGATGATGTTGGATCCACGCCCGTTGAACTGCTCGATGACGGCCGATCGGTATCCGGCCACAGACACAAAGACTCCCCTTGTGCTTTCGAGTTTGCCGTCAACCTTGTGTTTGAATCCGGCTATTTCCTGCTCGGCCGGCATGTCCTTGCGCCACTTGGCTTCCACCAGATAGTGGAAGCCCTCGAACCCAAACTGACCGTCGATCTGTTGCGTGCCCGTCGGCGTGCGATACGATCGCCGGTACTCCAGCTCAAACAACGCAAACAGCTCCACCAAGAGGTCTTCGAGTGTGTAACCGGCTGATTGCCGATCATCCGCGGTGGCCGCGGCGGTGAACTCATTCTTCAGCTTCGCGAGTTTCGACGCCCTTTCCTGCAGGAGGCGTTCCCGCTCAGCTGCTATCTGGGCGTTGGAACGGGCCTTGTCCTTCTGCTTTCGTACAACCAGATCCCGCTCCAATGCCAGGGACTTCAGGTTGCGGAGTGCGTCAAGACCGGCGTCACGATCCGGCACGTCGCGATCGGCGACATCCCGTAAGTTGCACAGCTGAGTCAGTATGCGCCGTTGAGTCACACAGCCTCCTTCAGACTGCCCGAGTTCTGTAAGGACGCTCCGCGCCCACTTGAACTTCGGCTCGTTGCGGTACTGGTCAACGAGTGCTCTCGGTACGCCAGCCGACAACATGAAGGAAGCCACGTTGTCCTTGTAATGGAAACAGCGGCCGAAGCACTGCACGATGGCTTCAAGTATGTCGTATGGCAGCGGATTCATCGCACCGGTCTGCGCTATCACGCGGCGCCGCCGATCTGGGTCATCACTTCAGTTACGAACTTCGACCGCCCGTTACTGTATCGATTGCCTTTCTGGAGGTACCATCCTGACCATAACAGATGGACCTCGTGGCGCGCTCGTGTCATCGCCACGTAAAACAGCCGACGCGCTTCCTTCTCTTGGCTCGGTGACGCCTTGTAGTACGGAATACGGCCTTGCTCCAGTCCCACCATGATCACAACGTCGTACTCCAATCCCTTAGCAGCCCGTGGCAGAAGTCGCAATTCCGCGAGTCTTATGCCGCGGTCAGCA
>CAYLLT010000132.1:0-16867 GCA_964384465.1 uncultured Planctomycetales bacterium | reverse complement strand
TGATCGAGGACGCCTGGTCGATGGGCGAGCATCGGCCGCTCATCCTGGTCGGCGGGCCCAAGGGCATCTACGAACCCGACCACTATTTCGGCCTCGGGCCGCGCGGCGACATCCACGCCGATGCGGTATGCACCGGCGAAGAGTTGGTCCTGCTCGAACTCCTCGACCTGCTCACCGAGCACCGCTCCTCGGGCGAGACCATGCTCCAGGCGTTCCGCCGCTGCCGTGACCGCGGGTTGCTCGACGGCATCCCCGGCTTGGTCTACATGGGCCGCGAGCGCGATGCCGGCGGGCGGCCGGTGCTGATCCATACCGGCATTCAACGGTTGGTCCAGGACCTCGACGAGCTGCCGCATCCGGCGGTCGGCTTCCGGCTGCTCGAACCGCCGCATCGCCTGACGACGCTCGCCGCGCGGCCGCTGCCGCAGGAAGAGGTTTACAAATATTCGCCGCTCGCCTCGCTGGTCACCACCCACGGCTGCAAGTTCGCTTGCAGCTATTGCCCGATCCCGGCCTACAACCAGCGGACCTGGCGGGCCAAGAGTCCCGAGCGGGTCATCGATGAATTCCGCGTTCTGCGCGAGCAGTTCGACATCCATCACTTCTTCGGTACGGACGACAACTTCTTCAACACGCGTTCGACGGTCGAGGAACTTTTCACGGCCATGGCCCGCGTGCGCTACAAGGACCTGCGTACGGGTCGCGAACGGGAGGCCCGGCGGCGAATCCACTTCTCGACCGAGGCCACCGAGTTCGATGTCCTCAAGTGCAAGGACCTGCTGCCCCTGGCCGGCGAGGCCGGTCTCTTCGCCATCTGGTTCGGCATCGAGGACTTGGCGGCCGAGTTGATCAACAAGGGGCAGACGCCGGAGAAGACCATCGAGCTGTTCGCCCTGCTCAGGAAGAACAAGATCCTGCCCATGGCCATGATGATGCATCACGACGGTCAACCGAGGCGTACGGGTGGCGATAACCTCTACGGGATCATGAACCAGGCGCAGTTCCTGTTCAAACACGGGGCGGCGTCGTTCCAGTGCTCGCTGCACGGCCCCGCGATCGGCACCAAAGAGTACGAGAACACGCTCAACCGCGGCATCGTCCTGCACAGCATCAACGGCGAGCCGATTCCCGAAGCGTACTTCGACGGCAACCACGTCATGGCCACCACCGACCCGAACCCGGCAAAGCGGCAGTTGAACATGCTGTGGGCCTATTTCCGCTTCTACAATCCGATAAACCTGTTCAAGGTGGTCTTCCGCCACCGCGAGAGCCGCAAGCAAAAGAGAACGAGGATATTCATGCAACTCGCTGGCATGGTCGCCCTCGCCATCACGGCGATCAAAACCTTGCCCTGGATTATCAAGCTGTCCGGCGGAAAGCTGGGATACCTGAAGGAACCGCCCGACGCAAAATTCTCCATGCGCCGTTTGGATGAGCAGCCGCACCGAAGTGAGACGACCGAAGCCTCTGCGACAAACCGACACGCGGCCATGACCGACGCGCCATCAAGCGTCTTCACCGCTTGGGCCGGCCGTAAGGCGCCCACCAGTACCGTGGTTCCTCCGCGCGAACCTATACCGCACGCAAAACCCAGACCACTCCCGATGCCGCTGGTACTCGCCCCAACAGCCTCCGCGCCCCCGGCGATGTCGACAATAGGCACCGGGGTGTAATGAACTGCAAATAGAGGCAATTGTGCGCCCCGGCGTTCGCATTCCGGTGCTGAAATTCGTTCGCGCGGGCGCCCCACCCTCTGGATCGCGTGTCGCTCGACAAATGGAAAATCAAATGAAGGGGGAAATCGTGCCTGATCGATCGGTGTTCGTTGGTGACATCTTGAAAATCGAATTCGAGGCCGATGTCGCCGGCGCTGCTTACAACAGTCCGCGTAATTGCGCGCCGACGAGCCCCCAGATCTCCTGTCGCTGATCATCCCGCGGACCGATGTTGTACCGGTCGATCTCCCGCTCGGCGACTTGGCGGCACACCTGCAAATCCTCGTGGTCGCCCACCGCCCGGGCGATCATCGCCGCGATTCGACTGGCCACACGGACAGGTTCGCATGTTCCGGACATCTGCCACTTCCTTTCCGGGCCCGACAAACGGGCCTGACCCAGAGAGCGAACAAATCTTCGCGCCACCGCCTGGCTCCGAATCCCTGTTTTCGCGGCGATCCGGCCAACCTGACAGCATCAGCCAGAAAATCTATCGGAGAAGGTTGTGCAAAGGGTGAGGTTCAAGCCCGGTTTTTTGAGGCTGGTTCGCCCCAGGTGACGGCGACAGCCAGGGTGGCCCATCCGAAAGAATGGAGGACAGGAAGATCAATCCGTAGAATGCTCCTTGCAGGTGAAGCCCGGAAACGAGACCAGAGAGGTGTAATCGCAAGTGAATGATCCGCCCGCCGCGGTCCGCACTGGGCCGGGCATTGCCGTGCGGCGGCTGCCGCGGCGCGGGGGTGCGCGATCCGGGAGTACGACGGCGGGCAGGCCCGCGAGCACGCCGAAGCCGAAGCGCTGACGCAGTCGGCGCTCGGCCCCATACTCTTCAAAGCACCCTGCGGTGGTCCACGCGAATTGTCATCACCTGCGATCATGCGATAAACTGAATCATCGGGACGGCTGGCGTTGTTGCAACAGCGATGGCCAAGCGTTGCCCCGCGTCACGTTCTGATTCAGCGTCCGACGTGACGCGGCGGCGACGGCCCGACTCTTAGGACGGTGAACCATGCCAGATCCCCTCTCCGAGTCAGCAAGCTCCATCCTTGGATTCCTCAATGGTTTTCCGCGTAGCGGCGCTCTGCTGGAAGCTGTGTGCCACAATCTGCCGGGTAATCTTCGTGACGAGGAGCTGGCGGCGGCGATGGAAGAACTGGACCGGGCGGGCCATGTTCAGTTCAGCCTGTCCGCCGTCAGATGCGGCTCAATATGGACGGACTCAATATGGACGAGTTGGCTTTCGATTGGGCGGGCGAGCAGTAATAGTGGTGATTCCTTCACCCGTGTTGCCGGCTGGGTCTGGCTGAATGTCATCCAGGCAAGCCGACAGCGGCCCTTGGAGAACGAGCGCGTAAGGATCGAAGCGTCTTTTTGTTCTACGGGTGATACGTTTCAGATGATCGAGGTGATCAGGGCCCGAATCACCAAGGAAGGGCGTGCGGCGTTGACCGGTACGGCCAAGGCTCCACGGAACGAGAAGCCGCCGGTTCTGCGGAAGCCGCCACGTAAGCCGAGCAAAACGGCGCGGACTGCATATCGTGTGTTCATGTCGGCTGGCCAAGAGAAACCAACGACGACGGCCGAAATCCTGTCCAAGGAATGGAATAAAACGATCGGCCAAGGTCAGGTATCAAGATGGGTGAATCAGGTACGTGAATGGCTCAAGGCCGGGAAGATTCTCCCGGATATTGACGCAGACAATCTTCCCCGCCCCCGTGTTGTTCCTGCGAACCCCGCGAAGCTGGATCAAGGCAAACGCACCGATCCACGCCGAATCAAGCGATAAATCCCCCCGAAGATGCGCGCGGCGCAGAATGCGGCGCAGTATGGAGCGGAAGGGCGGCGCACAGCGGCGCACGTCACGAACGAAAACCGCGTTTTTCAGGGTGATTCCGCAGTATGCGGGATGGTGCAACAGGGGGCAACGTTCCCCGCGGGATTCGAACCCACAACCTTCGGCTCCGGAGGCCGACGCTCTGTCCAATTGAGCTAGGGGAACGGACGGCTTACCATCGTATCCGGTGCGAAACGCGGTGACAAGACAACCGGCTCGGTGGCGGAGGATCACGCTTGTGGCGGCCGCATGGATGCTTTTCGGCGCTGCCGCTTACGGTCGCCCGCCGAACATCGTTCTCCTCTACGCCGACGATATGGGCATAGGCGATGTCGGTTGCTACGGCTGTCAGGACATCCGGACGCCGAACATCGATCATCTGGCCCGCACGGGCGTGCGGTTTACGAACTACTACTCCGCGGCGCCGATCTGCTCGCCGTCGCGGGCGGCCTTGCTCACCGGGCGGTATCCGATCCGCGCGGGCGTGCCCACCAATGCCGGCTCGATCCCCACAATGCCGGACGGCATGCCCGCCGAGGAAGTGACCGTGGCCGAGTTGGCCAAAACGCGCGGCTACGCCACCGCGCTGATCGGCAAGTGGCATCTCGGATATGCCCCCGGCCAGCGGCCGAACGATCAGGGCTTCGATTTCTTCTTCGGATTTCACGCCGGCTGCGTGGACTACTATTCGCACATGTTCTACTGGCATGAGCCGCACAACCACGACCTGTACCGCAACCGCGAAGAGATTCACGAGGAAGGCCAGTACATGACCGAAATGATCGCCCGCGAGGCCTGCGGATTCATCGAGCGGCAGACACACGGGCGGGACGCCCGTGCCACAAATGCCCGTGCCACAGATGCCGTGCCGTTTTTGCTCTACGTGCCCTTCAACGCGCCGCACTACCCCATGCAGGCGCCGCAGCGACTGCTCCAGATGTACGAAAAACTACCCGCGCAGCGGCGGGACTACGCGGCGCTGGTCGCCGGCCTGGACGAAGCCATCGGCCGGATCATGGAACGGCTGCGGCAGCAGGAGTTGATCGAGGATACGCTGGTATTCTTCGCCAGCGATAACGGCGCGACCACCGAGCTGCGCGCGAATGGCGGCGGCGGGAGCAATGTACCGTATCGCGGATACAAGTTCAGCCTGTTCGACGGCGGCATCCACATGCCGGCCATCGTCAGTTGGCCCGGCAAACTCCCCCAGAACGAGACGCGCGATGGACTGGCGATCGCGATGGATGTATTTCCGACGGTGGCGGAGATCATCGGGGCGGAGCTGCCGAAAAATCGCACCATCGACGGCGCGAGCTGGACGGCGCTGCTGAAGGACGCCGCCGCACCGGGGCATGACGTTTTGTTCTGGGAGCAGGCGGGTCAGCGCGCCGTCCGGCAGGGCCGCTGGAAGCTGGTGGTTAACGGCGCCGATGCGGCGCGCGGGGACAAACGACGCGAAGCGGAGAAAGACTCGACTTTTCTGGCCGATATGGAGTCCGATCCCGGCGAGCGAACCAACGTACAGGCGCAGCACCCCGACTTGGTTGAAAAACTATTATCGATGCACGCATCCTGGCGAAAATCGTTGAAGGAGAGGTGATCGTGTTTTTTACTTCGGCCACCGCCGGATTATTGCTGATGGCCCTGCCCGCCGGCGCGAGCGGGACCGAGCTTGGGTTGCGCGACGCGCGTTTCACGCTCAACGGCCGGCCGGTATTTCTTATCGGCATCAGCTACTACGGGGCGCTGGGCGCGCCGCGGCAGTTCATCGATCGCGACCTGGCGGACATGGAGCAAGCGGGCATCAACTGGATCCGCGTGTGGGCGACGTGGTCGGCCCACGACAACGATGTCTCCGCGGTGGATGCCGGAGGCCGTCAGCGCGAGCCGTATTTCGACAATCTCGAATGGCTGGTGAAGCGGTGCGATCGACACGGGATGGTGGTGGACATCACGCTCTCGCGCGGGGACGGCGCGACCGGGCCGCCGCGGCTGCAATTGTTGGATTCGCATCGCCGGGCGGCAAAAACTCTGGTTACGGAACTCAAAGTCTACCGCAACTGGTACCTCGATCTGGCCAACGAGCATAACGTGCGCGATGGACGGTTCGTCAGCATGGACGAATTGCAGCAATTACGCGATGCGGTCAAGGGAGTGGACCCGCAGCGGCTGGTGACCGCCTCGCATGCGGGGGACATTCCCCGGGATGCGTTGCGCGAGTATCTGCTGAAAGTGCGCGTGGACTTCGTCGCGCCGCACCGACCACGCGAGCAAAAAACCCCTGCCGAAACTGAAGCCAAATCGCGCGAGGTCCTCGGCTGGATGAAGCAGTTCGACCGGGTCGTGCCGCTGCTCTACCAGGAGCCGTTCCGGCGCGATTACGGTGAATGGCAGCCGCAGGCCGAAGATTTCCTGGCCGATCTCCGCGGGGCGTGCCGGGGCGGAGCCGCGGGATGGTGCCTGCACAACGGCAGCCCGCGCCGCCCGCGCGACGGGCAACCCCGCCGCAGCTTCGACCTGCGCGAAAAACGCCTGTTCGAGCAGCTCGACGACCAGGAACAAAAGGCCGTCACCGGTTTGCGTCAAATTTCGGCGGCCGATTGCCGGATTGTGCCTAACCTTCAAAAGTAAATCCGGTCCTGTTGATTATCGGGGCGCGGAAACTCATCGGTGATTCGCCGCGCTGTTTCTCCGGGCATAGAACCGGCATAAGATGGCGCGGGACCAGTCTGTCGGGGGCCAAATTCAAACCCAACCCGTGGTCCGCTTGGATTGGAGATGCGACTATGGTTTCATATTCACGACCACTCGCTCGCGCGGCAGTCATCGCTGCGGTGACATGGAGCGGTGTCTGCGCGGCGAAGGAAAAACAAGCCGTCACCATCTCGTACGTCCTCGCTCCGGCCCGGCCGCTGCCGGAAGGGCTGAAGGCGGTGGCGGTGATCGACAGCGGAGTTGAAACGAAGGGTGCCCGTCAGGACGAACGGGAGCAGAAGTGGTCCACCATGGCCGCCGACCTGATCGAATCGATGCTGGCCAACAGTGCGGCCCGGTTCGGGAGCGGGCTGAAAGTGGCGCAGCGCCGGCAGACCGCGGCGATCCTCAAAGAGCAGGACCTCAAGCTCGCCGGCCTGGTGGAAGGTGACGCCGCCGCGAAGGCGGGCAAACTGCTGGATGTGCAGGGTCTCATCACCAGTCGTATCACCGTCAACATCGATGTTCAGAAGGGAACCAAATCGACACTCGACTGGGGCCGCATCCTCGGCGGGTTGACGCAACCTCAGCCGCAGCCGGCGCCGCGTCAACCCCGCGCGTATCCCGGCAGCGCCGCGCCCGGCGAGCGGCCTGTGTATCCGGGCAGTACGGAGCCCGGCAAAACGCCCGACCCCAAAGATACGCGGCAAAAACGCACGCCGAGTTCGCCGCGCGACACCCGCAACAGTGACCCTAACGCGGTGCAGCAGCGCCGCTATGTGCCCGACCCGCGCTATGCGCGCGATCCGCGATATGTGCGCGACCCACGCTATCTTCGCTACCGCCGCTACTACTATTACGATTCGCGTTATCAGCCGACCGCTCCGCCGGGCGTGGTAGTCGTGCCCGCTCCGGCACCGGGCCCCGGCCCGCAGCCGCTGCCGGTCGAGCCGCCGCCGCAGGAGGGCGGTCCGTTCGGCACCCGGGAAGTCGAGGAAATCAGCCGCCACATCACCGTTCAGTGTACGTTCAGCCTGATCGACGCCGTCACCGGCGCCGCCATCGCCCATTTTTCGCCTCCGCCGTATCAGAAGCAGGATACCGCTTCGCCCAACTTTCTCTTCGGCAGCATCGCGGATGAGGCCAAGCTCGACCCGATCGATCACTTCATCGGCGAGCTGGTCGAGCGGGCCGCGCAGGAGTTCGTCAGCATGATCGTGCCGACGGAGGTCGAGTATTCGTACGTCGTCGTCGGCCGGGGTAAGGAAGGAGAAAGAGGCATCCGCGCGTTGCGGGCCGACGACTATCCGGGGGCGATGGAGCTGTTCCTGGCCGCCCGTCGAAAAGATCCGGACGAGCACGAGACGGTTTTTGCCCTGGGTGTGGTCAGCGAGCTGCTCGCCGATCCGCAGCGCGCCCTGGAATATTATCGCCAGGCTTGCGCGATGGACGCCGACAAAGAGGAGTTACAGCAATACGTCGCCGCCAAAAAACGCCTGAACGAACATATCGCCCGCATCATGAAGCCGCAGGCCGCGGAGAAGGCAAACCCGCCACCGGGCGAGGAGAAACCCACTGAAGCTAAGCCCGGTGAACCGATCGAGAAGTGATTGGGAACAAGATTATGAACGCCGCTCCCTTGGCGCTCGGTCCCCGCGCTTCAGCTCGCACGCTTGGCGATGAGCTTTTGGACCTGCTGGACGAGTTCGACGGGCACGGCCATCATCGTGGTCCGCGTGCTGTTGTAAGCGGCTTCGTCCTCAGCGGCGGCCTCGTCCTCGCTCTGCTTCTCGTAGTGCCTGATTAACTCCTTGACCTTCTTGTCGTTCCATCCCTTGGGAAACTTGTTCTTCACGTCTTTCATCATACACCATAGATATTATATCTTCAGAAGGCCAAAACGCGAGCGCCCTGATGGCTCCGATGTTGCGCTACAAGTCATCAGAAGTCCCGTGCGTCCTCACGCCGGTCGTGGCTTTCAATTTCGCCCGCGTCGGTTACACTGCGTTTTCGCGGGCGGCGGGAAGCTCGAACGAACTCGATCGGTGAGGAGCAAACGCAATGCATGAACAGTTTTCTGATCGGGCGCGGCACGCGATGGCGCTGGCCACGCGGGAGGCCAACCGGCTACAGCACGATTACATCGGGCCGGAGCACATCCTGCTCGGGCTGGTGGCGCAGGGCGAGTGCGTCGCCAGCACCGTGTTGGCGCACGCGAACGTGGACCTGGAGAGGGTGCGCACGGAACTCGACCGGCAGATCGAGGCGGGCCACGCCGCGGCGGAAATCGGCCGCCGGCCGTACAACCCCGAAACCAAGGCGGTGATCGAACACGCCATCGTCGAGGCCCGCAAGCTCGGCCACCGGTATGTGGGCACCGAACATCTCTTGTTGGGGCTGCTGCACGTGGATAAGACGCTGGCCGCCCGGATTCTCATCGCGCAGGGCGTCGCACTCGACAGCATGCGCGAGCAGGTGCTGGCGGCGCTGCGGTCGGCATCGGGGCCAACGCACGACACCTCCGCCCGCAGCTTCGGCGAATTCGAGTGGATCCATCAGCAGGAGCTGGCCAAGGCGTTTCACTCGCCGGAGTTCTGGCACACACTGATCCTGGCGGTCGATTCGGCCAATCGGCTCGGCCACGGCGAGATCGCGGCCGAGCACCTGCTGCTGGCCATGCTCCGCGACGGCAAGAGCTTTGTGGCACGAATCCTGGCGGAGAAGGGCGTCACCACCGACTGGGTCCGCGACCAGATGACCCGTAACGGCTAACGCCAAGTCTTTGAAACCGCCGATACACGCCGATACACGCGGATAAGATTCTCAACAGAATCCGCGGCCGGTGTTCACTCGCCACGGCGGAGTTGTTGTCGCAGTCGGCGCGGTTCCACGAGGTAAAGCATTGCTCCTCAGGCGACTCATTGCATTTCCCGAAAGCCGGCGCATCCTCCGCATGTACCTGTGGTCCACGCCGTTCCTGGCCGTGCAGACCGGCGTGTTCGTCATGGTGCCGGTGCTGCTCCGCAAACATTTCGAGGCCAACGTGTGGCAGATCGCGGCGGCCACTTCGGCGGGGCCGGTCATGTCGCTGCTGGCCATCTTCTGGAACGAGGTTTATCGCCGCCGTTCGCCGCGGGTCTACCTGCTGATCTTCTGGCTGTGCTCGGTCGTGCCGATGGGCGCAATCGCCTTCTGCGATCGGCCGGGCACGGTGCTGGTATTCGTGCTGTTATCAGCGGCGGGTATGGGCGGAATCCGGCCGCTGTCCGGCGACCTGCTGCGCAGTTGCTTTCCGCCGTCCACGCGCAGCCGCGTCTGGAGCGCCCTGTCGGCAATCGAGCAGTTGACCATCATGCTCACCGCGTTCGCGGTCGGCTACGCGCTCGATTGGGACCCATTTTCCTACCGCATTTACTTTCCCATCGTCGTGGTGCTGATCGGCGCGGGCCTGCTGCTCATCGAACGCATCACGCGCCAGCAGCTCTTCGTCGAGCGCCTCCAGGCGCCGGCCGACGAGCCGCTTCTGTTCAGCCTGCGCAGCGCGTATCGTAACATGACCCGCGTGCTGGCCGACGATCCGGATTTCCGACGCTACGAAACTGCGTTTTGCATTTACGGCCTCGGCTGGATGATCTGCGCCTCACTGCTGCCGTTTGTGCAGGTGGATATCCTGAGATTGCGGTATGGGCAGGCGGCATGGTCCACGCAGGTGGCGTTTCAGATCACATTGATGATTCCCGTCGGCTACATGATGGACCGCGTCGGGCCCATCCGCGTATCGAGCTGGAGTTTTCTCTGTCTGATCCTGTATCCGTTCGGCCTGATGATGGCCTGGGATGTGTTCTCGCTGATGGCGGCATCCATTATTTATGGCATCGGCATGGCCGGCGTGAGTCTCGCGTGGACGTTGGGTCCGGTGACGCTGGCGCGTGACGCCTCGCAGGCGCCGCACTATCTGGCGATTCACGCCACGTTGGTCGCAGTGCGAGCCATTCTCGGACAACTCCCCGCCGTCGCGATCTATCGATACACGCACAACATTCACATCCCGCTCATCATCGCGGCGGTCATGTTTATTGTTGGGTCCATACTCATGATTCGCCTGGATCGCGAGAAGCGGGCGGTACTGGGCGGCTTTGAGGTGGTTCCCGTGCCGGCGACGCAAACGAGCGTGGCCTGATTTCCTCATCACGGAGCTGATGATGAAGCGAGCTCTCCTGCTGACCGGTGGCGATTATCACAAGTTTGCCACCGGTTCCGCCATTCTCGCCGAGTTCCTTCAATCGCATGGCTCGGCGCAGTGCACCTGCACCGAAGATCGCGATGCCCTGCTGTCTGTGTCCAACTACGACGTGGTGATCCTGTACACGCAGGGCGGCCGGCTGTCCGACGCCCAGGAAACCACGTTGTGCGACTGGGCGGCGGCCGGGGGCGCGGTCGTCGCAATTCATTGCGCAGCGGATTCGTTCAGCCAGAATAACCGCTACGTTGAAATGATCGGCTCCGCGTTTGTCGATCATGGTCCGGTCACCGAGTTCAGCGTCAATATGAGCGACCCGCGGCACGAGATCACGCGCAGCCTCCGCGAGTTCCGCATCATCGACGAGTTCTATATTCTGAAACGCCGCACGGAGCACGATCCGCATTGGCTGCTGTCAGGCAACTGGCGCGGCGAACCCCATCCGCTCGCGTACGTTCGCGAATACGGGCGCGGGCGCGTCTTTTACACGGCCCTCGGTCATGATGAGCGGGCATTCGGTCATCCCACTTTTCAGAAGCTGATCCATCGCGCCATCTGGTGGGCGACGCGTTCCACGCGCTGCGGACCGGTGCGCTGCGGCGTCGTCGGCTACGGCGGCTCGTTCAGCATGGGCAAGGTTCATGCGGAGACGATCCAGCGAACGCCCGGTCTGGAACTGTCCGCCGTGTGCGAAGTGGAGCCGCTCCGGCTCGAAGCCGCGCGCAAAGATCAGCCCGACGTGAAGCTGTTCAAGCAGGTCAAAGAGATGTGTACCTCCGGGGCCGTGGATCTGGCCGTGGTGGTCACGCCGCACAGCACGCACATCCCCATCGCCCTGGAACTGCTGTCCGCCGGCGTCGGCGTGGTATGCGAGAAGCCGTTCTGCCTGAACATCGCCGAAGCGACGCAACTGATTGAAGTCGCCCGCGAGAAGAACGTGCTGCTCACCGTTTTTCACAACCGCCGCTGGGACGCCGATTTTCGGACCATCCGCCGGATCATCGCCCGTGGCCTGCTCGGCGAAGTCTTCCACATCGAGGTTTACAAAGGTGAGTACAAGCACCCCGGCTACTGGTGGCGGAGCGACAAGGCGATCAGCGGCGGCACGATGTACGATTGGGGCGCCCACTTTATCGACTGGGTTTTGAACCTGATGCCGCACCGCATGGAGTCGATCACCGGCTTCTCCGGCAAACGCCTGTGGCATGACGTCACCAATGAGGATTATTGCCGGGCGATCATCCGGTTCGAAGGCGGCCGATCGGCCGAAGTGGAGATCTCGCATCTGGCGGCGGTAGGCAAGCCGAAATGGCGGATTCTGGGCACCCACGGCGGATTGACCGCCGACTGGAACCCGCCGGTCCACGTCGTCACCCACGTGCACGGTCCGGCCGAAAAGATCGAAGTCCCCTTCATCGAGGGCGGCGGGGTGCCCGATTTTTACAACGCCCTGGTCGATCACCTGCTCGGCGGCGAACCCCTGGCGGTCACGCCGGAGAGCGCCCGGCGTGTGATTTCCGTCCTGGAACTGGCCGGGAAATCCGCCATGACCGGCCGGGCCGAACCGGTGTTCGTTGATGGTCCCATGCAGACGCAGCCTGAATCGGGGCAAAAGTGATATTGGCAAAGCTATTTTCGGCGGCTCTGGTGGGACACACAAACGGACGTTCGTCACCCATTTTGTCAAAGATTCACGGCCGATTTCCGGTCAGACCCTATTGACACTCTCCACCGGCCCTGATAAAGTTAATTTGAGTAAGGGAGAGAGCGAGTCGTCAGTATCACCATTCCCGGTGTACTTTCAGCTTCTGCTCCTGTATTGAATTCGTTGTGACTCTTGTCTCGAACAAGGGTGGGCTTCGCCCGAAACCGAAACTTTAGAGCCGGTTCGGCGGAGGCCGTGTCGTAAATCCAGGGGAGAGAGAGAATGCGTGATTGCGTTACGCGCACATATCCGCGCGTGCATAGGTGGCTGTGGCTGGTTCCCCTTATGGCCGGCGCCGCCTCAGCGCAGGCTGCACCCATCGTACAGATCGAATTCATCCCCTCGATCAATACTTCCACTGGGAATACAGATGTTTCCGGGCGTTTGACCTTGGAATGTTCTGAAAACGCGCAGGGCGACGACTTTGTCTCCGCCCTGGTGGAAAACACCACGGCCGCGGAAGTCGGCTCCAGAATGAGCGCGGTCGGTTTCGAATGGCCGGACGGCCTGAACCTGCCTCAATTCGCTCCGGGCGGCACCAGCAGCTATTTTGATGTGCTCGACTACGACGTGAATGTGAGTCCGGGCTGGCTCGGCGCGCCGGGCGGTTACGATGTCATGATCACCGGCGACAGCAGCTTCGAGGGGGGATCGTCGCAGGGCGCGCCCGCCGCCGGGCAATCCCAGACCCTTTTGCTCGCGCTGGGTAATACACCCTTCACCGCGGAAGAGGTCTGTGCACAGCTATTCACATTCTTTGAATCCAGTTCCGGACCTGTGGCCATCGCCCGATTCCAGGCGGTCGGGCCGAATGGCGACGGTTCGGATAAAGTGGCTGGAAGTCATGCTCCTGAACCGGCCACGCTGTCCTTGCTGGCACTTGGTTTTCTATTGGGTTGGAGACGCCGGGCGATTCAGTGATTATTAGTACCGGCCGCCCGACCACGGGCCTTCCGGTTTCACAACATCATAAAGGGATTTGAGTTCCCTACCCCTGGGGTCGCCACGTTGGCGGCCCTTTTTTTTGCGCCCGAGTCACTGGAGGTGGGTGATTGGCTAGGCGCTCAAGCGGCAGCCGACACCGTTGTTTCCGCACCGGCTTCGCACTTTGCCAAGATGTCGCGCTTCTCCTGCTTCCGCACTCGATCCTGAAACATTACAATGCCGGGTCACATTCAGCTCGCCGGAAGTGACGGGATGGGTGGGCGTTGTGAATGTTTTGAAAGATGGGGACGATGAGCAAACCCTCGATTACCATCCGCGGGGCACGTGAACACAACCTTCAAAATGTTTCACTGGAGCTGCCGCATAACCGGCTCATCTGTTTCACCGGCGTTTCCGGCAGCGGCAAAAGCAGCCTGGCGTTCGATACGCTCTATGCCGAAGGGCAGCGGCGGTACATCGAGTCACTCAGCGCCTACGCCCGGCAGTTCCTCGGCCAGCTCGCCAAGCCGGATGTCGATCAGATCACCGGCCTCAGCCCGGCCATCGCCATCCAGCAGAAAGCGTCCGGCTGGAACCCGCGCAGCACCATCGGCACGGTCACGGGGATATACGACTTCCTCCGCGTGCTTTACGCCCGGGCGGGCCGGCAGCACTGCCCGCAATGCGGCCGGTTGATCACCGCTCAGACGCAGGAATCCATTCTCGCCCGGATTCTCACACTGCCGGCGGACTCACGCATTCTGATCCTCGCGCCGGTGATCCGTGGGCAGAAAGGTGAGCACGTCGAGATGCTCGATGATCTGCGTCGCCGCGGATACATCCGCGCCCGTATCGACGGACAGGTCGTGCACCTGCGCGACGCTCCTCGGCTGGGGCGAAATAACCGCCACGACATCGAAGTGGTCATCGACCGGCTCACCATTCGCGCGAATGTGCGTCCCCGGCTGGCGGAAGCGGTCGAGGCGGCGCTGGCACTCGGCGAGGGAACGGTCATCGTCGCCCCGGCGGAAGATGAGGCCAATAAGCAGATGCCTGACATGCTGCTCTCCTCGAAATACGCCTGCTCGCAGTGCGGCATCGGTTTCGAAGCCCCGTCGCCGCAGTTATTCAGTTTCAACTCGCCGACTGGCATGTGCCTGGCCTGCGACGGCATGGGCCAGCGGTACGATTTCGATCCCACGTTACTCGTACCGGACCCATCGCTGCCGTTTTATGCACCGTGCATCGCGCCGATGAGGACGCGGCCGGGCCGCTGGCGGCGGCATATCTACGCGGGTGTGGCCCGGCACGTCGGCTTCGACATCATGCAGCCGTGGAAGGAGCTGCCGCCCAAGGCGCGCGACGCCCTGCTCCACGGCACCGGGGACGAGCACATCACATACGAATGGAAATCCTTCGGCCGCGTGTGGAAACATGGCGGGAAGTTCGAGGGCATCATCGCCGACTTGAAGAGCAAGTACCGCCAGGCCAAGGCCGACTTCGTCCGCGAATACTACGAAAAATTCATGCGCCATCAGCCGTGTGAGGAGTGCCGCGGCGCTCGGCTGAATCCACAGGCTCGTGCCATGCGCGTGGGCGGCTCGCCACTGCACGAGTTGTGTGCGATGTCCGTTCTGCAGGCGCGGGCGTTTCTCGACCGGCTGGAGCTGAACCCGATCGAGACGATCATCGCGGCGGAGGTGCTCAAGGAAGTGCGGGCGCGGCTGGCGTTCCTGTCAGACGTGGGTCTCGATTATCTCGCGCTGGATCGCCCGGCCCCGACGCTCTCCGGCGGCGAATCGCAGCGCATCCGGCTCGCCGGCCAGATCGGCTGCGGCCTGGTCGGCGTCCTGTACGTGCTCGACGAACCGTCCATCGGCCTGCACCCCCGCGACAATCAGCAACTGCTCGCCAGCCTCCGGCGCCTGCGCGACATGGGCAACACGGTCATCGTCGTCGAGCACGACGAAGAGACCATGCGTGCCGCCGACCTCATCGTCGATTTCGGCCCCGGCCCCGGCGTCCGCGGCGGACACGTCGTCGCTTCCGGCACGCTGTCTGATATCAGCACATCGAACGAGTCGCTGACGGGGCAGTACCTGAAGGGCATTCGCCAGATCGAGGTTCCCAAGCAGCGTCGCGCGGTTGACGGAACTACAGCCAATGCCGGAGGCAGTCCTGCGCCGAAGCGCGAGGGCAGGACGTCTGAGATTTAGCAAAGAGCAGCGTCACGGGCGCAAACAGGAGCATCACCATGCCGGCCGAGCGAGTCAAACGCGTTCCGCATCCTGGTACGCAGTCGAAAGACGCGAGTGTTTACCCGTTCAGGGTTGTTCCAATCGACTACGATCCCAATATCCACCGGAAGCTCTCTAAGTCCGATTTCGCCAGTCCCGTGCTTTTCTGGGAATGGAAAATCCAGATGGCGGAACGAAAACTCGCGCGCGTGAAGAAGGCTCGCGACAAGGCCGAACAAGTGAGAGCATCCAAGAACGGCTCCCTACGCGGCTATGGTTTCGAAATTCACCAGAGAGACGGCTTCCATTGCCAGTACTGTGGATGGGATGGGTCGAAATGGCCCAACTGGCTTTACTTGACCGTTGATCATCTGTTGCCGAGAGGCCACCCGAATCGTAAGAGCCCGGAATTCAAAGTCACTGCGTGCTGCTTCTGCAATTTCGCTGATAATCAATACTTCAAGCGACATGGGTTGTGCTTCGAGGGTAAGTTGCGCAAGGAACTCGTAGAACAACGGCGACCTTTCGTGATGCGTTTTCGCGAAAGGTATGAAGCATTTTTCAAAGACAACGTTAGAGGTCGTACATGAAAAGTCCAGAAGCTGACTTGCAACGAAATGCATCGATAAGACAGTCGTGCTTACACAGCATTGGCATCGATGAACGCATGAACCTTCCTGACAACTTCGTCCGAAGGATGCGGATGCACCAAATCATCGTGGAAGCTTTACGGGGGATTCCAAGAAACGAATATGAATGGCTCTTTGAGCCGGTGATCGGGCAACCCACATCTCTATCAGAGAAGGCCCAGGCTGTTTCCGCTCTTACGGACATTCCGCTCTCTATGGCAACAGTTTATTACGAAGCGATAGAAACATTTCAGTAAATGAGAGCACGAACCTTACGACAGCAGCTAATTCCTGCGACTCCGCCGAAGACTGCCGCAGAGTCCGCTAGATGGCTCACCGTGCGCGGCGCGCGGCACAACAACCTCAAGAACATCGACGTGCATCTGCCGCTGGCGCGGTTCATCTGCGTGACCGGCGTGTCGGGGAGCGGGAAAAGCTCGCTGGTCGTGGACATCCTGCGCGAGCGGCTGGCCCGCGACCTCAACGGCGCCGAGAACGTCACGCCCGGCGAGTGCGATCGCATCGACGGGCTCGAACATCTCGACAAGGTCATCGACATCGACCAGAAGCCGATCGGCCGCACGCCGCGGAGCAATCCGGCGACGTACGTCAAGATTTTTGGTCAGATCCGCGACCTTTACGCTAAGCTGCCCGACGCGAAGGTGCGCGGCTACAAGCCGGGGCGGTTCAGTTTCAATGTGCCCAGCGGCACCTCCGGCGGCGGGCGATGCGAGGCCTGCGAGGGCAACGGCGCCAACAAGATGGATATGGAGTTCCTCGCCGATGTTTGGGTAACGTGCCCGGTATGCGGCGGCCGTCGGTTCAATCGCGAGACGCTCCAGGTCCATTTTCGCGGCAAGAGCATCGCCGACGTCTTGGGGATGGACGT
>CAYLLT010000131.1:0-16909 GCA_964384465.1 uncultured Planctomycetales bacterium | reverse complement strand
GGCGGCTGGCAGCACGATACGCTCACCGAGGACCTCGATCTCTCGTATCGCGCCCAGATGCGCGGATGGAGATTCGTTTTCCTGCCCGACCTAGCCAGTCCGGCCGAGCTGCCGCCGGATATGGAGGGCTTCAAACAGCAGCAATACCGCTGGGCCAAGGGCGGCGCTCAGACCTGCCGCAAATTGCTGCCCAGCATCCTGCGCTCGAACCTGCCCAAGCGCATCAAGCTTGAAGCTTTCTTTCACCTGACGAGCTGCACCGTCTATCTGTATATGGTGGCGTTGACGTTCATGCTGTACCCTGTCGTGTACATGAAGGTGCACCTCTTCCAGGAGGGGTTGTGGCGATATCTGTTTGACCTGTCCATCCTGCTGGTGGCCACCTGCTCGGCCAGCACCTTCTACGTGTGCAGCCAGCGGGCCCTGTTCCGCACGTGGTCCGACTCGCTCAAGTATCTGCCGTTCCTGATGGCATTGGGCATCGGCATCTCGCTGAATAACGCGCGGGCCGTGCTGTCCGGCCTGTTCGGCAGCTCCGGCGAGTTCGTCCGCACGCCCAAATTCGGCGTCGTCGCCGGCAGCACCACCTGGAAGCGCGAAGTTCAAGCCGACCGCCGCTCACGCAAGAAGATCACTTTGCAGCCGTTCGTCGAGTTGGGAATCGGCCTCTACCTGCTCGCCTGTCTCGTGTTATGCCTCACCGATCACCGCGTCACCATCGGCGTACCCTTCCTCTGCCTGTTTATGGTCGGCTACCTCTATGTCCCCCTAACCACCTGGTTCGGCCACCGCTTGGGCAAAATGACCGAGACAGATTCTGCCGAACACGTCATTCCCGCATTTTTGAGCTCAGCACCCACAATTGAGAACCCGTCCCAGAAACGGGAGCCGGTTGCTGTAGAACATTGACCTGTGCGGCTAGGTGTATGCTATACTGTTGTCTATGACGCAGACGGTCGAAGCCATTTACACCCATGGTGTATTAAAGCCTCTGGAGATATTGCCATTGGAGGAGCAGCAGCACGTCCGCCTCACGATTGAAACCGTGGATACCGATCAGAAGAACGGGCACGAAGCTGCCCTTAACCGATTGATCGACCGCCTGAAGAAAAGCAGTCTTTCATATGGGGGCCCACCTCTCTCGCGCGAGGAACTTCACGAGCGTGATCGTTACCTTTGACACGAACATTCTCGTGTATGCCGCGGACCGTCGTGCCCCCCAGAAGCAAGCCCGGGCCATTGAATTGTTGCAGCAGCCGCAAGAAGCCATCTTGCTTTGGCAAGTGGCATGCGAGTTTATCGCTGCCTCACGCAAGCTGACTCAACATGGTTTCACCACAGAGGAGGCGTGGGACCAACTTACACATTATCTTGCGGTATTCAGGCTGGTCCTTCCCGTATCCACGGTTCTTGAACGCGCCCGGGTTTTTCATCTGAAAGAAGCAATGTCATTCTGGGATGCTCTGATCGTGTCCGCGTGTCTTGAGGCTGGCGTCTCTCGTCTATATTCGGAGGACTTACCCGGAGGCAATCCTCCCGCGGGGCTCGAAATCATAAACCCGTTCGCGTAACCGTCACTTCCCATTATTCCCGCCGGCTCGTCCCGCTCATCTCCATATACTTCTTCGTCTTCCAACTGTTCCATTCCGTCCAGCGCCACTCCATCGTATTGTTGTCAATCAGCTTCATCGTGCCCTCGCTGTTCAGCATCTCCCCGGTCATCGGGCAACGGTGTTTGCCCTTGGCGTGCCAGGTCTTGCTCGCTTCATCGTAGGTGGCGTTGAAGGTCATCGCGTTACCGAAGCAATCGAACATGTCGTTCCGGTACTTCTTAGCCGACGCGTCCCATGTCCAGACGTTCAGTCCCGTCATCTTCGCATCTTCGCCCATGGTTCCCTCAAAGTGTTCCACGAGCGCCCGCTTGTCGCATTCCCAGGCGAAGGTGCTGGCCCCGGTGCTCTTCATCGGCTTGTCGGATCCCATCATTTTCATCTCGGCCGTGCCGGTCCATTTCCCGACGAAGGGTTCGAGCCGGTCCAGCTCCGCCGGCCGCGGCGGCGGCTTCATCATCTCCGCCATGTCCATCTTCGGCTGCTGGCATCCGCTCGCCAGTGCCATCAGCGACGCGCCCAGAGCTACAGTAGAAGATCGAATCCCGGTCATGATGCATTCCTCCTGATCTTGAGCCTCCCGTCACGCGACGGGTTTTCAAGGGGGGATTATACCGGGCCGTGCATCGGGTGCGATGGGGGTCAAATCGCCTTTCCACTGGGTACAATGGGGTGATGTTCGAGCGATTCACCGATCGCGCCCGGAAGGCCATGGCCCTCGCCAACCAGGAAGCCCAGCGCTTCAACCACGAATACATCGGGACCGAACACATCCTGCTTGGGTTGGTCAAGGAAGGCTCGGGTGTCGGGGCCAATGTCCTCAAGAATCTCGGCGTTGACCTGAACAAGGTCCGGCAGGAGGTCTCCAAGCTGGTCAAGAGCGGGCCGGACATGGTCGCCACGGGGAAGCTGCCTCAGACGCCGCGAGCCAAGAAGGTCATCGAATACTCGATCGAGGAAGCGCGCAGCCTCAACCATACTTACATAGGCACGGAACACCTGCTCCTCGGGATTTTACGAGAGCAGGATGGAGTCGCAGCTCAGGTCCTGATGAATCTTGGCCTGAACATCGATGACGTTCGGGAAGAAGTATTGAACCTGCTTATTGCAGCCGAGGGAGATCAAACAAAGGAGTCCGTGGAAACAGAACGTCAACTTCAGAAGACTTGTGTGAATCTCAGGCACGAGATACAACGACTCCTGGAAAGAATAGATATAGCTGTTGCGTACTGTGAATATGAACGGGCGGTAGAAGTGCGCAAGACAGTGGAAGGAGCCCGACAGGATATGACCGAAGCGCTCGAGCAGTTGCGGCAGATTCTCGCGCGCCTCAGAAGTGTCGGTTAACTCACCCCGCGTGCGTGCGTGCTACTGATCTGTGAACAGTGGACGAAGTACTGCCGAAACGCCAGCGAGCACAACCGCCCCAGCCCTTCAATTCAGCACCATGGATTTGATAAACCGCCCTCCAATTCCCCCATCACCTCTGACCGCTCAAACGTGACGCGATCCAGAGGGTTTGTAGCAGGATGACCAGGATTCCAATCGCGATCAGGAAGCGATTGACATCAGGAGCAGCGGTCGGGGGTGCAAGGGCACGCGGGGAATGGATTCGTTTGCCGAAGATGAGCAGGCCGAATATCGCCATCACAAGAAGCTCTTGCGGACCAAAACCCCACGCGATCATTGGCAACCTCTATCTCTTCTCCGTGCCTTCGTGTCTCCGTGGTGAAAAATCGGGCTACCGCGGCGGGGCGATAATAGCCCGGAGCAGATCACGGTTCAAACGGGCGATGAAATCGACGCTGATGTCCACCGGGCAGGCGGCTTCGCACGAGCCGTGATTCGTGCAGTTGCCGAATCCTTCCCTGTCCATGACGGCGACCATCGCCTGCACGCGGCTGTAGCGTTCGGGCTGGCCCTGTGGCAGGAGGCCCAGATGAGCGACTTTCGCGGAGGTAAATAGCATGGCTGACGCGTTCGGGCAGGCGGCGACACACGCGCCGCATCCGATGCAGGCGCCGGCGTCCAGCGAGCGTTCGGCGTCATCCTTGGGAACGGGGACGGTGTTGGCTTCGGGCGCGCTGCCCGTGCGCGCGGAGATGAAGCCGCCGGCGGCGATGATGCGATCGAAGGGACTGCGATCGACCACCAGGTCGCGGATGACGGGGAAGGGCCTGGCCCGCCACGGCTCGATCCATATCTCGTCGCCGTCGCGATACGTTCGCATGTGGAGCTGGCAGGTGGCGGTGGAATCGAGCGGGCCGTGCGGTTCGCCGTTGATCATCATGCCGCACGAGCCGCAGATGCCCTCGCGGCAATCGTGATCGAATGCGATGGGTTCCTGCCCCCGCTCGATCAGCCCCTCGTTGACGACATCCAGCATCTCCAGGAACGACATGTGCGGGCTGATGTTCGCCGCCGGGTAGGTGACGAAGCCGCCCGGAGCTGTCGGACCGGCCTGGCGCCAGACGTGGAGCGTGATATTCATTACTTGTAGCTCCGTTGCGCGGGTTTGACGTATTCGAAAACGAGAGGTTCTTTATTGAGTTTCGGCGCGGCGCCCTCACCGGTGAACTCCCAGACGGATGCGTGGGAAAAATGTTCGTCGTCGCGCTTGGCCTCACCATCCGGCGTCTGGAATTCCTCGCGCAAGTGGGCGCCGCAGGATTCCTCGCGGGTAAGGGCGTCGATGCAAATCAGCTCGGCCAGCTCGAAATAATCGGCCACCCGGCCGGCCTTTTCCAGAGACTGGTTGAGGTTTTCGCCCTCGCCGGGGACGTTGATGTTCTTCCAGAATTCCTCGCGCAGCTCGGGGATTTTCTTCAGCGCGGTCTGGAGCCCGGCCGCATTGCGGGCCATCCCGCAGTAATCCCACATGATTCGCCCCAGTTCGCGGTGAATCGAATCGACCGTGCGTTTGCCTCTAATTGAAAGCAATTTATTGACCCGCTCGGAGACATCGGCCTCGGTCCGGCAAACCGCGGGGTCCTGGGCGTCAACCTTTTCGAGCTTTGATCCAGCCAGGTAATCGCCAATGGTGACCGGCAGGATGAAATATCCATCGGCCAGGCCCTGCATGAGCGCGCTGGCTCCCAGGCGGTTGGCCCCGTGATCGGAGAAATTCGCTTCACCCATGACATAGAGGCCGGGCATATTGGACATGAGGTTGTAATCGACCCAGAGTCCGCCCATGGTGTAGTGCGGGGCGGGGTAGATCCGCATGGGGACTTCATACGGGTTCTCGCCGGTGATGCGCTGGTACATCTCGATGAGGTTGCTGTATCGTTCAGCGACGACGTCCTTGCCGAGCCGGTGAATGGCCTCGCTGAGGTCGAGGTAAACGCCGTTGCCGAGCTCGCCGACGCCGCGGCCCTCATCGACGACTTCTTTCGCCCGGCGGGAAGAGACGTCGCGGGCGGCCAGGTTGCCGTAGGTGGGATAGAGCCGTTCGAGATAGTAATCGCGCTCCTGCTCGGGGATCTGGTTGGGCGGGCGCTTGTCGCCGGGGTTTTTGGGCACCCAGATGCGGCCGTCGTTGCGGAGCGATTCACTCATCAGTGTGAGCTTGGATTGGTAATCGCCGCTCTGCGGGATGCAGGTTGGATGGATCTGCGTGAAGCACGGGTTGGCAAAACCGGCCCCGCGGCGGTATGCCCGCCAGATGGCCGTCGTATTGGAATGCTTGGCGTTGGTCGAGAGATAGAACACGTTGCTGTAGCCGCCGGTCCCGAGCACGACCGCGTCGGCCAGATGGGATTCGATTTTGCCGCTGATGAGGTCGCGGGTGACGATGCCGCGGGCCTTCCCGTTGATGACAATCAGGTCGAGCATCTCGGAGCGGCGGAACATTTTGACTTTGCCGATGCCGATCTGGCGTTCGAGGGCCTGGTAGGCGCCGAGCAGGAGTTGCTGGCCGGTCTGGCCGCGGGCGTAAAACGTGCGGGAGACCAGGGCGCCGCCGAACGAGCGATTGGCGAGATAGCCGCTGTACTCGCGGGCGAACGGCACGCCCTGGGCCACGCACTGGTCGATGATGTTGAGGCTGATCTGGGCCAGGCGGTAGACGTTGGCTTCGCGAGAGCGGAAATCACCACCTTTTACAGTATCATAGAAGAGTCGCCAGATGCTGTCGCCGTCGTTCTGGTAATTCTTGGCGGCGTTGATTCCGCCCTGGGCGGCGATGCTGTGGGCCCGCCGCGGGCTGTCGTGGAAGCTGAAACATTTGACCTCGTAGCCCAGTTCGGCCATGGAAGCGGCGGCGGACGCGCCGGCCAGCCCCGAACCGACCACGATGATGCTGTACTTGCGCTTGTTGGCGGGATTCACCAGTTTCAGCTCGAAACGGTGAAGGTCCCATTTTTCCTGGATGGGTCCGGGCGGGATTTTTGAGTTCAGCTCCATGACGGCCGAATGAACCTCCCCAAAACGCAGGGTGGGTCATGACCCACCCTACCTGAGAAACCCCGCGAGCACGGCCACAGGGACGGAGACGTATCCAATGAATATCGCGACAGCGAGGGTCCTGGCCAGCGGCCGACGCCAACTGTTATAACGCGGGTTGTTGATACCAAGCGTCTGAAACGAGCTCCACAGGCCGTGATAGATGTGCAGCGCGAGCGTGACCATCGCCAGGATGTATGCGATCGCGACCGGCCACACCTGGAACCCGGAAACGACGTTGTCATAGACCTTCCCGTGAATAAATGTGCGATGAACGGTGCCGAAGGTGAAGTGGAGCAGATGGTAGATGACGAAGGCCAGAATGACCACGCCGCCCCAGCGCATGGTGTAGGAGGCATAGCTGAATGCGAGCCGCTCGCTGCGGGTGTATTGCACCTCGCGCGCGGCCCGGCTCATGAGCGTCAGTTGGACGGCGGCGGCGATGTGCCAGGTGACGGCGACAAGCAGGATGATCCGCGCGATCCAGAGCAGCGCCGAGTAGGGCAGGAGCGGCTCGCCGACCGTCCTCAGAAATGCCGCATATTCATCGAAATGCTTCTGGCCGGTGAAGATTTTGAGGTTGCCCAGCATGTGCCCGATAACGAACAGCAGGAGCACGAGGCCGGTGCCGGCCATCACGATCTTCTTGCCGACCGATGTACGATAGAGCAGGACGAGCCGACGCATCCGATCTCCCACCGCTTCCAGAAACGAGCATGGGATGATACGCGAACGACCGGTGCAGGGCTATACCAAAGGGCGTTATGTTTCAGAGTAATGTGAAGTAGACGCTGACGGCGAAATCGAGATTGTCGCGGGTGAGAACCAGCGGTTCGTCGCGATACTGGCACTGGTTGCGGGCGAGCAGGAGGAGGTCGCGGGGCTGGCAACAGCGGAATGGCCGGCCGGTTTTCCTGTAATGATCCTCAATGAGCTGGGTGATCAGAGCTTCCTGATACTCGAAGCCGGCGATCTCGCACATCATCTTGCATAGAGTTCTATATTCTTCTTCCGTCGGGTCCGGCACGTTGATCTTGTAGGGAATCCGGCGGAGGAAGGCGTCGTCAACCAGTTCCTTCGGCTCGAGGTTGGTCGAGAAGATGAGCAACTGATCGAACGGCACCTGGATTTTCTGCCCGTTGGCCAGGCCGAGATAGTCGAATCGCTTTTCGAGCGGGACGATCCAGCGGTTCAGCAGCTCGAACGGGTTCATCCGCTGTCGGCCGAAATCATCAATGACTAGCGTGCCGCAGTTGCTCTTGAGCTGCATGGAGGCTTCGCTGGTTTTTGTCGTATGGTTGTAGCGAACCTCCAACTGGTCCATGGTCAGTTCGCCGCCCGCGATGACGGTGGGGCGCTTGATGTGCACCCAGCGTTCGTCCACCTGCTCTGATTTGACGATGCCGCCATTGGTTGCGGAAATCTCCTGGTGAATCTCCGCGTCAAAAAGCTTGATGATGAATCCGTCAACGTGGATCGCGCGGGGGATGTAGATATCGTTGCCGAAACAGTGGGTGATTCGTTCGGCGATGCTCGTTTTTCCGTTGCCGGGGAAACCGTAGAGGAACATGCCGCGGCCGGAGTTGATGGCCGGTCCCAACGTGGCAAACATGCGCTCGTTGATCAGGAGGTCGCTGAACGCTTCACGCAGTTTGGATTCGTCGGGTTTTTCCAGCGTGATGGATTGCGCTTTGACCGCGTCGCAATACTCAGCCAGCGGCACGGGGGACGCACCGACGTACAGATTCTCGTCCATGAGGCGCAGCGCACGATAGCGGCCGGTATCGGTAAGCGAATACGTGAAATCGCCCATGGTGGCGGTGCCGGTGTAGCCGACGAGTTGCTGCCGTTTGAGATCGCTCAAGCGTTCGACGGTCAGAGAGTGGGGCAGGGCAATAACCGATGCGATATGTGCTCCTGTGGATGAGCCGGCGATGAGCAGGTATTTGAAAATCAAAGCGTCCACGAGGGCTTCGGTGAGGCCGGCCTGCGCGAGTGATTTGGGTGGACTCGGGCGGAAGAGACCTGCCTTTGCAGGTGGAGCTTGCTCGGCTGGCGGCTCGAGGACGACAGCAGGCCTGGTTCGTTTGGTTTGTAACAAGGTGCTCACGGTGATTACATACAATACATGATCCGGCAAAGCCGCATGTACGCTCGCTGGCAATCAGCGATACCCCGTATATCGGTGTTGCGCGGGGGCAGATTCAGTGTGCGTAAGGTCCAATAAAATCGGCGCGTGACGGCAGATATGAGGATCCGAACTGAGCCGCGACCGTGAGGGAGCGGACATAACTGGCCGGTGGCTTCCGCTCCCTTACGGTCGCGGCTCGGATAAACTTCGAGATGCGCGAGACAATACGCTATGCGACTGCTTCCGCGTCCGGTTTCCAGATCCGCTTGAGGGGTTTGACAATCATGCCGTTGCGGATGGCTTTTGCGCTGACGGCGATGCGGACGGGTTTACCATCGATGATGGCGCGGACCTTTTGAATGTTCGGCTTGAATTTGCGCTTGGTCTTGCCGGTGACTTTGCGTCCGACGCCGCCCAGGTACTTGGCCTTGCCGCGGCGGGCATACTTACGGCCGACGGTTGTTTTCTTACCAGTAAAGTGGCATTCGCGTGACATCCGGCACCTCGCGTCCAGAAAAACGTCCCTCTACGGAGCTCCGCATTATACCTGCCATGCGGCGGTTGGCAAGCAGGGCCGGGTCATCTTTCACCCGGCGGGTGCATCCGCAATTCAGTGGCACTCCTATCGGGTGGCATGGGCAAGCGTACTCGCTTGCCCGTGGCGGAGGGTCTCGGACGTTCGCCACGGGTAAGCTCTGCGGAGTACCGCTCCGCTTACCCATGCCAACCCTCTGCCACTGAATTTAGGATGCACCCTCACCCGGCATGCCGGGGGCTAAATCCAGTTCGTAGACGCGGTGGCCGGAGGGGCGCATGCCCAGCCGCTCATAAACGGCGATCGCCCGGTCGTTATGATCGTCGACGTAGAGACGCAGACCGACGACGCCGGGGGCATGCCGGGCCAGGTTTTCAATGTGCCGGTAGAGGGCCCGAAAGATGCCGCGGCCGCGGGCTTCCGGACGCACGTAGACACTTTGAATCCACCACAGCACGCCGGCTCGCCAATCGCTCCATTCGAACGTGATCATGACTTGCCCGACGATCTGACTATCCATCTCGGCCACGAAATAGCGGCACAGCTCCGGCCGGGCGATGCCCAGCTCGACACCCTCGCGCACCACCGCCGGGTCCAGCCGCTTGCCCTCCGATTCCTCGGCGAGCTGTACGTTGAAGGCGGCCAGTGTCGCGGCATCGCATGGAGCGGCCGGCCTGATGGTGAAGGGGGGTGAGTTCAAATCACTGCCTCCGGACCACGGATCACTGGATTCAACCGCCCGGCCGGGTGGCGGGGGCGCGGGACAGGCTCGGCTGAGTGGCGGCGGTGCGGGGCAACGGCTGGACTCGAATATTGCGGAATTTCGGGGCGCCGCTATGGTCCTGCAATCCGATGAAACCCTCCAGCCGCCGTGTGGCCAGCGGATGGTGCAGAAGCTGCTCGTCCTTCTCGCGATCGTCAAGGCGGGCATCGTAGAGCTGCACGCCGTTCAGAGTCGTACGAATCCGCTTGCCCTGGCAGAGCACTTCGACGGCGTTCCACTGGTCCGGCGGGGCGGGCACTTCGACTTCCGGCGCGATGCCGGAATAGACCGAACCGTTCCGCTGCGAGCCTTTGACTTTGCCGCCCCAACCCTTCTCATCGAGGAGCTGAATCTCAAGCCCGATCTGGCTGACGCGTCCCTCCAGAGGTGCTCGGAGGTAAATGCCGCTGTTGCCACCGGTCGGCAACTGGTATTCGAGCCGCAGGACAAAGTCGTGGTATGTTTCCAGCGTTCGCAGCCAACTGCCGCCGCGATGCGTGCAGCGGAGGACTCCGTTTTCGGCAACCCAGTTCGGCTTGGCAGGATCCCAACGGCCGACCGGCTCCCATCCTTTCAGCGTCTTGCCCTCGAACAGCATCGTGAACTTAGGTTCGGTTACGCTGATGTTCCGAATCTCCAGACCTGGCTCGGTTGCTTCGAACGCGATGAATCCGCGAGTTCCCGGCTCATCACCCGCATTCAACTCTCCCAATAATTCCCCTGTTTCGCGATGGTAGGAAGCGTGCACGCGCGACCCCACTTCGATATTGACCCCTATCCATTGGTCGGATGGCACAGATGCTTTTGCTGCATCATCGTTTGACCATGACAGGCCATGAGACAACAGTAGGAATTCGCGCCCCCCGCCATTCAGCTTCGAGCGAATGTAAAGATGGTTGATACCCCTGTCAGCGTGGCGGTACTGGAAGGTGAGCGTGAAGTGGTCCGATTCGAACGAAGAGCGGATGCGGGCCGGGGCGGTTTCGCAGACCAGAGCACCGTCGTGGGCCACCCATTTGCCGGATAGAGTAATCCAGTTGTCGAGGTCCTGATTGCCACCGAAAAGAACAAACATGGCGGCGGTCAGCGCAGTTCGCATGGCGTCTTCCTTTCGTGCGAGCGGGCGGTCAACGAAGCACCAGAACGTGGCGAGTGGTGCGGGAGTCCATTATAATAAGCCGTAGCATGCTCCACACGTGGCTGGGGCATGCGCCAATCAGCCCGTAATGCGATCGAGGGAGCCTGGACCCAACATCATGAGCAAACCGGAAGCCGAAACACAGCCGAGCTTTGAAGAGGCGCTGGCCCAGTTGGAAGCGATTGTCGTCGCGATCGAGCAGGGCAAGATCGGGCTGGAAGAAGCGATCGTGCAATATCAGAAGGGGATGAAACTGATTCAGCGCTGCCGGGCGGTGCTGGCGGACGCGGAGGCCAAGATCCAGCAGCTTCATCTGGGGGACGACGGCAACCTGGTTCCCAAGCCGATGGAGGCGCCCGCGGGAGAGTGAGGTCGCTGGTTACACACGCTCGCCTGCGCTCGCGGTTAAACAATTCTGTCGGATGCGATAGTGCGGCAGAACGACCATGAGTCTCATCTACTTCGACAACAACGCGACGACGATGATGGACCCGCGGGTTCTGGAGGCGATGCTGCCGTATTTGCGCGAGCAGTATGCCAATCCGTCGAGCGTGCATCATTTCGGCCAGCAGGCCCGGCACGCGGTGGAGACGGCCCGCGAGCAGGTCGCGGCGGCGGTCGGCGCATCGGCCCGGCAGATCGTCTTTACCGGCAGTGGGACCGAAGCGAATCATCTGGCGATCCGCGGGGCACTGGCGGCACGACCGGCCCGGCGGCACTTTGTGACCACGGCGGTGGAACACGACTCGGTGCTGCGGCTGGCGGAGCAGTTGGCCGCTGAAGGTTACCGTGTGACATACGTTGGTGTGGATCGGCTGGGGCGGATCGATCCGGCCGAATTCGAAGCGGCGCTCACGGATGAGGCCGCGCTGGCCAGCGTCATGCACGCCAACAATGAGACGGGCGTGATCTTTTCCATCGAGCAGTTGGGCCGGATCGCGGCGGCGAAAGGCGTGCCGCTGCACGTGGACGCGACGCAGACGGTGGGCAAGCTGCCGCTGGACGTGAAGAAGCTGCCGGTGCAGTTGCTCACCATGGCGGCGCACAAGTTTCACGGCCCCAAGGGCGTCGGCGCTGTGTACGTGGGCCGAAAGGTCCGTCTGCGGCCGCAACTGCTGGGCGGGCATCAGGAGCGCGATCTGCGGGCGGGCACCGAGGATGTTGCCGGTATCGTTGGCATGGCGGAGGCGATTCGGCTGGCGGCAGCGCATCTGGACGAGGAGAACACTCGGGTGCGGGCCATGCGCGACCGGCTGGAAGCAGGCATCCTCGAACGTGTGCCCATCGCTCACCGCAGCGGCGATCGCGAGCCGAGGATTCCGAATACCAGTAATATCGGGTTCGAGGGCCTGGAGGCCGAAGCGATCCTGATGCTGCTGAGCAACAGCGAGTTATGCGCATCCAGCGGCTCAGCGTGCAGCACCGGTTCGCTGGAGCCGTCGCACGTCCTGCGGGCCATGGGCGTCGATCCGCACATCGCACACGGGGCGATTCGCTTCAGCCTCTCGCGGTTCAACAGCGAGGCGGAGGTCGATCGCACGCTGGAGATCGTGCCGGCGGTGATCGCACGGTTGCAGGCCATGCAGCCGCGCGAAGTTCTGCCGACTTGACGCATGTATGGCAAATCTGAAATATCAAATTTGAAATCTGAAATCCGAAAATTGAAATCCGGAATCCGAAATGCACGGGAGACAAATCATGGGCAAGCAGCATTCGCCGCGGTTTTTGAAGGTCGTCGAGGATGCGAAAAAGAATATCAAGGAAGTCGATATCCAGAATGTCAAAAAACGGCTCGATCGCGGCGAGCGGTTTCATCTGGTGGATGTACGCGAGGAGAGCGAATGGGCGCGCGGGCATCTGCCGCGGGCCAGGCACCTGGGCAAGGGCGTCATCGAGCGCGATATCGAGCAGGTGATTCCGGACACGGCGGCGGAGATCGTCCTCTACTGCGGCGGTGGGTTCCGCTCGGCCCTGGCGGCGGAGACTCTTCAGAAGATGGGATATACCCACGTCATCTCCATGGACGGCGGATTCCGCGCGTGGAAGGAGGCGGGGTTTCCGGTCGAAGGTTAGATTCTCTCTTCACCGCGAAGAGGCGAAACGTGGAAAGCGACAGCGATTCTACGGGCAGAGGGCGATTCGCGCGGGCAAGGTGATCCCGGTCTTTATCGACTGCACGTCGCCGAGATTGATCTGACCGCCGCTGCGGTTCACGTCGTGCCGCGGGTTGGCGGATGCGCTCTGGGCGGGGTTGGTTTTCCTGAGGGTGAATAGCGCATCGCCCAGAGTGACAGATCCGTTCATTCCTGTGTCCCCCACCAGCGAGCGGGCGTTCGTCTGGTGGCCGCCGACGATGACCTGATGCAGCGCGCCGCCGGCGATGTCGATGTTGTAGCAACTCTGGTCCGGCAACTGGGCGGCAACGAAGGCGATGCGAAGCGTCAGGCCATTCGGCAATACGCTGACGGAGGGCGTAAAATCCTCCGGGCTTTGGAGTACGCCGCCCACCGTCCTTCTGCCCGTCACGATGACCTTATCGGTATCGGCCAGCGTGATCGTGTTGTCGAACACGACGTCGATCGCCTGAATGCCGCCTTCGCGCGTCTCGACGGTCGGGCCGGTCGTGCCGTTGCCGCTGGCGACCGGGTTCAACACGATCGCAAGCTCGCCGGCCCCGGTATGTTGGCGCACGCTCCGCCATTCGACGATCGTCCGTTCACAGGCATCGCCCACACCGTTGAAATTCGTATCCGCCTGATCGGGGTTGGAAACCAGCGGACAATTGTCCGAGCAGTTGGGCACGAAGTCGCCGTCAATGTCGGGGTCGGGTTGCACGGGAGGGCCGTTAATTGTGAAATCAAGGTCACTGCTGTCGAGGGCACAGCCGGCACAATCGCAGCGGAGGATGCGAACGGAATAGTCGGAGCCTGTACTGAGGGAGTCGCAGATCGCCCAGGTGAAACTCCCCTGCGCGACCGGTGCGGAGCCGATGAATGAATGGAACTGGCCGTTCTGGAGAAGGTCGATGGCGACGTTGCCGGTCGGCTCGGTGCTGGTCCAGGTGATGGTCTGCGTGCTGCCGGCGGCCCAGCTCTCGCCGCCGTTGGGGCTGGTGACGGCGAGCGTGATGGACGGCGGGGGCAGCGATCCGGTGATGCTGAAATTGGCGTTGCTGATGTCCTGAAGGCAACTGGGGCAATCGCATTGCATCACACGGACGGTGAAATCGGAGCCGTCGCCGATAAACTGGCAGATGTCCCAGATGAAGCTGCCGGCGGCCATCTGCACAAAGCCGATGCCGCGATACAGTTGCCCATTTTTCAGCAGTTCGATGCTGATGTACCCGCTCGGATCGGTGCTGTTCCAGGTGATGGTCTGCGTGCTGCCCGCCGGCCAGCTTTCGCCGCCGTTCGGGCTGGTGATGGTGAATAACGGTATCGGCACCGAGTCGGTGATGGTGAAGGCCGCGGCACTCTCGACAGTGACGCAGCCGGCGCAGTGGCACAACGTGAGGCGAATCTTGTAGTCGCTGCCATTGCCGACGTAGGGGCAGATGTTCCAGGTGAAGCTGCCGAACGATGCGGCGATGGAGCCAAGCTGGCTGTGCACCTGCCCGGCTTTCATCAGGGTGATGCTGACATCGCCCAGGGCATTGGTGCTGTTCCAGGTGATGGTTTGCATGGTGCCGGCCTGGAGGCTCTCGCCGCCGTCGGGGCTGGTGACATCGATGGTCGGTATGGTGGGGCAGAAGTTGAATCGATTGGAGTTGGCCGCGGCCAATACCTGACCGCTGGTGCGCGTGACGCGCAGGCCCACGCCTTTCTCGACGGTGTCGTAGGTGATGCCGGTGAGCGTGACCGTGTGGGTGTTGGCGGAAATCGTGCCGGTGAGTGTGCCGCCCAGGGCGCCGGTGCCGGTCTTGAGGCTGAGGGCGATGCCGGTGTTCGGCGTGACATTGGAGGGAATGTTGTTGTCGTCGATGGTCGAGACAACGACGTTGAACGGCGCACCGAGACTTTGTGGGAGAATGGGGCCGATGGCCAGGCCGGTCGCGGGGCCGATGACCAGGTTAGGCTCGTCCAGCGCTTCGAGGAACGCGGTGATGTCGTCGATGTTGGGCTCGGTCAGGGTGGTCCCGCCGATCAGCACCCCGGCCGGCGACTGGTTAAACTCCGGCCCGTTATAGAATGCGACCGCGTCGCGGAGGGTGAGGGCGGAGTGATCGTGGAAGAAGGGCCCGGTGCGGGATGTGCCGAGGAGCGGCGCGGTGCTGAACTCGCGATTGCCGCCGGCTTCCGAATTGAGTGCGGTGTCGAGGCAGGACTGGATCTCCGGCGAGTTATTGACCGGGAGCCGGACGACGCCGGTGTTGAATTTCAAGTTGTGGCTGCCGCCCGGCGGGATGGTGACGAGGTTCAGGTCGATCATGCTCTGGTCCACTTCGGCGAGCACGGAGCCGTTGTGGCACTTGAAGCAGTTGCCGGTGCCAAAAAAGAGGGTTCTGCCTCTGCTGATGGCCGCGGAGTCGGCGCCGCGGGCGATGGCGGCGTTGATCATGCGGTCGAGGTCGAAGTTGCCGTCGGCGGGGAACTTGATCGTGTTCTGGAACGCTTCGAGGGCCGCCAATTCGTTCTCCGTCGGTTCGCGGAAATCGATCGGCCCGGCCAGAGGATTGGAATTCCGTGTGAGCGTCCGCGGGAAGTGCTGGTGCACCGCTCCGGCGGAGAACGTGCGGAGATTCGCGTGCTCGCCGCTGAGGCCATAGGGGGCGGTGAGCGCGATGTTTAACAGGTGCGGCGAGCCGCGGTATACGAACGGAAGATTGAAGCCGTCGATATGCTCCTCAATCACCGCCCGCGTGCTGCGGACCAGGCAGGTGTTCTCCAGGGCCGCGAGGATCGGGTTGAACTCCGCCACGAACAGCGGATCATTGTCGGGCAGCAGGCCCATCGTGGTCGGCGAGAGTCCGAATCGATCACGTATCCCATGACACGAACCGCAGGTCCGGCCGTTACCCAGGAATGTCTCCTGGAAGAACAGCGTCTGGCCCTGCTGCGTCTGCGTCAGGACGCTGATGGTGCCGACCTGCCCGGCGGCGTTGCGCGGCGCGGGATCATCCAGTTGAAAATCGGCGTTGAACTGGTGCGTTTCGAAATTGTTGAAGTTTTGAAAGCGCCGCAGGCTGCTGGCGCCGATGATGGGCAGGGCGGCGGCGGGGGGGCCGGCGGGGTTGGGCGGGTTGTCGAGGTCCTGGCCGGTGTTGCCCGCGAAGTTGCCGTATGAAAGGCACAGGTTCACCGCGGCGGCGGAAGGATTCGCCGGGTTGCCGGTGAAACAAATCTTGCCGCCTCCCGCTACCAGCAGGTTCGACGGCATGATGAAGTCAGGCGCGGGCATGCCGGCCAGATTCGCGAATTCCTGCGTGGCGATGAGGACGGAGACGGCGTTGTTGCCGTCGGGCACGCCGCCGCTGTTGTGGTCGGGCGGATCGCCGGGGAATACGAGCTCGCCGGTGGCGGCCCCGGTCGCATCGAAGAAGACGAGCCGGGCCCGGCCGGTGGTCTCATTGCCCTGCGGGCCCCACAGGTTCTGGCCCGCGCAGCACATCTTGATCTCGACGAACTGGATGCGGGAATTGCCGTTGGCGCCGGCCATCGCCTCGTCGATCTGCACCAGGTGGTTCGAGGCGCGAGCGATGGGCGCGACCGCCGCCCAGGCGAATACCGCGATCATCACCTGTCGCACTCGATCGCGGATTGCGGATTGCGGATTGCGAATGGACAACCCGGGACCGATCACGCGCATTGAAATCCGCAATTCGCAATTCGCAATTCGCAATTGTGCAATCCATCACGGTGCCGGATTCAGCAGCAGAAGACCGTTGACCGAATTCTCCGGGTTGTTGCGGGCGATGACTTCATCGCTCGAAGTGACCGTGCTGCTCTTGTCGTAGTCGCACCGGGCGTCCGGCGCATTGGCGACTGCGTACGTGGAGTTGGTGGCCACGGGCACGCGTGAGAGACTGTTGTGCGGGTGGTTGCGGGGGTCAATCTCGTCACTGGAACCAACCAGCACGCGCGTGCTGCCCGGTGTCTCACTATCGCCGATGGCCAGGCCGAAGTAGAAGACGTTGTCAGCATCCAAGTTGAGACTGCCGCCATTGGCGTCCGACAGGACCACGACTCGCAGCCACCGGACATTCGGAATGGCATTGTCCGCCCAGATGATCTTGATGCGGTCTGAGCCGCCGGTGCCGCCGCCGGGAATGACCTCGATACTGAGCGGGGCG
>CAYLLT010000130.1:0-17171 GCA_964384465.1 uncultured Planctomycetales bacterium | reverse complement strand
GAGCTGTTCCGCAAGCTCTTCGGCGGCGGCAAGGCCGACATTGTCTTCGAGGAGCCGCCGCCGGGCCAGCCGCTGGACGTGCTCGAGGCGGGCATCGAGATCCAGGCCCGCCCGCCGGGCAAGGAATTGCAGCGCATTTCGCTCATGTCCGGCGGCGAGAAGTCGATGACGGCGATCGCCCTGCTGCTGGCGATCTTCCGCAGCCGGCCGTCGCCGTTCACCATCCTCGACGAGGTCGATGCCGCGCTGGACGAAGCCAACAACGAGCGGTTCAACCGCATCATCTTCGAGTTCCTGGACCTCTCGCAGTTCATCATCATCACGCACTCCAAGCGGACCATGACCATCGCCGACGTGCTCTATGGCGTGACCATGCAGGAAGCCGGCGTCAGCAAGCGCGTCAGCGTGCGGTTCGACAGCACGGAGCATCAGACCGCGGCGGTGGCGTGAGCGGCGGACGAATGGTGTAAACCGCCAAGGCGCCAAGACGCCAAGAATTCACACAAGGTTCTCATCCGACTTGACTTCGCGTATCCTTCTCGCGACCAAACTGTTTGGTTTGGTTTGGTTTTATCTTGAATTCTGTCTTCTCTTGGCGACTTGGCGTCTTGGCGGTTTACAGCGTTGGAGTGCGAGCATGAAGCTGATTCGGTTTATCGATGAATCGGGCGCGGTGCAGATGGGCGAGCCGGCGGGGCAGGGGCGCGCCCGGCTCATCGCCGGCGATCTTTTTCAGAAGTTCTCATTGACCGACCAGCAGGTCGCCGTGAAGCGCGTGCTGCCTCCGGTGACGCCGGTCAACCTCGTTTGCATCGGCTTGAACTATCGCCGTCATGCCGAGGAGAGCGGCGCGGCGGTTCCCGATCATCCACTGGTCTTCGGGAAGTTTACGAGCTGCGTCATTGCCGCCGGTGAGCCGATCGTTTTGCCCGCCGATGCGCCGGACGAAGTCGATTACGAGGCGGAGCTGGCGGTGGTGATCGGCCGGACCGCCCGCAAGGTGAGCGAGGCGGACGCACTGAGGTACGTGCTCGGCTACACCTGCGCCAACGACGTCTCCGCCCGCGACTGCCAGCGGGTTCGTGACAAGCAGTGGACGCGGGCCAAGAGCTTCGACACGTTCTGCCCGCTCGGCCCGGAGCTGCTGATCGACCCGGCGGTGAACCCGAACGCACTGCCGATCCGCTCGCGGCTCAACGGCGAACTGGTGCAGAACTCGAACACGGCGGACATGATCTTCCCCGTCAAGACGCTGGTCAGCTACCTCTCGCAGCACTTCACGCTGGCTCCCGGCACGGTGATCCTCACCGGCACACCCGAGGGCGTCGGCATGGGCCGAAAGCCGCCGCGATTCCTGCGCGCGGGTGACACCATCAGCGTCGAGATCGAGGGAATCAGCGAGTTGAGCAATCCGGTATCAAGCGACCGTTGATCGTGAGGACCGCGGCAAGTTGCCGCGGTCCTTGTTGGTTATTCCCGAACTGCGGTTGGCACGTTTGATTTTCGCCCGTCGCCGCACTATCAATATCACATTCGATCCTCCACGGCGGCCCCGCTCTCATTAAGGATTTGAGGTCATCGGCATGACATTCAAGGCGGCGGAAACAGTGTCGGCGTACCCGACCATCGAGAGGCAGGATCCGGAGCTGTATCGGATGCTGGTCGCGGAGGGCGAGCGGCAACGGTGGTCGCTCGAACTGATCGCGTCGGAAAATCACGTTTCGCGGGCGGTGCTGGAAGCGGTCGGGTCGGTGCTGACCAACAAATATGCCGAGGGCTATCCGGGCCGGCGCTACTACGGCGGGTGCAAATACGTCGATGAGGTGGAGGAGCTGGCTCGCGGCCGGGCCAAGCAGCTTTTCAAGTGCGATCACGTGAACGTGCAGCCGCACTCGGGCAGTCAGGCCAACATGGCGGCGTATATGGCCGTGCTGGAAGTGGGCGACACCATCCTCTCGCTCGATCTGGCCCACGGCGGGCACCTGACGCATGGGATGAAGACGAACTTCAGCGGGCGGCTGTACAACATCGTCCATTACGGCGTCGATCGGCAGACCGAGCGGTTCGATTTCGATGAGGTTCGCCGGCTGGCCCGCGAGCACAAACCGAAGATGATCGTCACCGGCGCGTCGGCGTATCCGCGCATAATCGATTTCGCCGAGTTCGCGAAGATCGCTCAGGAGGTCGGCGCATATCTCATGGCCGACATCGCGCATATCGCCGGCATGGTCGCCGTCGGTCTGCATCCGTCACCGGTGCCTTACGCGGATTTCGTCACCACCACGACGCACAAAACGCTCCGCGGGCCGCGGGCCGGCATGATTATGTGCAAGGAGCAACATGCCAAAGCCGTCGATTCACGCATATTCCCGGGCATTCAGGGCGGGCCGCTGATGCACGTCATCGCCGGCAAGGCCGCGGCGTTCGGTGAAGCGCTTCGCCCGGAATTCAAGACCTACCAGCAGCACATACTCGATAACGCGAAGGAACTGGCGGCGGCATTGCAGAGCCACGGCTACCGCCTCGTCTCCGGCGGCACGGACAACCACCTGATGCTGGTCGATCTGCGACCGGTGCACGCCGACGTAACCGGTAAGCAGGCGGAGGGCTGGCTCGAACAGGCCGACCTGATCGTGAATAAGAACATGATCCCGTTCGATGAGCGCAAGCCGGGCGAAACCTCCGGCCTGCGCATCGGCACGCCGGCCATCACCACCCGCGGCCTCGGCACGAACGAAATGCCCACGGTCGCCGAGTTGATTCACCAGGTTCTATCGGCCGGCGGCGATGGATCGACTGTCTTACAGGTCCAGCGTCGCGTACACGAATTATGCGAGCGGTTCCCGCTGCCTCACTGAGTGCTGTGGAGATGCAAGTAGTCACAGACATAGCGGCAGGTTCATGCGGGCGAAATCTTTTGCGACGATTGCGCGCGTTGGCCGTCTCTCCCTCTCTCCTTCTCTCCCTCTCTCTATCCGCATGCCTGGCGTGCGCCGGCTGCAACGGCAGCGCCACCGCCAACCTCATCCCCATCCTGCGTTCCGATCTGCCGCCGCAGGAACCGCTGATGCAGACGGTCCGCGCCGACGAAGCCTACTATTGGGTCGATGACAATGGCTCGCTCAATATCGCGATGCGCCATGAGACGCATTCGCTGCTCGGCGCGGTCTTCGATTTGACATGGAACATGTCCATCGTATTGGACGGTCTGCCCGCGGGCTCGCAGCGGCTGTACCAACTGACATCACGCGACGTGAGGGTGGTGCAATCCTGCGGCGGCGACCATCGACGTTACCGTTCGGCGGCGGGCGTAGCCGTCCTGGAGGCGCCGAAGGGCCATCAACTGGAGGGGCGATTTCACATCACGGTATATCAGCAACAGTTCGGCGTGCTGACCGGCTGGACGCCGAGTTATCATGGCCCCCTGCTGGTGCTGGCGGGCGAGTTTGAAGCCGTGGAGAATCACACCCGGGGCCGGGAGATTCTGGAGCAGACGGAAGCGGACGGCTTCGGGCGACCGCCGTTGCCGACCACGCGGCCCACGTCGCGTCCGAACCCGTGACTATGCGAAGCCCGAACGCAAGCGAGGGTTTCACGCGATAAACCCTTCTGGCTTGCGCTGCGGGCCCTGCGGTCGCCCCAGATTGTCCAACAGTTGGCCGGCGATAGCTGCTGCGAATTCCGCGTCATTGATGTGGCAGTCCAACTCGACGAGGCGTATCCGTCGGCGGTCGATGTGCTCGCGCAGTGAATCGAAGAGCGAGGCCCGGGCCGTGGGGTCATCGAACGGCTGACCGGCGGCATCAATGGCGCTGACACCGCGAAGTGGCAAAAAGAGGCTGACCGGCCCGCGAGAGGCATTGAGCTTTCCGGCGATGATCCGGCCGAGCTCGCGGCACTCCTGCGGCGTGGTCCGCATCAGCGTCACCTGCGGGTTGTGCACGTAGAAGCGCCGGTCGGCAAACTGCGCCGGTACCGATTCGCGCGGGCCGAAGTTCACCATGTCCAGCGCGCCGGGGCAAACCACCTGAGGAATGCCCGCACGAGCGGCCGCCTCCAGCCGCGTCGGCCCGGCCGACAGCACGCCGCCCACCAGCTCGTCGCACCACTCCGTCGTGGTCACGTCGAGCACGCCGGCGAAAAATCCCTCATCGATCAGCGACTCGAACGTGCGGCCGCCGGTGCCGACCGCGTGAAAGACCACCGTTTCGTATCCCGCCGCTTCGAGGATCGCGCAGGCCTGCTTCACGCACGCGGTGGTGACGCCGAACATGGTCACGCCGATCAGCGGTTTGCTGGCGACTTGCGGCCGGTCCGCACGGGCCATGCCGGCAATGGCGGCCGCGGCATTGGTCAGGATCGGTATCGAGATGCGATTCAAACCCTCCACATCAACAACGCTGGGCATGAACGTGATGTCTTTGATGCCGAGAAAATCGCCGGCGCGTGCGGCGATCGTGGAGACGATCATCTTCGGAAATCCGAACGGCAGCGCGCGAAGTCCGGCCGCCGCGATGCTGGTGCCGCCCGATCCGCCGATGCCGAGTGCAGCGTGGATTTCGCCGCGGGTCACCATCTCGGCAAGGAGAATCGCGAGACCCTCGCCCATCGCAGTGACCGCCCGGCCGCGATCGTTGCCGGTTAACAGCGCGTCCGTTGATGTTCCAGCCGCGACGGCAACTTGCTGCCGCGCAACATCGGGCCGGCACGACTGCGGCTCGCGGACGCCCACATCAATCACGCAAACGTCGGCGCCGGCCGCGCGGACCTGCTGGCGGAGGAATTCCGCCTCCCGGCCCTTCGTATCCAGCGTGGAGATAATGGCGACGGTTTTCATATTTGCTCGCTTTTCCGACCCGAGCCGCGACCGTAAGGGAGCGGGTGTGACATCGGCGCTCCCTTACGGTCGCGGCTCGGCAGCGCGTACCTTTTCACGACTCCGCAACGAGGTGACGATCGCAATTCCGCTGAGAAACAGGATCGCGGCGGGGATCAGCACCCGCGCCGGCAGAAACCCGCCCGCGGATTCGCTCGTCCCATCGATGCCCATCCAGTGCGTCACCGCCGGCAGATGGCTCAGCACGATCATCGAACCATTGTGCATGGCGTGGACGAACATGCCGGGGAGGATCGAGCGGCTTTGCCAGCAGAGGTAGCCGAGCACCACGCCCATGATCGCCGTCACCGGCAAGCGGTCGATCATGAAGTGGTAGATGCCGAAGATCACCGCGACCAGGCAGATCGACGACCATTTTTTCAGGCCGCTGCTCATCCCGCTGAGCAGGAAGCCGCGGAAGAAGAACTCCTCCGCCACGGCGGGCACGACGGCCATCAGCAGCAGCACCAGCCACACCGACGAGCCAGCGAGTTGAGCCTCGATCTGCCGGCCGAACTCCTCCAGCGCCCGCGAGTGTGAGATCCACCGCTCCTGAAACGACATGAATGTGTGGGCCAGCGCCCAACTCGAACTGCCGATGAGCACGGTCGCCAGCCACACCTGCGCCTGCGGCGAACGCAGGCGGAACGTTGCGATGATATCGATCTTGAAATAAATGCACAGCGCGACCGGCAGGACCATGAACAGCCCGGCGAACTGCACGACGGCCAGCCAGCCCAACAGCCGCACGAAACCTTCGGTGGACGTGCCCGCCAGCAACGACTGGGCATAGAAGCTGGCCGGAAACAGCAGCGCCGCCAGCAGCAGCGCCTGCGACTCGCTCGGCCGCCAGCTTGGCACGAAGAATCGCCGCGTGAGCATCGCCTTGTACGAGCGGGAGTCGGCGAACATGACCGCTTCCTGCCCGAACAGCCGGGCCGCCGCCGCCACCGCTGCCGCCGCGTACAGCATCGTCGAGAGCAACACCACCGCGATCTGCGTGAGCGTGTACGTCTGTTGAAACAGCTCCCGCGTCAGCAGCACCATGTTGCCGACCGGCAGCACCAGCATGACGCCTTCGAGCCGCACCGTAGGCAGCGCGACCGCGAACGCCGGGATCATGCTCACGATGATCACCGGCATGACGTAGTTCTGCGCCTCCTTGAACGTGCGGGCGAAGCTGCACACGGCCACGAGAATCGCGGAAAACAGCAGTGCGAACGGGACCAGGCACAGCAGAATGATCGGCAGGACGCTGAGCGGAAACTGCACGGGCATTTCGGCCGATATGGCTTTGGTCAGGCCGCTGAAGTGCATGGTGGCCCCGACGCTGGCCACGTTGAGCGCGGCGGTCATCATGCCGACGGTCGCCACGACAAGGAATTTACCGAGGATCAGGTGCAGGACCGGCACCGGTGCGGCCATGAGCGTTTCCAGCGTGCCGCGCTCGCGCTCGCCGGCGGTCAGATCGATGGCCGGATAGATCGCGCCGGTGATGGTCATGAGCACGAGAATGAGGGGAACGACCTGTCCCAGTGCCCAGCCGCCGCGCTGCCGCTCGGAGGCGGTGGAGACGGTCTTGACCTCGACCGGCTTGAGGATCAGATCGATGTCGGCGGTCTGAGGCGTGCCCGCGCCGGGCGGGGCGAGGCGCCCGAGCATGTCGCGCAGCGATTGGCGCGTCCGCAGCTCGCGGAAACGATCGAGCGCGTCCGACAGTTGCTGCATGGCCGTGCGGCTTCGAACGTTCACTTCGTTATATGTGATCTCGACGTTCCATCGCGGCGGCATCCTGCCGTGCCCATCGGTGACGTGGATGGTCACGCGGGCGTGAACGTTCTCGCCGAGATTCCGCGGCGGAGTATGCCCGATCCGCACGTTGAGGTTGGGGACCTTTTCATCGGGCGATTCCTTGTTTTGCACGATTTCGCGCAGGATTCCGCCGAGCTGCTCATACGTTTGCTGATCCTCCGCCTCGATCACAAAGGTTTCGCTTTGGAGCCGGCCCTCCTCGCTCTCGGCCGCTTTCACGAAGCCGATCATCACCAGCGGGTACAGCACCACGGGGATGACGATCATGGCCATCAGCGTCCGCCGATCACGCAGGATGTCGATGAGTTCCTTGCGGTAGATGGCGCCGATGCGCGTGCGCCGGATCATGCGGGAGGATCCCAGTCAGCAGAATGGGGGGACATTTCCGATTGAGGACCGCCACGGAGGTGTTCATTCCGCAATCCGCAATCCGCAATCCGCAATTGGTCCGTACCGTTTCCCGCGTCCATCTGCCCGTGGGCTTTCGCTCCTACCAATTGCAGGAATATCTCGGTGAGCCGCTCGCAGCCGGTCTCGGTCCGAAGCGCGGCCATGTCACCCTCGGCGATCAGACGGCCCTCGTGCAGGAGGCCGATGCGGTCGCATAGCGACTCGGCTTCATCGAGATAGTGGGTACTCAAGAGGATCGCCTTGCCCATGTCGCGCTCGCGGCGGATGAAATCGAGAATGAGCCGGTTGGTCAGTACGTCCAGTCCGAGCGTCGGCTCGTCGAGGATCAGGATCGGCGGATCGGCGATGAGGGCGCGGGCGATGTTGGTCCGCTGCTTCTGGCCGGTCGAGAGGGCCCCGCAGCGCAGGTCGGCGAAGTCCTCCATGCCCAGCCAGTCGATCAGTTCGCGCACGCGCCGATTCGTGGCCTGCCGGTCCATCCCGTGCAGCTCGGCGAAGTAGGGCAGCAGCTCGCGCGGGCTGAGGCGCTGATAGAGGCCGGTGTTGGCGGTGAGAAAGCCGATCGACGTTTTGGCCGCATACGGCTCCACGGTCACGTCGAAGCCGTTCACCATCACGCGGCCGGCGGTCGGCTGCATCAGGCCCGAGAGGATCCGCAGCGTCGTGGTTTTGCCCGCCCCGTTCGGCCCGAGCAGGCCGTAGATCTCGCCGGATTCGATGCGGAAGCTGACGCCCGCCACCGCGCTCTTCTGCGGCCCCAGCGCGGTGGGGAAGGTTTTAACCAGGTTTTCGACCTCGATCATGCTCACTGCGATGACTCGACCCATAGATGATTTGCCAGAACTCATTGTCCTCAATGATTCCCGGCTTGACAAGCAAAAGACCGAAGCGTTGTTTCTCCTATGGGGACGATGTAAAATCAAAATGTAAACGGGGGAACCTGAATTGGAATAGATCACGAAATGGTCCGGGTGCGATTAAGCGCTGCCGCGCGGATCGCGATCGGGTTAACTGGAGCAAAAAATGGCACGATTCCTTTTGATTAGCGGGCGTGACCTAAGATCACACCTCGTCGTTCAGACTTGTGCGCGTCGTACTACACGAATTGAGGGAAGCGTCAAGCAGTTCATGTTCCATAGAAACTGCCCCAATGGATTAGTTTTTGATCCAAGGAATTGTGCGATACTTCGGGAAACTTATCAGTCTAACGACGCCGCCAGTATCGAATGCATCCATGTTTATCCTACTGACAAGGTGTTGGCGAAAGTGGCGGAAAGGCTACGGCACCGCGACCTGGACACCCGAGTGCACACATGGCTTGAGATGATGGGAAACGACTGGACGAGCGCCATACCGGATGACCCTGAAATCGCCGCAAGTCTCATCGAAGACATCGTCCCGGCGATCGCTGAGACGGAGGTCCAGGAAACGGCCGTCTGAACATGAAACACGTGTTCATCGAGACAAACTTCCTGGTCGCTCTTCTCAGGCCTCTCGCCGCACCCGATGCGGAAAAGTTATTCTCTCGTATCGGAAAGGGGATGAAACTCTATTGTCCGTGGGTTGCGATCGTAGAGGCGCATCGTACGTTGACTCAACGGATCATTCCGGAAGATATGAGTTTTGTAGACAACACCATCGCGTTTGCTACAAGGCAATGGCGAGAAGGAAAGCTGTGGACACAAAGCAATCCTCCGTTTCAGAAACCAGAAATAGATCGGTTCATTCGGTACGCGAAATCGCATCGTTCAAAGGCTCTGGATACAATCACAGATCGGATCAAGAAAGTTCAGAGAAAGATGGAGATCATCAAACCAACCGAACTTGTGGTCGCCAAGACATTGAGTCTCTTTCCTCAAAAACAACTGACGCCTTTTGATGAGATGATTCTCGGCGCGATCATGTCCCGTTCGGAGCGGTTGCACAAGGAGGGTAAACGCGATTTGCACTTCTGCTCATTAGATAAAAAGGCGTTTGACCCTGCAAACTCAGTTGAACTCAAGCAAGCCTATACTGCGTGCGGGTTGGTTCATCATGCCAGTTTTAACTTCTAGACTATGATTTGTCGCATGGCTATCGCACTTTCAATGACACAATCCTCATTGTGGACCGAATCGCCGGAGCTTCGCGAGGGGCCGGTGGCCCGTGTGGCGATGGCGGCGGCGATCGACGCCGAATACAGCTTCGCCGTGCCGGAGGAGCTGGCGCCGCGGGTCGAACCCGGCAAACGCGTGCTGGTGCCATTCGCGCGGAGCCGCAAGCCGCAGCCGGCGTTCTGCATCGGCATCAGCCGCGAGCCGTGGACGAGCACGCTGCGGCCCTGTGCCGACGTGATCGACGATGAGCGGTTGCTGAGCGATGAGCTGATCGAGCTGGGGCGGTGGATGTCGCGTTACTACTGCGCGCCGCTTGGCCGGACGCTGGCGGCGATGGTGCCGGATGCGATCCGCAGACAGAGCGGGTTTCATGCGGTGCGGACGCTGCGGTTGACTCGGAACGCGGAATCAAAATCACGCGTGTCGTCGAAGCGGCGTGCGGTTCTCGACGCACTAGCGGATCAACCGGAGGGACTCGAATTCGACGCGCTCATCGCGCGTTCGGGAGCGAGTAAGGGCGTGATAGCCGCGATGGTCAAGGCGGGCATGCTGGAGATGCACGAGCGTCGCGAGCCGGCGGCGGCGCCGGATTTCGATCGGCCGGGCGACGAGCCGTCCTTTGAACTCAACGCGGCGCAGCAGGCGGCCATCAGGCGGATCGAGCAGATCGCCCGCGAAAAGCTGTTTCGCGCGGTGCTGCTGTTCGGCGTCAGCGGCAGCGGTAAGACCGAAGTGTACATCCGGGCGATCCGCTCCGTCGTGACGGCGGGTCGGCAGGCGATTCTTTTGGTGCCGGAGATCGCGCTGACGACGCAACTGGTCGATCGACTGGCGAGCCGGTTCCGTGACGTGGCGGTCGTCCATAGCGGCCTGACCGGCGTGCAACGATCGCTCACCTGGTCGGCCATCGCCCGCGGGCAAAAGCGCGTCGTCATCGGAACGCGCAGCGCCGTATTCGCGCCGTGCCCCAATCTGGGTCTGATCGTCGTCGATGAGGAGCAGGAGGGCAGCTACAAGAATCAGCAATCGCCGCGGTTTCACACGCGCGATGTCGCGATCAAACGGGCACAATTGGCGTCGATTCCGATCATACTCGGTTCGGCCACGCCGTCGCTGGAGACGTGGAATAACTGCGACCGGCTTTCACATTTTGAGCGGATCATATTGCCGAATCGCGTGGCCGGTCTGCCCATGCCGAACGTCGAATTCATCGACATGCACCGCGAGCATCAGCAGCGCAAGGGCACGTATCTGCTCTCCGAGCGCATGGAGCAGTGCCTGGAAGAGACGCTGTCGGCCGGCCAGCAGGCGGTACTGCTGCTGAACAGGCGCGGGTACGCAAGTTACCTGGTCTGCGGCCGGTGCAGAGTCGCGATCGTCTGCCCGCACTGTCGCGTGAACATGGTGTTCCACCAGACGACGGGGCACGCGATGTGCCACTACTGCGGTGCGAAGATGCTCGTGCCGAAGCGATGCGGCGACGCCTCCTGCGGCGGTACGCTGACGCGTTTCGGCATGGGCACGCAGCGCGTCGAAGAGCAGGTGCGAAAGAGGTTCCCCGCGGCCCGCGTGGCGCGAGCCGACAGTGACGCGCTGACGCGCCCGGCTGAATACGAGCGGGTGCTGCGGGCGTTTCAGGATCGGCAGCTCGATGTGTTGATCGGCACGCAGATCGTGGCCAAGGGCCTCGACTTTCCGTATGTTTCGTTTGTGGGCGTGGTCAATGCGGATACCGCGCTGGCCGTGCCGGACTTTCGGGCCGCCGAGCGGACATTCCAGATGGTCACGCAGGTGGCCGGACGTGCGGGCCGGGCCGGGACCGGCGGGCGTGTTGTGGTGCAGAGTCTGGCGGGTTTGACAGCCGCCCTACGGTTTGCCGCGAAACACGATTACGAATCCTTCGCCCGGCACGAATTGGCCATCCGCAAGAGCATCAATTACCCGCCGTTCAGCCGCCTGGCCCGCGTAGTCGTCAAGCACGGGAGTGAATCGCAGGCGCACCAGGCGGCGGCTCAACTGGTGGCGCAGATCGGGGATTACATTCAAAAGAACGCGCTGCCGGCGGAAGTGCTGGGGCCGCAGACGGCCCCGCTCTCGCGGCTGCGGGATCAGTATCGTTTTGATTTCAGCATCCGCTCGCCGGATGCGCACCGCCTGATGGAAACAATGGACCGGCTGCGCAACGACGGGCTGCTCACGCCGAATACGAAACACGCGATCGTCGATGTGGATCCGGTGATGCTGCTGTGACGCGGCACCAATCCAAGCGCATAAACAAAGCCCACGACCTGCGAGTCGTGGGCTTGTGGTGGTGGGGACAACTTTTTACTTGAGAACCGCGTCTTCATCCAGCACTTCGCGCAGCTTGTTCAGCGCGATGTTCTGAATCTGGCGGACGCGCTCCTTGCTCAGGCCAATCGCGTCGCCGATCTCCTTGAAGGTCAGACGCGAGTCCTGATCGTTGGGAAACCGCTGCGACAGAATCCGGCTCTCCAGCTCGGAGAGGTCGGCCAGATTCTCGCTGATCGCCCGCTTCACTCGCTCGACGTACAACGCAGTCTGCGAGTCCGGCATCCGTTCCGGCCGTTCCAGCATGATGTCATGCTGAACCGGGAACACGCGCCGGTAGTTGGATTCCTGGCGGCCCCGACGCATGAGCGCGCGGGCGATCACGTTGCACGCATACGTGCTGAACCGGAACCCCCGCCAGGGATCGAACCGATCGACCGCCCGCGTGAGGCCGAACATCGCATCGCTCAGCAGGTCGTCTTCATCCACATTGCTGGAGGTGAACCGGCCGATCATTGAGTAGACCAGGCCCAGGTTCCGCTCGACCAGGTACTCGCGGATAGCCGACCAGCGGCGCACCCACTCATTGCGTTTTGGCCGCCGGAGATCCGGGCGTGTGGCCCGGAACGCGGCCGTGTGCATGGCCACAAAAAGGGCCTGCTCATCCGGCTCCGCTCCTTCCGTCCGCCCTGAGGCGATCCAGTCGGCGACCGCCTTGGCCTCATCCGCGGCCTTTGGGGTGCGAATTCGCCAATTGGGGACGTACCACAACTGGTCGAGGTCTACCCCGGCGGAAAACTTATTATTGTGTGTCTTGGTTGCCATAGCCATTCTACGCCCGGTAAAAGACGAAGTTCCCTCGCCGATCCTGTCAGCCGATATTCGATTTCCGGACAGTAGAAGTATAGCACCATTTGCGTGCTATATCAACCCCGCGCGGCAATATTTGTCATTTAAGATTTAATAAATAAGTTTACAATATATTAAATCTGTAGCCCGGCAGCGACCCGGTCTTCAGAAGCTCTCGCCGGTTACTTTCGGAGGGACGCTTTCTTTTGAAAGGCCTTGATCTGTTCGAGCGGCACGATGCCGGTAGAGGCACCGGCAGCCTGGATACAGTGGGCTGCGGTGGCGTTGCCGAGCAGGGCGGCGTCGGGCATGGTCATGCCCTCGCGAAGACCGGCCAGGAAGCCGGCAGACCAGCTATCGCCGGCGCCGGTGGTATCGACAACGTTGTCCACACGATAGGCGGGGACGTGCGTTTCGACGCCGGCGGCATCGCGGCAGAAAGCGCCCTGGTCGTCCAGCTTAATGACCACGTTTTTGCAGCCGCGATCCTGGAACGCGCGAGCCATCTCGGAAGGCTCGCGGAGGCCGGTGATGGCCCGCGCTTCCGGCTGAGACGGAATGAAGTAATCGAGCAGGGGCAGTGCGGGATGGATATTCGCGTGCCAGACCGCGGTTGAAGCCGTATCGAGGTAGACGGTGTCCAGCAGCGTGCGGACGCCGGCCTGCTGAGCGTCCCGGAGGAGGTGGGCGGTCTGCTCGCCGTCGAACGTTTTCATGACCATCGTGCCGGTGACGAAGCAGTACCGCGCCTTGCGGACGATCTCGCGATTGATGTCGTCGTAGCAGAGCGTGCCGTTGGTGCCCATCGTGTGAAAAAAGCTCCGCTGTCCGCCCGGCAGCACGCAGACGAAGGTATACGGCGTGTGCGTGCCTTCGGCACGGATGATGCCGCGGGTGCCGACGCCGAAGCGCCTGGCCTCGCTGACCACGAATTCGCCGAGCGGATCGGCGCCGACCTTGACGATCACTTCGCAGGGCACGCCCATCTTGCCGAGGGCGATCGAGCAGTTGATCGCGTTGCCGCCGGTGGTGAGCGTGAGCTTGTCGAACAGCCGCAGACCGCCCGGCGGCGGGTAGTCGCTGATGGTCTGGCCGATGGCATCCACGCAGCAGATGCCGACGTTCACGATGTCACTCATGTCGCGGTACCTCGTACAGCGTGGCGTAAGCGGCCGACCCCTGCCGCAGCGCGAACGATTCTTTTTCCTTCAAGCCGGCCTCGACCAGCCGCGCGAAGAGATCGCGACGGATGCTCGCATCGAAGCCGTAGGTGCCGGCCAGACGATCGATTTCTCCCCAGTGCACCAGCACGTGCGTGGTGCCCCGCCCGCGCAGCCAGCGCAGGACGGCATCGCTGCGGGGATCGCGGCGGACCGCTTCGGCCAGCGGGTGACGGTTGAACACAGTGGCATATTCATGCGGCGTTCGCAGGTAGAATGTTCTGGCCTCGCCGATCAGCATGACATTGCTTCCTGACCCCAGCGCGTTCAGCGCCGCCAGATATTCCGTCCCCGGCCACTGGCCCTGTACAAAAGCATCCGTCCGGCCATAAGCGTCGAGCCGCTGCCCGCCGAGGCGGGTGTGATGATAGTAAAGCGTGCCGAGGTGGTAAAGATTGAGGCACGCGGTGAGGACGAGCGCGACATGAATCAGCGCGATGAACGCGGTCCCTGGGACAGTGGTTGGTCCCTTGTGAGCCCGAAGCGCAAGCGAGGGTTTTTGTCCGAACCCACCACGCAAGTGGTGGGCTCGGCCCCGCACTTGCGTGCTGGGTTCGGACAACTCTCTCGCTTGCGCTTCGGGCTCCGACGGCGGACTCGGATTTGCGGGCAGGTCCAGAGATCGGCCCGCTAGCACGATCAGCGGCAGGAGCATCGGCACGGCAAACCGCGCGAACAGGTGTGTCGATGAGAGCCAGAATACCACCTGCCACAGCAGCAGCACGAGCAGCGCGATGGTCCAGCGATCGCGGTTGCGGACGGCGCCGACTGCCGCGAGCGCCAGTAAGCCGATGCCGATGCGCGGATCGCCGATCGTGCGCTGATAAGCCCGCTGCGCGAGCGAAAGCTCCGATCGCTCAGCACTCGCGGAGCCGTGGATGCGCTGCCAGCGGGCGTTGAGTTCCTCGTCCCAGACGCCTTCCTTCGCGCCGAATACCGAGTAGGCAATCGGGAAAACCGGGTTGCCGGTGTTGATGAAGTTGCGGACCAGCCACGGCGAGAACGACAGACCCGCGCCCAGCCCGAACAGCAGAACAGTTTTTAACCGGCTCGACCAACTCTGACTCGACAGCAGAGGCGCGAGACCCAGCGGCAGCGCGATCATCGGTGCGGCCGTATATTTGAACCCGCAGCTCAACCCGGCGAGCAGACCGCCGACGAATATCCACCGGCCCGCGTGCTGTTGTTCACGCACGGCCCACAGAATGGCGGCCAGCGCGCACATGCCCATCGCCAGCATGCCGGCTTCGACGTAGGCGATGCCCGACAGATAGGCCGGCCAGGGTACCGTCGCCGCGAGGACGCCGGCGATCAGTCCGGCCGATCGGGAGAACGCACCACCCGCCAGCCATGCCGCGGCCACAAACAGCGCCGCCAGCCCCGCGTTCGCGAGTGTCGCCATGAACGATGCTTCGATGGGATCGCCGCGGAGCACCATCATGAGCAGCGAAAGCATCTCGCTGTTCATGGGGAACTGGCTGTAGACGTTGTGCGGCAGGAACGCGATCCGCCCGCGCTCGACGAACTCCTTGGGCACCGCCAGGTGGTATTCGAGGACGTCGTAGCCGAAACCCTCCTCCTGCCACAGCACGCCCGGCGGCAACGATCCGGCGAGCAGCGTGATCGCCAGGAACGGCCAGACCAGCAGCCAGAGGTAATGAGCGGGCGTGAGGCGTTGCACAGCGGCATTCGCACGGTAATACGCCCGCAGATCCAGCACGAGGCGGACGATGCCGAGCAGGGCGAGTATCACAACGAGCACGAAACCGACGGTGCGGCTCAATATCCCGGCCGATCCTAGCCCCAGCACTATGAGCGAAAGAAGCCCCGCTCCCAGGCCCGCGCCCACGATCAGCCGGTAACGCAGCGGCTCGCCCCCCAGCCCCAGAAGCGAAAGTATCCACCCGCCCGCCAGCGCCGCCGAGCCAAGAACGGCCAGCGCAATACTCCCCTCCATAATGATGATCGCCAGGGCGACGAACGATTCGAGCCCGATCGTGACGGCAACCAGCAGCGCGATCGCCAGCACGAGCGTAGCCGGCGATCGCCATAGAGAGCGCGGCGCCGCTTGTTGCAGGAGCGTGACAGAGGGAACATTCACGAGAATAAGGTACTTCGGGTTTGCCGTCGCGCGAAGCGAGACGAGGTTTGTGCCGCTGACAGTCCAGCGCAACGCCCTCGGTTAAGCGAAGCTCGCTGCCGGTATCCGGGCCCCTGCACGCTCACCGCTACAGCACACGAGCGCCAGTCAAGAATCGACTCCCGACCCCTCGCCGACCCCTTCCTCGCCCGTGGGCCAACAGGCGCGGCCAGTCGAGGATCGAGGCTGGAGTGAAGTTCCTGCTCGACCATGATGTGCCCGACGGTTTCCGGTTTCGCCGGTTTCCCTCGTTTTCTGCGTCCCTGACACCTGTCTTTCCCGTCCCGCGGTTCTCTGCTAGAATACTGGCATGGCAACATTAAACGCTTTGGACCAGCTCCTGAATCCAGACGCCGGCTGGCTCACGCCCAACAGTGCGCAAAAGCTCATTGATTGGAAGGTCAGCGACGAACTTCACGAGCGCATCGAAGAGCTGGGAACCAAGGCGAATCACGGCAACCTGACTGCGGAGGAAGATGCCGAGTATCGGGCGTATCTTGACGACGCCGAGCTCATAAGTCTGTTGCAGGCCAAGGCACGGCGCCTTTACCGCATCAACGGTTAGTGCATGGATTCAGACCGGGCTTCTGCACCCCCAAGAGGATGCAATTCTTTGGAGGAATGATCAATGCGTCCATTCATCCCTCTTCTGATCATGCTCTCTATCGCATCAGGCTGCAGCAAAGATAACTCGGGAGGAAGCTCGGGGTCTTCCAAGAAGTCTCTCTCGGAGAGCAAGATAACTCTGCCCGAGTACTATGGATTTTATGCAGTAGATAACGGAAGAACTGTTCGCTTCGATAAGGGTGAGAGCGACCAAGAGTTCTCTCCTAAGGTGGAGTTTATTGTCTTCGATAAAGCCGTAGCCTTTGGCGTCGATGAGAAATCGGTCATTCGGATTGCGTTCGATGAAAAAGAGGACGATTGGGTTAGATACGTATTTCCATCGAGAAACAAACCCGTCGAGGGTAAATCCGAGATGGTGCGCATTGTCCCTGATCGCGATCTGGTCCCTGGACTCTACGAGTTGAAGGGCGGCGGACGCTTTTCGGTACAAAAGAATCTTTACAAGCAGAAATACGTTGATGATGCAATGCGAGCACTAAATGAGAAGAGGTGGAATGACGCCAACAATAGTGCTATAGTTGCGCTTAGAATATCTCCCTCCGATGGCAATATGCAACAGCTCGTGAGCAGCCTTCCAATTAAGATTGTCGATGAGGCCGACCAAGGTCTTAAGGAAGATAAGTGGGAGTACGCACTGTCTCAGCTTCAGCTAATCCCATCTTCTAAACAGCTCCCAGCAGTGGCCTGCGGCTCTTGCACTACAAACCGCAGGAGCAGATGCTGTTTGTGGTTTGACGTGTGTAAAATCGATGAGGGACTCGGACAATGCTTAACCCAAGTCGCGATCGCGGTGCAGCCGAGTTAGGGCGCGCTCATAAATAACCTAGTCAATTTCTCCGCCGCGGCGAGAG
>CAYLLT010000129.1:0-17348 GCA_964384465.1 uncultured Planctomycetales bacterium | reverse complement strand
GGCTTCACCATGCCCCGCTTCGATCCCAACATCAGCCCGAACAACAGCGTGTTCAGCGGAACGACCGGCACGATCAACGCCGCGCCGGCGCTGGCGATCATCGATCTCAATGCCAATCCGCCGACTGCGTCGGGAACCCCCATCACCTGCAACAACCTCGGCCTGCCGGTCTCGGCGATCTATACGCCCATATCCATCTCCCGCTGGCGGAGCGTCCGCACGCACGGCGGTGCCGATCTCTCCATCGAGCTGAACCCGCTCGCCACCGGCAACGGCGTCACCGGCCCCACCGTGGAGACGCGGTCCGGAGGCATTCAGAAGATTGAGGTCGATTTCAACAGTTTCGTGGCCGTCAATAACGCAACGAACATCACGGTCAGCGACGGCGTGATCGGCTACACGCCGGCGGTCAGCGCCTCCGGCAGCACGCTCACGCTGAACTTCGCGCCCGCGCTCCTCCCCGATCAGAAGTGCTACACCCTCACCATCGGCCCCGCCGCGCTTTTGCAAACCGTGACCGGCAACAAAACCTGCCGCATCCGCTCGCTCCAGGGCGACGGCACCGGCAACGGCATCGTCAATCTCGGCGACGTGCTGTATACTAAGAAGCAGATCGGCCAACCCGCCGCCGCCCTCCCACATATCGATTACGATCTGACCGGCGGGACCATCGACGCCGCCGATATGTTGACGGTCAAACCCAGGGTCAGCTCGCCCGCCATGAAGGCGCTGTGCCCGTAGAGCGTGCCGTACCCCGAAGCAGTTTGGCTTCTTCGGGGCCGGGTATTATCGAACTCCGGTGCCGGCAGGAAATGGGACCGCAGGAGCGAAAAGGACCAGGGAGTTGAGGCATGTTACGCGAACCTCACACCACCGGCGGTTTTCGTGCTGCGATCATCAGTGCGGTTCTTCTGCCGGCGTGGCTGTGGCCAGTGAGCGCGGCCGATGCACAGTGCGTCTACGAGTGGAAGCCGGGTCAGGGAATACCGGGTTTGAACGGCCCAGTCTTTGCGATGACCGTGTGGGACGATGGGGGCGGGGCCGCGCTCTACGTCGGCGGGCAATTCACCATCGCCGGCGACGTGCAGGTGAATAACATCGCCAAGTGGAACGGCAGCACCTGGTCCGCTCTGGGGAGCGGGTTAGGCGGGACGCTTCCCTCCGTGCTGGCCCTGGTCGTGCACAACGGCACGCTGATCGCGGGGGGACATTTCACGACTGCCGGCGGCGCGTCGGCGAACTCTATTGCCAGGTGGAATGGCAGCACCTGGTCGGCCCTCAGCAGCGGGCTGGACAATGATGTCAATGCCCTGACCGTCTACAGCGGGGCGCTGTTCGTCGGGGGCATTTTCACCACTGCCGGAGGGATACCGGCCAGCCGCATCGCGAAGTGGGACGGCGCCTGGTCGGCGTTGGGAAACGGAGTCAGCGGTGGGGCCGCCCCGGCGGTTTTTGCCCTCCAGGTTTATAACGGCGAGTTGATTGTGGGGGGGCGGTTCACCACCGCTGAAGCCACGCCGGCCAACCGCATGGCGCGATGGAATGGCACCACCGCCACGTGGGCCACCCTGGGGGTGGGGCCGGGCAACGGGACGAACAACGATGTTTATGCGCTGGATGTGTACAACACTCAACTCGTCGCGGGCGGGGCGTTCGGCAGCGCGGGGGGCTTGACGGCCAGCCGCATCGCGACATGGAACGGCACTTCGTGGGCGGCGCTCGGCATGGGGATTACGGGGATGGGCAGCACCGTGCGGACGCTGGGCGTCTATAGCGGGGAATTGATCGCCGGTGGCGACTTCGTCACCGCCGGGGGAGGGTCGGCCAACGATATCGCGAAATGGAACCCCGCCAGCGGCGGGACCTGGTCCGCACTGGGCAGCGGGATGAACAACACCGTGCGGGCCTTGAGCGTGTACAGCGGCGAGCTGATCGCGGGCGGTCAGTTCACCAGCGCTGGTGCCTTGGGGGTTGACCGTATCGCTAAATGGAACGGCAGTCTTTGGTCCGCGCCAGGTGCCGGGAATGGGATGAGTGCGTGGGTGACTGCATTTGTCAATTACAACAGCAACTTGATCGCGGTGGGTGAGTTCACCAGCGCAGGGAGCACCCCGGCCAACCGCGTCGCCCAATGGAATGGGAGCACATGGTCCGCACTGGGCACCGGGATGAACGTTCAGGTTGATGCGATCACCCTGTACAACGGAGAACCTGTCGCCGGAGGGCAATTCACGACCGCGGGAGGTGTGCCGGCGAGCCATCTTGCCAAGTGGAATGGCAGCGCCTGGTCCGCGCTGGGTAGCGGCGTGGACAGCCTGGTGTGGGCGCTTACGGTTTATAACGGGGAGCTGATTGCCGGGGGCGAATTCACCACCGCGGGGGGGGTCACAGGAAGGAATTACATTGCCAAATGGAACGGCTCCTCATGGTCCGCGCTGGTCAGCGGCATGAATAATCATGTTTATGCGCTTGCGGTCTACAATGGCGAGCTCATCGCGGGTGGCGCCTTCACAACGGCCGGCGGTGCGCCGGCTAATTACATTGCCAGGTGGAATGGCACCACCTGGTCCCCTCTGGGCGGCGGCACGGGCGGCGTTCTTCCCGAAGTTCTCGCTTTATGCGTCTACAACAACGACCTCATCGCCGGCGGAGGCTTCGCCACTGCCGGCGGCGAGTTGGTCAATGGAATCGCGAAATGGAATGGAGCGTTGTGGTCGGCTTTGGGCCCCGGCGTCAACAGTCAAGTGAAAACGCTGAGTGTTTACAGCGGTGAACTCATCGCCGGGGGTGCGTTCACCTCGGTCGGGGGGATGCCGGCCAACAACGTGGCCAAGTGGAACGGCGGCGGATGGCAATCACTGGGAAATGGAGCAAATGCCTATTTGCGTGCTCTGGGCGTCTACAACAACGAGTTGATCGCGGGGGGCAATTTCACCACCGCCGATGGCGATGTCTCGGCGTATTGGGCGCGGTGGGCGCCGGTGTACTCCGGGCGCATCTACGTTGATGCCGACGCCACCGGCTCCAACGACGGCACCAGTTGGCTTAACGCGTACCATTCGCTGGACACCGCGCTGATGGACCTGTGCCCGGGGACCACCGAGATGTGGGTGGCGGCGGGGACCTACCTTCCGACGCAGCTCTCCAACCTCGACGATCCGCGCTCGGCCACGTTCAATCTGCCCGACGGCGTGGCCATCTACGGCGGGTTCGCCGGAACTGAAACGCTCCTGAGCCAGCGCAACTGGACGCTGAACGAAACAAAATTGACCAACGACGACAGCAACAGCCGCAACGTGGTCACCGCCATCGGCGTCGGCCCAACCACCCGTCTGGACGGCTTTACCATCCAGGCGGATACCGCGGCCCCGACGGAAGCGGTCCATGAATTCTTCGTAAACGGCAGTCCCACCCTGGCCAACAACATCATCAAAACCGTCGGCGACCATTACCTGGACCTCGACCCGGACCCCGCCCCGCTCAGCCTCCATCCGGTTATGATCGATAACAAAATCCAGGTGATGGTCAAGCGGGATGAGATCTGCGGCAAGGAGGGCAGCCTGCTGGAGCTGCGCGCCCTGGATCGGGATTGTCCGCCCATACCGGGCGACGATTGCGCTCCCCCACTGCCCCCCGGCTGTATAACACCACCGCCACCGCTCGGTAACCTCGTTTGTGCTTCGGGGGTCAGACTCCTGACGAATAATAGCGCCGGTTTTTGTGACTTCTGGGCGCTGGATAAGCTGACCATCAAAGCCGGGGCCAAGCTGAATCTGACCAACCGTCAGGACCTGGACTTCAACGGTTGTGATATCCCGGATGCCCTCTACGTCAAGGATGTGTTCATTGAATCCGGCGCCTCGCTCAACAGCAGCCTCCAGACGCTCTATTACCAGAATCTGCACAATGACGGGCTGCCGCTCCGGGACATCCCGTTGCTGGGTTTCTCGCTGGTGAGCATCAACATGAACTGCCAGGAGGAGTACGACACCCGCGTTCAGGCCCGGCGAAACGACGGAGCGATGCAGGGCGCCGTTTTCCTCGATCCCGATGCCCGTGGCCCGAGCGACGGCGTAATGGAGATGGCCACGCTATCAGCCGTGTCCGTCGCCGCCAAGGGCGCCTTTGCTCGCGTAGGCAAAACGGAGGACGTGACCATCGTCTTTCAATATCTGTTCCAGGAGAACCCCCATGCCGAGGTCGTGGTTTCTTTGAGCGATACGCCGGAGGTCGGGGCCACGCCGTGCGGAAGCAGTTATTGCTGCATCAATGGGCGCTGCGAGGTGGCCCGCGTGCACATGCCGGTTCCGGGACGGCCGGGTTCGATCGGCAGCGGGCAGTTCGCCACATTCTTCGGGAAGTTTTCCCACGGCTCGCTCGACTTCACCCGCGGCACCTACGTCGAACTGGAGCTGCGCGGCCTGAACGCCCAGGGCAACACCAACCCGCCGGTCGCGTCTCGCGTGTGGATCGACAACTTCGATCCCAACATCACCGCATGCTGTTCCTGCGGCGACCTGAACTTTAACGGGTGTACGGCCGACAGCCAGGACTACCTGGTGCTATTGGCCGAATACGGGCAGTCGCTGGGGCAGGCCAGTCTGGCAAAGAAGGCCTGCCTCGACCAGGTCTACGGCGGCGATCACTATGTCGACCTGATGGACCTGCTGGGCTGGGACAGCGTGATGGATCCGGATCACCCGCCGCCCAACGCCTGCGGTATCGGTATTGCCCGGGCCGATCAAAATCCAGCATCCAAGGAATCACCCACGCCGCACCCGCTGACCGCGTCGGTCGACACGCTGCTGATCACCGGCAAGCCCAACCAGCCCGGCCAGCAATCTGACTACCTGTATTCTGTTGATACCAGCGGCGGCTGCGTCGGCTCAGCACAAGCGCCCGCCGGCGCCGATGATACCCATCCCACCAGCCGCTCCAACGGACGGCTGATCCAGGACCAGGACGGCAACATCTATCAACTGCACGCCGCGCTGGGTCTTCTCCAGCTGGGCACCGAAGCGGTGACCGACCGGCAAGTGGTCCCGCCGAACTCCTTCGACGTAGGCGGCGATATGATTTACGTAGGCATCCACTCAGTGGTCATCAACGACGAGAGCGGGGCCACGCCCCCGCTGACGGATGTCGCCTTCGGCCGGACGGAAAGCACCAAGGACTTCGCCTACGCGGCGCCCGTGCTGGTGATTCCGCAGAACACCGAGCAGTGCCCGTACCGCGTCGCAGCCAAGCTTCAGCTTGAGCGCGGCACGAACGGCGTCTTTAACGGCAACTACAACCTGATCACGCTGTATGGCACAAACCCTGCCACCGACCCCGAATGTACTATCACCTCCGAATCCTGCACCGTCGGCCAGGCGACCGACGTGCAACATGTGCGCGAAGTGGAGATCGACACGGACGGCCATCTTTATGTCCTGGCCGCCCAGGCCCTGACTGCCGGCAATGAATGGTTGTTGATCTACGACCAGGATACCGGCAGCAGCTCAGAGATACGCGTGCCGCTCAGCGTGCCGGGTCCGTCGGCCCTGCTGTGGTCCGCCACAGATGACAAACTGTACCTGACCAGCTCGATCAACAGCATCCCCGATCCGAACAACAGCGACCTTCCCGGCGGCGACGTCGATATCTTCTTTTACAACGTATCCGATGTGCTCGCCTATACGCCGCCGACGCCGCCGGATCCCCAGGTCGGCCTTGAGCCGGGCGGATCGATCCGCATCACCTATCCGGTCAGCGACGATCTGGGTTTCGGGTATCTCTCAACGATCACCTCTTTCGTCGAGAACGCCGGTACGCTCTATGCCGTCGGCTTCACCATGCCCCGATTCGATCCCGACATCAGCCCGAATGACAGCGTATTCAACGGGGCCACGGGTAAAATCAACGCCGCACCGGCGCTGGCGGTCATCGATGTCAACAGCAACCCGACCGCCGTGACGGGAGACGAAATCGACTGCAACGATCTCGGCCTGCCCCTCGCGATGATCTATGTGCCGGGCACTTCGCCGCCGGAGCGCTCCATCATGCACTGGCGAAGCGTCCGCACACACGGCGGCAGCACGGACCTGCCCATCGAGCTGGCCCCCCTCGCCAGCGGCAACGGCGGCACCGGACCCACCGTCGAGACGCGCTCCGGAGGTATCCAGAAGATCGAAGTGGAGTTCGACGGTTCGGTGAACGTGAGCAATGCGGCGAATATCACGGTGACCGGCGCCGGCTCGCCCACCTTCACTGCGAGCACGTCCGGCAACCTGCTGACCCTCAACTTCACCGGCGGGATGTCCGATCAGGTGTGCTACACGATCACCATCGGCCCGGGCGCCCTGGGCGAGACGATCACCACCGGTAATCAGTGCCGCATCCGCTCGCTCGAAGGCGACGGCACGAGCAACGGCACCGTCAACCTCGGCGACGTGCTGTACACCAAAAAGCACATCGGCCAAGCCGCCGCCGCGTTCCCCAATCTCGACTACAACCTGACCGGCGGAACCATCAACAGTGCCGACATGCTGGCGGCCAAGGCCCAGGTCAGCTCGCCCGCAAAAAAGGCGCTCTGCCAATAAGGATCTCCAAGAGGGTGTGTGAGAAGCGGTTGAATCAGCCCACCTCCGAGCACTGCCTTGAGTCGGCCCGGCAATCTGCGAATCCGCGAACCTCGACGATGTCCTTGACACAATCCTGAGAACGCTTTCGCACCGACGGAGATGAAACGCTATACTTATCTGCACGCCACCGTAGCTCAGTTGGCAGAGCAGCGGTTTTGTAAACGATAACAGCTTCCGGCCTGATCGACGTAAATCGCACATCAACAAGTACTTACGTTTTTCAACAAGTTTCCCTAAATTGCCCAAAACCCCCCTTCCGGTTGTCGCGACAACCACATCTGAGACTCTATATACCATTTTGTGCTTGTAATGTAAGGACTCCAGAAGCAGACGATCAGGACTACCCCCGGCAGGCCGCTACTTGCATGGCATGCATCAAAAGAAAATACGGCATATTTCTTATAAAAACATAGCGTTTTTGTGGCCATGCCCACTTAATACACGGGTTGAATGCTTTTCAATTGAGCAACGCATTGCCGGCGGAATTGGCGAAGGACATCCGTGTGGTATTGACCACGGAAGCGGACGCAACCAAGAGAGATTCCAAGCGGCAAGTCGTGGCCTCGTCGTACTGAGCGGCAAGAACGAGCTTACAAATGGAAACGAGAGCAATGGAAAAAGTCAAACGATCGTACTTCATCCCTGCCAAGGTTTCGAAGGTCTTAGACGAAGCAGCCACCAAGCAGGGCTTCGTTAAAGAGAAAGTAATCGCTGCGGCCGTCCTCAACTTCATTGACGGCGACCCTAACTCCCGCAGCAAAATGTTTGATCGGCTCGACGGCTTTGTTCGCAGCAAGAAGGGCTCGTAAAGACGGTCTCCTTCTGCTTCAACTTTATTAGTCTCTCATGGTATGGGTTCTCATTCAGGTTGACATACGGTTCACCTACCGCCTATTCTCATCCAACCGACCCCTCCCTGGCTCGCCACTGCTCCACCTCTCGCATAATCTACATCCTCAATGCTGCTGACAATCACCACCACGCATGTGCCGGCCGGCGACCTGGGATATTTGCTCCACAAGCATCCCGGCAAGGTGCAGACGTTCGACCAGTCGTTTGGGAGGGTCCACGTCTTTTACCCGGAAGTGAGCGAGAACCGCTGCACGGCGGCGATGCTGCTGGACGTGGACCCGGTTGGCCTGGTGCGCGGGCGGCGCGGTCCGGCGGGCGAAGGCGGGAGGCTCGACCAGTACGTAAACGACCGCCCGTACGTCGCATCCTCGTTCCTGAGCGTGGCAATCGCCCAGGTGTTCGGCAGCGCACTGGGCGGGCGGTGCAAGGATCGGCCAGAACTCGTCGAAACGCCAATTCCACTGGAGGCCCGCATCGCTGTTCTGCCGTGTCGAGGCGGCGAGGCGTTCCTGAGGCGTCTATTCGAGCCGGTGGGCTATACCGTCGAGGCGGTACAGCATCCGCTCGACGAGAACTTTTCCGATTGGGGGATGAGCCCGTACTTTACCGTCACGCTGCGGGGGCAGTGTCGGCTGTACGAGCTTCTGTCGCACCTCTACGTGCTGGTTCCGGTGCTGGACAACGAGAAGCACTACTGGGTTGGCGACGACGAGGTCGAGAAGCTGCTGCGGCATGGCGAAGGCTGGCTGGCGGCTCATCCCGAGCGGGAAGCGATCGCGACGCGCTATCTGAAATACCGGCGGAGTCTCGCGGCCAAGGCCATCGAGCGGCTGGTCGCGGAAGAAACGCCAGACCTCGAAACGGTCGAGCAAACCGCGAGCGACGAGGAAGCATCGGTCGAGGCCCCGCTCAGCCTTAACACGCAACGGCTCGGAACGGTACTGGCCGTGCTGCGGGAGAGCGGCGCCCGGCGGGTGGTCGATCTCGGCTGTGGCGAAGGGCGGCTGCTTCAACTCCTTCTGGACGATCGCCAATTCGAGCAGATCGTCGGGATGGATGTTTCGTCACGCTCGCTGGAGATCGCGGTCGATCGCCTGCGCCTGGACCGCCTGCCACCGCGTCAACGTGAGCGAATTCACCTGCTGCACGGCTCACTGCTCTATCGCGACAAGCGGCTGGAGGGTTTTGACGCCGCATGCGCGGTGGAAGTGATCGAGCATCTCGATCCGCCGCGCCTGGCCGCATTCGAGCGCGTGGTCTTCGAGTTCGCCCGACCCGGCACAGTGGTCATCACGACGCCGAACCGCGAGTACAACGTGAAATGGGAAAGCCTACCGGCCGGTCACTTCCGCCACCGGGACCACCGATTCGAGTGGACGCGCGCGGAGTTCCAGGCCTGGGCCACTACGGTCGCACAGCGGTTTGGCTACGCGGTGCGATTCCTGCCGGTGGGACCTGAAGACAGCGAGATCGGCTCACCCACGCAGATGGGGGTCTTCAGACTTGGTTGACACCACCCATACCGATCAGGACGCACGAGGGCCAAGAGAGCATCAGCCTGAGCCGATCTGGTGCGTCGTTGCCAATGCACGGCGGGAGCATCCATTCGGTGAAGGCGGAAGCGAAATACACCACGGAACAAAGCACTTTGCACCAGGTGCAAAGCTCTATTGTTTCCCCGCTCTCTGGGGCGATGGCTACGAGCGGGTGAAGGTCATCGGCAGGCATCGCGGCTCACATCGGTACGTGACGATGATTGTGCCCGCAAAATGGCTGGAGCGATGGCGGGCTGAACTGGTGTACAGCCCTTATTTGATCGAGCAGTTGTCGAAAAGTTGGGACGGCAGCGACGAATCAAGAGAGAAAGCAGAGTCGCTTGCACATTGGCAAAACACAGGTCAGTCGTTGCCGATTGAATTGTGGAGGCGCCGATTCCTCGAAAAGCAGCCGCTTCTGACGAGACTGCGGTTTCGGGCAATCTACTATCTCAGGCGTGTATGGGCACGGGTTTGCTCGCGGTGAATGATCGCATGAATCACCTGATTTCACCGGTCGGTACGCAGATTGTTACGCGCGTGGAGATCGCCGCCACGACGGCTCAGCCTGCCCAGATGCGCGGATCGGTTGGGATCATCCTCAAGGCACCAGCGGACGCCACGCACACCTACCGCGTCCGTTTTGTGAACGGCGGCGAGGCATCGCTGCCTCGCGGCCAGTTCTCGGTGCGCAAAGAGTTTCAGCAGGCCGGTTTGCACGAAGCGGCCGAGGCGCTGGACGACATGAACCTGGAGAAGTTCGTCATCTTCCGCTGTGTGATCGGCTCACGCGCGTATGGGCTCGACGAAGAAGGTTCCGATGTGGACCGCCGGGGCGTCTACCTGCCGCCCGCTGATCTGCATTGGTCGCTCTTCGGTCTCCCCGAGCAGTTGGAGAACGACGAGTCGCAGGAGTGTTACTGGGAACTGGGCAAGTTCCTCGTTCTGGCGCTCAAGGCCAACCCGAACGTGCTGGAGTGCCTGTATACGCCGCTCGTCGAGTTCGCAACTCCGCTCGCTCGCGAAATGCTCGACATGCGCGATGCGTTCCTCTCGCGGCTGGTGTACCAGACGTACAATGGCTACGTCATGTCGCAGTTCCGCAAGCTGGAGCAGGACCTCCGGGCGCGCGGCACCATCCGCTGGAAGCACGCTATGCACCTGATCCGGCTGCTGCTCTCCGGCGTGACGGTGCTGCGAGAGGGCCTCGTGCCGGTCCAGGTGAGCGAGTATCGAGATCGCCTGCTGGCCATCCGCGCCGGGCAGGCGCCCTGGGGAGAAGTGAACGCCTGGCGACTCGAACTGCATCGCGAGTTCGATGAGACCTTCGCGAGCACGAAGTTGCCCGAGCAGCCAGATTACGCGCGCGTGAATGCTTTCCTCGTGAGGGCCAGACGGAGCATGGTGTCATGACTGAGCAGGATACTCTGAAATCGATCGCGGCCGAGCAGCCGTATCCGCTGCTGTTCATCACCATCAGTGGTGCGCACCTGTACGGCTTCCCGTCGCCGGACTCAGACTATGACCTGCGCGGCGTGCATGTGCTACCGGTGCGGGAGGTAGTCGGACTCGATGAGCCGCGTGAGACGATCGAGGTCAGCGAGGTGCGCGATGGCCGTGAGATCGACCTGGTGACGCACGATGCCAAGAAGTTCTTCCTGCTGATGCTCAAGAAGAACGGGTACGTGCTGGAGCAATTGTATTCGCCGCTCGTGGTCCACACGACGCCGGAGCACGAAGAGTTGAAGGGGATCGCGCGAGGGTGCATCACCCGGCACCACGCGCATCACTACCTTGGATTCGCGGACACGCAATGGAAGCTGTTTCAGAAGGAGCAGCCGCCGCGCGTCAAGCCGCTGCTGTACTTGTACCGCGTGCTGTTTACCGGCATTCACCTGATGCGCACGGGCGAGATCGAGGCCAATCTGGTTCGATTGAACGAGGTGTTCCGTCACCCGGCCATCCCTGAGCTGATTGCCAGGAAGCTCGCCGGACCGGAGCATTCCGTACTGCTCGACGCAGAAATGCAGTTTCACGAGGGCGAGTACCATCGGCTCGTCGCCGAACTGGAACAGGCCAGCGCGGCCAGTAAGCTCCCCGAGAGCCCCTCTGGCAGGGCTGCTCTGAACGATCTGCTGGTCAGGCTCAGAATCCCATCTGACACAGGGGACACGCAATGACGTACGTTATGGTGGACATTGAGGCAGACGGCCCGATCCCGGCAGATTACTCGATGATCGCCTTGGGTGCTGTCGTTGTCGAGCCCGCGCTGAATCGGACATTCTACGGCCAACTCAAGCCAATCTCGGACCGCTGGATTCCCGACGCACTCCAGGTGAGTGGTTTCAGGAGGGAAGAGACTTTGAACTTCGACGATCCCAAAGCCGTCATGGTCGAGTTCAGTGACTGGCTCCGCTCCGTGTGTGCGGATCGGCCATTCTTCATCTCGGACAATAACGGGTTCGATTGGCAATTCGTGAACTGGTACTTCCATCACTTCTCGGGAAGCAACCCGTTCGGTCACAGTTCTATGAACCTCGGGTCGTTGTATAAAGGAATCGTGAAGGACACATTTGCCTCGTTCAAGCATCTACGCAAGACACGGCACACGCATCACCCGGTCGATGACGCTCGTGGGAATGCTGAAGCACTGCTGGCCATCATCCAGGAACACGGTTTGAAAATTGCTCAAAAGTGAGGTGAGGAGACCGCAAACGAATGACGATCACTCTTCCTGAACTCTCTCTCGTCGTGCTGATCGGCCCATCTGGTGCGGGCAAGAGCACATTCGCGCGCAAGCACTTCGCGGCAACGGAGGTGCTCTCGTCCGACTTCTGTCGCGGGCTGGTCACTGACGACGAGAACGCTCAGACCGCAACGACTGAAGCCTTTGATGTGCTGCACTACATCTCGGCCAAGCGGCTGAAGGCCGGTCGGCTGACCGTGATTGATGCCACGAGCGTCCGGCCCGAGGATCGCAAGCCGCTCGTTGCCCTAGCGAGGCAGTACCACTGCATCCCGGTCGGGATCGTGTTCAACCTGCATGAGAAGGTCTGTCGTGAGCGGAATCGGGACCGGCCTGATCGTGATTTCCGGGAACACGTGATTCGCCAGCAGTGCACGCAGCTCCGCCGTTCGTTGCGCGGCCTCAAGCGCGAAGGCTTCAGCCACGTTTTCTTCTTCGATTCGCCGGAGGAGGCCGAAGCGGCGATGATCGAGCGCACGCCGTTGTGGAACAACCTGCGCCATGAACATGGCCCGTTCGACGTCATCGGGGACGTGCATGGCTGCTACGACGAACTTCTCGCGCTCCTGACACAATTGAGCTATGTCGAGCAGCCAGGCGGGGCATGGGCGCATTCGGCCGGGCGCAAGTTGATCTTCCTGGGCGACTTGGTCGATCGCGGACCGAAGATTCCTGAGAGCGTGCGGCTCGTCATGGAATCAGTGAAGGCGGGGCACGCCCTGTGCATACCAGGGAACCACGATGCGAAGTTCATGCGTTCGGTGTGGGGCAAGAATGTTCAGATCACGCATGGCCTCGCCGAGTCGATTGAGCAGTTCGGCCGATACGAAGAGCACTACCGGGCATTTAGCCGCTTAGCAGCCGAATTCATTGACGATCTGGTCAGTCATTACGTGCTCGATGATGGCAAGCTCGTGGTGGCTCACGCGGGTCTCAAGGAGGAGATGCAGGGACGTGGATCAGGGAAAGTCCGCGATTTCTGCCTCTATGGTGAAACGACCGGCGAGACGGACGAGTTCGGCTTGCCGGTGCGATATCCGTGGGCAGAGGATTATCGCGGGCGCGCGATGGTAGTCTACGGCCACACGCCCGTGCCGGAATCCGAATGGCTGAATCGCACCATCAACATCGACACAGGTTGCGTCTTCGGCGGCAAACTGACGGCCCTGCGTTACCCGGAACGCGAACTCGTCTCCGTACCCGCCGCACGAGTGTATTGCATGCCGTCCAAGCCGTTCCCTGCTCAAGCCGCCGATACGAGCGTGCTCTCAGCGCAGCAGCAGCACGACGACGTGCTCGATCTGGCGGATGTCACGGGCAAGCGGATCATCAGCACGCGACTTCAGTCGAACATCACGATCCGCGAAGGCAATGCGATGGCGGCGTTGGAGGTGATGAGCCGATTCGCGGTCAACCCGAAATGGCTGATTTACCTGCCGCCGACAATGTCGCCCTCCGAGACCTCGAACGAGCCCGGCCTGCTGGAGCATCCGCGCGAGGCTTTCAACTACTTCATGCACGAAGGTGTTCCGAAGGTCGTCTGCGAACAGAAGCATATGGGCTCGCGGGCGGTCGTGATCGTCTGCCGCGATGAGGATGCGGCCCGGCGCTGGTTTGGCGTGACTGGTGAAGGCATCGGCATCTGCTATACGCGAACGGGCCGCAGATTCTTCATCGATGCCGGGCTCGAACGAGGTTTTCTGGAGCGGGTGTGCGCTGCGCTGACGCGCTCCGCCTTCTGGTCAGAATTCAATACCGAATGGGTATGCCTGGACTGCGAACTCATGCCCTGGAGCGCCAAAGCCCAGGAGCTTGTTCGATCCCAGTACGCCGCCGTGGGTGCCGCCGGACGAACTGCGTTGACCGAAGCCCTGAGCGCATTGGCCCCAACCGTCGAGCGACTCCCCGAAGCAGCCGTGCTCCTCGAAAGATTTCGGGGCAAGACGGACATGCACACTCAGTACGTAGCCGCCTACCGCGAATACTGCTGGCCGGTCAACTCGCTCAATGATCTGAAACTCGCGCCATTCCATCTGCTGGCTACCGAGGGCCATGTCCACGTTGATCTCGATCACGCTTGGCACATGGAGACGCTTGCGAACGTCTGCGCGGCCGATTCCGACCTGCTGCTTGCTACGCCGTATGTGGCTGTGGACCTGACGGACACTGCCAGTATCGAAGCAGCGATCACTTGGTGGACGAAGCTCACCACCGATGGCGGCGAGGGCATGGTGGTCAAACCGTTCGAGTTCGTACGAAAAGGTCGTCGTGGCCTCATCCAGCCCGCTCTGAAATGCCGTGGTCGCGAGTACCTGCGGATCATCTACGGTCCTGAATACACCGCGCCCGAAAACCTCGATCGCTTGCGTCAACGCGGGCTCGGGCTCAAGCGCTCCCTCGCGCTCCGTGAGTTTGCCCTCGGCATCGAGTCCCTCGAACGATTTGCTCGGCACGGGCCATTGCGCCGCGTGCACGAGTGCGTCTTCGCCGTGCTCGCCCTGGAGAGCGAGCCAGTCGATCCGCGGCTGTGAGCTGATACGCCACGATTTTTCATCCTGAAAATTTATCGCCGCGGCCGCTAATACGTCTTCTTCACCGGGTTGTGAGTGTCGCTGTCGTTATCCACGTACGTATTCTACCCCAGACCAAGCCCAGCATCCCAGCGACGTAATCGACCTCGCCGTAAGCCGGAAGCATCAGCTCCCGGAACAGGCGCTGTGCCTATAAGAGCATCGCGATGCTCGGCCCGACGCAAACAGCTCACAATCGGTTTTGTAGCCGCTTTGCAGCATGCTTTCGCACACATTCTCTGTCGAGCCTCTCCGCGCCCCAGTCCCTTTCCACTTGCTATTGCCGCCGACCTTATCTGAGCGCTTTTAACGTGAATCACGGCTCCGCTGGCTCGTCTGAATCTGCCGTCAATCGAGCTGGCCTCGACATCAGCTCGGGTTCAGTGTGGGGTAGGGTGTGACATACTCACGCCGCGTGCCAAGTAAATCGAACTAAGTGGATTATTTGTATAACTCGCGTGCGATCGCGACCGCCGATTACGGCACGAATGAGACGACCGGCGACACGTACTCCAACGGCTCGGAGCCGTCCTACACGACCGACCCGCCCGCAGCCGCCGCTGGCGGCCCGCACGTGACCCGCTACGAATACGATGCGGCCGGTCGGCAATCCAAGGTTACGCATCCCGATAGCAGCGTCACCCGCAACGAGTATGACGGCCTGGGCCGGCTTATCCTGCTCACGGAGAATGCGGAGAGCGCCAACGCGGCTGAAATCCGCCGCACCGCTTACTTCTACGAATGCGCTGATGCCCCGGCGGGCTCCGTCTGCAACAGCGGCCGCCTGCTCAAGATGGCGGCGGTGATATCCACCGCCCTGGCAATGCTGGGACTGCACGGCGGGGCCACACTGGCCGCCGCGAGCACGACGCCCTCCGCCCGCGACGTATTCCTCGTCGGGTTTCTCACAACCCTGTTCGACAGCCTCAACAAATACCTCCTGTCGGTGATCGCCTCTTCGACCACCGGCAACGCCCTGCCGCCCACCACACAGCCGAGCGGTTGATCGGCGCGGGCTGCAACCTGAAACCGCCGATGAACGCAGATAAGAAAGAGGTAGGGCAGGTCGCCAGACCTGCCGTTACTATTCCGCGCGTCCAGATGGTTGCGGCAGGTCGTTGACTTACAACTTTACCCGGCTTCGTGCCCGGTCGACGGGAGCGTCACTTTTTCTTTTTTTCCTTCTCTTCGTCCTCGTCTTTGGCGATGCCGCCGGCTTTGAGCCATTTCTTCAGCGCCTTGGCTGCGCCTTGGGAGAGTTTTTTCTCGCCGCCGGCGCTGGTTGATTTGGCCCGGCCGATGAGATTGGCCACGGCGAGGACCTCCTTGCTCCCGGCGTCCATCAGCTTGGCGCGGATGATGATTTCCTCGAGCGGCCCGATGGCCTCATCCACCGCGCCCGCGCTCTCGAAGCTGATGATCTCGCCACTGACCAGCAGGCCCGGCTTGCCCTCGGGCGTCAGGCCCTTCGCGCGGGAGGCCTCCATAAACGCGGCGCGGACGAGCTGGGTCAGGTTCGACGGGGCCTTGAGTCCCTGCGTGATGGTCAGCGACTCGACCTGGAAGCCGTGGTATTTCGCCAGCCCGGCGGGCTTGTCGATATCGAGCACCTTGCCCGCGGCGCCGGTGGCCGCGCCGAGGCCTTCGCTGATCATGCGGCCCACGCAGCCGATGTTGCCGCCGGCCAGAACCAGGATGCCCAGTGTCAACAGACGAGCCGTTCTCATGTGTGTCTCCTCTCGATGGTTTTGATGTCCCCGGGCGCATCGCACGGCCGGGGATGAATGGGTTCGGAGTGTAGTCGCGGGTTCGAGCGGTCGCAACGGGGCGTGCGGAGGATGCGTAACCGCCGATGAACGCCAAGTGTGGCACACAATTCGACAGTGCTATCCCCGGCCCGGAACCCGTTGACAGGTAATCTAAGCGATTTAAGATGTAATCTGCTTCCGTTTGCGGTTCTGGTGGAGGCATTGGCTTTCCGCTGTAATTCACCGCAAGAAGATTCTGGCCGCTCGTCTGAGGGGTCACCATGAGTATCGAGTTCGACTGTCCGACATGTGGTACGAGCCTGAAAGCGCCGTCTAAGTACGCCGGTCGTTCGGCGAACTGCAAGAAATGTGGGAATCGTATTCGTATTCCCGAACCGGTTGCCGAGTCCTTTCTTGCGGAAAACAGCGAGCCGCACGAGGATGTTGAGCCCCGACCTTCGTCACAGCGCAACAAGTCCATTGAAGTAGCGTGTCCAAACTGCACGAAGCGATTCACGGTTGATTTCCACGATGAAGTTCCATCTGGTAGCACGGTGGTAGCGTGCGATCACTGCGGCGTAAGTAAGCGGCTGTCCGTTTTCCAGAAAGAGCTCGGTAGACAGATTCAGACTGCGGAACTCAAGGTCGAGCAGGAGAAAAGGCGAGCGGCCGAGGAACTGCAGGTGCAACTCGAAAATTTCAAGCAAAGCAAAAAGGCTGCAACTCCGCCACCAGTGATCGTGGAAATGGAAGGTTCCTATGAAAATGAAGTCCTTGGGACGATAGCGGTGCTGATACCATTCCTCTGCGCTGCCTTAATGTGGCTGTGGGTCAGAAACATTTCGGAACATTCGCTTGCCCTCAAGGTTTTTCTGACGCTCGTTGTAGCCGGCGTTCTGTCGACATCGGTTCTCGCCGCGATTGAGGCTACCCTGCTCGGCATGGGTCGCCGCAGACAAGGCAGGAGAGACACTGGACCGATCGGCTGGTTCCTATGTCATCTCCTCGTTTGGATTATTGGTTTTCCGGCCTACCTCCATGCGCGCCGGCGCTACCATGTCAGGAGTTTGCTCGCCCCTGGTCTGCTCGGCGCATGCACTTTCCTCGTGTCTGGCGTCCTCGTCGGCTCGTTTTTGGATTTCGGGTTAGATCTCGAAGAGTCGGCCCGCCCTCTTGTGACGCAAATCATTCACGAGCAACTCAACGGGGACGCGCAGTGTAAGGTCGCGCTCAAAAATAACTTGAACAATTCTATATAGTAATCGAGATGCGAG
>CAYLLT010000128.1:0-17602 GCA_964384465.1 uncultured Planctomycetales bacterium | reverse complement strand
AGATGGCTGGTTTTCACCCGCCCCAACCTGGCTGGTTTTGCCCGCCCGGCGACACAGCGGGCCAGCACGTCGCTCGCCATGAGGCCCCAGCGGCTCAGCGCCGTGTCGCGCACCGCACAGCAGACTTGCTGTCCCGTCACGTGCCGGTCCATGTTTTCGGTGCCCGTTGCCAGGAATCGACGCAGTCCTCGATCAGCCAACCAGCTTCAGCTCCTCCGCTCCGGGCACCGGCCTGGAAACCACCACGCGCCGCGGGCTTCGGCCGCGAGCCCCTCCGGCTCATGGGATGGCTCAGCGCCTTGGATCGCAGAACCCGATCTCCGCTCAGAATAATGTGCAACGGACCGATCTTCCGCAGTTTCCCAGTAACGACCAGTTTCCTGGGGGTACGGTAGTAGTTTTGCCGGGCCCGATGTCGTTCCCATACAACCGATGGACGAGCCGATCATGACCGCAATCACCGGAAGCAAGCCTGGGAGCCGTTTGTGGAGTGCCATCATTTCCCTCTGTGGCCGGTCGTCCTATCAGCTCCAAAGGAGTTATTCAGAGTCTCTACTGCGTCGCCTTCCGCCGATCCCACCGCATCACCCAGACCGCCGCACTGGCCAAATGGGCCAGGCTCAGCCACACCAGCCATTGATGGAAAGACTGGAAGAGCCCGCTGTGTCCTTCCGCCCCTTTCAAGAACACCCGGATCGGCAGGACCAGGCAACCGATGAGCGTGACCAATGCGGTTAAGCCCGAGACCCATAGAACCAAGGCGCTGCTTTTGCCCGCCCGATTCTGAGAATCAAATAACGCCTCGTTCGAATGACCGGCATAAAAAGCAGGTTCTTCTTCCGCACTACTCGTATCGCGCCGAGCGGCCCCGAATAAATACGCCAACACCAAATAGAGGCAACTCGTGAAAATCCAGATCGGAACGGCCAGGAAAAACTCATGCACGAGGTCCGCGGCATAGAGATAGAACGACAAAGCAATAGCCGTCACCCATGAAATCAGCGCCGGCCAATTGGCCGCGTGCCCATCGCGCGTCGCCCAGAAACGTCGCCATCCCAGCCGGGGAAACAACCAATGCTCAGCCACGACAACAGCGCCCACCGGCATGAGCAATATCCCATATAAAGCCACAAACTGGAGCAGCCACTGGAAGACGAACGGCGAGCAGGCCAGAATCGTCGTCGCGATCCCGGCAGCCAATGTCACCAGCCATCGCGGCCAGCCCGGCGTGAGTGACTGGAGTGCCAGTCCCGCGCGGTAAAGCGTCGGGTTTGATGTCGTCCAGCCGGCGAGCACTACCGCGATCGCTCCCGCTACACCTAACGCTTGATAGGCCACGTCGCCCGCATCGAGCTTCGAGAGCGGCTGATTGAGCAGATGCGCGACCGCCGCGCCCATGATCCCCGCACACACCCAGGCCAGGTAATGGCCGAGATACATTCCGAACGCTGAATACAATCCATAGCTCCAATGCCGCGCGTAACGCAACAGGGCCATATCCGACAGTCCGATGTGCATCGCCAGATTGCAAATCCACGCAAATGCCGCAACATGCCAGAAGCCCAGCGACCGGCCGCCTGCCGCGGCACCGACCCATATTTTTTTGTCCGCCAGCGTGAAGAAATCAGAAACGCTGTGAACCGCCCCCACCTCCGGCATGCTCCTCGCCAGCCCCGGCAGCATGACGACCGCCCCGGCGAAGAACATGGCGAACACCCACGGCGAAACGATGGACGAAAACTTCGCCAGCGATTCAAAACCCAGGATGGCCAGACAAACCACGACCACTCCGACCGCCATCACCACCAGGACGAACCGAATATCGTGCGGATACCATCCGATCTGCGCCGGAATGCCGAATGGAATCCGAACGGCCGAGGCGGAAACCGTGATCATCGCTCCCGCCAGGATGCAGTAGAGCACCGCGTTCAAAATGTTGTACACCGCGGTGACGCTGGGGCCGGCGATCCGCCGCAGGTACCAATACAAGGTGAGCCGCGTCTGCGTGGCGATCGGAGCGCACACCAGCGTCCAGGATAGAACGGCCAGAAAATTCCCGAGCAGCAGGCCGAGCAGGAGGTCTTTGGTGGACACGCCCCAACTGACGAACAATGCCCCGATGACAAATTCCGTGCCGGCCACGTGCTCGCCCGCGAAAACGCCCGCGAAATGCCGGCCCGGCTGAAACTTGTTCGGCGTGACCGGCTCGCGATCGAATTCGTACAGCTTGTCGAAATGTTCTACGGCGGTTTCAGCCACAACTCATCCTCTCTGTCGGCGAGCGGCGAGTTGCGAGTAGGGTCTTACTCGCAACTCGTTACTCAATTGATCGAAGGAAATCGCGAAACAGAATGGTTTCCGACAAGTTGTCACACTCGTTGCAATGCTGCCAGTCGGTCCACACGTACTCGATGCCGACATAACCGGGATAATTAAGCTCGTTCATCACGCGAATGATACGCCGGTAATCAATCTGGTTGTCTTTGAACGAAGCCTGTAATCGACCCCGGCAGGCGCCGCGGACATGAAAATGACTGGCATAACCTAACAAAGGTTCCACCTGGCTGTCAGGCAGCCCGGCGTAAGCGAAATGCGTGTAATCCAGCGTCAACGTGAGGCCCGGCACCGTTTGCACCAGTCGCTGCGTTTCCGGCGGCGTGGGCACGATCGAACCCACATGCGCTTCGACGCCGAACACCAGCTTCGCTTGCCGGGCACGCTCCACGCGCCAAGCCAGCTCAGCACACGCGAGCGCGAGCGAGTCGCCGGCCGCAACGCCATCGAAGGCGACACCCGGCAGCGCCGTCACGTGACCGCAACCACATTCGATCGCATATTCGAGCGTCCGTTCAAACCAGTCGCGCGCCTTGGAGCGACGGCCCGGCTCCGGATGGTTGATGGCGTACGCCCCCAGGTCAGCGTCCATTTGCAGGAAAACGTCGGCGCATGTGAGGCCGCGTTCGTCCAGCTTCCGCCGAAGCTGCCGCGCCGGCTCGTGAGCATCGGCGAATTGATCGGCCGGCTGCAAGTGCGATCGACCCTGAAAAAGGCCGATGTCCACGCCATCAAAGCCCAGCATCGCGATCACGTCGAGCGCCTGATCGTGCGTCAGCAACGGGAAAGTGAAATCCGCACACGCCAGCTTCAGCTTCATGGTTTCTTCCCCGAATGGGTCCATTCCGCAGCGGCCGTGTAACCCGCGTCGATGATGAGCGATGTGCCGGTGATTCCGCCGGAATCTTCGCAAGCGAAATACAGGGCCGCCTTGGCGACATCATGCGGCGTCAGCGCCACGCCCATCGGCACGCGCTTCAGCCGGTCCGTCAGTGCTGCGTCAGGGTTCGGCCCCAGATGTTCGCGCAGCATCGGCGTATCCGTAATCCCCGGACAGATGCAATTGCACCGCACCCCGTCAGCGGCGTAATCCAACGCGATCGAGCGGCTCAATTGCAATACCGCACCCTTCGACGCGGTATACGCGGGTGTATTCGCCTGACCGACGAAGCTGCTGATCGAGCCGATATTCACGATGTAACTGCGAGGGTTCTTTCGCAGGTGCGGCAGGCCGTGCTTGACCGAAAAGAAAATACTCTTGACGTTGACGGCCATCAAGCGATCCCATTCCCGCTCGCTATAGTCGTGTAGCGGCTTGATATGCACGATGCCGGCGCTGTTCACGATCGCGTGCAGCGCCCCGAATCGTTCGACCGTTCGCTCGATGGACAGCCGCACCTCCTCCTCGCGACCCACGTCGCAGCAATAAAACTCCGCCTGACCGCCGCTCGCGCAAATCTTCTCACAAACGCTCCGCCCGCGCTCAGCCTGGACATCAATCAACGCAATGCAGGCGCCTTCGGCTGCGAACAATCGCGCCGCAGCTTCGCCGATCCCCGAAGCGGCGCCGCTGATCCAGCTCGTTTGACCGTCCAACCGACCCATACGCGTTAGCCTCTCGTTCTCACGCCCCGGTCGAATCCGGACTGTGGGCGGCCTGGATCATCGCGATGACATGGTCTTCCGCCCGGCTCATGGGATGGCTCAGCGCCTTCGACCGCAGGGCCTCGAGCCGCTTGCCGCCCTGCTCCTGTTCACGGCTCCATTCGCGGGCGAACGCGCCGTCCTTGATATCGCGCCGCAGGAATTCGCGCGCCCGTTGGCGCATCTCGTCGGTGATGAGGCTGGGCCCGCGGGAGAGCGTGCCGTACTGGCTGGTGGTGGAATGGTGCGTCATCTGCTTGAAGAAGCCTCGCTTCGCCATCATGCCCAGGATTTCGGCGGCTTCGCCCGATGCGTACAGCTCCATCACCATCAACTCGGGCGAAAACCCGTGTTCGACCCCGATCTCGAAACATTCAAGAAACCAAGCGGTCAGACCGGCCCACACCACCTGCTCGGCGAACAGATCGAGTTCGGCTTCTTCACGGAACGACGACTCGAACACGCCGCCGCGGGTGAGGCCGACGCCCTTGCACAGGGCCAGGCAGGTCTCGCGGGCATGGCCGCTCGCGTCCTGATGCACGGCGAACTGAGCGATCGCCCCTTTGCCCTGCTGGTATAGAATGCGCACCATGTTTCCGGTCATGCGCGGCGCCACCATGATCACGTCTACGTCCGCGGGCGGCCGGATGAGGTCATAGCCGATGTTGTAGCCGCTGGCCCACACCAGTACCTTGCCCGGCGCAAGGCCAGGGGCGATCTGCTCTTGCCAGATGCTCGGTTGCGACTCGTCGGTGGTCAGTATCAACAGAATATCACCCTGAGCGGCCGCTTCCGGGATGGAGATCGGCTTGAACGCGTCGGCGACCGCCTGATCGCGGTAACGGTCTTCGCGGTTACCCACGATGACACGCACGCCGCTATCGCGCAAGTTCATTGCCTGGGCACGTCCCTGGTTGCCATAACCCAGCACCGCCACCGTCTTGCCAACGACGGGACCGAGCGACGCATCCTGTTCTTTGAGCAGCTTCATTCGTCGATTTCCTTTCCGTCAGAAGCGTGAGGCACACCGGCTTAGCTGCGCCTGCGTCGGGCTGAATAAGACATGATTCTGTCCTTGGTTATTGCTAACGAAATGCCGTCTGGCCAGTGTCTCTTGGAATTTCCACCAGGGACAGAATCACGCAAAGTCATAGAGTCAGAGAGATGAAAGAAATTCGGTCATCGCTGGTCCATCGCCATGCCCGCTATCTGTGGCCCGGCCTGCGCTGTGGCGGCTTCGGGTACGAGGGCGGCGGTCCCTTCGGATACTGAGCGGGCGGTTTGTTGGAGGGTTTACCCTTGGACGGTTTCGGTCGCGGCATGGTCACGTTCTCCTATTTGATCCCATCTTACCACCGCTACCGTCACGGTCCAGCTTTGCTTCATCTTCAATCACCTGGGCTTGGCGAACTCATCGTCAAACACGCCGCCGTAGACCGAGGTGTCGGCGTAGACGCGAATGGGTTGCGTGGCGGTCAGGGTCATGGTTCGGTCCCAGGTTGATTATACCCGCCCGTTCGACCCCGGCCATGACTGCCCTGCGCAACCCTGCGATCCGCTTGTGCGTGTTGTATGTCGGCCGCATAATGCTGGACAGAATTGTTTGAACATTCATTATCGAGGCGCGACACAATGAGACGACGATCAGTTTGGATTTGCGTATCGGCTGCTTTGCTGCCGGTGTCGGCATGGGGGCAGGACATGAAACTGAAGCTACAGGAAGAGGCGATCCACGGGCCGGAGGACGGAATGGATCGCGAGGCGTGGTTCGCGGAGATGAAGGCGTGGCGCGAGCAGGAGCGCGCGAAAATTAAGTACGACGACAAGGAGTACACGCGCAAGGAACTCCTCTGGACGCAGCGCAGCTTCGTCCAGCCGCAGATGATGATCGAGGACCGGTACTTTTATGATCCCGTGGCGGGCCATTACACGGTCGATCGTTACCTGGACGACCTGGAAAAACGCTACGGCGGCATCGACGCCGTCCTGTTCTGGCCGGTCTACCCCAACATCGGCATCGACAACCGCAACCAGCACGACCTCCATCGCGATATGCCCGGCGGCGTGTCCGGCCTGCGCAAGATGATCGACGACTTCCACCGGCGCAACGTCAAGGTGTTCTTCCCGGTCATGCCGTGGGACACCGGCACGCGCCCGGAGGGCAAGCCGCTGTGGGAAGCCGCGGCCCAGCTCGCCAAGGAGATCGGCGCGGACGGCATCAACGGCGACACCATGCGCGGCGTGCCGGAGGAGTTCCGCAAGGCCTCCGACGCGACGGGCCACGTCATCGCCCTAGAGCCCGAAGGGCACTTTGAGGACCAGGCGATGGTCAAGTGGGACACCCTGACCTGGGGCTACTGGAAATACCAGCATGAGGTTCCAATCGTCAGCAAATACAAATGGCTTGAGTCGCGGCACATGGTCAACATCTGCGAGCGCTGGGCGCGCGACCGCACCGACGGCCTTCAGGCGGCGTTCTTCAACGGCGTGGGTTACGAGAGCTGGGAGAATGTGTGGGGCATCTGGAACCAAGTCACGCCGCGGGATGCGGAGGTCTTGCGCCGAATCCGCGCGATCTATCACGCCGTCCCCGACCTGCTGATCAGCCCCGACTGGGAACCGCACGTGCCCACGCTACAGAAGGGCGTGTATGCCAGCCGCTTTCCCGGAAAAGATCGGACGCTGTGGCTGCTGGTCAATCGAACCGCTCAGGATATGAAAGGGAACCAATTGGAGGTGGCTTTCCAGCGCGGTACGAAATTCTACGACCTCTGGTCCGGCGTGGAATTGAAGCCGTCGGTCAAGGAGAACGTCGCGACCCTGAGCTTCGAGTTGGAAGCCCACGGGTATGGTGCTGTGTTGGCGCGGCAGCACGCGCGGCTCTTCGAGAACTTGCACAAGCACCTGTCGCGGATGGCCAAGCTGTCCCGGACGCGACTGAGCAGCCTGTCGGCGGAGTGGCAGGCGCTGCCGCAGAAGATCGTGGACATCGCCCCGACGAAGGCAGCCAAAGACGCGCCGGAGGGCATGGTTCTCATCCCGGCCGGCAAGTTCCATTTCAAGGTGTCCGGCGTCGAGATCGAGGGCAATGATAAACCGGGTGTTGACGTCCAGTATCCGTGGGAAGATTTACCCCGGCGTCACCATGATAAGGAACTCGATATCAAGGCCTTTTATATCGATCGGTATCCGGTGACCAATGCGGAGCTTAAGAAGTTCCTCGATGCGGCCCACTATCGGCCGAAGGACGCTCACAACTTCTTGCGAGATTGGAAGGACGGCAACTATCCGCCCGGCTGGGAGAAGAAGCCCGTCACGTGGGTGGCGATCGAGGATGCGCGGGCTTACGCCGCGTGGGCCGGCAAGCGCCTGCCGCACGAATGGGAGTGGCAATATGCCGCCCAGGGCACCGACGACCGCAAGTTTCTGTGGGGAAACAAACCCGACGATTCAGCCGTTCCGCCGTTCGAGGATGGCCGCGAGTTGCGCCCCCCGACCGACGTCGATGCGTTCCCGAAGGGCGCCAGCTCGTTCGGCGTCATGGACCTGACCGGCAACGTCTGGCAATGGACGGATGAGTTTACGGACGAGCACACGCGGGCGGCGATCGTCCGCGGCGGCAGCCACTATCGCCCCAAGACCTCTCAGTGGTACTTCCCGCGCAACACCAAGCTCGACGAGCACGGCAAATACCTGCTCATGGCCCCGTGCAAGGACCGCTCAGGCGCAGTCGGATTCCGATGCGTGGTTGATGCCGGAGCGTAGCTCGTGTTTCAGGGTGCGCTCTGTGAGCTCGGTTCGCCGCCGCTGATCTGGAGCACCCAGTCGTCAGCGGAAGGAGCGGTGATGGTCGTTTTCTCGGGGCTGACGGGTGGGCCGGGCTGCCAGTGGCCGGTTCTCGGATCGAACCAGCGGGCCACCAGCAGTGGGGAACGGGCTTTGCTCAGATCGATTCGACTCTCGCCGCCGTGGGGCAGGTATAGAACGTAACAATCCGGGACTCGCGCCAGACAGAAACCCTCCGACACCAATTCACTCGCCGGCTCCAGCTCTGCGAATGGAATCGCCTCAAAAAACCGCCGCAGATGCTTGAGTTGCGCAGCCGCCTTTCCGGGCCCGGGCTCGCCCATGTAATAGTGGGCGATGCCGTCGCTCCAATCCCCGTAGGTGGCGTATCCGCCGGCCATGGCGATGGACCAGTGGGAACGGCGGGCGTGATCCGCGTCCTGGCCGTGCCCGACGTTCACCAGGCCTCTGCGATTACGCTCGCCATGACCTTCGTAACCGTATTCCTCGTTGACGTACGGCTTGGGGATCTCGCGATATGTGAGCACCCAGTCGTACACGCTCTTCTCGTCGCCGTATTGCTGCGTGATGATGAAGTCGGCCCATTTGGACTTGGGGTACAGGAAATCGCTGTAGGCATGGGCGGACGCCAGGCGGCCGTACGGGTCTTCCTGTTTGACGAACGCGCCCATCGTGTTGCCCCAATGGACGTCGCGATACTCGTTGTGCTCGTTGCCCAGGTCCCACCAGACATTGTCGAAGGCGGCCAGGCGGGCGACGCCGTAGCGGTACAGCCGGTACTCCGCGTCGGTCAGCGCGCCGTATTCCTTGGGCAGGTTCTGCTTTTCGATCGTAAAGATGCAGGTGGCGACGATGCCCGCGTCGCGCATCCGCCGCACCATGCGGTCCACCTTCTGCCAGTAGGCGACGTTGAAGCGTGTGAAGTCGTAGTGATGCGGCTCGCCCAGCCAGGCCGGCAGGGGGTGGACGCTGTCCGGCTTGGAGCCGTAGTTCGCAGCGCTCCAGGGGTCTGCCACGCCGAACTCCTTATCGTCCCTGGCGGCCTGCTTGCCGGGGTCCCGCGGATAGCCGGTGAGGAGGAAGCGGACCTTGTTGAACTCTTCCCGCCGGTAGTAGTCGATGAACGAGGCGATATGCTCATCGCTGTTTGAAGAGTCCAGGAGGTGATAGGCGGTGTATCCCAGATGATAGAAGTTCCGGCCGGAACCGGCGAACATGAAGTGCTTGGGATGGCGCGGGTCCACGACCACCGGTCCGCCGCGCGTCGAGGGTTCGCATTTGAACGTGCCGGTCCATTGCTTTTTCACCTCACCGGCCCGCAGGTCCAGCTCCCACGAGTAAGTTTGCCCCGCTCGCTCCGGGCAGAACCGCAGCCGAAAAACGCCGCCGTCCTGCGCATCGGCGAAGCCGCGCACGACGATTGAAGATGAGTTTTCAACTTTGAAAGTACCGGTGAGTTCAACATCAGTGAAGGGGTTGTCGAACCACGGCCGCGATACCCGAACGACGAACTCGGCCGCGTCGAACCGAGCGCCGGCCGCCGGCGCCTGCAATTCCACGGAAGGGGCATCCGCACCATACTGCACCGCGATCAGCAAAATGGGAACGTACAGAATCACGGCAAAATGCTCTCATTTCAGAGCTGTCTGTGCGCCTCGCCGCGCCGCATCCAGGCTCATGTCACCATCTTGTTAATCGTTGTAAGGGTATATGAACTTATGCATGAAGGACAGCTCGTTCACACTGCCCCCCGCGTTGCCGGCGTAGTCGTAAGGCAGCTTGTATTTGTTCAACAGATCGACTCCCTGGAACGTCACGGGCGCTTTCGGCGGTGGCTGTTTCACAGAGTAAGGATAACGCTGCCCCTCGGCGTGCCCATCCACAAAAGCGAACATCCCCATTCCGGTGGTCCGGTCGGGGTGGTGCCTGAACACCAGATAGCTGTCCGCCGCCCAGCTATCCCCCACCCAACCGTGATTCGTGTTATTCCAGGGATGCTCCTCAACAAGAGCGAGCATCCGGGAGATGGTCCAGGTGAACTTGCTGCCCTTGGGGATAGTCGCGATGGGTGCGGGAAGCGCTCCCGCCATGACTGTGAAATCCTGAACATACCGGAACGATACGCAATTCTCGGGCGCTTTGAAACCGATCAGGCCGTTCATGGTGTAGCTGAAGCGGCCGTTTCCGCCGCCGCCCTGCGGATCATTAGGATCGGGCATGCCCTTCTTATCTTTCGGACAAAGATAAGCCGCCTCATTTTTCGCATACTTGTAAAGAGACCCCAGTTTCGGGACCGTCGCGTCCACGTGGGCCCAGAGCTGATCCTGCTGGGTCGTCGGGAAGGAGGTCTCAGGATCACGCATGCCCAGCCACGAATCGCTCGCCTTCCAGGTCGGCCACTTGCCGCCGGGTTGGCCCGACTGGTCCCAGGCCGACCAGTAAACCTGATTGTTCCCCGGCAGCGCCTTATGGTCGGCCGTATACGTCATCATGCCCAGCATAAGCTGGTGCAGGTTGGCTCGGCAGACGGCGCCGGTGGACTGTTCCCGCGCCTTTTGGAGCGAGGGGATGAGAATGGCGATCAGCAAGGCGATGATGGCGACGACGACCAGAACTTCGATCAACGTGAACGCGGAGCGCGAGCGACCGGCTGCGGCACGAGCGCTGGCGCGCAGCCTGAAAACGCTCCGGCAAGCAGGATGAGGTCTGATCACGGCTGCCGCATTGTCCTTCCCAAAGGTTCCAGGGTCTTCAACGATAAACAGCATTGAAGCCTGAACTGATTACACTGTCACATCGTCTATCCGCGAGCTTGGCCCTAATCTATTATGCACTAGCCACATAGCCGCGTCAACTGAAAAACAGTCGGCGCTACAATTGCGTTGCACATCTTCACTTAAGTTCAGCGATCCGCCGTATTGGCCGGGTGCGGGACCGCGGTAATGTGCAGAATGCTCAGATGCAATTCGAGCAGTGCGGTGGCCAGCGTGTCCGCACCGGTCAGGTTTTCGTAATGCTCGCTCCTCAGGCTGGCTCTCGGCAGCGAGCTGTCGCCCCAGAACGCCTTCACCGCGAATTGGCCGAGTTCGCGTGCGTGATCGAAGTATTTGCGGTCGGCCGTCGCGCGCCACGCCGCCGTTTCCAGACTGATGACTTGCCCGACGGTCAGCGGCCACAGGTCCATGTCCTCCGGCGGCGGCGATTTGAGATATGCCTCGGCCGCATCGATGATGATTTTCTTGAGGCAGACGTTCCCGCCGTTTTCGTAACGGGCGACGCACATCATGGCGAGGGCGGCCGTCGTCTGATGAGCAACGCTTGGATCCCACAGAGGCGTGAACTTCTCCTCACGCTTATGACCGGCGTCTGCATCGGATTGGTAGGGGATCATGAACCCACCTTTTTCCTTCAGCTTGCTCGAATCCGCGCATGCTTCCTGGTCCTGCCGAGCGGCAAACGCGCGCAATCGTGATGCCAGTGGCTCGGCCACATCGAGCGATGCTCCGTAGCAGTCAATTCCGGCAGAGAGCCTCGACCCAAGCGCGGGAAGCCCGATGACGTGGACATCTCCCATCGAGCTCAGCGTTGTTTTTACGGCGGCCAGGAACTGCTGATCCCTGGTGCGTGCATAGGCCGCCGCCCAGGTGCGAAGCTCAAAACCCATCTGGCGCAGATCGTTGTGCGCCGTCTTGTGTTCGCTGCGGTACTTCAGCAAGGCGGTGGCGAAGTTTTTACTTTCCTCCGGCACCAGCCCAAAGCAGGAACAGTCGCGCGGTTCATTCTTGGGGCGCTTGCTCTCGTCAATCGCTGGCTGATAGCACTGATCCCACATCAGCCAGGGATGCGGCCAGATATAGCCATGATCGAGATTACCAAAAGGTTTGTCGGACACCACGTCCCAGCCCATGCCGCGGCCCCACGGCAGCAGGCCGCTGTCGGGCAGCGGGTGCGCGAGCACCCATCTGTTCAAGTCATTCGCGGCTTCGGTGTAAGCCGCGTTCTGTGATAGCCCGCGAAGGATGCGCAGCAGGCGCGAGAAGGTCTCGTCGTACATGGGGTTGGCGCCGGTCAGCGGACCGTCACTCGGCCCGAGCCGTTCGTCCTCGCTCACGCCGGTCGGCGCCGGCGGCCGCGTCTTCAGCGGTTCAAGTGTTTGACGATCCAGCGCGCTCAGGAACAGCGGCGTCTTATCCGGCCCGTAGGTGTCCCGGCCGTTCTTGATCCGCGCATCGGCGTAGCGGTAGACATAGTTCAGGAAGTTCGAGCTGGGCTGCGGGGCGCCTTTCGTCGGTTTGAGCGTACCCGGCAACGGCGAGTCGGCCCCGGCGAGAGGGGCTGATGCGCACGCGAGAGCCAGTATGCTCGCGCTCGGGAACAGGTGTCTGCTGGTTCGGGTGAGACGCATTGAGTTGCCTCCTTGGGCAGAGCGTTCGCACGCAGCCGTCCCGGAGGGACAGCCTGACAATAGCCCAGCACTTCAGTGCTGGGTGATGAGCTCAAAGGCTCCATAGTCCCGGAGGGACGATTGAGCTCTCGTTCGGCCCGGTCAGCCGTCCCTACGGGACTCTCAAAACCGGCGTCCTTCTCCACCCAGCACTGAAGTGCTGGGCTACTATCACTCGGTGCCTCCGGCACGGTAGATCACCGACAGGTTTGAGATCGATGGCCGGGGACACTCGCGATCCTTCATCGGTCAATACTGTTCGTCGGGAGCTTGATCTTCAAGTCATTCTGGGCCGCGTGCACCTGAAGCAGCGCGAGAGCCAGCGTGTCCGGGCCGCAGAGCGATTCGTAGTGCCCGGTGCGCGTGCTCGCGCGCGGCAGCGGGTTGTCCTGCCAGAGCACGTCCACGGCCAGCCGGGCGATGCGCTCCGCCTGCTCCAGATAGAGTTTTTTGCCGGTGAACTTAAACGCCGCGACCTCCGTGCTGATGACGTGGCCGAAGCTCATGTCCCACACGTCGGTGTCCTCGCTCGGCCACGCATCGACGTAGGCATCGGCAATGGCGATGATCTGATCGCGATAGCCGGGGTTCGGCACCTGCTCATATCGGCCCAGGGAATACATGGCCCCCGACGCGAGGACGCCGGAGCTGTAGCCGGCCTGCCAGGTCGGAGCCAGGCTCTTGGCCTCCTTGCCGAAGGAATCTCTGAAAATGGTCGTCAGCGCCTCGTCCTCCTTGAGCGCGAATTCCCTGAGCCGCGTGGACAGCGGGTCAGGGACCATGGTGGAGGCGGTGTAAGGGTCCATCGGGCCGATGCTGGCTCGTGCATTCTCGAATCGGCCGAGGAGAACGCTGATGGCCTCCAGGAAAACTGGATCCTTCGTGTGCTTGTAGGCGTAGCCCCAGGTGTGGATGTAAAAACCGGCGTGCCGCGGGAAATCCTTGCCGTCCACCGGGCTGCGTTCGAAATACGGTGCGTGCCGATCGAAGCCGCCGGTCTTGTGGTTCTTGATCTGATTCTCCCATAGTCCGATGGCGAACTTCTTACAGGCGTCGGGCGCGAGTTCCCACGAGCGGTCCCACAGCATCCACGGGCGGGCGAACTCGTGCATGTACTCGTCGCCGCCCGACACAACGCCGTCCACCGTCGTCTCCCAGCTCAGGTGCTCGCCCCAGGGCATCAGGCCCGTCTCCGGAGACTGGGTGTTCTCGAAGAACCACTTGATCTCGTGATCGGCGGCTTCGGCGTACTTCTTATCGCCGGTAATCTCTGTCAGGAGGTAGAAAATCCGCAGGAGGTTCTCGTCCAGGTGCGGATTCGCGCCGGTGAGGTGGGTCCAGGCGGGGCCGGAGCGGTCGCCGCGCCGAGCGCCCGCCGGCGAAGCCGGACGCGTCGTCAGCGGCTTTAACGTCGTGCGGTCGAACGCGCTGAGCAGCAACCCGCTCTTCTGCGGGCCGTAGGTATCGCGCCCCTTGTCGATCATCGTATCGGCGTAGCGCTGCACGACAGTGAGGAACGACTGCTGCTCCGCCGCATTCACCGTCGAGGCAACAGCAATCAGCAGAGAAGTGGAAACCAGACATCGTCTCTTCGTTCGGAACATCACCTTGCTCCTGGATATTCACCGTGCCGGAGGCACAGGCTGATAATAGCCCAGCACTTTAGTGCTGGGGCGGATGGAGAGCGAATGCCGTAGTCCCGGAGGGACGGTTGACAACGGTCAGAGCAATCGTTCAATCGTCCCTCCGGGACTGGATACCGACGCCCACCGAAACCCAGCACTGAAGTGCTGGGCTACTCTCAACTTCTCCCTCCGGGAGAGAAGAACGATACTCCTGTCCGATGATTCATGTCGTTTGTGCGCTTACATCGAAAAAATCTTATCCATTCGCCGCGATACGTCTCGCAAATACTTTTCGTCGCCGGCCTGCATCTCCGCCGTGACGAATCCGTGGTAGCCGATTTCAGCCAGCGCGCGGCTGACGGCGCCAAAATCTACATTACCGTCACCCGGCGGCACAAATCGCTTCTTCTCCTGGTCATAATCCTTCAGATGAAGCTTTTTGATCCGGGCGCCGAGCGTCAGAATCCAATCCTGCGGGTAACTCCATAGCACCAGGCTGTTGCCGATGTCAAAGTACGCCTGGACGTACGGATCGGCAAACTCATCGACGTAGCGGGCGAACTCCAGCGGGCTGAGCAGGAACCGGTTGCCGACGTTCTCGAGGGCGATGATCACCTTCAACTCTTTGGCCAGCGGCAGGACCTCGCGGATCTGCCGCTGAGAGCGCGTCCACGCATCCTTGTAACGCACCTGCGGCGTCACCACGCCGGGGACCAGCAATACGGTATCCGCCCCAAAGGCATGCGCATTGTGCAGCGAGCGGCGAAGGATTTCCATGCCCTTGCGGGCGATGGCCGGGTCGTCGCTGGTGAGCGAGTGATTCCAGTTGCCCGCGTGCATGATCGAGTGGACACGGACGCCCGCCTTTTCCGCGGCGGCCTTCATCGACTCGACCGTCGCGTCGTCATCGATGGTGGTCGCTTCGACGCCCTCGAAGCCGGTGTCCGCCGTGAGTTGAAAGCGCTCGGCGGTTTTCAATGATTCGGGCAGCATCGAATAGGAGATCGCTTTCTTGAGTTTGATTTTTCCAACCGACGCTGGCCGTGATGCCGCCGGCTCCGCGGCCCGCGCAGAATTCGTGCGGGATAACATGGCGGCGCCAAGCACCCCGCCGCACGCCTGAAGAAAACGACGTCTATCCAGACCGACGTTCACGCTTGCTCACTTTCGTTCAGCACGCCGGCGGCCGGTTCGTACCGTTCATACACTCCAGAAAAATCGCGAAGTCCTCATTATCCACCAGCGCGTCGTAATTGAAATCCGCGATGCCGCATCCGGGCGGATAGCTGGTCGCGCTGCCGGCAATACAGAGCTGGAAAATCGCAAAATCCGCCTGATCGACATCGCCGTCTCGATCCAGGTCCGAGGTGGAAACGCCGCTGGTCTCGGTGGCGGCGACCGTCACCGTCGGCACGATGGTGGGATTCGAGGAGTTGTCGATGTAATCGCGTTCATAAAATCGCAGGCCGCTGCCGCCGTGCCCCTGTCCGGTCAGGATGTCAGTGTCGCCGTCGCCGCGCCAATCCTGGGCGTCCGCGCCGGATACCATCTGCACCGTAAACGGCTTGACGATGTACTGGCCGGTGGTGTTGGCATACTGCGGCATCTGGCCGGCGGCGCCGGAACCGATGTTCTTGTAGAACCGAATATTGTTTTCAAATTCGCAGGCGATCAGGTCCATGATCCCGTCGCCGTCCCAGTCCAGATAGGAGCCGAGATTGGGCCGCACGTAGGTGACGGTTTGTCCGCTGAACGTGATGGTCTGGGGAGCGGCCAGCACCGGGGCTGCATCCGTGCCGGTGTTCCTGCGGAACTGGTAGGTATTGTTCTGATCGGCGGTAACCAGGTCCTTCTTGCCGTCGCGATCGTAGTCGCAGACCAGGACGCTGGCCCGGGCGGCGAAGGGGTTGGCGTTGTCGCCAGGCACCAGCTCCTGGCCGGAGGCGAGAACGGGGCTGCCGGTCGTGCCCGTGTTCAGGTACAGCGTGACGTTGGCGTTACCATCGGCCACCACCAGGTCCCTCTTGCCGTCGTTGTTCCAGTCGGTGGTGTCGGGCCGTGCGTGGCCGCCCTTGTCGTAACGGCTGAGCAACTGTCCGCCGGCCTGTAGCTTCTCTCCGGTCGCGAACACCGGAAACAATCGATTGCCGACATTCCGGAAATACCACATAAAACCGTCGGTATCGCCGGCGAGCAGGTCGGGGTTGCCGTCACTGTTCCAGTCCGCCATGCGGACGCCGTTCTGCCGCACCGCGTCGCAGATTTGAAAACGCTCGGTGAACGGCGAACCGTGATCGGCGTCGCGCCGCTCGAACACCGGCGAGGTGGCCGTGCCGACGTTCTTGTGCAGCCCGCCAAAGTACCGCGGCTGAGTCGCCTCGGAGAACGGCGTGCGCTCCCAAAAGCGCCCGACGACCAGGTCGAGCAGTCCGTCGCCGTCGAAATCGGCCACTTTCAGGCCCGAATGCGCATCTCCGATCAGATAAGGCGTGGCGTAGGCGACTGTGACCGGCGCGGCAAAAATCGGGACTTTCCGCGTGCCGGTGTTACGGAACCACGTCACCGGGCCGGGCTGCGAACCGGAAAGGAGATCCAGGTCGCCATCGCCGTCGATGTCGGCCACGTCGTATCGCGGCGTGTCCACGACGATGTCCTGGCCGGCGGCCTGGATGGTCACCGCACTGGCCAGGCGCGGGCCGCTGGAGTTCGACCCCACGTTGCGATAGAGATAGCAGTGGTTATTGCTTCCGACGAGAATATCGGTGCGGTTGTCATTGTCGCCGTCCCAGTCCTTAACGAAGCAGATTGAGGGGAACCATCCGCCGGCCTGTGAGCCGCCGGCGACCGCCGTCCCGTTGGTTGTGGTCAAGGCCCCCACCCGCGTGAAGGTCATCACGCCGCCGTTTTCAGCGGTCGTATTCTTGTAGTAGATAATTTTTCCGATATCGGGCCCGTCGCCGAAACTAGGCAGGAGGTCCTGGTCGCCGTCGCCGTCCCAATCGTAGAACGCGACGGTGAGCCAGCTTCGGCCGTTGTTGTTTGGCAGCGTGAGCAGGCTGCCGCCGGAAGACAGTCGTCCGCGGTCAACCATGCGGTTGCCGCCGACATTCTCGTAAACATACACGTACGGTTCGACGCCGCCCTTGAACAGGTCCAGGTCCCCGTCGCCGTCGAAATCGCAGAAGCAATCGAAATGACACGCGTTGATCTCCCGCCGTTTGAACTCCTCGCGGAAGTAATCGCCGTCCCCGACGAGTCCGGCGTAGCGCTGCGGACGACCCAGCCCGGACTGCTGCGTATCGAAGTAGACACCGAACTTTGTGCAGTTCGCATTGGGGATGACGAAGTCCAGCGTGACCTTGGCCAGCTTGTAATACTTGTCGATTCGCCACGGCACCAGATAACGCTCGGATACGGCCCGCGAGGCGTCGTACACGACCGGCTGGCCGTTCTGATCGTAAGCGACCACTTCGATGGTGCTCTCGTCGAACGGGCTGGTCGCGCCCTTATTCGCGAGCGCTTGGGGAAAGTCGATGTCGATCGCGGCCGGGCAGTGGGAACGCGTCGCCAGCTTCGGATCGACGGACAGCACCATCCGATAGTGGTTTTGAGAAGTCCACGGAAACACGGCCCCAACCGATGGAGCGCACCCCGACAGGAGCACGATCAATACCCCGCCCACGGAACACATGAGAACTCCCCCGCGCCTCAAGCGATTTCACCCATCAGCACGCGACGTTTTTCATCG
>CAYLLT010000127.1:0-18115 GCA_964384465.1 uncultured Planctomycetales bacterium | reverse complement strand
ACCGTGCCAAAGCCGAGGCCGTCGTACTTGAAGTCGAACTCCAGCGTGTGCTTGCCGGGGGCGAGAGCGTCCGGGCTTTCCCAGCGAATGCGTTTCAGGCCAACGAGATTCCAGAGGAACACCGGCTTGCCTTTCAACACATAGAAACCGTAGCCGGCAAACCGCCCGCCGGAGGTCAACAGCATGCCTTCGGCGCCGCCGTCCGGCACTTCGATGTCCGCCGTGATGGCGTAGGAACAGTTGAGCAACACCGGCGAGTCGCCCTGCGGGATGCCGGTCAGCGGCCTCAAGTAGTTGAATTCGGTCCGGCCCGCCGTGATGTTGGGCCGGGCAGCAATGATGCGTGTCGCCACGGTGGCATCGAGCGGCAGCACCTCGTACTTGAGCGCTTCCTTCGCGAACAACTCCTTCATCTCTTTCACTTTCTCAGGATACTTGGCCGCTAGGTCATCGTTCTGCGTCCAGTCCTTGGTCAGGTCGTAGAGTTGCCACGTGACGTTGTTGAAGGGATCCTGATTGACCGCGCCGACGGTCACCCACGGCGGGCGGATGACTTTGGTGCTGGCGATCCAACCCTCGTGATAGATCGCGTGGTCGCCCATCATTTCGAAATACTGGGTCTTGTGGGTGGACGGCTTGTCGGCGTTGGCCTTGTCGAACGTGTACATCATGCTGACGCCTTCGATGGGCGACTGTTTGATGCCGTCCACTTCCTCGGGTTGGGGGATGCCACAGACCTCGAGGATGGTTGGCACGACGTCGATGACGTGATGGAACTGCCCGCGAATGCCGCCGAGATCCTTGATGTGGCCCGGCCACGAAACGCACATGCCCTGCCGGGTGCCGCCGAAGTGCGACGCGATCTGCTTGGTCCAACTGAACGGCGTGCAAAACGCCCACGTCCACGGCACGGCCATGTGGTTGTACGTCCGGTCGGAGCCCCAGACATCGTAGAAATACTTCAACTGAGCCTCGACGGGAGTCTCGACGCCCTGAATCGAAGCGACCTCGTTCGGGGTGCCGATCAACGAACCCTCCGCGCTCGAACCGTTGTCGCCGCTGATATAGATGATGAGCGTGTTGTTCAGCTTGTCCATGTCCTCGACGGCCTGAATGACGCGGCCAATTTCGTGATCGGTGTAGGCGAGGTAGGCGCCATAAACATCGGCCTGCCGGATGAACATCTTCTTTTCATCGGCGTTGAGCGTGTCCCAGTCCTTCAGCAGGTCCTTCGGCCAGGGCGTCATTTTTGCATCCTGTGGAATCACGCCGAGTTTTTTCTGGTTGGCGTAGATGGTGTCGCGCAGCTTGTTCCAGCCTTCGTCGAACAGGTGCATGTCACTGATCTTCTTGATCCATTCCGGCGTCGCGTGATGCGGCGCGTGCGTGCCGCCGGGGACGTAGTAGCAGAAGAACGGTTTGCTCGGGTCAATCTCGTTGAGCTGATTCATCCACGCGATGGCGTCGTCGGCCATGGCGGTGATCAGGTTCCATCCCGGTTTGCCGACGTAAGGATAGATGGCCGTGGTGTTGCGGAACAGGTTCGGCTGCCACTGGCTGCTGTCGCCGCCGATGAACCCGTAGAAATATTCGAAGCCCATGCCGACGGGCCACTGGTCGAACGGCCCGACCTGGCTCGCCTGGAAGGTCGGCGTGTTGTGCTCCTTGCCGAACCAGGAGGTGGCAAAGCCGTTGTCTTTGAGTATCCGGCCGATGGTGGCCTTGTCCTTCGCAATGATGCTGTTGTAGCCGGGGAAACCCGTGGACTGCTCGGACACCACGCCGAAGCCCGCCGAGTGATGGTTGCGCCCCGTGATGATCGCCGCCCGCGTCGGAGAACAAAGCGCAGTGGAATGGAACTGCGTGTAACGCAGCCCCGCGTTGGCGATCCGGTCCAGCGCCGGCGTCGGGATCACACCGCCGAACGTGCTCGGCGCGCCGAAGCCGACGTCATCGGTCATGATGAGCAGGACGTTGGGCGCGTCCTTGGGCGGGACCACGCGCGGCGCCCACCACTGTTTCGACTTCGCGGCGTTCTCCTTGATGAACCCGCCGAATTTCGGGTCTGGGGCCGGGAGTTGCTTCCCGTCAATTGAGGTCGTCGCGCTGGGCGAACCCAGCTCCCCGGTGACCTGCTGGGCGAATACCGGCAAAGCCGCCGCCGCGACGGCCGCCGCCAATGCCCCGGACATGAGGATTCGTCTGTTCTGTCTCATCTGGTTTGTCTCCTTGTTTTCCTGATTCACGTACAGCGGGCAGTCAGGGTAGAGGTTTGACTCTTATATGTTCATAATAGTGGTTCTGGCTCACTGGCTCGCCGCGGGCTGGCCGGTCAGGGTCAACAGGCCGGTGGACATCGCACCGTCCGGCAAGTTCGCCTTGAAATCCCAGTCCGGCATCACCAGCGGCGTTTCGAATTGGGTGATCAGCAGCGTGTACCGGGGCCGGCCGGGCGCACTGTCGTAACTGATCACGAGTCTGCGGGGCACCGGCTTGCCGCCCTCATCAGCCCAGACCTGCCAACTGAGGTTCGCCTGGGTAAACGCGAGGTGATTGCACGTATGCTCGCCCACCTTCTCCCGGCCGAGGAACTGGCCGGCCTTGATCTTGCCCGCCAGCCGTTCATTGATGTCCCTGTACAGCAGGTCCTCCACCGGCTGGGCCATGCCGTATTGCTGGGCGAGCTTGTCCATGGTCGAATCCAGCGACCCTTTCATGGGGATCGTCGCGTAGAGGTTCTTGAGCAGATCGACGGCAGTGAAGTTCTCGCCGTCGCACGTGATGCGCCGCCGAATACCGGCGCCGCGGATATCCACCGACGCCTTGTCGGGCCGCTTCACCTGGATGGTCCGTTCGTTGGAGAGCTGGATCTTCTGGCCCGCCGCGACCACCTCATCGAAGGTTTCATCCACCGTCATCTTGAGGTGCGCTTCGCGCCCCATGTAACCGCTCATTTTCTTGAGCAGCTCGAAAGGGTCGGGGGCATCGCCGCCTGCTGGAGGCAATTGCTGTGGCGTGACGGCCGGCGAGGGGGAGTTGACAACAGCGTAGCCCTGTTGCCCGTTCTGCGTCGATGGTTGGTAGTAAACGCCGTCGGAAACATAGTAGGTGTTGTTGTTGACCACTGTCTGAGTGGCACCGGTCGGCAAGGAGCCGAAGTAGAAGCCAACAGGCGGGTAGATCGGCACGTAGGACACCGTCCCGGCATACCAGGTCGGTTGATAGAAACTGTAGCCGGAGTGGTAATAACTCGTACCGTGCCACGCCGTAGCCGTGTAGCCTGACGGCAACTGCGCGACCGCGCCTGAACTGTAGGGGCCGCGATACGCGGCCGCAGTTCCGCCCGCGGGTCCTTTAACGGCGGCCGCCCCGTAGCCGGCCGGGCCCTTTACCGCGGCACCTGACGCGTAAACGCCATGGTACGTGGCCGCCGTTCCGCCCGCCGGGCCGTGATAGACGTTCGCTCCATAGGGACTGGCGACTCGCGCGCTCGCGTCGTAGTGCTGGATGGATCCGTAGTTCGCGGAGTGTTCCGTGTAATGCCCCGCGTAATATCCACTGGCCTCCCCGTAATGCGCATCTCCGGCGGCGCCTCGGCCAACCCCGGCCGCGCCTGCCGCGCCGCCGCCGACACCTGCCTGCCCGCCAACACCAGCGCGGCCAACGCCTGCGGCGCCGCCGCCTACTCCCGCCTGGCCCGCCGCACCACCGCCCACTCCCGCCTGACCGCCTACACCAGCACGGCCAGCGCCTGCGGCGCCGCGGCCCGCTCCCGCTTGGCCCGCCGCACCACCGCCGAATCCGCCCTGGCCTCCCATACCAGCGCGGCCGGCACCCGCGCCGCCGCCGAAGCCGCCGCCGCCGAAGCCGCCGCCTCCAAACCCGCCGCCGCCGAATCCACCGCCTCCAAACCCGGAATGGTGCACCGAACCGAACCCGCCGCCAAACCCGCCGCTGTGAAAACCCCCGCCTCCGCCGCCGAACCCGCCGCCGTGAAAACCTCCGCCTCCGCCGCCGAACCCGCCGCCGTGAAAACCCCCGCCCCCGCCGCCGCCGCGCCAGGCATGGGCTTCCCGCGCAGAGATCAGACCGAACGCTCCAAGGGATACTGCGATGATAAAGGCTCTCGTGCGCATGGTTATTCTCCTTGTCCTGCTGCAAGCAATTGAGCGATCTCCACCTTCTTGGCGTCCTTAGGAATGACCGGCTTGAACTGTTCGTCCCCGACCGAGGCGGAAAGGTTCCACTCACTCAGAAGCGCGGTGAACTGCGGCCGATCGGGCAGGCTCTTGTAGTCGATCACCAGTTTTCGGGGGACCGGCTCCTTGCCGGAGTCGATCCAGATCTGCCAGTCGATGGCTTCCTGAGTGAACAGGAGATGATGACACTCGACGCCGTTCACTTCGTGCAGGCCGACGTACCGGCCCGTGTGCGCATCGGCCGTCAACACCTTGTACGGGTCGGAGAACAGCAGGTCCGCCAGAGGCAGCGTCAGGCCGTGCTGGTTCGCGACGTCGTCCAGCATCGCATCGATCCGCCCCGGCACCGGTATGGAAGCGTAGATGTTAGCGGTTCTGTCGAGGACGGTCACGTTCTTGTTTTCATACCAGAAGAGCAAAGCGTCCTCGTCCTGACTGCCCCGGGCGCTGATCCGGTCGGGCCGGCGCACGGCGAGCCGGACCTCTCTGGAGAACTGCGCCATCTGGCCTGTGGCGACAGGCTCATCCATGGTCGCGACACTTGTGAAACTGAACGACCGCGCCCTGCCGAGCGCAGCGCTCATCTTGTGCAGGGCCTCGTCGGCCCGGGGATCGATGTTCATGCGGGACCTGGACTGCTCAGCACATCCGCTGACCAGTCCAGCCACACTGAACACTCCCAGTACAGACATAACCCTTAAGTTCCGCATGGTCGGAGACCTCCTTTATCAAGTGACTTCGCGTGTATTTGCCGGGGGCTTCGCAGGAGTTGCGATCAATCGCAGACGTTCGCGCCATCAGGCGACTGGGTGCATGCCCCTCATCTCAAGAATGCCTGATTTTTCTCACAGCCAAGGCGCCGGGTGAGACTACACTGGAAAGCTCATGAAACGGTCACGAATAGACCCTATATATTGATATGATGGCCGGCGACGTAGCCGCAAAAAACTCACAGGCCATACTAAGCGGACGGAATAGCTCGTCAAGTACAAAAAACCGGGATTCTCGGTCGTGCTATTACTTTTTGCAGGCATATCTACGGCCAGACGTAAATCCGTCACATCCGGTCCCGAACGAGTTTTCAGCTATTTCAGAAGCCAAGTCTTGCACAAGTCACGCGCACTGATATAAGGGGTGCGCGAAACAAGGTTCCACTATTACTCGTTCCACTATTACTCGTTCAACGCGAAATGTTCTGTTCTCGCATAGGAGACAACTGATGGGCGCGATTTCCACGGATGCCAGTCGAAGGTTTCAGGCTGTATTGACATCAGCGGCGATGCTGCCGTTTGCCGCGTTGCTCGCCGCCAGTGCGGTGGGTTGTGCCAGTACGCAACCGATGACCGGCGGCGACTCCCCACGCGGCGGTGACCCGCAATACGGTGTGGTGTACTACCTGGACGGCGCCGGCGGCGGCGGCACGGTGTCGAACTGGGAAGGCGGTCTCAAAGTTGGTTTGACCCAGGCGGGGTACAAGGGCCCACTCAGCATGTTCCCGTGGGAGACCGGTTTCGGTGTCCTGGCAGATCAGGACGCGGCGGACAACTACAAGCGGCGGAAGGCGAGCGAACTGGCCAAGGAAATCGTGAGCTTCCGGGCAGGCCACCCGTCAGCGCCGATTCATCTGGTCGGACTGTCCGCCGGGACCGCGGTGGCCGTCTTCACTCTGGAGGCGCTGCCGTCGAACGTCAAGGTGGAGGGCGTCATCCTGCTCGGTGCGTCCATCAGTAATAATTATGACCTCACCCAAGCGCTGAGCCATGTCCGCAACCACCTGTATGTGTTCACCTCGGAGCGGGATGCCGTGCTGGGCTTCCTCGTTCCGATGGCCGGCACAGCGGATCGTACCGACGCGCCATCCGCCGGTCTGGACGGTTTCATCCTGCCCGCCGGAGCGACGCCGGCAACGCGAAGCCTCTATCTCACAAAAGTCATGCGGATCGCCTGGCGCACCCAGTTCGAGCGGGACGGAGACTGGGGCGGCCACACCGACGCCGTGCATCCGGCGTTCGTGCGCGACTACATTTCACCGTTGATCATCCGGGACTGATCCACCGCGACATCAAGCCGTCGAACGTGCTGGTCAGCACGCAGGATGACCGGCCGGCAGCCAAGGTGATCGACTTCGGCATCGCCAAGGCTATGCAGGCGCGTCTGACGGAAAAAACGCTGTTCACCGAATTCAAGCAGCTCGTCGGGACGCCGGAGTACATGAGCCCCGAGCAGGCCGAAGGCGGCCTGGACATCGATACGCGCACGGACGTGTACTCGCTGGGCGTGCTCTTGTACGAGCTGCCGGCCGGCTCCCCCGATAGCAGATGCTGCCGGAAGAGTCTGTGGCTTCAGCCTCGGCCAGACTGAGGGCAGTGGTGCTTGTCCCGGGTCCGAGAGGATATACTGCTTCGGTTCACGAGACACGCGCGGGAGTGCCCCTATGGACTTCGAACGCATCCTGACATTCGCCGTCGAACACGGGGCCTCGGACATACACCTTCAGGCCGGCTCGCCCCCGATGCTGCGCCTGGGTGGTCAGGTCCGGGTCATCGAGGGGCCTCCGGTCACGGATGAGGACATGCTCGCGTTTCTTCAGGCGATTGCCCCGTCGCGCTTCGCGGATGACATCGTCGGCGCGGCCGTCCGCGGGCTGGATTTCTCCCACGCACTGCCCTCGGGGACGCGTTTCCGCTGCAGCGCCTTCCGGACGCTGGGACGATTCGGCATGACCATGCGGGCGATCCGCACGGACATCCCTTCCATCGAAGCGCTCAACCTTCCCAAAGTGATCCACGACATCGCGCTTGCCCGCCGCGGTCTGACTCTGCTCACCGGCACCACCGGCAGCGGCAAGAGCACAACGCTCGCGGCGATGATCGACCTGATCAACACCAACTACCGCACCAAGATCATCACCGTCGAAGACCCGATCGAGTATGTACACACCAACAAGAAAGCCCTGATCTCGCAGATCGAGGTCGGGACAGACACGACCTCGTTCGACCAGGCCCTGCGGCAGGCGCTCCGCCAGGACCCGGACGTGATTCTCATCGGCGAGCTGCGCGACGTGGAGACGCTGCGGATCGCGCTGCGGGCCGCCGACACCGGTCACCAGGTCTTCTCCACGGTTCACAGCGCCAATGCCCCGCAGACGATCGATCGCATCATCGCTATGTTCCCGCCGGCCGAGCACAAGCTGCTCCTCGCCCAACTCGCCAACTCGGTCGAGGCTATCATCTCGCAGCGACTGGTGCCCGGGCACAACGAGAAGCGCCTCCCGGCCGTCGAAATCCTTCGCGGCGGCCCGGTGACGGCCAAATTCATACTCGATAACAACCTGAGCGAGCTGGCGGCGTACGTGCTCACGGGCGAGTCCGGCATGCAGAGTTTCGACCAGCACCTCCTGTCGATGTACCAGGCCGAGAAGATCAGCGGCACGGAGGCGCTCCACTGGGCGACAAGCCCGGAAACGCTTGCCATGGGCATGCGCGGCATCAGACGCGTGGGCGGGATCAAATGAAAGTCGAAAATCGAAAATCGAAAGTCGAAATAGAACGGGTCCATCAGGTTTCGACTTTCGGCATTTACGGCAGGAGTGACTCATGTCTGAACCAGCAGCCACCGTCGTCGAGCGGCGTCCGAGTGTGATTGTGGTCCGGGTTCAATCGGATCGTCTGGACGAGACGAACATCGCTGCGGTCCGTTCTGAGGTGTCGGCGGCGGGCGCGGATTCACCGCAGCTACCCGTCGCTCTGGACATGGCCAACGTGAGCTTCGTGCCCAGCCTCTCACTCGGGGGCCTGATCGAGCTCAGTCAGCTCTTCAAGGCCCGCGGTCAACGGCTGGTGCTGGCCAACGTGCAGCCGCCCGTCCGTCAGATCCTCGCGATCACCCGGCTCGACCGATTGTTCGAGATCCATGACGACCTGGAAGGCCTGACATGAATTGCGACCCGGTCATGCTCGAATTGTTCCGGGCCGAGATGGACACTCATCTCCCGCCTCTGAGTCAGGGACTGCTCGCGCTCGAGAAGGGCCGGGCCGGGGAGAAGGACATCGAGGCGATGATGCGAGCGGCTCACTCGATCAAGGGCGCCGCCCGGATCGTCGGTGTTGAGGCTGCCGTACAGGTCGCGCATGCGATGGAAGACTGCTTTTCCGCCGCCCAGGGACAGCGTCTGAAGTTAAGCAGTGAGGCCGTCGACATTCTGCTCCAGGGGCTGGACACATTGCAGAGGATCTGCGCGCCCGAGCCGGAATCGACCGTCACCGAGCAGTCGATCGCGACGCTGCTCGAACGGATCGCAACGGTCCGGGAAGGCCGGTCGTCTCCGCCACTCAACCCGCCGGCCGAGTCGCGCTCCGAATCGTCGATCGACGCACAGGTGACGTCTGCCGGCAGGTCCTCGGAAAGCCGCTTGGCCTTGCCTGCGGTCTTCGATGAGGGTGCGGCGCAGTCGCTGCGGATCGAGCTCTCCGATATCCTGCACCGCGAGCCGTCCCGCCTGCGCCTGGATTTCTCGCGGGTCCAGCACGTCAGCGCGGCGGCGCTGTCTCTGCTGGCCGCGCTGGCCCGCGAGATCGCTCACCGTGAGCGGGTACACGCTGTTGTCGCGGAGGGCGTATCCGCACCGGTGGCCGTTCTACTGCGGACCACCGGATTGGACCGCACCTTCACGCCGAGTGAGTAACACCGAATTTGATGCCTATGGAGTCAAGCCACAGCCAGCGTTTCGTGATTGAGGCCCGGGAGCACCTGGCCGGCATGACGTCCGGGCTGATCGCCCTGGAGCGCGGCGAGGGCGACCCGCGGGCCCATTTCGAGCACCTGCTTCGATCCGTACACAGCATCAAGGGCGGGGCTGGTTTCACCGGGCGCGGGAACATCGAAGGACTGTCTCATGCGCTGGAGACGGTCCTCGAAAACATCCGTGATGGCCATGTCCCGCCGACTCCCGAAGTCATCGACATATTGCTATGCGCCCTGGATCGGGTCAGCGCGATGATCGACGATCTGGAGCACAGTGAGCAAACGGACATCTCCGAGCTGCTGGAGCGACTGCGGCCGCTGATCGAGGCGTCTGCTTCACGGACCGAACGCTCCGTTTCGACGGCCGTCGCGGAGAGCTCGTCTGCCCTCCCGTTGACCCGGCTGACGAAGTCATCCGCTCAACCGAGTGAGTTTCCGCTCTCCGAATACGTACTGGCGGCATGGCAGCGCGCCGGATTTCTCTATGGGGTGAAACTCGACTGGTTCGCGTGCGAGCGGGATTGCCACCTGGCGCCGCTCGAAGTCGCGAAACGCCTGGAGCAGGCCGGGAACGTCCTCGATTCCCGCCTCGACGTCACCGGACCCCCTCTGGACGAGGGGCTTGCGGGTCCGCCGCTGTGGTACCGGGCGATCATCGCTTCCTCGTTGAGCGCGGAGCAGTTCGCTCAGCGTCTCGGCATCCCCTGCGCGGCGATCGTACGTCTGGAACGTGTCGAGAGCGTTCCGGCCGAGCGGGCCGCGGGCCCTATGCCCGGGGTCCAACCTCGCCCGGATAAAAAACCCGGCGGCTCGCCCGCCGCGGCGGGAGGTTCGTTGCGGGTCCCGGTCTCGCTCATCGATCGCATGATGGGCCTGGCCGGGGAACTGGTTCTGGTCCGCAACCAGGCCATGCAGACGGCGGATCCGGCGATGGTCCAGCTTCGACAACTGATGCGCCGGCTCGACTCGGTCACGAGCGAACTGCAGGACGCGGCCCTGCGCATGCGCATGCAGCCCGTGGGCGCGCTGTTCGACAGATTCCCCCGCCTGGTGCGCGACGTGGCGCGGCAGCTTGGCAAGCAGATCGACATCGAGATCTCGGGCTCCGAGGTCGAGCTGGACAAGACCATCCTGGAGACGCTCTCCGATCCGCTCACGCACCTGGTCCGCAACTCCTGCGATCACGGGATCGAGCTGCCCGACGAGCGCGTGCGAGCGGGCAAGCCGCCGGCCGGCCGGATCAGTCTGTCTGCCTCCCAGCAGAGGGGAAGGGTTCTGATCCAGATCCGCGATGACGGCCGTGGACTCGACCGCGAAGCCATCATGCGAAAGGCCCTCGAGCGAGGGGTCAAGCGGGAGGAAGAACTGGACCGGCTGAGCGACCGGCAGGTCTACGACCTGATTCTCATGTCCGGCTTTTCCACCGCCGCCCGCGTCACCGACCTGTCCGGCCGGGGCGTCGGTATGGACGTGGTGAAGACCAATCTCGAGCGGATCGGCGGCGTACTGGAGATCGATTCTTCTGCGGGGCAGGGAACGGTCTTCACGCTGAGCCTGCCGCTGACCCTGGCGATCGTGCCGTGCCTGCTGCTCGCCGGCGACGGTCAGCGATACGCCCTGCCTCTGCGCGATGTCGAAGAGATCGTTCTGCTCGAGCCGGGGGCGGGCCGTCTGCGTATCGAGTGCAGCCACGATGAAGAAGTGCTGCGGCTGCGCGGCAGACTGCTCCCGGTGACGCGGCTCGGGGAGATTCTCAACCGCCGCCGGCCTTTCACCTCGGACACGCGGTCGGAGATCATCGCCGCTCACCATCCCGCCGCCGGGGAGCTGAAAAGGGCTTACGTTGCCGTCCTCAAGATCGGCTCCCAGCGGTTTGGCATGGTGGTCGAAGAACTTCTGGGCAGCGAGGACATCGTGGTCAAGCCGCTGCATCCCCTGCTGCGGCCGCTGAGCATTTACGGTGGGGCCACGATTCTGGGCGATGGCCGTGTCGCGCTGATCCTCAGCGGCGATGGGCTGGCGCGTCACAGCGGCGTTGCCCAACGATCGACGGTCCACGAGGCGCCGGCGCTGCCCGCCCCGGAGCAGGAGGTGGAAAGCCAGACGCTATTGGTTTTCCGATACGGTCCCGCCGAATTGCTGGCGCTGCCGCTGAGCAGCGTACGGCGCGTGGTCACGATCCGGCGAGAGCGCATCGAGCGCGTCGGCGAGCGTGAGTTGATCAACATCGACGGCGCGGCCATCAACGTGCTCAGGCCGGATCGATTCCTGGATCTTTCGCCCTGCGGCGACCGGGACGCCTTGTTCCTTATTCTGCCGCGTCGCGGCGGCTCTCCGGCCGGCCTCCTGGCATCGGAGATCGTCGACACACCGACATTGCCGCTCCAGCTCGACACGCAGGCTTGCCGGGCGGACGGCGTCCTGGGCTCCATGATGATCCGCGACCAGATCGCTATATTCCTCGACATGGACCGCCTCCTGGAGATGTGGGATCAGGCCGCAGACGTTCCGCGCGCGGCCTTGCCGGCTGGCCCCCGCAAGCGGATACTCGTGGTTGACGACACTCAATTCTTCCGCCAGTTGATCAGGAATCACCTGGAAAACGCCGGCCATGAGGTTGTCGTGGCCGCGAACGGCAGCGAGGCGCTGGCCAGACTGGCGGACGCTTCCTTCGACCTGGTCGTCTCCGATATTGAGATGCCTGTGATGGATGGGTTCACCTTCGCGCGTCGGGTCCGCGAGCAGTCGGAGTTCGTCGGACTACCGCTACTGGCGGTGACCACCTTGAACACGGAGGAAAGCCGCAACCGGGCAATGGCCTGCGGTTTTGACGCCTACGAGATCAAGCTGGATCGCCGGAGTTTCTTGTCCTGCGTGGAAGGATTGCTCGAGCGAGGACGTTCCACCTCGATCCTGCCGGCCAAGGCTTCGCCGCAACAAGGAGCACCGCGCCATGAATGAGTTGGTCGGCGACGAAGCCGTGGTCCGCCTGTTCTGCAGCTTCCGAACCCAGGGGCGCCTGTATGGCATCGATGCCGCGCAAGTCCGCGAGGTCAGCACACAGGTGGCCTGCACGCCTGTTCCTCAGGCGCCGCCGGTGGTCCGGGGTCTGACCAATCTGCGCAGCCGGGTTTATCTGGTCATCGATGTGCGGCCGATGCTGGGGCTCACCCCCGCCAAGTGCACATCCGACAGCCGGCTGATCGTGCTGAAGACACACGTGGCCGAAGACCTGGGTATTCTGGTGGAGCACGGCGGTGATATCGTGCATGTGAGTGCGGAGCAGATCGAGGAAGCCCCCCAGCCCGCTGCCGGAGAAGCCGATTCCTCCGGCGACCGGTCGCCGGGCGTGACGGTGGGCGTCTGCAAGTTGGACAGCGAATTGATGACCATCATCGACTCGACTGGAGTCGTCGAAACTTTGAAAACGTTGATGCAATGATACACCGGGCCCGACATGACGAACGGGTCGCCGCGGCGACCGGGAGATGAATCCGTGAAGAACCTGCCTCTGGCTGCCAAGATGACGATCATGGTCGTGGTTCTGCTGGCCACCACGGTAACACTTGCCGTGGCAGGCCTGAGACAGTTGACCAATCTCACCAGGTTCGAATCAATGGTCAACACCCTGATTGATGAGACAACGCTGGCATCGCAGGCTCGTCGCGCATTCCTGCTGGCCGTTCGAGCAGAGAAGAACGCCGTTCTGGCCGAGGACAAGACGCGCGCGAGCGAGTTCGCCGACCGGGCCCGCACAGATCTGAGCCAGGCGAAGGGGTTTCGCGACGAGCTGGCGAAGCTCATCGGAGCCAATACCGCGGCTCCCGAAGGCAAGCCTCTCTCGGATCTCGACCGGGCGATGGAAGAGTTCGAGAAGAACCAGAAGGAAGTGCTCCGCCTCGCGGTGATCAAGTCCATTGTTGACGGCAAGAACATTCTGAACAAGGATCTGCACCAGCGCGCCCACGATGCGGAGGAGTTCGTCGCCAGCCTGAGCGAACCGGACGCGGAAGGCTCAGCCTCCACCTCCCGTCCGGCGAGCGGCTCACCGCGGACTGCCGCGTTGGCGGGTCAGCAACTGATCGGACGCCTCTATGATCTGTTGTATCACGCGGACCTTCATCTGGACGCACCGGATGAGAAAGAGATAACCCGGCTGGACGCGGAAGTCCGCCCACGGGTGATCGCGGTTCAGGAGAGTCTGAGGCGGCTGTCTGTCCTGCTGAGTGACGCGGAGCGGTCCCGCGGCGCGGCCGTGCTCGCGTCGCTCGAATCGCTGAAACCGCAGATAACCCGGATCCAGGATCTGTCGCACATCAATTCCGACATCCTGGCGCGCGATATGACGATCACGAAAACGGTGGAGCTGGCCGATAGCTGCGACGCTGCGCTGGCCGAGCTGCTGGACATCCTGCGTGAACGCCTCAAAGCGGAGAGAAACAAGCTGGGCGATGCCGTGAGCTTTGGCCGTACTGTCATCACCTCCACTGCTGCGATTGGTGGGCTGATTGCGGTCCTGCTCGCCCTGCTGATGATCCGTTCGATCACCAGGCCCGTGGAACACGGCGTCGTGGTCTTCCAGGCGATCGCCGCGGGTGATCTGACGCGGCGGATGAGCCTGGATCGTCGCGACGAAATCGGCCGGCTGGCGTCGGCATCCGACAACATGGCCGACTCGCTCTGCAAGGTCGTGACGCAGATCCGGTTGCTGGCCGGGCGGCTCGGCGAGTCCGCGGGCGAACTGTCCGGCGTATCGCACGACCTGCTGGCCCAGAGCCAGGAGATGGCGACGCAGGCGGAATCGGTCGCCGCTGGTACTGAGCAGACATCCACCAACATCTCAGGCATGGCCGCCGCCGCCGAGCAGATGAGCGTCAACGTCTCTGGAATCTCGTCGGCCAGCGAGGAGGTGTCGGTGAACGTGGGCACCATTTCCGCCACCGCGGAAGCCGCCAGCCGCAGGGTCGGGTCGGTGACCGATTCGATCGCCAAGATCACCACATCGCTTCAGGATGTGGCCCGCGACGCCCGCCAGGGTTCACAGATGACCCAGCAGGCCCGCGACATGGCGGCCGCCGCCAACCAGGCAATGCGGCAGCTCGGTCAGGCGGCCGGGGAAATCACCAAGGTGACGGACGTCATCAAGTCGATTGCGCTCCAGACGAATCTCCTGGCCCTGAACGCGACGATCGAGGCGACCTCGGCCGGCGAGGCGGGCAAGGGCTTTGCCGTGGTCGCCGCGGAGGTCAAGGAACTGGCCGGCCAGAGCGGACAATCCGCCGAGGAGATCGCCCGCAAGATCGACAGCGTGCAATCCAGCACGCGCGAGGCGGTTAAGGTGATCGAAGAGGTCGCCCGCTTCATCGGCGACGTTAACGTGTCGGCGGCCAGGATTTCGGAAGCCGTCGATCTGCAAACGCGCACGGCTGATCAGATCGCGACGGATATCGCCGGCGCCCGCAAGGGTGTTGAAGACATCGCCCGCTCGATCGCCGAGGTCGCCAAGGGCGCCAACGACGTCTCCTGCAACACGGCCGAAGTGTCCAAGGCGGCCACGGACGTGTCGCGCAACGCCGCGGAAGCCGCCAAGGCGGCGGAGATCATTTCGTCCAACATTCACGGCGTCAGCGAAGCCACCCGGCAGAACAGCGCCAGCTCGGTGCAGGTGAACGAGGCGTCCAAACGACTCAAGGAGATCGCCGCGGACCTGCAACGAAGCGTGTCTCGCTTCAAGACGGACGAGCAGACCCATGCCTGACGCCATCAGCGTGCTGATCGTCGATGACTCCCGGCTGTTTCGCTCCGCGCTGGAGGAATCGCTAGCCGGCCAGGCCGATATCAACGTGATCGGTTCCGTCTTCAGCGGAGCCAAGGCGATCGAGTTCATTCGCAACAAACCGCCGGACATCGTCACGCTCGATGTGGAGATGCCCGGCATGGACGGCCTGGCCACGCTGGAGCAAATCCAACAGGTCAATGCCGGCCGCCCGCCCGCGGAAGCGATCGGGGTCATCATGGTCAGCGCTTTCACGCGTCGCGGCGCGGACGTTACAGTGAAAGCACTCGAAGCCGGAGCGTTCGACTTCGTGACCAAGCCCTTCGGGCCGGACCAGCATGCCAACCTGGATGCGCTGCGAGACGAGTTGGTTTCCAAGATCCGTGCCTGTGCCCGCCGGCTTCGTAAGTCCACGTCTCCCGCGATCGGCGCTCCGCGGACGGCGATCCCACGCGTCATCAGACCTCAACCGGTCCGGCGTCCCACGGCGATCCGCGCGATAGTCGTCGGCGCGTCCACCGGTGGGCCGCGGGCGCTGTCGATCCTGCTGCCTGCGTTGTGCAAAGCGGTCGATCTGCCTGTGCTGATCGTTCAGCACATGCCACCGGATTTCACTCGATCGCTGGCCGAGTCGCTGACGAGACAAATCGGACGTACCGCGGTTGAGGCCATCGACGGTATGCCCCTTCAGAGCGGCCACGTTCTCATCGCTCCAGGAGGCAGGCATCTGCTGCTTCGCGGTGCGTCCAGCGCGCCGATCGCTGGTCTGACGGATCAGCCTCCCGAGAACGGCTGCCGGCCTTCGGCGGACGTCCTCTTTCGTTCGGCGGCGGCGATCCTGCGCAACGAGCTCATCGCGGTCGTTCTGACGGGCATGGGTCGCGATGGAACGGACGGACTCGGCGCCATCCGGCGCGCCGGCGGATACATCATTGCCCAGGACGAGGCCACCAGCGTGGTCTGGGGCATGCCCGGCAGCGCCGTCGAGGCGGGCGTCGTCGACCAGGTGCTTCCTCTGGAGCAGATCGCCCGCGCGGTGGCCGCCGTCGCGTCGCGGAGCACCGCGGGATCATGATGGAACTCTCGCGGCAGACATTTCAGGAACTCACGCAGCGAATCCATCACCTGTGCGGGCTGGTCATCGGGCCGGACAAGATGTATCTGGTGCACCATCGGCTCGAACCGGTGGTCCGCAGTTACGGATTGAACGGGTTCGACCAACTGCTGCAACGGCTGCAGATGCGGCCGGAAGTTCGACTGCAGGATGCGATCATCGATGCCATCACCACCAAGGAGACCAGCTTTTTCAGGGACCACGGCCTCTTTCGTGCAATCCGGCAGCATGTGCTGCCCGAGCGCGTCTCGCTCCTGCGGAAGTCGGGCGGAAAACGTCACCGCATCCGGATCTGGTCCGCCGGTTCGTCCACCGGCCAGGAAGCCTACAGCCTCGCCATGCTCATTTGCGATTTCGTGGAGGTAGACAGCTCGCGAGAGCTTAACGAGAAGGAGTTCAGCATCCTGGCGAGCGATATATCGGCGGAAGCACTGGAAGTGGCTCAGGCCGGCCGCTACAGCCGGGCCGAGGTCGCCCGCGGGCTGTCCGGGAACCTCCTGGACCGCCATTTCAAAGCTCAGGGCAGCCACTGGACCGTCAGCGAGCCGGTGCGCCGCCTGGTGCAGTTCCGCCGCATCAACCTGCTGCACCCGCCGGCTGTACTCGGCGCCTTCGATCTCATCCTCTGCCGCAATGTGCTGATTTACTTTGACGAGTCCACTCGAAAGCGGGTCTGCCGGGCGCTCTACGAAGTTCTCCACGACGGTGGCTGGCTGGCGCTGGGTGCGGCCGAAAGCCTCTACGGCATTGAAGACCGCATGGAGACTGTGAAAGTGGGAAGAGTGTTGCTTTACCGCAAGTCGCTTTGAAAAGGCAAAAGTCAAAGGTTCTGAGCATGCGCGCCTCCTTTTGCCTTTTGCCTTTCATCAAAACTCGATCTGCATCAGGCTACAGTCGTCGGCCAGGATCTCGTTGTCCCCCAGCTTCCTGGCGCGCTCGAGGACGGGTTCCATCAAATCATCACACGCCTGACATTGTGCCATGAACGCGTTGAACTCGTCGTACGTGGCCATTTCACCATCGGCCTTGGCGATCTCGACCGCTCCATCGCTGTAGATGAGCAACCGGGCGAAGGGACCGACCTCCACGGTGAGGTTCGCGAATGGCAGCATCGCACCCAATCCGATGATCGGCCCGTCCGGCTGCAGTTCCTGGAACTTGGCCTCGGCCGCATTCGCACCCTGTAGCAGAAGCGCCGGCGGATGGCCGCCCCCGCTGAAGGTGAGTTGCCGAGTCGAGACATCATAGACACCGTACCAGATCGTGAAGTATTTGCCGCCATGGCGCTTCATTTCGAACACCAGGCTGAGGGCGTGCATGACGGTCGCGGGGTCATAGAAATCGGTCTGCGGTAGACTCCGGTGAGACAGCACGTTCAGGACGGAGACGGCAAGAAGCGACGATCCAACGCCATGTCCGCTGACATCCAGCAGGTAGATGGCCAGATGCGTGTTGTCGAGCCAGTGGTATCCGAACGCGTCCCCGCCGAGCTGCGTGGACGGGACGAACCGCCAGTCGATCCGCACCGGCCCCTCCTTAATCGGAGGCGGCAGCAGGGACTGCACGTATTGCGCTGCCTGCGCGATCTCTTCCGCCAGTTGACGTTCGCTCTCGGCCAGCTTCCGGTAGGCTTCGTTCCTTTGAAGCTGCGCGATGTAGCCGCGGGAGTGGTGACGGATGCGGGCCACGAGCTCGATGCGGTCGGGCAGCTTGACGAGGTAATCGTTGGCGCCCAGAGCAAACGCCTGCGCCTTGACGGCCGGCTCTTCCTTGCTCGAGAGGACGATCATCGGTGTTTCGCGCGTCGATGCGTTCGCCCGGAAGAACTTGAGCAGCGTCAGGCCGTCGATCTCCGGCATGACCAGGTCCTGTAGTATGACCGTCGGCGCGAGCTGGTTGGCCATCTCGACCGCCTTGAGCGGATCCTGGCAGAAATGGAACTGAATGTCGCCCTCCGGCTGCAGCATCTGCCGGACCGCGTGCCCGACAATCATCTGATCATCGATCAATAGAACAACAACAGGGTCACCGGCGATGCTCGATCCGGTGGACGATTCGGTGGCGGCGGACGTGTCGGTTTGCATGGGTTCCGATCTTAATGCCTGACGGCTGCTGGAGGACAGTCTCAGCAGCATGCATTCAGCGGTGACTATGATGTGATCACGTGTTTGTCCGTCGGTTGAAGAACGTATTCGACCAACGGAGCAAGCCGTGACGACCGTCTCTTATGCACTGGAGGCGAAGGGATTCGAACCCTCGACCTTCGCATTGCGAACGCGACGC
>CAYLLT010000126.1:14755-18142 GCA_964384465.1 uncultured Planctomycetales bacterium | reverse complement strand
GAAGGCGCTTACGTCAGCTATCTCGAAGGCTGCACCGCGCCGATGCGCGATGAGAACCAGCTTCATGCCGCTGTGGTAGAATTGGTCGCGCTGGACAACGCCACGATCAAATACTCGACGATTCAAAACTGGTATCCGGGCGATGATGAGGGCCGCGGCGGGATTTACAATTTCGTCACCAAGCGCGGCAAGTGCCAGGGCAAGAACTCGCACATCTCTTGGACACAGGTGGAGACGGGTTCGGCCATCACATGGAAGTATCCGAGCTGCATCCTGATCGGCGACAACTCAGTGGGCGAGTTCTACTCGGTCGCGCTGACCAACAAGCGCCAGCAGGCCGACACCGGCACCAAGATGATCCACATCGGCAAGAATACGCGCAGCACCATCGTGTCCAAGGGCATCTCCGCCGGCCACGGGCAGAACACGTATCGCGGCGGCGTGAAGATCCTCGCCGGCGCCAGCCACGCCCGCAACTACACGCAGTGCGATTCGCTGCTGCTGGGCGACAAGTGCGGCGCCCACACCTTCCCGTACATCGAGGTGAAGAACAGCACCGCCCAGATGGAACACGAGGCGTCCACGTCGAAGATCGGCGAGGATCAGATTTTTTACTGCAAGCAGCGGGGCATCTCGACCGAGGACGCCGTGTCGATGATCGTCAATGGATTCTGCAAGAAGGTGTTCAAGGAACTGCCGATGGAGTTTGCGGTGGAAGCGCAGAAGCTGCTCAGCGTGAGTCTCGAAGGCAGCGTAGGATAGTTATTACAACTCTGTGCTCTCTGTGTCCTCTGTGGCTTAAAAAAGGAATGGAGTGAGATGGCGTTACTCGATATCAAGAATCTGCATGCTTCCGTGGAAGGCAACGAAATCCTCAAAGGCGTCAATCTGACCATCAACGCCGGCGAGATGCACTCGATCATGGGCCCGAATGGTTCGGGCAAGAGCACGCTGGCTCAGGTGCTGGCCGGCCGCGACACGTTCAAGGTCACGCAGGGGCAGGTGCGATACGAAGGCAAGAACCTGCTGGAGATGTCGCCGGAAGACCGGGCCTGCGAAGGGGTTTTCATGGCCTTCCAGTATCCCGTGGAGATCCCCGGCGTCAGCAGCAGCTATTTCCTCAAGGCCGCCCTCAACGCGATCCGCAAATATCGCGGCGAGGAGGAGCTGGATGCGGTCGATTTCCTCAAGCTGATTAAAGACCGCATGAAGCTCGTGGACATGGACGAGAAATTCCTGACTCGGGCGGTCAACGAGGGGTTCTCCGGCGGCGAGAAGAAACGCAATGAGATTCTCCAGATGGCGGTGCTTCAGCCGAAGATGGCCATCCTCGATGAAACGGACTCCGGGCTGGACATCGACGCGCTCAAGATCGTCGCCCGCGGCGTCAACCAGTTGCGGAGCAAGGACCGGGCGATCCTGGTCATCACGCACTATCAGCGGTTGCTGAACTACATTGTGCCGGATTTCGTGCACGTGCTGGTCAACGGGCGGATCGTCAAATCCGGCGGCAAAGAGCTGGCCGTGGAGCTCGAACGTAGCGGGTATACCGCATTCGGTGAGCCGGTCGGCGCGGGCAGCAGGTGATGGACTTTCCGAGCCGCAACCGTGAGGGAGCGGTTCAGTTGGGAACAGAGGAACCGCTTCCTTACGGGCGCGGCTCTGAACCTACCACGCAGGGGTCGCAGCATGGCAGTGACGCAAGGTAGCGCTTTTCTCGAAACATTCGCGCAGTTCGACAAGACGCTGGGGTCCAACGGACAATCGTGGTTCACGCCCACGCGCAAGGCGGCGATGGCGCGCTTCGCCGAACTCGGCCTGCCCACCACGCGCGACGAGGAATGGCGTTTCACCAATGTGTCCCCCATCGGGCAGACCAATTTCAAACCGGCTGAGGGCCGGGCTGATATCTCGCTGGACATGCTCCAGCCGTTCCTGTTCGGCGAGAAGTGCCGACTGGTTTTCGTGAACGGTCGTCACGCGCCCGCGCTGTCCGAAACGAGTGCGGTCCCGACCGGTGTGAAACTGTCGAGCCTCGCGTCAGCTCTCAAACAGGGGCATCCGGTCGTCAAGTCGCACCTGGCACGGCACGCGGAATATGAAAAGCATGCATTCACCGCCCTCAACACCGCTTTTTGGGAAGATGGAGCGTTCATCGAGGTCGGTCGGAACCAGGTTGTTGACGGGCCGATCCACTTGCTGTTCGTTTCGACGGGCGATCGCGAACCGACCATGTCGCATCCGCGTAATCTGATCGTGGCCGAGGACGGCAGCCAGTTTACGATTGTCGAGAGCTACGTCGGCCTCGGCGGCGGCGTGTATTTCACCAATGCCGTCACAGAGATCGTGGCCGGCGAAAATGCCGTGGTCGATCATTACAAGCTTCAGCGGGAAAGCGAAGCGTCGTTTCACATCGCGACCTGCGACCTGCATCAGAGCCGAAGCAGCAACATCACCTCGATGTCGCTGGCGATCGGCGGCGGCCTGGTACGCAACGACGTGCACACCGTGCTGGACGGCGAGGGCGGCGATTGCACGCTCAACGGCCTGTACATGATGGCCGGCAAGCAGCACGTGGACAATCACCTCCGCGTCGAGCATGCCAAGCCGCACTGCCACAGTTGGGAATATTACAAGGGCATCCTCGACGGGGCGTCGCGGGCCGTCTTTACCGGCCGGATCATCGTGCACAAGGACGCCCAGAAGACGGACGCCAAGCAGACCAATAAGAACCTGCTGCTCTCCGACGACGCCACGATCAACACCAAGCCGCAGCTCGAGATTTACGCCGACGACGTCAAGTGCACGCACGGCGCGACCATCGGCCAGATCGACGCCGACGCCCTCTTCTACCTGCGGGCCCGCGGCATCCCGGAAGCGGCGGCGCGCAACCTGCTGATCTACGCATTCGCCGCCGAGAGCCTGGACCAGATCAAGATCGAACCGCTGAAGAAGCAATTAGAACAGTTGCTCATCAAGCGGCTGCCCGGCGGCGAGCGGCTGGAGGAGGTCGTATGAGCGCCGCGACGGCCACTCCCGGCCCGGTGGAGAAAAAGCCCGCCGCCGCCTTCGATGTCAGCCGCATCCGCGCCGACTTCCCGATCCTCAGTCAGCGCATCAACGGCAAGCCGCTGGTCTATCTCGACAATGCCGCGACGACGCAGAAGCCGCGAGCGGTCATCGACACCGTCCGGCGATTCTACGAACACGACAACGCCAATATCCATCGCGGCGTGCACGAGTTGAGCGTCCGAGCGACCGACGCTTACGAGGCCGCCCGCCGCAAGGTTCAGCAGTTCATCGGCGCCGCCCGGCACGAGGAAATCATCTTCGTCCGCGGCACGACCGAGGCCATCAACCTCGTCGCCCAGCCCTACGGCCGCCAGC
>CAYLLT010000126.1:13236-14745 GCA_964384465.1 uncultured Planctomycetales bacterium | reverse complement strand
CACTCGAACATCGTGCCGTGGCAGATGCTCTGCGAATACAACGGCGGCACGCTGCGGGTGATTCCCATCAACGATCGCGGCGAGCTGTTGCTGGACGAATACGAGAAGCTGCTGACGCCGAAAACGAAGCTCGTCGCGGTTGTGCATCTCTCGAATGCGCTGGGCACGCTGAACCCGATCCGCGAGATCATCCAGATCGCACACCATCGCGGGATTCCGGTGCTGGTGGATGGCGCTCAGGCGGCGGCGCACATGAAGCTCGACGTGCGGGAGCTGGACTGCGATTTCTACACGTTCTCCGGCCACAAGCTCTTCGGCCCGACCGGCGTCGGCGTACTCTATGGCAAAAGCCATCTTTTAGAATCCATGCCCCCCTATCAGGGCGGCGGCGACATGATCACGTCCGTTTCATTTGCGAAAACGACATACAAGGGCCCGCCCTACAGGTTTGAGGCCGGCACGCCCAATATCGTCGGCGGCATCGGCCTGGGCGCCGCCATCGATTACGTCACGCAGATCGGCCTCGACAACATCGCCGCGTACGAGCGGGAACTGATGAAATATGCGACCGACGTGCTGACCTCGATCCCGCAGGTTCGCATCATCGGCACGGCCGCACACAAGGCGGCGGTGATCTCATTTGAAGTCGAGGGCATCCACCCGCACGACGTGGGCACGATCCTCAACGCCGAAGGCATCGCCATCCGTACCGGCCACCATTGCGCCCAGCCGGTCATGGAGCGGTTCAAGGTGCCGGCCACCGCCCGCGCTTCGCTGGCCATGTATAATACGCGGGAGGAAATCGATGCCCTGGCGGCCGGCATCGGTAAGGTCATCGAAAGGTTCCGCTGATGTCCGAGCTCGACGATCTTTATCAGGAATTGATCCTCGACCACTACAAACGCCCGCGCAATCGCCGGCCGCTGCCGACGCCCGCCCGCAAAGCCGAGGGCCGAAACCCGCTGTGCGGCGATCACGTGACGGTCTTCGTCAATATCGAAAATGGCGTGGTCAAGGATGTCTCGTTTGAAGGAGGCGGCTGCGCGATCTCGACGGCCTCCGCTTCGATGATGACCGAGATGCTCAAAGGCAAGACGGTAGCCGAGGCCAAAGCGATCTTCAAGAAATTTCACGCGCTGGTCATAGGCGAGCCGGGCCCGGCCAATGGTCCCGACCTGGGCAAGCTGGAGGTCTTCTCCGGCGTTTCGCAGTACCCGGTGCGCGTCAAATGCGCCAGCCTCGCCTGGCACACGTTCGATGCGGCCCTGGAGAACCGCGGTGAAGTGGTGTCCACGGAAGACACGTCCGAGCAGAGCTTCTCGGGCGGAGATTAAATGCAGGACCGCGGCAATTGATTGCCGCACTGCGTCAACAAGTTGACGCGATCCTGGTCGCGTGAGTGTAGATATGAGCGAAGAGTCACCGATCGATCAGATTAAAGCCAACGATCTCGAGGCCAGCGTGACGGAAGTCCTGCGCACGATCTTCGATCCCGAAATCCCGGTCAAT
>CAYLLT010000126.1:0-13226 GCA_964384465.1 uncultured Planctomycetales bacterium | reverse complement strand
CCGATGTGACCTGTTTCCCATTTTGCTCGGATGACAGAGAAGACCCAGGCGGGCCTCCTCTGTCACGACCAGGGTTCCCCAGAGCTCAAAAACTGTGATGGACGACGTTGGTCTTTTTCGATCCCGAGGTCCCGGTCAATATCTATGACCTGGGCCTCGTATATGACGTCAAAACGGATGCGGCCGGGTCCGTTGCCATCACCATGACACTCACCTCGCCCATGTGCCCGGTGGCCGGCTCACTGCCGCCGGAAGTGGAGCAGAAGGTCCGCGGCGTCCAGGGGGTTACATCGGCCAAGGTGGATATCGTCTGGGACCCGCCGTGGACACCCGAGAAGATGTCCGAAGCGGCCAAACTCCAGTTGGGGTTCATGTAGCAGCGTGTGCGTGGGCCTGGCGACAGTTATCAGGGAAACTTTCCGCCGTTGCTTCCCGCGCCGGCCGGCTGGGCGAGTTTTTCTTTCTCTTTATTGTTCCGGTTCCACAAACGGTTGAAGAAATTGGAAGTGGTCGCGGCTTCGGCTTCGCCGGCGAGCGTTCTGGCCATCTTTTGAATCGCCAGTCGTGCGGGCGTGTTGGGCGCATCGGTCACAATCGGATGCCCGAAATCGAGCGACGACTGCACCCGCCGGTAGTCGTTGGGGATCATGGCGAAGATCGGGCGCCCGAAATGCGCTTCCACATCATCGGGAATGATCCGCTCGTAAACCGACTTACAACGGTTGAGTACGATTTCGATCTGGCTCTCCTCCGTTCCCATCTCCAGCAGACACTTGTGGATTCGCGTGGCGTTGCGCAAAAACGGGATCGAGAGCTGCGTCACGATCAGGACCCGATTGGCCTCGGTGACGGCGGCGGCATTCAGGAAGTCCACCGATCGCGGCAAATCGACCACAACGTACGGGAACAGGTTCGCCACCGCGGTGAACATGGCGTGGAGGCCTTCGGCGGTGACATCACGGGCATCTTCGATTCGCTCCGGCCGCGCGAGGACCGAGACGTTGCAGGGCAGTTCGTGCAATGCTTTGCTCAGCAGCGTCGCGTCGATCTGCACCCCTTCGCGGCAGACATCCGCGATGTTAAAGCTCGGCGTGCAGTCGAAGGACGAAGCCGCATCGCCGAATTCCAGGTTCAGATCAACGAGCGCGATCCGACGGTCGGTCAGGTGGGCCAGCTCCATGGCCAGATTGCAGGCGATCGTCGTCGCTCCGGAACCGCCGGACGAGCCGATGACGCAGATGCGCTTGGAGTTTTGCACCGAAACTTGTCGAGTCGCGCGAATCCGCTCGACCGCCTGCCGCAGATCCTCGACATCCACCGGGCTGCACACGAATTGACTACAGCCGGCCCGCATCGCGGCGATGATGGCTGCGGGTTCTGTCTTCGCGCTGATTCCGATAAGCCCGCAGGTGGGTGCCAACTGCGCGAGCCGCTGGACGACATCGAGGCCCTGGCCATTCGCATCGTCCAGACCTATCGCCACCACGTCGATGTGGCCGTGCTTGAATACCTCCTCGAGTTCCTCCCACTTGGTCGTTTCGCGGAAGATGTTGACGTGCTTGAGTGCTTCAAATTGAGCACGGAAGGACATCTCCCGTGTCCCAAGCGAGTTGAAGAGGACAACACGTAGAGCTTCTGCCATAGTATCCCACCGTAAATCTGCTTCACGAGGAGCGGAAGATACCGCTCTGCTCGTATATCGGCCCGTGACGCGGGCGACTTTGGGTCAAACGCCGCTGACTGTGCTTTCAGCCATCAGCAAAACAGTCACTGTAGTTTTGCATGCAATTAGGTGGGTCTTAAACGTGTGGCTGAAAGCTGTCACCGACCCCCTAAAGCGTGCGAATCGCCCCCTCGAATGCCTCTAAAGCTTTCTCTGTATTGAACTTAACGCCAAGGTGCTGGAGCTCGCCATCTGACTGCCCGCAACGAACCACCTCGGCCGGAACCCACAGCGTGTTGGGCTCGGCCCCCAAGCCAACGACAATGGCCATGCCGACGTAGAAGCTGAACTCGCCGTGTAGTTCCCATTCAGCCGGGTCTTCGCTGCTCTGGAAATTGACCTCCACCTTCAGCCCGCCCTCCGAAATATCGACAATGCGGGCCGGGAACTGCCGCCACTGCGCCGAGCTGTGTACGACCAGATGGGCGTCCACATTCGTCCGATGACGCTGGAGTTTCCGCCGTTCATTGGCAACCGCCGGCGCCAACTGGCCGGGGAATTGCTCGATCACTTTCTTGATCTGTTTCTGAATCGAGACACCGAGCAAGCCCCAGGTGCGGCGGGCCAGGTTATACGCGCGGGTAGCCTTGCGAATCTCGGCCTTGGCTTGCTCGAGCCAGGTGTGCGTACGCTGAGCGCGGCGGAAACGGTGGGTCGGGTCCGGCAGGATCCGCGGTTGCTTCCTGCGTTCGAGCTCCACCGGCCAGGGTGTGGGCGAAGGCGTTGACTGGGCCGGGAGTGGATCTTTCAGTTCGAGGCCGAACTTGTAGCCGCTGACCGTACCCGTGCAGTGGACCACGCGCATCTCGCCGCCCCACATCGTGCCGTTCACGCAGATTTCGACGTGCAGGATCTGATCTTCATCGAACTTGTGATGAGAGGTGATGCTGATCCCGCTTTCAGAGATGTTCTGGAGCCACTGCGTGGTTGCGGGCCCGAGGCTGCCATCCTGTTCGATGATGCGGATGGTGATGGGGACGATCAGCGTGCGCCGCGGATAGCCGCGTTTGCCCGTCCACACGTCGGTGGGCAGCTCTTGCTCAGAAGCGACGCTGTCGATCACCTCGACCAGCCGTTCGACCGGTTGTCCTACAACATCTGACATACCATGACCCTAGGCGGAGAATCAGCCCCGCCCTAACCAAGGATAAATCTACGATATACACGTCGGTCAGTTGCTATGTTGACTTCTGTCATTTGTTTGCCGTCGATAACTGGGGACCGGCTTCGCGGTTCGGCACGTGGGTCCGGTAATGCCGCGATACGCGCAACTCGGCATTTCTACCGGTATCATGTTCAGCGCTTACAACCTGCACGGTGGAGATGGTGATGCATGCTGAATTGATCCTGCCGGTGCTCGTTCTCGGCTGCGGGCTGAGCACCTGTTTCGCGCAGGCGCAGAGCCAACCGCAGCGTCTGCCCGGCGATGAGATGATCGGGCGATACCTGGAGGCCGAGACGGCCAAAATCGAAGCCCGGTTCCTGGATGGCGTGAAATCGCGGGAAGACTGGCTGGCCCTGCGCCCCCGTTTGCTCCGGGAATACTTCTATATGCTGGGACTCTGGCCGCCCCTGCCGGGCACGCCGCTGAACGCGACCACGACGCGAACGCTGAACGGCGACGGATATGTCGTGGAGATGGTGCACTATCAGAGCCGGCCACAACTGTACGTGACGGGCAACCTGTATCGGCCGGCCGGCATCACACCCGGCTCGCGGCTGCCCGCCGTCCTCTATGTTTGCGGCCACTCGCCCCACGGCCGGGACGGCAACAAGACGCGCTTCCAGTCATTCGGCATCTGGTTCGCACGGCACGGCTATGTGTGCCTGGTCATCGATACGCTGCAACTCGGCGAGATCGCGGGCAGCCATCACGGTACTTATCGCGAGGGCAAGTGGTGGTGGCAATCCCGCGGCTACACACCCGCCGGTATCGAGTGCTGGAACGGCATTCGCGGGCTGGATTATCTGGTGAGCCGGCCGGATGTCGATGCGCAGAGGCTCGCGGTCACGGGCATCAGCGGCGGCGGCGCCACCAGCTTCTGGATCGCCGCCGCTGACGAGCGCGTGAAGGTGGCGGTGCCGGTCAGCGGCATGTCCGACCTGGAATCGTACATTGGCCACAAGATCGTCAAAGGCCACTGCGATTGCATGTTTTTGCACAACGCGTTCATGTGGCCGTGGACGAACATCGCCGCGCTGGTCGCTCCGCGGCCGCTGCTGTTCGTCAACAGCGATACCGATCCCATCTTTCCCATGGATGCCAACGAGCGGATCAGCAACCGGCTGGAGCGCGTCTACAGTCTCTTCGGCGCGGGCGATCTGATGGAATCGCTGGTGAGCATCGGCGACCACGCCTATCGCGAGGACATCCGCCAGGCGGGCTACCGGTTCATCAACACGTATCTCAAGAACGATTCCAGCCGCGTGACCGACAGCGAATCCGACCTGATCACCAATGAGCGCGACGACAAGACGTACCCGATCGCCCCCGAGAAGCTCCGCGTGTTCCCGCAGGATTCCGACATTCCCGGCGATCAGTTGAATGTGAGCATCGACCGCCGGTTCGTTCCCGTGGCCGAGGTGAAGCCGCCGCAGACAGGCGCATTTGAGGCGTGGAAAACGGAGCTGATGACCGAACTCATCCGCGTGAGTTTGGGCTTTCTTCCGGATCGGATTCCGCCGGCCCGGCTTCTCGGCCACGAAGCTTCCGGGATATTGAAGATGACATCGGAAGAGCACATCGAGTTCAGCATCCGGCCCGAAGAAACGCCAACCGAAAAGCCGGCGCGAATTGTCCTGATCGTCAGCGACATCGAAGAGAAAGCAGGCGACACCGGGCAATGGTTGACACCTCTCCTGCACGCGGATGACGCCGTATATCTCTGCGAAACACGAGGCGTGGGCCGGACCCGCTGGACGCGAAGCAGCCCCGGCAATGATGTCGAGCGTTCGCACCTCCTGATCGGCCGGACGGTGGACACCGGCCGCATCTGGGACGTCATCGCCGCTGCCGGATATTTAAGCGGCGAGCACGCGGGCCGCCCGCCGGTCCACGTCATGGGCCGCGGCGCCGCCGGCATCATCGCCGCCTACGCCGCGCTCTGGGAGCCGGACATCGCCGCCGTCACCGTGATCGATCCGCCCGCCGGCCACATGGAACCCGCCGCTCCTCAGATCACGAACGTCCTCCGCGTGTGCGACATCCCCGAGGTGCTCGGCATGATCGCCCCGCGCCCGCTCACCATCGTCGGCGGCCCGCAGGATCTGCTCACAAAAGTCACCGCCATCTACACCGCCGCCGGCAAGCCCGCCAATCTGTCAGCGCGGCCAGGCACGGGAACGCGATAGCACCGGACAGTAGAGTCCCTTCAGTTCGCGTCGCCACCACGCGCCCGTTTCGCGTCGCGCTTTGAAGTCCGTGAAATGATAATCGTACACGACCGCGCGGAGATATCGCGGCGGTCCGTCGGGGAATGGATTGCGTTCCAGCAAATTCAGCACCGGCCGCGATCCCTCCAGCAGCCGCCGCATGAAATAGATCAGCCACGGATTGTGCTGATAATGACCCAGGGCCGCGAACCACATCTGCCAGTCGAGCCGCGGCTGATGCGGGGCGACAAATCGCGGCCGGCGGCGCACATCGCCCGGCTTCCACTTGAACTCGTACGCTCGCCACTCCCGGCCATCGTTGCTGCCTTCGATGATGATCTCCGGCCGCGAGGTGGTCATTACCCTGAACAGGCCGTAGGAGTTGACGGCGCGAATAGGTTCGCAATAGCCGCACAGCGCGGTGATCGGCTTGGGCCATGTGATATCCCGCCGTATCAGTTCCGCGATCTGCACGAGTGAAAGCGTCAGCACGACGGTTGCAAACGGCGCGATCAACCACTTCCGCCAGCGCGGGGCCGGCGGCCGCCGCAGCTCCGCCGGGCCGATGATCATCTCTCGCCACCGCCGCGGCCACATCGCATCATCCAACAGCAGAAGGCACAACGCGATCGACAGCAGATTGAAGAAACAATAATTGCCGGTGCCGGCGATCAGCAACTGAAGTCCAACCAGAAGCACGAACGCCGCCGTCTTCAACCGCCGCGGCCCGAAGATGAGAAACGGCGCGCCCAGCTCGATGACAAACATGATGAAGACGCTGGTCTTCTGGAACCAGGCGGGCAATTGATGGGCGTACCAAGCGGTCCACGGCGGCAGCGGTTGCGTCTCGTAGTGATATTGGAGCGCGGTCAGGTCGTGCCAGGTGGTATCGCCGGAGGTGAGCTTCACCAGGCCCGATCCGAACATGAGCCGGAACAGCAGCAAATAGAAGAGTAACCGCACGGTCGTTGACGGCGGTCTCTCCCGTGAGGGTCGTGGCAGGATTCGCCACGGGGCGAACAGGATCGCCAGCAGTCCCGTCTCCAGCAGGAGAATATCCCACTGAAAGTGGAGAAAGACTCCTGAGACAGATGCCAATGAGAGGTAAAATACCCACGCCAGTATCAGGAACGGTGCCGGTGTAAATCCCGCTATAACCGCTCCCGACGCGAGAACGCCCGCCGCGCAAAGAACGTGCAGGAACTGATCACTTGCTTTGAACCAGCATAGCGTGGGGACGAGCCAATAGCTTTCACGGCCTCGATGTTCGTATACCAAATCAAGCCAGGGTTTGACTGGCAGAATGCCCTCACTGCCGATCAGGCCGTCGATCTGGCCCCAGAGCGAGACGAACGCGATGAGATAAATCAGTCCGAGCAGCCGCAGAAACAACCACCGCGAGAAGAAAAACGTCGAGGGTTCCAGGTGTTTGCCCCAGAACAACCCGGTCAACGTGGAAAAACCGCGCCGGTGCGCCGCGATGTAGCGATATACGGTTTCGGTGACCGGAGCCGCGCCGGGCACATGCTCGTACACCCACCGTCCATATCCCCTCCCCGGCGCATAAAAAAGCCCGCGGAACACGGCCTCGGCTCCGCTGGTCACGACGCCGTCGGTTTCGATGAACTGTACCGCCGCTTTGAACGCTTCGGGCGGAATTTCGGGGAAGCGCTCCGCCACCTCCTGCGACGGCGCGTAATCGACGCGATCGGCTGTAATCGCTCGCCATCGTGCGATCCATCGGCGGCAGAACCCGCAGTCGCCGTCAAAAACCATCAACGGTTTGTCCGCCGGCGGCCGGCTCACGCGCGTGCGAACCAGATCATCCCTCGACAAAGATGCAGTCATACGCTGCAATTTAACGAACAATGGCGCCTGCCGCACGCAACGAGCCATCTCGTGAAAAGTAAAGGGCCGCCACATCCGATGATGCAACGGCCCTTCAGCATTCAGAAGTTGCCCGATCGCTCGTGTGGCACGGGCATCTTGCCCGTGAAATTACGGGCTGGAAGCCTGTGCCACTACCGGGCGAAGCTTACTTCGTCTCCTTGTCCTTGTTCTTATTCTTGTTCTTGTCAGCGCAGCACGGTTTCTTGCAATCCGGCGGGCACGCCTTCTTGCTCGTCTTGTCGCCGCAACAGGCCTTATCGCCGGTGCTCTGGCAACCCGTGCTGGCGCCGAGCGCGAGCATCCCGCCGAGCAGCGCTGCGATCATCGTGATTTTGATACTGCGGAATCTGCCGTTCATGAATCGTCCCTTTCGTGAAAAGGCGGCCGTCATGGCCGCCGACCCGCCCCATTCCATGCCGCAACACCGAATCCACATCGGCGCCCATCCGCGCACGGAACAAAGCCGGATCGAGTACACGGATTCAATCGCGATCATTATAGATGCATGTGTTGGATTTACAATGCTGCCTGACGGCTCTGCATGAGTCCCTGGCAACCCCCGTATGCCCTACGGGCAAGGAAATGCGGTATCATGCGGCGACAGATAATGAAGGAGGAACACTTGAACCGCTATCTGACGTTCCTGCTGGCACTGGGGCTATTACCACCATATGCGCGGGCTGGTGAATCGATCACTTCTCGAGCGGCCACGCAACCTTCCGGCTATCGCGGGATCTGGTGCGCGGACGAGTCGCGGGACGAGCGCGAGACCTCATACCGGGGCGGGCTGGCCACCTGCTCCGCGCAACACGTCCCGATGGCCTACTATGCGGAGAAGGCCAGGAAGACGTTTTTCGTTTACGGGGGCGCCGTTTCGGCGGCGTCGGATACCGGCGGCAAGCTGCTGATCATGGCGTCTTATTACGATCATGCCACCGGCATGGTGCCGCGCCCGACCGTGGTGACCACCCGCGATACCGGTGACGCGCGCCAGAACCCCGCCCTCACGCTGGACGCCGAGGGTTACGTGTGGGTCTTTGCACCGGGCATTGGCGCTTCCCCGGCGGCCCAGATTTTCAGAAGCGTAAAACCTTTTGACGTGTCCGAATTTGAAAAGGTTCTTGAAACCACTTTTTCGTACCCGCAGCCGTGGTACCTCGACGGCCAGGGCTTCATCCTGCCGCATGCGCGCTATGAGACCGGTCCCCAGATTGCCGCCATGACCAGTGCGGACGGGCGTAACTGGAGCGAGCCGCAATCCCTGGCGTCCATCAGCACGTGGTCGTCTCAGGTCAGCGGCCGATTCAAAAACAAGATCGGCACCGCATTTACGCGACCGCAGGGGAATGTCATCTTGGGGACCAATCTGTACTACATGGAGAGTCTCGACTTCGGCAAGACCTGGGTCACCGCCGGCAAAGAGAAGCTGGACCTGCCGCTGGCCGCGCCCGACAGCAAGGCCCTGGTCTTCGACTACCAGAGCGCAAACTGGCTGGTGTACGTGAAGGATTTGAACTTCGATGCCGCCGGTAATCCGACTATTCTGTGTCTGACCAGCCGCAGCCTCGAGAGCGGCCCGGGGATGCGGCTGTGGGCGACCGCCCGCTGGACATCCAAAGATTGGGAGATCAGCTCGCTGATCCAATCGGACGACAACGCCGACACCGGCTGCCTGCACATCGAAAAGCGTAACGTGTGGCGGCTGATCGCTCCGACCGATCCGGGCCCGGAGCCGTCCGCGCCCGGCGGCGAGATTGTGATGTGGACGAGCGAGGACGCGGGCCGCGCCTGGCTGAAACTGCCGCTCACCGGCAAAAGCCCGATGAACCACAACTGGGTCCGCCGCCCCGTCAATGCTCACCCGGATTTCTACGCGTTTTGGGCCGATGGGGCGGTGCGGCGGCCATCCGAATCGCGGTTGTATTTCGCAACGCAGGAGGGAAAGGTGTTCCGTTTACCGACGGAGATGACGGAAGAATATGCCAGGCCGCAGCCGGTGGAGCTGCCCCTCCGCCGCCCGCCTCGGGCCACTACAGTTCCCGCCCGCAGCGAATCGCGTCCCGCAAAACCGGATTAGACGACTGTAGCGTCGGCCCCCCGTGGCCGACGAGCACCCGCCGCGGCGGGTGCCGCACTGTTTTGTGAGTCACACGAAGAACGCAGAGGACAGGATTTGAGATCTCAAATTTCAAATATCAAATCTCTGCACTCTCTGCGCCTCTGCGGTTGCATTGCTGTCATCGCTGCTGGCGGATTTATTGTCGCAAATGCGGCTCCTCCCGCAACGACTCGACCGGCCAGCACCGCCCCCGCGCACGAGCGGCGCATTGGCCGCTACACCTATCGCGAGCAGCACGATCCCAACGGCATCGGCAAGTTCTACATGGGTCGCGAGATCGCCCACGTCATGGGCCATGAAGCGGCCGACTGGCTGGAGCGCCCCGAACGCGAACAGGAAGAGGCCACCAGCAAACTCATCCCCGCGCTGAAGCTTCGTGCCGGCGACGTAGCCGCCGACATCGGCGCCGGCAGCGGCTACTACACCACGCGGCTGGCCAAAGCGGTCGGCCCAACCGGCCGCGTCAAGGCCGTCGATATCCAGCCGGAAATGCTCGACCTGCTCAAGAAGAAGCTCGCTGACCAGAAATTAACTAACGTCGATTTGATCCTCGGCAAAGAGGACGATCCGAAACTGCCGCCCGATTCGATCGACCTCGCACTGCTGGTGGACGTCTATCACGAGTTCGAATACCCGTTCGAGATGACGCAGCACCTCTCCCGCGCGCTCAAGCCGGGCGGACGCATCGTGCTGGTCGAGTTTCGCCTCGAAGACGCCAAGGTGCCCATCAAGCGCGTGCACAAGATGTCCGAAGCCCAGGCGATCCGGGAAATGTACGCCGCCGGCCTGCACCACAAGGAGACCATCGGCATCCTGCCCTGGCAGCACATCCTCGTGTTTCAAAAACGCTCAACCACCAGCCGGCCCGCGACAGGTGGCGCGGACTGATACCGGGCGCGGGTGGCGTAAAGAAAAGCCATGTAGCCATTCCTGTCCAGCTCGCCGCCGTGTTCGTCTTGTTTTTCCTCGCCCGATAAAGGGAAACCAGCCGTGAGATGAGTAGATCATAGCCTTTGTCCCGATGTGCAGTTATCGCTGATGGGTGCCTGGTTGGCGAAGAGTGAACTGGCCGGGTTCCAGGCCATTTTCGGAGACAGAGTGGATTTTGTCATCGATTCCTGTTAAAATCTTTGCAATTCTGTGTTTATGTGAAGCCGCATGATGCGGCTTTTCGATGGACACTGTCCGCGGTAAAGAATGCCGCTCTCACCCACAGGGAAAGAAGAGGGCCTGCTGAGCTTCACCCCAAAAGACAAAACAGCGACCCGCTGGCCCGGTACAGCGAGTCCACACGACTGGTGAAGTCTGCACCGGCGGGGCAGGCCTTGAGCGGAGGTTGAGACATGCATCGGGTGGAGTTGTTAAAGGAGCGCCCGGCTTTCGGTTCGCGCGGCGCGGCGCTGCCAGGAACGGCTCTCCAGAGTCGTCCTCCGGATACAGGCCGCGTTCGGGTCCACGGCAAGTTTTTCCGTCTCGATCAGCGGAAATGGTATCTGAAGGGTCTCACTTATGGCCCGTTCGCACAGAACTCCGCCGGGTACTTCCTCCCCGAGCGTCCACAGATGCTTCGCGACTTCGCTCATATTGCGCGCCTGGGAGCCAGCGCGCTGCGGCTCTACCACGCTCCGCCGTCGCAATTGCTCGATGACGCACTCCAGCACGGGTTGCGCGTCTTGATCGATGTCCCGTGGGAGAAGCATCGCTGTTTCTTCGAAGATTGGTCGTCGCAGCGGGATGCCGTTGAGAGCGTTCGGCGAACCGCGCGGGAGCTCGGCGGGCATCCGGGCGTATTCGCGATCAGCGTGGCGAATGAAATTCCCAAGGATGTGGTGCGGTTTTATGGCGCGCTCCGCATCGAGCGCTTCCTCGACGACTTGCAGCTTCTTGTCAAAGAGGAGGCGCCGGACTGCCTGGTCACTTACACGAATTACCCCTCCACCGAATTTGTGCGGCCATCCTGTCTCGATTTTTACTGTGCGAACGTTTACCTCAACGCGCCGGAGGTGCTGGGTCAATACCTGGACCGTCTCCAGCATGTCTCGGGTCCGCTGCCGCTGGTGCTCGGTGAGTACGGGATCGATTCGATCCGCCGCGGCCGGCAGGGGCAGGCCGAAGTGCTTGGGCAACACGTTCGGGAGGTGTTCCGGCACGGCCTCGCCGGATCGTTCGTATTTGCATACACGGATGACTGGTTCACCGGCGGATATCAGGTGGAGGATTGGGCGTTCGGCATCACTGATCGCGATCGGGCCGAGAAACCGGCGGCTGACGAGCTGCGGCGAGTCTGGTCGCAAGCGCCCGCATTCCGCAGCACCCGTGTGCCGAAAGTATCCGTGATCGTCTGCTCGTACAACGGCGCGAGAACACTGGAAGAATGTCTCCAGTCGCTGGTCAGGTTGGATTATCCCGATTACGAGATCCTGCTGGTGGACGATGGCTCGACGGACAACACTCCGGATATCGCCGCGCGATTCCCGGAGGTGAAATACATACGCCAGGAGAACCTCGGGCTGAGCGTCGCCCGTAACGTGGGCGCAAGGGCCGCGCAGGGAGAGATCGTCGCTTACACGGACTCCGATTGCATCGCCGATGAAAGCTGGCTCACTTATCTGGTGGGCGCCATGCACGACCAGCAGGTGGACGCGATCGGCGGCCCGAACGTGACGCCGCCTTCGGACAATTGGCTGGCCAAGTGCGTCGCCGCCAGCCCCGGCAATCCCAGCCACGTGATGTTGGATGACCGATACGCCGAGCACGTTCCGGGCTGCAATATGGCGTTCAATCGCGCGAAACTGCTGGGCATTGGCGGCTTCGATCCCCGATTTCGCCAGGCGGGCGACGACGTGGACATCTGCTGGCGGTTCATCGATGACGGAATGAAGATCGGGTGCGCGCCGGCGGCGCTCATCTGGCATCATCGCCGCGACACGATTCGGGCATACTGGCAGCAGCAGAAAGGTTACGGCCGGTCCGAAGCGATCCTGCAATTCAAACACCCGCAGCGATTCAGCGCGTTCGGTGCTTCGATGTGGAACGGCGTCATTTACGGCGAGGGTGCGGTAGGCCTGCCGGTGGTGCGGCCCCGGGTCTACCACGGGCGGTTCGGCACCGGGCTGTTCCAGATCATCTATAACCGGAACGAATACAGCGCGTGGAGCTATTTCACGCTGCTGGAATGGCACATTCTGGCGTCGTTCTTCATGCTGCTCTCCCCCGGCATCGACTGGATCGGCTGGATCGCCGTCGCGATGTGGTCCTTGACGTGCGCGGCGGCGTGGCGTTCCGCACGCAATGCCCCCCTGGAGAAGGGAAGTCCATTCTGGTGCCGGGCGGTGGTGTTCGGGCTCTACCTGGTCCAGCCGGTGGTACGGTCATCGTCGCGCTATATGTACCGGGTGATCAATAAGCGCCTGCCGCAAGTGCCGCGGGTAGACGATGACTGCCTGAACAAACATGTGAAGCGGATCACGTTCTACGACCGCGATCTCTACTGGGAAAGCGATGAAGGCCTCGGCCGCGAGCACCTGCTGGAGGCTGTCGTTGATGAGGCTCAGCGTTTGCGGTGGGCAGGCAACTTTCACCACGAATGGAAGCCGTTTGATGTCGAACTGATAGGCGATCGCTGGCATAACCTCCAGATCCGATCGGCCGACGAAGAGTTGGGCGGGTTAAAGCGCTTTGTTCGGGCGCGTCTGACCATCCATCTCACGCGGCTCGCGCGGGTCCTTGCGATCAGCAGTTCGCTGCTGACAATCGTCGCCGTCCTCACGGAGCCTCACTGGATCAAGCTGCTCATCCCGTGCGGCTCGACGTCGGTCCTGATCGCCATCCTGGTGAGCCGCCGCCGCTGCTGGCGTGCGGCCGCTTCACTGCTCTGGCGGTCGGGATTGAAGGCGGGCTTGCGTCCGGTGCCGGCGCAAGCGTCCTCATCCTCATCGCACGGGACGATGGAGGCCTTCGGCAGTGCGGCCGATGTGAGAAGCAAAGTCTGGGAGCTTGAAGGATCGTGTGCTGAGAGTTGAATCGGAGACGGGGTGAAACCATAGTGGATCGAAGGAAAGCGAAACGCGATTTGTACCGCGGCCAAAAGGGCCGCTTAACACTCAAAACAAATATGGTGAA
>CAYLLT010000125.1:0-18170 GCA_964384465.1 uncultured Planctomycetales bacterium | reverse complement strand
TGCTGACCGCGGCATAAGACTCGCGGAATTGCGACTTCTGCCACGGGCTGCTAAGTGCTGGCTCGTCGTATTCAGTTTTTCCGCCAATGAATTTGCTTATCTCCGGCCAAAGATGCGGAAACTCAGCTTCGAGATACGTTTCGCGTTTGCGTTTGGAGAGTTCTTGGAGCCCATACTGGATTGCAGATGCCCCGATGATCCAATCGCTCTCGCCAGAGGGGTCAGAACCGAATTCATCTTGTTGGCTCTGTCTGGCTCGCGTCAACAAGTCAATGACGTCGCGTGGCGTCACCACGTTACGGCCATCAGCAACATGATTATAAATCCATCTGAGAGTCGGACTCTGGTTTATTCCAGCGTGCACTGTAGAAGGAAAAACCTTGTAAAAGACCTCCTTCTGATAATCCTTACTAGCCTCTAGTTTTTCTTTGTCGATGTGCAAATATTGTCCTAATTGTGCGGATGCGAAGAGGCGCTTTACGATCATGGTCAGTATCTGATCTTCGGACCATCGCAACGTGTCTGCTTGACGAGCCGTGATGTGGGTGAGCGCGGTGAACCCTTTTCCGCCAGCGACAATCTGATCTAAGATGTCGTCACGCAGAAATATCTTGAGCCGAATGCGTGGAGATTCGAAGATTCTGAGGGTGCGGAGCAAGCCACGCAATGCGCGAGTCTCAAGATCGGTTCTCCGAGGGAAAATCTCGTCCAATCGATCAATCATGAGCCAGAGACTGAGGTCTGCCTTGGAAAGTATTCCCTCTAAGGCATCCTTAACCGCGCTAGCATATTGTGGCATAACTGAAGCCGGAACAGACGATTCTAGTGAGTCGTCCCGTCTCCCGAAAAGATCAAATTCGAACTCGCCTGCGCCTTCGATCGGCGGCTTGTATTTCACCTTTGGCCGCCACTTGTTTAGAACAGCTAAAGCCCAACCTAATACGCCTTTTAGTGGTAACTTAACTTCAATTTCAGGTATCCTGGCACGCTGGCACGCAGACTTGAATACCTGAATCTCCGAGCCGCAGTTTTTCAGATACTCCTGGAATTTGATTTCCTTTACGAATTGCTCATGTGCCAGGGAAACGAGATATATGCACCAAAATGCAACGAAATCATCCTCATCAAGTGCCTCGAACTCTTCCTTGTAGGCAAGAAAAACGGAATCGCCATGATGCTGTACACCGTGAGCAATGACTACCTTACGGCTCTGGAGGAGATGCCCCGGCAAAAACTCGACAAAGACTCTGTAAAGAGCGGTTTTTCCGGATCCCTTGGTGCCGGGAACCAAATCAATTCTATCGAGCAGAAGATCGGAAAAGACAGAAGTCTCAACCCGCGCAGTTTCGAGGAGATTGTCCTGCTCCGCTACAGAGGCACCGAGATCGAGCTGTGTAAGGAGGGTTACAAGGTCGCTTTTCTTGTATGGCACTGTACGGGCATCCCGATTGTAAGCAGCCGACAGTATAGCCACCGAGAAGATTGAGTAAAGAATCTCTATATTAATTGACTGATCTGCCGGGCTCAGAAGAACGTCAAATACTCATTGATCTCCCACGGCGTGACCTGTTGATCGTAGGTTTCCCACTCTTTGGTCTTCAGCTCGATGAACTCGTTGGCGATGACACCGAGTCCGGACTTGACGACTTCGTCCTTGCGGAGTTCTTCGATGGATTCCCAGAGCGACTGCGGGAGGATCTTGATGCCCTTTTCGCGGATCTCCCTCAGCGGGCGTTCGTAGAGGTTGCCGAGGTTGGGCTCGCCGGGGTCGAGCTTTCGGTCGATGCCGTCCAGGCCGGCGGCCACGTAAGCGGCGAGGGCGAGATAGGGGTTGGCGCCGGATGAGACGGTGCGGTCTTCGCAGTGGCCGGGGCCGGCGGTGCGGATCATCTGCGTGCGGTTGTTGTCGCCATAGCTGGCGAAGGCGGGCGTCCAGGTGAAACCGGAGCGGCTCGAATACAGCCCCTGGCCGATCTGGAGCCGCTTGTAGCAGTTGACTGTCGGGCTGGTCACGGCCACAAGCGCCCGCGCGTGATGCAGCACGCCGCCGAGGAAATGGTACGCGAGCGGCGAGAGGCCGAGGCCGCGCTTGTCGCTCTCATCCAGGAAGAGGTTTTTGCCTTTCTCGGCGTCGGCCAGATGGAAGTGAATGTGCAGGCCGCTGCCGGTGCGGTTCGAGAACGGCTTGGGCATATGCGTGGCGATGGCGCCGTACTTGCGGGCGAACTGCGACGTGGCCATCTTGAAGAAGATGATGCGGTCGGCGGTGGTCATCGCGTCGGCGTACTGGAAGTTTACCTCGAACTGCCCGTTGGCGTCCTCGTGATCCGTCTGGTAGACGCCCCAGCCGAGCTTGTTGAGCGCGCCGGTCAGGTCCTGGAGATACGCCATCGCCGGGGCCATCGAGCGGAAGTCGTAGCACGGCTTGGCCAGGCTATCGACGTTGTCCGGGTTCCACGGTTCGATGCTGCCGTCGGGCTTGCGCGTGACGAGAAAGTGCTCCGGCTCCATGCCGACGTTGAACACGTAGCCTTTCGCGCGGGCGTCGCTCAGCACGCGGCGGAGATTGGTCCGCGGGCAGAAGGGATACGACTGCTCGTCCACGTAGAGGTCGGCGGCGAAGCGGGCGGTGTTCGTCATCCACGGCAGCGGCGTGTACGTGCTGGTATCGATGCGGGCCAGCATGTCGTGCGAGTGCGGCCCCTGCCCGACGCCCCAGACGGCGGCCCCGGCGAATCCCGCGCCGACGTCGATGGCGTCATCGAGGCAGGCGACGGGCATCATCTTGACCTTGGCCGCTCCGTGAATGTCCACGAACTGCACGAGGATGAATTCGATCCCGTCCTTTTTGAACTGCGTTCGCAAATGATCACGATCGGACATGAAATGCTCCTTCCCGAAAGAGGATGAAACCAGGCGCACGTGTCCGGCCAATAACGCGAAAGGCCCGCAAAACCGGGTTATGATAATAGACGAGCCGAGGGGTCCGCGCCAACGCGAATCGATTCGACTGGATGGAGCCTGGACCATGCCGCAACGAATACAAAGATGCCTGATCGTCGGCAGCATTTGCAGCTTAGGGACGATGTGCATCTCGGCGGCGGCCGAACCCGCGAGTGTGCCGGCTCCTGCCGCAGGTGCGGATATTCCGCTGAAGATCACGATCGATCCGAACAACACGGGCGGCACGATCTCGCCGTTGCTGTTCGGTCATAACATCGAGCACACGCGCCATGCCGTCTGGCGGGGGTTGAGCGCGCAGATGGTGGCCAATCGAAAGTTCGCCGGGCAGGCGGGTGCGGAAGGTGTGGCCGGGCGCTGGTCAGGTATCGGCATCGAGGGCGTGGAATTTACGCTCGATCCCAAAGAGCCGTTTGCTGGCCCACAGTCGCAACGGGGCTCGATTACAAAAGCGGGCATCAACGGCGGCATCGGGCAGAGCGAGATTCACCTGAAAGAAGGCGTCAAGTACGAGCTGCGGCTGTGCGTCAAGGCCGAACACAGGTTGCAGGTGTTCGCGCGGATTCGTGACCGGTACGATCAAACCAGCTATACGCAGCAAGCCGTTCAGCTCCCGGCCGGTGAGTGGCTGAGAGCGGCGTTCACCTTTACTGCGCCGCGGACGGATGAATCCGCTCGGCTGGAGATCACCGCGGAAACTGACGGCACGTTCTGGGTCGGAGCGGCCTCGCTGATGCCGGCGGACAACTTCCACGGCATGCGCCGCGACGTGGTCGAGCTGTTGAAGGAGATGTCCGTGCCGCTGCTGCGCTGGCCGGGTGGGAACTTCACGCGCGATTATCGCTGGAAAGAGGGCTTGCTGCCGGTGGACCAGCGGCCCCCGATCCGCGCGTCGGCACCATCGACGTTGCCGTTCACCGAGAGCTACGATTTTCACGAGATCGGCACCGATGATTTTCTGGCGCTGTGCGCGTACCTCGGCGCGGAACCCTCGCTGACGATCAACATGGCCGACGTGCCGCCGGAGGAGTCGGCCGACTGGGTGCAGTATTGCAACGGTTCGGCGGAGAGCCAGTGGGGCAAGGTCCGCGCCGAGCGCGGTCATCCGGAGCCTTACGGAGTCAAATACTGGTCGATCGGGAACGAGATATACGCCGACTGGATGGGGCCGGCGCACTCCGACGCCGCCACCTACGCTCGCCGCATCGAACAATACGCGCGGGCGATGAAGCAGGCCGATCCGTCCATCGTGCTGATCGCCTCCGGCGCCGCCGGCGCACCAGTCGCCGAAGCCGGCTGGGACAGGACGGTGATCGCCGGCGCCGGTGAGCACTTCGATCACATCGCCGAGCATCACTACGCCAAAACGAAGGGCGACGCGCAGGACGAACTCGCCCGCCTCGCGAAAATTCCAACGACGGAACTGTACACGAAGTGGGGAGCGGCGCGTCAAACCATCAACGCCGCCTCGCCCGGCGGTAAATCAATCGGAATCGCGTTCGACGAATGGAACATCTGGCACCCGTGGTTCGCCGCGCCGTTCAAAAATGAATGGCACATCGGCTCGCGCGACGGCATCTACGTCGCGTCGCTGCTCAACATGCTCTGCCGCGAGTCCGACTCGCTCGGCGTCTCGATGGCAGCATACTTCCAACCGGTGAACGAAGGGGCCATAGCCGTGACGCCATTCTCCGCCAGGCTGACCCCGATCGGCCAGGTGTTCGCACTGTACCGCGCGCACCACGGCAATCGGCTCATCAAGCTCCAGCAGCTCCCCGGCGACTCCGACGTGGATGTCTGCGCCTCAATCAGCGGCGATGGCGCGCGAGTCGCAGTCACGCTCGTCAACCGCAACCCGGTGCTGGAGCGCGTCGTCGAGTTGGCGCTGCCGTCTGAACGGCCGGTCCACACCGTCACCGCGAAGTTCCTGGTGGCCGCGGGCTTGGACGCCGACGCCGGCCTGAGAGACCGCACCGAGGCTATGGTCGTGCCCGCCGACCATCGACTGACGCTCACGCTGCCCGCATACAGCGCGGTTCTACTGGAAACCCGGAGCAAGCACGAATGAATCCCGCTATCCGTCTCCATCGACGGCCGGTTTCCTGCCTCGCTGTGCTGATGTTCGCGGCGATTGGCGTGGGCGGGGAATCGAACGTTGACGGGAATGCCGTCGCCGCTGTTGCGACCGCCCCGGCGGCATCGCGGCCGCAGGCTGTGACGACCCGCTCGACGTTGGTGCAGGCCCATCATGGGCCGATCCGTGTGGATGCGCCGATGCCCGATCAGCTCACGCGAATTCGCATCGCGCACGCGGAGCTTGAGGGCGGCCTCACTTTCATGTTCTTCGAGCATGCCAACGCGGCGGCCATCAAGGGCTTCCCCGCGCCGGCGCGAATCGTCAGCACCGGCGAGGATGCGCTCAAGCTCTCGGCCGAGTCGCCGGTGGCCCGGTGGGACATGGTTATGCGGGCGGTGGACGACGGGGTCGAGCTGACGTTGACCGTGCGGAATGTCTCCGATCGCGCATGGCCGGCGATCGCCGCCGTGGAAGCGTGCGTCTCGCCGCGCTGGCCGAACAAGGATGGTCAGCCGGTGCGGTTCGTACGTCGGGAGGGCGATACGTCGCAGACCGTGCAGCCATTGTCGGATCGCGACAGCCGGACGCGCACGCACATTCTTGTCGACGGCCGGCTGGAGTTACTCAAGGAAATGGGCATCTGCTTTCGCGACGACGAGACGTACCGCGCGGTGTCGGCGGATGAGAACTGGATGAGCACCTGGTGGAACAAGACCTACCCGCCCGACCCGCGTCATCCGGGCAAGGGCGTACTCATCCGGCGCGACGAAGCGACGGGCTGGGTCATGAGTTTCGCCTGGAGCGAATGGACGCAGCTCAAGACGCACGATCTCTACGACTGCCTGCACGTCGCCCCGCGCCTCGGCCCGCTGGCCCCCGGCGAATCCAAGACCATCCACGGCAAGATCGGCCTGTTCCACGGCAGCATGGACGAATCGCTGAGGAAAGCACTCCCGAAGAACTCCTGATACCGATCCCACTTTGACACTGCGCGTCTTTGCATTCCGAGCCGCGACCTTAAGAGAGTGGAACGCCTTGAACACCGCTCCCTTACGGTCGCGGCTCGGATCATACCCACGCGCGGATTCAAAACGAAACCCGTATCAAACCTCGGGCAGCAGGTAGGGCGCGCGGTAGGTTCGCGCGAGGAGTTCGCCGGCCTGGGGATCGTCGATGATCTGCTCCTTCTCGGCGTTCCAGCGGATCTTGCGGCCCGTGCGGTAGGCGATGTTGCCGAGGTGCGTCACGGTGGTGGCGCGGTGTCCGATCTCGACGTCGGCGTTCGGCCGCCGGCGCGTCCGCATGCAGTCGAGGAAATTGCGGATATGGCGGACGGAGAGGACACCGGGCAGATAGTTGTTCTTGCGCGGCGTGCCCACGGTCATCGCCGGGCAGCCCCGCGGGGACGAACCCGCGGGCTCGCTCTTTTCCGGGACCACCTCAAAACCGGCGCGGTCGATGTAGAGCGCGGCGTCGCTGCCGTAGAATAGGATGCCGTACATGCTTTCTTCCCGGGTGTAGCCGCTGGCTTCCCGGATGGCGAATTCGAGCGTCCAACCGGGGTACTCCCACAGCGCGCTCACGGTATCGGGCGTCTCGAACGGCTCCTGCTTCATGACCTTGCCGCCGACGGCGTAGGCGGTGAGCGGCGCGGCGGCGTCCATGAACCACTGGATCGTCTCCATGTGGTGCGTGCCCATGTCGGTCATCGTCCCACCGGCGTAGTCCCAATAGAACCTGTGAGAACCTGAGCAGCGGGACCGGTCGTAGGGGCGGTGAGGACGCGGGCCCAGCCACATGTCCCAGTCCAGCGTCTTCGGCGCGTCCTGCTTCGGCGGGGGCTTGACGCCCGGCCAGCGGTTTTCGGCGTGCCAGCACATGACGTGGCACACGGTGCCGATTTTGCCCGAGCGGACCAGCTCGCGGGCCTGGGCGTAGTGCTCCCCGCTGCGCTGCTGCGTGCCGCATTGCACCACGCGGTCGTACTTGCGGGCGGCCTCGACCATGCGCCGGCCCTCCGCGATGCAGAGGGAGAGCGGCTTCTCGACGTAGACATCCTTGCCGGCCTGGCAGGCCTGAATCGTGGGGATGGCGTGCCAATGGTCCGGCGTGCAGATGACGAAGGCGTCGATGTCCTTTCGATCCAGCAGCGTGCGATAGTCCTGCACGACCTTGGCGTTCGGACCGACCATCTCCTGGGCCTTGGCCGCCTCCAACAGATTGACATCGCAGACCACGGGTACTTCGACGTGCGGCTGCTTGATGAAGATGTCGAGATTGTGCCGCCCCTGCCCGCGGGTGCCGATGAAGGCCAGCCGGATTCGCTCGTTGGCACCGTTGGGTCTGGATTGCGCGCTCGCCGACCGGGCCGCGCAGGCAGCGGCGGCCAACCCCGCAACGCCGCGTCCGGCCTGACCGAGCAGCTCGCGCCGATGGATGCGTCGTGGATATTTCATGACCGGCCTCCGGTTGATGGAACCACGGCAATAGGATGAATCACCGAGCGGCTATTCTATATCAAAACGCCCCAGGGAAATCTTCGATTCATCTATGGCTGGATCAGTGAGAGAACCTCCGCTATAGATCGGCAAATGGCCAAGCCGTCGCATCCGGACCCAGGGCAAGTTGAATGTCCCCGGAATGAATCACGTAGCCCTGGGTCGCCTGTTTGGGGAAATCTTTGCGGAAAACCTCAATCCCCCTGGCCATCGCTCGATTGGGCGTGGCGGATAGCTTGACTTCGATGGGGACCAGCCGCTGTCCCGTATCCACCACCAGGTCGACTTCCGTGCCCGTCGAGGTCCGCCAGAAATAGACGTGAGGTTCCCTGCCCTGATGGGTCAACGTGCGGATGACTTCGTTCACCACGGCGGTCTCCATGATGGCCCCGTTCATGGGGCCGGCCAGCGCATGGGCCGCATCTTTCAGACCGGCGAGATAGCACAGTGTACCGACGTCGGTAAAATAAACTTTGGGCGTTTTCACCAGGCGCTTGCCCACGTTGGCGAAATAGGGCCGCAGCACAACGACCTGGTAACTTGCAATCATGCATTCTAAAAGCAAATTTGCAAGCTCATCCAAGCACACCGTTCAGACAATAATGATGCCCGGCATGGTAATTGGGCGGCACCGATCCTGATGTACATCGGGATTATTTCCATGCTCTTCGGCATACCGGCACGCACAAAAACGAACGTCGTTGCCTCCCGGGGGAAAGACCTTTTCTGACGATCAATAAACGTTTCATTGGCGCCGGACGATCATGGTGCGTTGGTTGCCCCCCAACGGGCATTGACGGCTTCGTTTGGCGCTGGAGCTGTAGCCGTGCGCGAGGCGATTTCCGGGCCGGCGAGGTTGAAAATGCAGATTCGGAGTCGGGGAGCACGGGTTCGTTTCGCTGTGGGGTTGTTTTCCCGCATGTCCTGTTCCCCGGTTGCCGGATCGCACCCGCGCCATCGTTATCTATCACACGGAGCGTTCCGCCCGGCGATCAGCGCACGGAACAAGATCAACGGCCGGGCGGCATTCCCGATCCGCGCTTTGCCCGTGAGGCAGACCGCGAAGGGGCGGATGAAACGAGTCGCGTCCCCTTTTCTCGCTCGATCAGGTGTTCATCACGTCCGTAGGGAGTCCACACGTGGCCACACGCAGGGCGGTAAGGGCATGGTCCCGGTTGGGATGCAACGAAAGAAACCGATCTTGGCCCGTGAGCCGGAAGACCTGGAGCACTTGCTCACGAAGACCGCAGATCAGCAATTCCCCATGATGAATATCGATGAGCTGCTTGAGGCTCACTAGGAGCGATAAGGCCCTGGATGCCACGAAACGCACACTGGCGAGATCGATGATCATCTTTTTGCTCGGGGAACGTCCGATCATCTCATGAAGTGTTTCGGAGATGTCATCGATTTCCGGACCGTCATAAATCCCCGGCACGGTAAACTCGACGAGAATTACGTCGGCTATTGTACGGGACCGAAAGTGCAGCATCGCAGATCTCCGTCCTAGTTGTATCGGCTCAGGGCACCCGCTGACTGAACTGTTGCCTCACCGACAACGTCTCAGGACGGAAAGTTGACGGAAAGACGGAAAAGGAAGACGGAAAAGGGGACGAGACGGAAAAGGGCGACTCGTTTTGACATGAATTCGTGACACCTTTTCCGTCCAAGAATCAACGATGTCCCCTTTCCGCGCTCCTTTGCGCGCTCCTTTGGAAAAGCTAAAAACGGTGGATGAAACGAGTCGCGTCCCCTTTTGCTACCTGTGGTTAAGCGGGTGGGGTAATGGTACAATACGCTGGCATGAGCGCGAACCTCCCCATTCCGCTTCCGTCCGCGGAGTATCTGGCGAACAGCCGCTGGATACAGGACCACCTCGACCAACTCGTGCGGCAATATCCGGATCAGTGGATCGCCGTCGCTGGCGATCAGGTTCTGGCCGCCGGTCCTGATCTCGGCCGAGTCAGGCAGCAGGCACGCCAGAAGTGCTCCTCGCCCGATGTGGCCTGCGAGTTTCTCGCCGGCGTAACGATGATCTTCTAAACCCAGTCCGAGGCTCCCGTTGGCGCGGATTGCATTACCCATTGAGCGAATCTCTCATCCGCCGGCCGCTCAAATCGGATATTCACTCAGCACGGCGCGTGTCACCGCCCATTTTCTGCTCAGAAGCAGCGGGCGCTGGACACCCTACCTTCGCGGGATCATTGATACCGGGGCAGCCGTCAGTCTCCTTCCGGCAGATGTTTGGAAAGACGCAGAATACGACCTGATTGGGTCCGTACGCATCGGCGGTGTTGTCCCGCGCGATGAATGCCGAGTCCCCGCGAAACTGGCAAGACTCACCTGCGCCCTGTCTGACGGCGTGCAACTGATCGGGCCTCTGAACATACACGCCTACCTGGCTGAATCTGACGAGGTGCCGCTTCTGCTGGGCGTCAGCGATCTGATCGAGAGCGGGGAGCTGCGGGTGGCCATCCGCCAGAACCAGGCCACTTTCGAGCTGTAGCGTGGGTGGCACCGATCCGCCGCGGCGGATTTCTGTCGGCGCCTTCAGCGAGCAGGCCGTCAGATCAGTCCACAAAGTCTCCCGCGTACCTGCACGCACAAAAACAGACTTGTGCGTGCCACCCGCCGCGCGGCGGGGGTGCGGATGCGGTTTGACGGGTTCGTTTCGCAGTGGAGTTGTTTCCCGCATGTCCCGCTTCCCCGGTCGCCGGACCGCATCCGCGCCATGGTTATCCATCACACCGAGCGTTCCGCCCGGCGATCAGCGCGTGGAACAAGATCAACGGCCGGGCGGTATTCCCGATCCGCGCTTTGCCCGTGATGGCAGACCGCGAAGGAGCGGATGAAAACCCACCCAAAACGAGTCGCGTCCCGAATGCCATTCAGTTAAGCGGAATCAACGGTCACAGCCACGCCACAAGGCTCTTCCGGCCCCCATTTTCGAGTCGCTACGCGGGTTTGGAGCGCCCTCCACAGGCTGCTCAATACCCCTTCTGACCCGGTCAGGAGCTTATCTTAATGGCATTCAGTCGCGTCCCCTTTTGCTACCCCTCAGGAGAATGGGCCCTCGTAACCGAGATGCCTACCGCGTTGCTCGAACAACTCAAGTACATGTTCGGCATGATGTTTTCCAAGCACCTGATGAATTCTGGTTTTGAATAGATCGTATTTTCCCAATTCAGAACAAACGGCTCCAATCTCCATTAGTTTAGGAGTCATAGCACGGTCTACAAGTGCTTGCTCAAGTGCGTTACGCAATGCCGCGCTCAGCTCCTCCTTATGGTCAGAAAGCGAAAGCAGGCGAACGTAAAGCAGCGGTTGTTCAGCCTGGAGTTTCGCTGGACGGAACTCCTTCGTTTCAATCAGCTCTTTTGCTTCTTTGGAGGACCTTCTCTGAACAATTAGCTGTGCCCAGACCATTTGAAAATCCGCGTCTTGCAGAAGGGTTGGCCGATACTTGTCGATTAACTCACTCGCGAAATCTGTTTGATCTCGCGAAATGAGTTTTCTAATGCCAGAGATAATTGCATGTGGTTTCGGCTCGCCATGCTCGATCAGTCGCGTCAATACACTTACTGCTTCTCGCTGGTCGCCAATAATGAAGTAGTAGTCCGCCAAACGGAGGCCAATCTTGGCATCAAAAGAGCCGGCATGCGACCAGATGTCCTCGATAAACTCTGGAGAGACCTGACCATGCTTCCGGCCTGCTTCGCTCTCCTCGACACGGAAATGGTGTTCCACAATCTCCCAGAGCAACGGATTTTCGGAGTCGCGTGATAAATCCCAATAACCCGCTGCAGCACGAAGCAATTTCTCAGATCCAACGTTGCGAAGCCGGTAGTATCTTAGAAGCGCAAGAAAGGACTTCGCGTGAGGACAGTATCTGGTCAAAGCTTCCAAATCGTCTTGCACCTTCTCCGGTCGCTCAATCATTTCCTGCATGCATGCGCCTATGATTTGCTCCAAGCGAGGCTCTACGGTCTCGCTCGGAATCAAGGTTGAGAATAGGCGAAGGTAATCTCTTAAGAGAGGTGACTGATCGACCGTTTTTTGGCCGCCAATGCGGAGCGCCTCGTCGTACTGCAGCGCATCCTCCGAGTGCAGGATAAGAACATCTTGAAAGGGCAAATCATCGTTCGGATCGGCCAACTTCTCAGAGAGTGTGGCCTTGACCTCTTTGAGAGCCTTCTCCTCAAAATCGGTAGAGTGTCCCTTTCTCGTCCACGGAATCCTAGAGAGTACCGGAATGATGCTAATGGGTAGTTTGCCCTCAGGGCGAGGTACTCTAGCTATTCCACGTAGGACCGCGCAGGAACCTTCAAGGTTTTGTTTGTTTCTCAACAGAAGACAGACGACGCGATCTGGCAGTATTGTTGTAGCAACGCCACCTATCTCAGTGATTCCGGTCCTAGAATCAATTAAGAGAAAGTCTGGCGAGAATTCTTTTTCTATCCGCGCCTTCAATTCGAGGAAGAACGGGATCCCTTCGGGATTACTTGAGTAGAATAGCTCGTGCCAATTGATTTGGGTCAATTTATGCCAATATTCGGCACAGGGTACATTTCCGGCGGGCATGAGGGTGATATGATCGTCACGTTCCTCTTCAGTTCGAATCTGTACTGTGTGATCGGCAAGGGAGGGGTACGTTTTCGTCTTAAGAAACGCATGCATGTAATCCACCAAGCCGCAGGTGGGGGGCGGAATGTCGTCCCTTATCCCTAATCCAAGTTTGTAATGGAGTCCCGGTGCTTCAAGGTCCAAATCGATCGCGAACACCCTCTGCCCCAGTCGCACAAGATATTTGGCAGCGTTAGCTACGGCTAGAGTTCTGCCGGTACCGCCATTGTAAGAATAAAACGTAATCGTTTGCATGCAGTCCTAAGCAGCATCTGCCATCATTAAAGGCATTTCGCGTTCAGCGACAAGTTTTGCGCGGTTAGCCACTCCGGGGAGGTCAAGTATACTTGGAAACAAGCGCCGCCATGCAGGTAAGTTCACTCCCGGCTCTGTCCCAGCGGAGGCTAACGCGATTTCCATGTTTGTATCGAGATCGAACTGAGCTAAGCACCTGTGCACAATGACACTCACCAGTTGCCCGATGGATGGTTTAGTGCCAGTCGATCCGCCGATCTGCACGACCATGTATTCCAATGTCTTTATATCCTCAGCGCTGAACGGCACACGGCAGTTTACAGTCGCATCAGCTATAGCTGGTCTGCCTCCACTGGACCTCAGGCGGTGAAGTAGCTGCGTCCCTAGTTCAGCCAGCGCGATGGGATCCAGGCTCAAAGAAGCTCGTTGTCCTGTTGGGTTCGCGTCTAGCGCAGCGGCAAGTTCCGGCGGGTCGATGCGCCGCTTGGACTGATCAAGAACGTCAAGTTTCTTTGGTCTGACACCGATAATGTCGATCCTTTTGCCCATAGCTATTCCTCCGCAGGAGCGTCGTACTTAGCGATCGTCCAGAACCAGCCATCGAACTCAAATACGACCTCGCCTTGATTCGTTTCCCGTCCAAATCGATGCAAAAACTCGCGCAATTGCACCATGTTTGCCGCCAGCTTGTCTGGATCGACAAACGTGTAAATAATCGTAGTCTGCTCCCACAAGTCGGTCCCATCGGGTTTGCGCCATGTCCCATCGACCGGTGGAAATGAAGTCGCACCACCGCCGATCTCGGTCAGCAGTCCCTGTGCTTCGCGCGTCCATTGCTGGTGATCAGTGATCAGCCCCCCGATGCAATCCCGATTAGGAATGTACAAGGTCAACCGTTGAGGAGAAGGCTCCTCTGTAGCACCAAGTTCCTTGCCGAGGTTGATTTCCATGACGCCTCAGCAGGAATCTATACGACTTAATCGCCAAAAAGTCAAGCCTCTACAACCGCAAAATAGGGCTTTTTAATAAAAAAGTGTTACTCTGCCGTTAGTTATTGTAAATTAAATAGTTATAATCGGTTTGGTCCGACGCAACGAAAAGGTGCGTAGTGCATCGGCGTGCTTACAGAGCCCATCGCCAGTTGCGGTGCTCCACCTTGGGCCGGAGCCACGTCGGCGATCTCTTCGTAAAGCAATTGCGGCATCGCGGCTGCCGTACTCCATGATGGCAGGGCATGCTGGTACAGACATACACACTGGCTTCCCCGCAACGTTGACAGGTTTGGCGTGCACCTTATAATCAAAAGCTTCGGTTCTGCGCAACGGCGGTGAGACCGCTGCCGGATGGGGCGCAAGTCCATGGCTGAAGTGGTGTTAGAGAACGTCATCAAGGTTTATCCGGGTGGCGTCAGGGCTGTGGACAACGTCTCGCTGGGCATCGCGGACCGGGAGTTTATCGTCCTGGTGGGGCCGTCCGGCTGCGGCAAGAGTACCACGCTGCGGATGGTCGCGGGCCTGGAGGAGATTACCAGCGGGCGCATCCGCATCGGCGATCGCGTGGTCAACGACGTCGCGCCGAAGGACCGCGACATCGCGATGGTGTTTCAAAACTACGCCCTGTACCCGCACATGTCGGTGTACAAGAACATGGCGTTCGGGTTGAAGCTGCGTCGCGTGCCGAAAAAGGAGATCGACGAGAAGGTCCGGGCGGCGGCGAAGATGCTCGGCATCGAGACGCTGCTGGACCGCAAGCCCCGGCAGCTTTCCGGCGGGCAGCGGCAGCGGGTGGCGGTGGGCCGGGCGATCGTGCGGACGCCGAAGGCATTTTTGTTCGACGAGCCGCTGAGTAATCTCGATGCGAAACTCCGCGTGGAGATGCGGGCCGAACTGAAGAGGCTGCACCGGCGGCTGGCGACGACCACCCTCTACGTCACGCACGACCAGGAAGAGGCGATGACGCTGGGCGATCGGGTGGTGGTGATGAAGGACGGTTCTGTCCAGCAGTGTGCCAGCCCGCTGGAGGTATACGAAAGCCCGGTGAACCGGTTTGTGGCCGGGTTCGTGGGTACGCCGCCGATGAACTTCCTCAGCGGCCGTGTTCTCGGCGAGGGTGGCCACTTATGCTTTGATGTGGGGTCGAATCGGCTGGGATTGCCGGACCGTTTTCGACCCTTGCTGGCCGGCCGCGAAGGTCAGCAGATGATGCTCGGCATCCGGCCGGAAGGGTTTTCGTGGTCGAATGACCGCGGCGGCGTGAGTACTCCGCTTCCTTACGGTCGCGGCTCGGAAGCCAACGTGCTCAACATCACGGTGAACGTGGTTGAGCCGCTGGGAGACAAGATGGATTTGCATGTGCAGACGCCGGCCCACGAGCATATCGTCTGCCGGGTCGAGGCGAATCGAACGCTTCGCGATGGGATGCAGTTGCCGATGCGAGTGAATATGGATCGGGTACACGTTTTCGAGCCGGGAGAAGAGGGTGTGAACGTCAGCCTGAAGGCGTGCGGAGATCGCATCAGTGCGACTCACGGTGTTTAAGCACTGGCACGGCAGGTCAGCGGTTGGGCAACCGCGCAGGCGCGGGAGGGTTTCGGCCATGCGTTGAGCGCCCGTGAGCACCGATTGGTCCGCAGGCCGGCGTTAATCGCCGGCGGCTCGAAAAGTGGGTGCACAGTGCGTCCACTTTTTTGTTTATGGACTCATTACAAGGGATTGCGAATTTCGGATTGCGAATTGCGAATTGACCGAGAGAGGCAACAAATCCGCAATCCGCAATTCACAATTCGCAATTCCTCAGGCGGCCGCGGCCGCGGCAATCCGCGGGACATAGGGTGTCCGGTTTTGGTGCGACACCCGCAAGGTGAAGGGCAAACTTATGAATGCTGATCTGATTCGTATTGTCGATAGCATCTCGCGCGACAAGAACATTGATAAAGAGTCCGTTTACGTGGACCTGGAGCAGGCCATCGTATCCGCGGTTCGCAAGCAATATGGGCAGTTGGATGAGGTGGTGGTCACCATCGACCGGTTGACCGGCGATATCTCGGCCGTCCGCAACGGCGAGCCGATCCACACCCGCGAACTCGGCCGCATCGCCGCACAAACGGCCAAACAGGTGATGATTCAGAAAATCCGTGAGGCCGAACGCGGCAGCATCTACGAGGAATTCCTGGAGCGCAAGGGCACGGTGGTCACGGGTACGGTTTCGCGGTTCGAGGGCGGGGCGCTGGTGGTCAATCTCGGCCGGGCGGAGGGCTTTCTGCCCAAGAGCGAGCAAATCCCCGGCGAGACGCACCATCCCGGCGAGCGAATTCGCTGCCTGATACTGGACGTGCGCGAGGCGCCGCACCAGGTGAAGATCGTGCTCAGCCGGTCGCATCCGGATTTCATCCGGCGTCTGTTCGAGCTGGAAGTGCCGGAGGTGGCCGAACGCATCATCGAGATCAAGGCGCTGGCCCGCGAGGCCGGCTACCGCACGAAGGTCGCCGTCTCGTCGATCGACAGCAAGGTGGACGCCGTCGGGGCTTGCGTCGGCGTCCGCGGCAGCCGGATCAAGAACATCGTCGTCGAGCTGGGCGGCGAAAAGATCGACATCGTCCGCTGGAACGAATCGTCGCAGATCCTGATCACCAACGCGCTGAAGCCGGCGGAAGTGACGGAGACGGCGCTGTGTTTCGAGTTGGGTCGGTCCACGGTGGTGGTGGGCGAGGACCAGTTGTCGCTGGCCATCGGCAAGCGCGGGCAGAATGTCCGGCTGGCGGCCCGGCTCACCGGCTGGGACATCGATATCCTCACGCCGGCGGAATACAACAAGGGCTTGGACGACATGGAAAAAGTGTTGTCCGAAATCGAGGGCATCGATGACGAGAAGATCGAGAAGATGATGGCCATGGGCATCATCTCTCTGATGGATGTCGAAGAAGTCGGGACGGGCCCGCTGATGACCGAGCTTGGGCTGCCCGAGGAGCTGGCCGGCAAGGTGATCGCGACCGCGGGCGAAGCGGCCAAGCGGTTGCAAGCCGAAGCGGTGGCCACGCGGGCGGCTGAAGAGCGGTCGGCCAAGGCGAAGGCCGAAGAAGCCACCGCGACCGCCTTGCTGGAACCACAGGAAACCGCGGAAGCGGGCGGTGACGAGAGTTCCGAGGAGGATATCGAGGCGATTGAGGAGCTGGCGGACCAGCAGGTCAGCGAAGAGAAAGGCGCCGAGTTGGCCAAAGTTTTCCTGGACGCGGCTACCGAAGCCGTGGCGCCCGAGCCGCATTCTCACAAGCTCGATCCCATGAAGGAGAGCCGCGAAGCGCTGGGTGTATCCGAGTTTTCGCTTCATGCGGCTGAGGGTGTATCCACTGAGGAGGCCGAAGAGGCGGCGCAAGCGCCAGCAGAGGACTGATGGATTGAACAGCCCGCTTTGCGGCGGGATCGATGGAAGGTGTGCCGATCCGGTTGGGGCGGCGATGGAGATCAGTTTTGTCGGATAAACTTCGCGTTCATACCCTGGGCAAGGAACTGGGCGTCAGCAGCAAAGCCATCCTCGACAAATGTCAGAGCGAGGGTGTGGAGGATGTGACGAACCACATGTCCACGCTGTCGGCGGGGCTGGCTGAGACCATCCGTGAGTGGTTCAGCACCGGCGATCACAAGACGGCGGTCGAGACGGCTGCTCCGGTGGACCTGGAGAAGGTGCGCCGGCGGCGCGCCTCGACCCGCAAGAAGAAGTTGGAAGAAGCAGCCGAAGCGCCGCCCGCCCTGGATACCGAGACGCAGGTCGCCGTCGCCGAGCCTGAGCCGGTCAGCGAGAGTGGGCCCGTTGACATCGAACCAAGCTGGTCCGGCGAGAGCGGAATCGTGACCGAGACGCTTCCGGCCGAATCGGCACCGCAGTTGCCGACGCCCGCGCCGCCGGAATTGCTGACTCCCGCGGCCAAAGTAACCGCGCCGGAACCGCCTCCGGCTCCCACCATGCTTGTGCCGGCGGGCCCACAGAACGTTCCCGCACCGGCCCAGATGAAGGGCCCGAAGGTCGTCGGCTTCGCCAAACCGGATCCGGTCGTGCGACCGGCCCCCAGAGCGCCCACGCGCGGCCCGATCGCCCCCGAGCCACCCATGGTGGAACCGGGCCCGGCGGGGCGTCGCGGCGGCAAAGGCAAGCTGACCGAGCGCGAAGAGGCGGAGGTCAAAAAGGCGCGTCAGCGCGGGAATCCGCGCCGGGCGACGGGCTCCACCGCCGATGTCGTCGTCGAACGTTTGAAAGAGTGGAACGATCGCGACCTGCTGGAGCGGCAGGAACGTTTGCAGGCGGCCAGTGGCCGCGGCATCCACGCACGCCGGGCCCGCGAGAAAAAGGCCGGCCTGGCGCCCACCGTCATCGCGCCGCGCAAGACCAAGGCCCAGATCACCGAGCCGATCGTGCTTCACGAGTTGTGTGCGGCCAGCGGCGTCGGGCAGGGCCAGATCTGGCCGAAACTCAAAAACACTTACAACATCATCGCCACGCGCAATACCGTCATCCCCACCGAGATCGCTCAGGAGATGATGCTCGAGTTCGGCGTCGAGGTGGAGATCCTCAAGCCGAAGACCGAGCTGGACAGGCTGGTCGAAGAGTTCGCCGCCCGCCCGCGCGAAAACCTGATGCCGCGCCCACCGGTGGTGACCATGCTCGGGCACGTCGATCACGGCAAGACCAGTCTGCTCGATGCGATCCGCAAGACATCGGTGGCGGCCGGCGAGGCGGGCGGGATCACGCAGCATATCGGCGCC
>CAYLLT010000124.1:0-18487 GCA_964384465.1 uncultured Planctomycetales bacterium | reverse complement strand
ACGCGCCGATGAACCGCGACGGACTTCGGCCGGCTTCAGCCGGCCCGTGTTTGCCGCCGCCTTCAGGCGGTGGTGGCGGCTTTCTGGGATCATCCCTCAGCCGGGCTTCAGCCGGCTTGCTGCCTGTGTGAAAGCCGGCTGAAGGCCGGCTCGATCAAGATGTTTCGCTCGAACCCACCCGCTAAAGCGGGTGGCAAGAACGGGTCGGCTGAAGCCGACCGCAAGGGAGTCTTTGAAGCCGACCGTAAGGGAGTCTTTCTACTGCAAGGGAATCTTTCTGCGGTTTTACTTAGCTCACTGATGCCAACGAACTCACTTCGACAACGGCTGCTGTGCGGGATACTGATCTTTTTCACCTGCCGCTGCGGCCTGGCCGCGGAGCCGGGCGATTTCGATGGCGCGCCGTTTGGTGCCCCGACGGTGCTGGAGAAGCCCGACGCGAAGCCGGTCTACGCTCCGCGGTTGACCGACGGTCGACCGGATACGGTGATTGAGCTTGCCGCCGGCGCGTGCGTTCAGATCGAGTGGCGACAACCGCGAGACGTGTACGTGGTCCGGCTGCGATTCGCCGGCGATGCGCCTGCCGCGGAGACCGTCGCAATCCAGTACTGGTACAGCGTCTGGCCGGAGAACGGCGACGGCGGCTGGATGAAACTGGACGATCCCTTCAACGGCGAATTCATCACCGCCGCGACCGAAAGCAAGGTTGAAGCAAATGCGCTGACTTTCAGGTTCAAGCGCCTCGAAAAAGCCGAAAACCCCAAGTTAAAACACCTCGGCTCTGACTGGCGATACACCTACAAGATCCGCGTTGGTTTCAAGAGTACGGTCCGCCCGGCCGAAATCGAATGCCTCACCGACTCGGTGTGGAAAGAGGCTGATGTCCGCGTGGAGGTACCGGGGGACTGGGACCGCCGCGTGGAAGCGCGTAACGCGAAGGTCACGCCGATTGTAGCGGACAGCGGGCACGCCGCTTTTCACGCGCGCTACGCGTACAACGCGAACCGGCTCAGCCCGGACCGCGGCCACCTCATCGTTCGTCGGGCCGGCGGTGGACCCGATTTCTCATTCTTCATCGATGACGTGGTGCGCGAAGGAATGCTCAAGATTCGCGATGTGAACGCCTGGGTCTCGGATGCCGCCAAATCAGCCGAGCATTCGTCATGGCAGAAGCCGTCGGACGCCTGGGATGCGACCGTGATCGAGTACGTCGCCAGGCTCCCGGAGCAGACATTCGATCGCGCCATGCGGGAGATGCCTCCCAAATGGTCCGGCGATATGTACCTCGGTCTGCCGGTCCTGCGGCAGGAGATCGGGCTCAACGGCAACAGCCAGATCAACACGTCATTCTGGTGTCTGCGCGGGCCGGCCGGCGATACGGCGCGGGCTCCGCTGCTCAGCAACGACGAGCAGGATCGCGTCTACAACCTCATCACGCGCAAGGAGCCGTTCGGACCGCCCGGTTCCAAGTCCATCCGTCGCTGGCTGGAGGATGGTTTCTTGCCCGTCGTGCATTCGACCTGGCAGCACGAGGGCATCGAATATCACCAGACGGTTTATGCGACGGCATTGGATCCGGCCGTGCTCGCCGCATCGCTGGCGCTGCCCGAATCGCCGCCGCAGCCGCTCGGGCCGGGGCCGCAGTCCGCCGACTTCGGATCTGGCCTGCGCGGCGACGAAGCGATCGCCGCCATGAGCCGGCTGGAGCTGCACAACGCCGAGAGCACACCGCGGACCGCGACGCTCTGGCTCAAAATCTCGCGGCGGCCGCCGATGCACATCGATGAACATGGCGTCTTCGTGCTGGAAAAGCCGACGCGGCCGCCGGCCGGACCGGACCTGACGCCGGTGTGGGGGCAGATCGATACGCGGGGCAAAGGCGAGCTGGTCTACCTCCCCGAGCATTTTCCCGATACGCCGGATCGCAAGGAGCCGCGCGACCTGATCCGCTATTCGCTGCCGCTCCAGCCCGACGAGCGGCACGCGATCGTGCTCAAGGTGCCGTACATCGAGCAGATGACCGCCACCGAGCTGAAACAATTCAAAGCGCTCGACTGGGACGAAGGCTTTCGAGCCGTAACCACTTTATGGAAGCAAAGACTGGCATCGGCGATGGATGATTATAATGTCCCCGAGCCGGCGCTGGTGAACCTCTATCGGGCCAACCTGTGGCACGTCCTGATTACCACCGACCGCGACGTGCCCACCGGGCTTTACGAACACGGCGCCTCCACCTGCCATTACCCCATGTATGCCAATGAAACCATGATGGTGATGCGGTCGCTGGAGATGCGCGGCGAGCACGAGGAGGCGCGCCGGCTGATCGAGCCGTACCTGCTCTCGCAAGGGGCGAAGGCCCTCCCCGGCAACTTCAAGAGCCAGGAGGGGCTGCTCTATGCCGCCGCCCCCAAGGGGCACGATCACTACACCGCCCAGGGCTACAACATGCACCACGGGTTTCTGCTGTGGGCCGCGGCCGAGCATTACCTGTGGACCCGCGACCGGAAGTACCTGGAAGACGCCGCGCCGCACCTGGTCGCCGCCTGCGATTGGATTACGAGAGAACGAAAAGCCACCATGGTGCTGAACCCCGACGGCTCGCGGCCGCTGGAGTTCGGCCTGGCCCCGGCCGGCGATCTCGAAGACGTGGGCGAGTATCTCTGGTTCTACGCCACCAATGCCTATTACTATCTGGGCATGAAGACGGCGGCCGCCGCGCTGGCCGACATCGGGCATGCCGAGGCCGGCCGATTGGCGGCCGACGCGGAGAGCTACGCCCGCGACATCCGCGCGAGCGTGCGCGAGGCCGCCGCGACCGATCCCGTCGTTCAGCTTCTCGATGGAACCTATGCGCCGTTTGTACCGGCCCGGCCGTACGTGCTGACCGATCGCAAGGAAGGGTGGATTCGCGAGGCGTTGTACTCTTCGCTCCACCTGGTGGACGCGGGGCTGATTGAACCCGACGACCAGATGGCGACCTGGATCCTCAACGAACTCGAGGACCGCATCTTCATGAGCGAGGAATCCGGCTACGGCCCGCGGCGCGGCCTGAAAAACCCGCGCGAGCAATTCTTCACCTTCGGCGGGTTCAACCCGCAGCCGAACCTGCTCAGTACGCCGCTGGTCTATTTGCAGCGCGGGCAGGTCCCGAATTTCGTGAGAGGGTTCATCAACACCTTCGCGGTGAGCTACTACTCGGATACGTGCAGTTTCATCGAAGCGCTGCTCACCTTCGGCGAGGGCGCCAGCCCGATGTACAAAACGCCCGATGAGAGCAGGTTCATCCAGACGATGCGCCAGATGCTGGTGCTCGAAATGGGCGACAAACTTTATCTGGGCCGCGGCGTGCCGCGAGCCTGGATGGCGGCCGGCAAGACGGTTGAGTTCAAGCACGCTCCGACGTACTTCGGTCCGGTCAGCCTGAAGATCACGCCCTCCGACGACGCGCGCGCGATCCGCGCGGAACTCGAGCTGCCCACGCGCAATCCGCCCAAAACGAGCGTCGTATCTCTCCGACACGTCGATGGAAGGAAGATCGCGTCGGTCCGGGTGAACGATCGGGATTGGAGTCAATTTGATCCCTCATCCGACATGGTGACGCTGCCCAACGATACCCCTAAAGTGGTGGTCGTAGCTAAATACAAGTGACTTCACACAGTGATAATGCCCACGGCAGGCTCGACGTGGGCTTTATGCGCGCGGTGTACCATAGAGACGATGCTCTCGGTCAGTCCGGCATCGGACGCTTTCGCCTGGCATTGACTTCGTTCAGTCGCTTAGCCGCCTCCGTAAAGAACGGCTCCATTCGCACGACGGCCTCGAGCTGTTCGGCCGCTTCCTCATACCGTCCGCGATCCATCAGCAGGCACCCGAGTTCATACCGCGATCGAGCAAGAGATGGGTTCAAACGCACCGCCTGCTGATAATGCTCGATCGCCTCGTCCACCTTGCCCGCTTTCGCCAGACCGGCGGCCAGGTCGTGATGGGCCTGCGGGGACTTCGGAGAGATGCGGCAGGCTTCGGTCAGATGAACGACGGCTTCCTCCGTCAGGCCCTGGTCCAGGAGCATCGTTCCCAGTTTCTGGTGGATTTGTGCATCGCGCGGAGCGTTCTGCGAGGCCCGGCGCAGGTGCCGGATCGCCTCCTCCTTGTGTCCTTGCCTTGCCATCAGGAGACCCATGTTGAAGCGCGCGTCGACGGAGTCGGGCTGGATCGCCAGTGCCGCCTCCAGGTGCTCGCGAGCCGCTTCGATGTCTCCGCGCTGCATCAGCGTATCCGCCAGGCTGGCGTGTGCGACCCATGCCGATGGATTCTTCGCCAGCGTATCCTCCCACAGCGTCTGCGGATCGTGATACACCCGTGACTGCCGCCAGGTCAGCACCGCCAAGACTCCCACCACCGCCACACCTCCAACCGTGCCAGCCGCACGGACGACCGGCCGGCCACCCCGGGCGGCCCATACCGCGGCGCCGCTGGCCAGGGCGATGATTCCCACCAGGGAGACGTATTGCCATCGATCCGCCACCACGGAGTAACGCAGGAAATAGATGTCCACCAACCCGAGGACGGGCAGCAGGTTCACCACGAAAAACCCCGCGCCCGCCAGTATCGGCCGGCCCCAACTCCGGCGAAATCGCCAGCACACCAGCAGGCCCGCCGCCAATCCGATCAGCGGCATCCAGGCGGTCAGCGAACCTGGATCGAGTTCCCAGCCCGGGTAAATGTGGGTCAACCGGACCGGAAGCAAGGCCTTGCCCAGGTAGAACCAGACCGCTGTTCCCGCGACCGCCAGCCGCGAGGCCAGGCCGCCTTCACGGACGGCATCCGGGCCGATCGAATGGTGATACTGGAACCACACCGTAATCAGGCCGAAGGCGATTGAGAGAGCAAAGAACGGGCCGCTCCTGATGACATCCTGCCGATCAATCCGCCCGCGCTGCCACCACGCCAGCCCCAGCAGCACCACCGGAAGCATGACCACGGAGGTTTTAGACAGCAGCGCCAGCAGGAACGCCCCCGCCGCCAGCCAATACCATCGGGGTTGCGATTGACGCTCATATCGCAGGTACAGCAAAATCGCCAGCAGAAAGAAGCCCATCGGCAGCGTGTTCTTCCGCTCGGCAATCCAGGCCACCGACTCCACGCACACCGGGTGGACCCCGTAGATCAGCCCGGCCAGCCACGCCCCTGGGATTCGCAATCGCTCCAGCACACGCCATACCAGCACCGCGCTGACCGCGTGCAGCAGGACATTGACCACATGGTAACCCGCGGCGTTCATCCCCCATAGACGCCATTCAATCCATAGCATCGTCGAAGGAAGCGGATAGTAGTCCTGCGGCTCCGTGGTGAACCAGAAGCGGTACAGTCCGTTGCTCGCGCGGATCATCGGGTTGTCGGTGAGGTACCACTCGTCGTCCCAGATGAACCCGGAGCGCATGGCGGGGACATATGCGATCAAAACAACGACCGCGATGAGGGCGGCCCGAAGCGCCGACCGGCCGGGCCGCTGCTCGATGGCGTCCCCTGCGTTATCGGGCGGGGCACCTTCGCATGTCATTTGCTGAGCGTCGTCGAGTTCGGAAGGCCCGGAGGCGCCTGGTTGCGAATTGCCGGCCGGAGTCGGGCCGCGCTCAGGCAGATGCTCACGGTCCATACGTTGCATTATGTCCACGGCCGTCGAGCCTTACAAGCGGTAGCCGTTCGGAACACTGAGTCCGTGAGGCGGTTGTTCTATCGCTCAGGCTGGGATGCCGCCTCGGGATGCGTGGCGGTCGACGTGAGCCGTTCGCGGGCGATTGCGTGTTGCGGATCGATCCGCAGCGCTTCGCGGTACTCTCCGGCGGCTTCATCGGGGCGCGCCGTCTGTCGCAGGAAATCCGCCAGATCGACGTGCGCCTCGGCATCGCCGGGTTTCAGTTGGATCGCGCGCCGGAAGTGCTCCTCGGCTTCGCGCGTCCGGCCGCGCCGCGCCAGGGCCAGCGCGAGGTTCGTGTGCGTCGCCGGGGAATCCGGTTTGTACTGCAAGGCCCGGCGGTAATGCGTGATGGCTTCATCGATCCGGCCCCGCTCGTCCAGCGCGTTGCCGAGGTTATTCAGCGCCTCCACGTTATCCGGCTGGAGCTTCACCGCGCGGCCCAGATGCGCGATTGCCTCATCCGTCTTGCCTTGCTGGGCCAGCAGACTGCCGAGGTTGTAAAGGGCGTTTACGTCCTCCGGGGCCATATCGACCAATCGCCGAAACTGATCAATGGCCTCATCGAATCGTCCGCGTTGAAGGAGAATGCCGGCCAGATGCCGGCGGGCCCGGGCGTGATGGGGATCGAGTTCCAGGGCGCGGAGGTGGTAAGCCGCGGCCTCATCCAGTCGCCCGGCCTGCGTCAGCGCCAGCGCCAGGTTGTAGGGAACGTCAGGTTGGTTGGCGTTCAGGTCCAGCGCGCGCCGCAGATAGGCGATCGCCTCGTCGACGCGCCCCTCTTCCGCCAGCGCGATCCCGAGGTTGGTGTGGACCCTCCACGCCTGAGGCGCGGCGCGCAGCATGTGCAGGAACAGCCTTTCCGTGTCCTGCCAGACTTCCACATATCGCCGGGTCGCTCGCGCCTCAGCGACGGCCGCGAACAAGACACCGCCGCAAATCATCGCCCGGATCGTGACCCTCCATGCCGGAGAAACCCCGCCCGACCAAAGCCGGCCGAGCAACCACGCCAGGATCATCAGGAATCCCAGCGCCGGGAGATAGAAGTACTTGTCCGCGGCGATCACGTTCGTAAACCCGATCACGCCCATGGTGGGAAGGATGGCCACGAAGAAGATCAGCCAGCCGGTCAGCAAGGCCCGCGTCCGGCGCAGCGAGAGGAGCAGCAGAGGGAGTAAGGTAGCGGTGCCGATGACGCCGGCCAGCACCATCGGCTGGGACAATCCCATGGGTTCGGGGAACGGGTAGTGGGAGGACAGGTTCGCCGGCCAAACCATTTTGTAGAGGTAGAAGACGATGTTGTGGCAGAGGATCAGCGGGATACGGAGCGGTGACCGCTCGCTGGGATAATAGACCGCGCCCTCCCCGGCGCTTTGCTGCGAAAGGAAGGTGATCACGGAGGCCGCCGCCGCGATCGCAAAGAAGGGCGTCTTGGCCCGCAGGCTGCGCCAGCTCAGCCGGTCCAGCGGCCAGTAGTCGAGCAGCACCAGCAGCACGGGCAGCGGCATGGCGGTGGGTTTGCTCAGCACCGCGAGCACATAGCCAACCAAGCACGCGCCGTACCAGGCCGCTCTTTCTCCCTGCGCTATTGCCTTGGCCTCGCGCACATAGGCGATCAGGGCAAGCAACGAAAAGAAGGCGGCCAGCAGGGTCTTTCGCTCACCCACCCCGGGGATGGGTTCGACCGTCAGCGGATGCACGCCGAAGAGCAGGCCGACCACGACGGCCGCCCAGGGCTCGCCGAACAGCATATAGAGCAACAAGACCACCATCGCGGTGTTCGCGACATGGAGGGCCAGGCTCGTCCGATGGTAGGGACGCAGGTGGTCGGGGCGACCTCCCATCGCTGAATCCAGCATCAGCGAGATCATCGCCAGCGGCTGGTAATACCCGCCGACGGTCGAAGGGTGCAGCACCTCGGTCAGAAAGCGTTTTGTGGAGGCCCAGCTCGGATTCTGAACCAGAGGGTTCTGCGTGAGATACTCCCGGTCATCAAAGGAGATCGATCGAGCTGACAGGGCCGGCCAGTGCGTCACGGCGACCATCGCGGAGACGCACATGATCAGCGCCGAGAGCAGCGGCAGCGCGGATCGGTTGGCTCGGCGCGGGGTCACCAGGAATGGGGCTGCGCCAGGTGCGGGGCGGTGCTTCACGAGACGCATTATGGTTCGCGGAAACGCCCTTCACAAGCGACACGCGGACCTGAGCATGAGCGGCACGCCGATGAGCAAGCAAAGAGCCTGCGGCAGGATGCTGCCGCAGGCTCGCAAAAATAACGGGGGAACGTACCGGGACGCTCAGGCCCTCGTCGTTAGGCGCGGCGCCGGCGGAGCAACGGGAGAGCTCCAAATCCCAGTAACGCCAGAGTGACCGGTTCCGGGATGAGTGCTGTTGCGCTGCAATCGATCGACGTGTTGGAGGTCGTCATCAGGTCGGCAAACTGCTCCAGGGGGCCATCCCCAGCGGCTCGGCCGGTGCGGATGATCCGCCACTGGTTGGGGTCACGGTTGGCGTTGATGCTGAACAACGGACCCGCGCTCGTAGCGACATTCGTGAACAGGGCGGTGATCGTGCCGGCCTCGTCGACCATCATTCCGGACATCAGACCCGCCGCCACGCCGTCCGGTGTATAGGTGGCCTCGAGACAGACGCGGTTCCAGCCAGACCCGGCTGTACTCAGGTTAGCGGAAGCTAGGACGCCGCCGGCCGAGTTGCGAACGTTGAAGCCGATGTCATTGGCCCGGATGAACATGATGTTCTCCGTGGCGGCCCCGCGCGATGTCTGCCAGGCATAGTCGATGTAGTTGCTACCCTTACTGGTGCTGCCCTTTTGAATATCGACTGAGAAATACACTTTGCGGGTGCTGGGATCGCGGGGGATGGCGGCATGCCTGTACGCCGCTGCGACGGTAGACCCGGCATTCCCGTCGTGGAGGAGCGCGAGCTTACCGGAGGCGTTGGTTCCGTCTGGACCCTTGCCAGGCGAGTTGCCGAGCGCGAATACGAGCGCTCCACCCGTGGTATCCGCACCGAGCTGCGTCCAGTATCCGCCGGCCGCCGAACTGTCCAAAGGCGCTCCGGGTCCATAGTTGGGATCCGTGGCGCCCTGGAAGGGCTCGAAATCATAGGCCGCCCACGCCACTGGGGCGCTGGTGGCTAATACCACACAACCGATCAGGAGACTCTTGCGCATCGCTTTACCCTCCTCGCTTAAAACTCGATCTTCAATCTCCAATCCCCCTCATGCAACACGATTGAAACGCTTGACGTAGCCGGCCTTCATAAGAAGACGGGCAGGGCCGATCAATCAGCTTAAGATAAACGGGTGATTGAGATTGCTTTTGCTCCTCCTCGAACCAAGACAGGCAGCACTGAAGAAATGGAACGCCTGCCTAAGCCCGACCCTTTGTACTCACTGCATTCTACCAGACCCGCCGGGGCGATGCAAGAGAAAATTACGCCGTCATTAACCATTTTTATCAAGTCCTTCGCAGCCTGAAATATGAATATAAGTCGCTGTTGTGCTATTGTTTATGTTCAAATCGCCTTGGGGCGCAGCTGTAACCGGTGCTCAAAATCCATAACAATGTCATAGTTCACGTCGTGCTGGTTGGGGCTCGCGGCGGTACTCCCGGCATTCCGAATCGTGATGATTAATCGCGGCAGGCGGTCTACTTCATCTGGTATAATGACAACAGAGAGCTTGAAGTCGCGGTGGGATTGTCCGAATACACAAGACAGGCTGGACCCACGCATGCCGGCTCATGAAAAGCCCGGTTTCGTCAAATCGTTTCGGGGGAGAGGTGGCGCTGCGCTCGCGATGCGGGTAGGGTGGGTCATGACCCACCTTGCCGGTTTGTGCGTCGTCCTTCTGGGGCCGAAGGGCGCTCCGGCGGCCGTGACGCTCCAGGGGCCGCTCATCAATATCTCCCCTTCCGGCGCGTTCTGGCCAGCGGTGGAGTACAACCCCTTCTCGAATCAGTCCCTGGTTCTCTGGGTCAACGTGGCCGATCCCAACGGTTGGCAGCTCAAAGGCCGGCGGGTCGATGCCGGCACCGGAGCGCTGCTGGGGTCCGAGTTCCACGTTTCTCCTGACCCGGCCAACATCGGCGCGATCATCGGCGCGGTCACGTACAACTCGACCAACCACGAATGGTTCATCGCTTATCAGGCCAGCATCAACGGCGGCCAGGACGACGTGCTCGGCCAGCGGATCGCCAGCGACGGGACCCTGATCGGCGGCTACATCTCGCTGGTGGTCAAGTCGAACTATCAGAACGCGGCGGATGTCGCTTACGACCCGGCGAACAACCGCTACCTGGTGACCTGGAGAGAGAACGTCGGCAGCACCGGCCAGATCTTCAGCCGTATCTTCGATGCAACCGGCAGCGCGGTCACCGCTGAACTCCGACTCAGCGAAGTGGACGACAGGTTGAAGTACAGCCCGAAGGTGGCTTTCAACCCCGTGGCCAACGAATTCATGGTCATCTGGCTCGACTATCGCAACTGGCCCGGTTCCGGGCAGGATAACGGTTACGGGGACATTTACGGTCAGCGCGTGAACCCCAGTACCGGGGCCAAGATCGGAGTGAACATCGCGATCTACGCGCCCCTCGGCCCCCCCTATGTGCAGAACGGGCAGGATACGCCCGGCGGCATCACCTGCGATACGCAGACCGGCCGGTACGCCATCGGGGTCACCAAGCTCACCGCCGCCGAGGGCTATACCACCGTGGGCCTGGTTATCAACTCTAATGGGAGCCAGGTCGCTCCCGTCTTCAATCTGTCCAGACCGAGCTTCGGGGCGCAGGCCACGCCGGAATACAATCCCACTTCCGGCACCTATTTCATCTCCTACGAGGCCAACTCCGGTGTGGCCGGCAAGTTGGTCTCGCCCGGCGGTACGGTCATCGGAGGTGAAGAGACGATCATGGGAACCATCGGCAGCATTCGCGACAATGTCCTGACCGTCCGGCCCAGTGACGGTCAGTACTTCCAGGTGGGCGTGGGCGACTCCGGCGTGTTGGCGGCCCAGCGCTTCTTCACCGGCCAGGCGGTGACGCAGTTCGCAGCCGTGCCCGGACATGGCACCAATTCGCTGAGCTGGGTCAATCCGACCAACGGCGATTTCACGGGCACGCTGATCCGCTTTCGGACCGATGCGTTCCCGACCGGCCCGACGGATGGGACGCTGCTGGCGGACAAGGCGAATACGCCGGGTTCCTCCGACAGTTTTGAGCATATGAACCTGGTGAATGGGACGACTTATTATTACGCCGCTTACGCACATAACAGCACGCCCGTGTATGCGCCGCCCGCGTTCGCCAGCGGCAAGCCGTTCCTGCCGGGCGACTTCGATCTGGACAATGACGTCGATCAATCGGACTTCGCCCATCTTCAGATATGCCTTTCGGGCAGTGCCTTACCCTATGCTCCCGGATGCGCGGACGCGGACCTCGATGAGGACAGCCACGTCGATTCGAGCGACTTCGTGATATTCCTGGAATGCCTGGCCGGCGCCAACCAGAGTCCACCCTGCTGACCCCGCATCCACCGTGAACTCACCACGGAGACACGGAGAAGAATGCAGACAGAGAGAAGGAGAGAGGGAGAGACAGAGAGAAGCGCGCAAAAGCAAAGATCCCTCGATCATTATTCTCTCCGTCTCTCCATCTCTCTGTCTCTCCCTCTTCTTCTCTGTTTGCTCCTGTTCAAAATTTGCGATCATCTGCGTGCATCTGCGGATTCTTTTGTCATCGTCCTCATTGACGGCGGAGCGGGGCCGCGTTTAGATGGGTCTGATTGGCCCCGTTGCTGATTCCCTGTAGGAGGCGCCTCGTGAATCCGAAAGCAGTACCACTTTCAGTCCGCCATGTCCGCGGCTTATTCATTGTTGTAACGTTCGCGATTCCGCTGGCGGCCGGGTGTAGCGCGAGCAAGCCCGCAGCGGTGATTGTCACGGGGGCCGAAATTGATCCGGTCCAGAAGACGGCGCTGGCGAAGTTACAGGCCACCCTGCGCCGGGATGCCGGCAAGGACGTGAAGCTTGCGGCCGCTCACAAGATCGATAGCGCAGCCGCCCCGTGCATCGTGGTGGGAACGGCAAAGAGTAACGCCGAACTCGCGCGCGTCGCATCAAAGCATGGGCTTGCAGTCGAGGGTCTCCCCCCGCAAGGCTTCCTTCTGAAAACGATCACGGAGGGAGAACGTCCGGTTCTGATCATCGCCGGCGGCGACAGCCGCGGCGTGCTCTATGGCGTTCAAGAGGCCATCGACCAGGTCATTACCGTCACTCCGAGCGGTGACTTGTCCTTCACATCCTGCGATCTGACCGCCAAGCCCGCACTGGATTTCCGCGGGACCTACTGCCTCACATGCTGGGGCGGTTGCCCGAGTTACGATCGGGCGGCGTGGGAAGAGGCGATCGACGCGATGGCCGACGGGGGCATGAACCGCGTCATGTTCTGGATGGACGGGCTGTTCCGATCGCAGCGGCACCCGGACGCATTCCTGAATAAGCCCGGCCAGCACTTTGCGAAAACCAAACTCACCAACGACGACATACACAAGTTGATCCGGTTCGCGCACGACCGCGGGATGGATTTTTACTTCGGCTCGGGCGTATTCGGCTGGTTCACCGCCGGCGAGTACATCGCCAAGCAGTTCAAGGAAGCGGCCGACACCACCGGCGGCGCATTGTGCGCATCGAGTCCGGTCGCCCAGAAGGTCGAACTCGAATATCTCTCCGAGATGATCGAGGTGTTCCCCGAAGCCGATGGGTACATGCTCGAAATCCGCGATGAGATGGACGACTGCCTGTGCAAGGTTTGCCAGAAAAAGCTGGACGAACGCGGATCCAAACAGTTCGGCCAGTCGGAGATGGACTTCCTGGAGAAACTGACGGCCACGGTCTGGAAAGGCCACCCGAAGACGAAATTCATCTGGCTGATGGGCTACGCCAACCACAACGAAGACGTGATGTACTACGAGCGGCTGCGGAAGATCGGGCAGGATCCGCGCATGGAATGGCTCGAAGTGCGCATGAGCTGGACGCTGCCGAGTCCCGACGGCGGGCGAAAACCGCTGCGCGATTTCTCCGACCGCATCTATCACTGGGACGCGTATTACCGGTTCCCGCCTGATGCGATGCAGGGGCGCGTGCGGCAGACGGTGAAAGAAGGCCTGCACGGCTACCTGCCGGCGTATGAGCCGGGTTACGCCAACCTCTCCGTTTACGACCCGCAGTCGGAAACGCCGTTCCCGGTGCGGCTCATCCCCTTCTGTGTCACGCAGTTTTACTATCGCACGTTCACGTGGAACCCGAAGATCACGCAGCGGGAATGGCTCGACCGCGCCTATCGCAAGTTCTTTACCAGCGAGGTGCCGCACCGCTTCGCCGACGACTTGCTGTTCCTGCGGCAGTTCATGGCCGAGCACCACGTCGAGCTCACGCACTCGATCGGACGCGGCCTCGGCCCGGACGGCTCAGGCCTGATCGCGACAGTCGAGGATCTCTGGACCGTACCCCGCAAACATGGCGGGCGAACCGAGGACCAGACCAAGCAGTGGCTCATGGAGGCGGTGGGGGCGGACATCCGGCGCTTCCAGTCGCTGGTGAAAGGCACGGGCGACATGGCCCGGCTCAATAACATGGAGAAACGGATCGCCGAAGTACGTCCCACGGCGTCAGGCCGCAGCCGGGCGTCGATGGACATCATGCAGCGGGCGATCGACGACATCCGCAAGGAAGTCGCCAAGTGCACCGACTACGAGAAGGAGGCGGACGAGGCGATGAGACGACTCAATGGTTATCTCAAGGAGCTCGAAGCCCGAGCCGCCACGCAACCGGCCGGCGAGAAGAATTAGCGAAGAGGCGCTGAAATCTCACTGGATTCCGGCAAGGGCTGCCCGATGACCCAGCTATAGAGCAGGTCGGGGCAGAAATCAGCATCATTAGGCCACACAATCGTACCCAACTCGGGATGTACGCGAACACGACCGAAGAAATGCGGATCTTCGAGCGGCTTGAATACTCCTCCCCGGCCGATGATTCGACTGCCTAAATCCACTTCGCCGCGCGTACCATCCGCAAACGTCAATTCGAGTCGGTACCCGTCGAGCACCTTCACCTCAAGAACAGTTGCACACCTTTCCATTTGATTGCCCTCTACCTTAAAGGAGGAATCTTCGGCAGACTGCGGCCGGCCGTTCGTTCCGTCCACGCGTGTATAAGTTCTTCCTGATGTAAGACCGTCCACTCCATGACCAGCGACAGTGCTTTCGGCGGCAGGCTACCCCGAATCAGGCCCGGCGGGGCAATTCCAATTTCCGCCTTGTCTGATCCGTATACCGCATGAAAATGCGGTGGAGGATGGTCATCATAGTACATGGCGATCACGATACCAAAAAAGCGACTTAACTCGGGCATATCTGCTTTATTATATCCACACGGCGTCATTTGCGCAATCTTCACGTCAATCGATCGGTTTGGTGGCTGCGCTGGAGCGCAGCGGGCGCTCGCGTTCGGCGACTTGGCGAAGGTCGTTGTAGAACGCGCGGGCCTCCTTCACGCGCTTCAGCAGCTCGTCACCCTGTTGGGCCATTGTCTGTGCCGTAAGATTGTCGTCGGTTTTGCCGCCGGCTTGAAGCTCGCGGGCGCGGGCGACGAGGTCCTCCACGTCAGCCAGGTTGGCCAGCCGCTGGTCGATCAATTTCGGAACGGCGTCATACTTCCAGAACCGCAGCGGTTCGCGGACCACGTAGTCCGGCGTGGTGTGGGCCAGCGAGCCGTCGCTGCCGGCGGCGCGGGCGGCCAGCCAGAAGCCGTCGCCCGCGGGCACGTCAAATTCCAGCGAAATCTCCTTCTCTTTAGCGGGTGAAGCTTCTACGCTTTTGATGATCTCGCCGTGCCGGATGATCTCGAGCCGGACCGGCGTCATCAGCTCCGGATCGCCCCAGGCCCGGGCGCGCACGTGCAGCGGCCGGGATTCCTTCAATGTGATCTCATCGCCAGGCATGGCATCATCCACGCGAAGTTCGAGCATCGGGCCGTTGGTCACGAAGGTCCGGCCGCGCTTGACGGCCTCGAACCACGCATCGGCGGAAAAAGGGGTCAGGACTCTTTTGTGCGAAGCACCCTCCGGGCCGTTCCGGCAAAAGAGTCCTGCCCCCTTTTTCCCTCCGATGTATGCGTACATCCGCACCTCGCCGATCGTGCCTTGAAACGGCACATCCGAACCGGCGGTGGCGGCCAGCTTGTATCCGAGGTTGAGCCAGTCGTAATAAAAATCGGTGCCCATCTGGGCGACCTGCATGATCTCGGCCATATCCACGCGCGGGCGCGTCGCGATCAGGCTCATGCCGCGCCGGATGTAAGGGTGCAGGAGATACGTGTGCGCGAAGCCGAACAATCCGCCCTGCTCGTGCACGGTGTCGGCCACGCGGTCGTAGAGCCAGTATTCGGCCACGTTCCGCACGTAGCTTTTCGTATTGAGCGAGATGGTGTGGCCAAAACCGTCGGAGTGCGTCCGCGGGCACTCCTGGCCGGGCACCAGGACGTAGTCGCCGTCGCGCACGCGAAAGCCGGGGCCGAAGCCGCGCTGCTCGAACCAAGTGCGATATACGTCGCTCATCTTGAGCACGTTGACGACGTGCGTATCTTCCGCGCGGGCCCACGTCAGCAGCCGCTTGGCGTCGGCGTCGCTGAGGATCTGGCAGTGAACGTGATCGTCGCCCGAGTACCAGCCCCGCTTCGGCATGTTCACCCATCGCCTGAGCCGGTAAGTCTGCTCGATGTCCTCTCCTGGACGAGCGGTGAAAGTGTCGAAAATCGGCAGATACTCCAGCCCGTGGCGGATGATCATCTGCCACTCGCCCGGCGGGATGGGCATGTCGAACGGGCCGGGGACGCACCACCAGACATGATCCGCCAGGCGGCCCGGCAACTTGGCCGGACGCGGGCCGGGAATGCGGCCGATGAACTCGAACTGCGACGACAGATCCACCGCGTTGGTCGGCTGGCGGCCTTTGCCATCGAGCTTCCATACCATTTCGAGCATCACCGGCAGCGGCTCGCCGGTGTCGGCGGAAACCGCTTTGAATTTGAATTGCGCGAGCGGCGGCGCCTGCACGTTTAAAATGAAAGGCGTGGGCTTGCGGCCCCCTCGCTTGAATTCCAGCACGAGCGAACTGACGCCAGCCGGCACGCCGGCGAGCTGAATGACCGCCCACGTCGTGCCCTTCGCCGTATCCAATGAGATGGGATCCCTGGTTTTCAAAAGATCGTACTGAATTCTGCGCACCCGCATGTCGCCCGCCCCGTCGCTGACTCGCAGCAGCACCGCGCCGGCATCGCCGGGCAGCGGGATGGGTGTGTCGCGCCGCGTCACAGCACGGCCTTCGTCAAACGTGACATCCACGAACTGTTGCGAGGCTTCGACCAGGTGATGGAGCTTCTTTTCGGCATCCGTCTGCTCCACCGGCGATTTGGTTTCATGCAGTTCGCGACCGAGCGAGTCGAGTTGCGATCGGGCCGATGAATCGAACAGGTAGGCGCTGCTGGGCGAGATCGCGTTGACGAGATCGCTCGCGGGGTTCCCGGCCGGCTGTGTGGCCGGAGTGGCGCTCTCGTCGGCGCGAGCGAACCCAATTAAAAGCATCGCGAGGCTGAGCGATAAAAATTGTCTGGATTGTGGCAGCGGTTCATCTCCGGCGCGAAAATACCCGGCCTAAATGCTTCTCGGATGATAGACGGTCTTTCAGGCCCCGAAGGGCGAGCGAGGGTTTTCGGCGTAAAACTCTCGCTGGCGCTTCGGGCTCTGGCGTACTGCTTGACGGTCCCGCAGCCGCAGGCTTATTGTCTCGCGTGTGATGAGGATAGCAACCCGCTCAGTGGCGATGTTCACTCCCCTGGCCATGATGTTCCTCGCGAATCCATGCTTCGCGGCGAAGACCGTTCTGTCCGTTCAGGTGTGGGAGAAGGGCGGGGTCGATCAGTTGCCGTGCCGGGCGTGGGTCGTTGCGGGCGGACAGCAGGTCTTCCGCCCCACTACGCCGGCCTGTGCGTGGTATGAACGCGATCGCAGTTTCTCCTGCGACGGGCAGTTCGACATCGAAGTGCCGCCCGGGCCCGCCGTCGTCCATGTCGAACGCGGCAAGGAATACATCCCGGTCGATAAACAGGTCAACGTCGAGGAGGGCCGCACGACGACATTGAAGATCGCGCTCAAGCGGTGGATCGACATGCGGCAAAGCGGCTGGTACTCCGCCGACATGCACGTGCACTACTTCAACGAGCCGCGGCGGCTTAAGATCAGCGGGCGACTGCCGGGCGACATTCGCGTCGTCAAGCAGATGGCACTGGCGGATGATGTGAACTTCGTGCCGCTACTCAGTTATTGGAACGACAACGTCGAAAACTGGCCGGAGTGGCCCGACGGGCCGGTGGTGCGTGCGGATGGTACCCACCTGGTCACGCTACAGAACTCCGAGATCGAGCGCATCGAACAGGCCGACGGCAAGCCGTGGCAATCGCTCGGCGCGCCGCTGATGTACGGCCTGTCCAAACCGGTCTACGTGGCCGGTGTCGAAAAACTTGAACACACCTATCCGTGTGACGCCGCGCTGTGCCGCATCGCCCGCAAAAGTTCGCCCGGCTGCCTCATCGACCTCGACAAAGCGCTGTGGGCCGAGAACGTGGTGGGCGTCGCGCTTGGCTTGTACGACTCGATGCAGCTCTGTCACAACCACTATCACCGCGACAAGACCTTCCGAATGGGATGGGGGATGATCGGTCCCGAGCTGGAGGAGCAGAAGGGCGACTGGGGCAAGAGCGAGATGCTATACCGCACCAATCTGCTTTACTACCACTGGCTCAACTGCGGCTTCCATCTGACGGCGACCGGCGGCTCGGCCATCGGCGTGATGCCGGTGGCGACCGGCCAGAGCCGAACGTATGCCAAATTGGACGGCCCGCTCTTCTCGCAGGAGAGCTATTTCGACGCCATCCGCGCGGGGCGGACCTTCGCGACCACCGGTCCGATGCTCTTTTTCACGGTAAACGGCAAAGACGTCGGCACAACCATCGATTTCAAAACCGGCCAGGCGCCCCTGGCGGTGTCCGCCGAGGTGAAGAGCATCGAGCCGCTCGAATCGCTCGAGGTGATCGGGAATGGGTTATCCATCAGCCGCACGAGCGCGATCAAGCCCGGCAAGTCCGGCATCGCCGGGCACGTCCTGGAAACAACGTGGGCGCCCTCACGCAGCGGCTGGGTGATCGCAAGGGCTGAATTCGCCCGTCCCGACGGCAGCATGCATCAAGCGCATACCAGCCCTGTCTACGTCCGCGTCGATGGCAAACCCACCGCGTTCCGCAAGGACGCCGAATACATGATCCGCTGGATCGACCGGATCATGGAGATCAGCGAGCAGCCCAAACGCTACCCTTCCGAGCAGTCCCGCACCGAAACGCAATCCATCTATCGCGAGGCGCGGGCCGTCTACGAAATGATCGCCAAAACCGCGACCGACGTCTGGGGTGACTGAGTCATAATCCGCTGGTTCCACAAGCGACTGGACACCCATCCAGATGCACTGTATTACAGTGAGATATAGCGCTGTCATACGAGCCGGAATGGTTTACTGACAGTACTTTTGAGGAGCGGACGGATGCATAAACCGACTCAAAAAACCCGTCGGGACATTCTGACGCAATCCGCCAGCCTCGCGGCGGCGGCCGTCGATGAAAAACGTCGCGTGCTGATGGGTGAAATCGCTTGAGGCGCGGGGGAGTTC
>CAYLLT010000123.1:17641-18490 GCA_964384465.1 uncultured Planctomycetales bacterium | reverse complement strand
CCCGAACCGTTCGAGAACATGGGCGCGAAGATGGTGAACGAGGTCGCCAACAAGACCAGCGACGTGGCCGGCGACGGTACGACGACCGCGGTGGTGCTGGCCGAGGCGATCTACAAGGAAGGGCTCAAGAATGTGACCGCAGGCGCGAACCCGATGGCGATCAAGCGCGGGATCGATTCGGCCGTACGGCTTGTCGTTCAGAGCATCCGGGACCAGTCCGTGAAAGTGAAGGGCGACGACATCGCGAAGGTCGGCACGATCAGCGCCAACGGCGATGAGGAAATCGGCCGACTGCTGGCCGAAGCGCTCGAGCAGGTCGGCACCGAGGGCATCGTCGAGATCGAAGAGGGCAAGAGCCTCGAAACGGAGAAGGAAGTCGTCGAGGGCATGCAGTTCGACAAGGGCTACATCTCGCCGTATTTCATGACCAATCCGAATACGCTTCAGTGCATCCTCGAAGACGCTTACATGCTGCTTTACGAGAAGAAGATCAACAGCGTGCGCGACATGATCCCGCTGCTCGAGAAGCTGGTCGGCACGGGCAAGCCCCTGCTCATCATCGCCGAAGATGTCGAGGGCGAAGCGCTGGCGACGCTGGTGGTAAACAAGCTGCGCGGCGTGCTGAACGTGTGCTCGGTGAAGGCGCCGGGCTTCGGCGATCGGCGCAAGGCCCTGCTGGGCGACATCGCCGTTATCACCGGCGGGAAGTTGATCAGTGAAGATCTCGGCATCAAGCTGGAAAGCGTGGACATCACCGACCTGGGGCGTGCCCGCAAAATCATCGTCGACAAGGATTCAACCACGATTATCGAGGGCGCGGGCAAAAAGAGCGACATCAAGGCGCGCACC
>CAYLLT010000123.1:12023-17623 GCA_964384465.1 uncultured Planctomycetales bacterium | reverse complement strand
AGGACCTCGTCGATGCCGCGTTTCACGCGACCCGAGCGGCGGTGGAAGAGGGCGTGATCCCCGGCGGCGGTGTCGTTTACCTGCGGGCCATTGAAGTCGTCCAGAAAGGCCGAGACAAAGCGCGCGGCGATGAAAAGATTGGCTACGATATCGTGGCCCGGGCGCTGGAAGCCCCCACCCGGCAGATCGCCGAGAACTGCGGCCAGGATGGCGCGGTGATCGTATCGGAAATCCTGGAGCGCGGCGGCAAGCTCGGCTACGACGCTCGCGCGGGCGAGTTCGTGGATATGTTCAAGGCAGGCATCATCGATCCGGCCAAGGTGGCGCGCACCGCCCTGGAAAATGCGGCCAGCGTCACCGGGCTCATGCTGACCACACAAGTTTTGGTAACGGATCTGAAAGACGAAAAGAAAGAGATCGCCGCCGCTGTCCGATAAATAGGATGGGGGTATGCGAGGAGTCTGCTGCTGAAGCCTGCGCGGCCACGCGAGCGGTGAGCGAACCGCTTTCATGACCGCGCGGGCTGATGTTGTGCTTGGAGCGAGAAGCCTTTTCAGCGCCCGTAAGGAAGCGGGCATGCCGGCCCGAGAACACCACCGCTCCCTTACGGTCGCGGCTCGGATGGGTTTGGCTCGGATGGGTTTGGTTTGGTCACGGCTCGGATGTTTCGATTAACGACTACATTGGTTGTGAGCTGCCGGTGACGGAAAAACGGGACTATTATGTGGTATTGGGTGTCTCGCGGGACGCTGGCGGCGACGAGATCAAAAAGGCCTATCGACAGGCGGCGCTCAAGTTTCACCCCGACCGTAACCGTGAGGATCCCCAGGCCGAAGGCAAATTCAAAGAGGCGGCCGAGGCTTACGAGGTGCTGTCCGATCCTGAGAAGCGCCAGCGATATGATCGGTACGGCCACCGCGGCGTGCAGGGAGCGGCCCATGATTTCTCCGGGATGGGTGTCGAAGACATCTTTTCGATGTTCAACGACATCTTCGGCGGGCTGGGCGGCGGCTTCGGCGGGCGGCGCGGCGCCACGGGCGGCCTGGATCTCCAGATGCAGATCGATCTGTCGCTCGAAGAGGTGGCCATCGGCGTCGAGAAGACCGTCGAGTTTGACCGGCAGGATCTGTGCGAAAAATGCGGCGGCGGCGGGAGTGAGCCCGGCTCGAAAAAGAGAAACTGCCCGACCTGCGGCGGATACGGCCAGGTGGAGCAGGCGACCGGCTTCGGGGCCTTGTTTGGCCGCGTGGTGACGAGTTGCCCCACGTGCCGCGGCAAAGGCGAGCTGATCGTATCGCCGTGCAAGCAGTGCCGAGGGAGCGGCCGGCAGATGAAACACCGGGTGCTCACGGTCAACATCCCGGCGGGAATCGGAGAAGGACAGGGCATCCGGGTAACCGGTGAAGGTGAGCCGAGCGAGAGCGGCGGGGCCCGCGGCAGCCTGCATGTTTACGTCCAGATGAAGACGCACCCGTTTTTCGAGCGGCACGGGCGGGACTTGCTGTGCCGGGTGCCGATCAGTTTCCCGCAGGCGGCGCTGGGAGCGAAGATCGATGTCCCCTCGCTGAACGGGCGGATCGAGTTGACGGTGCCCGCGGGGACGCAGCATGGTCAACTGTTCCGGCTGACGGGCAAGGGATTGCCGGGGCTTCGGGCCAAATCGCGGGGCGATGAGATCGTCCAGGTGTGGATCGAGGTGCCGCGCAAGCTGAACAAGACGCAGGAGCAACTGCTCCGCGAATACGCGGTCAACGAAGACCGCTCGGTCATGCCGGAGTCTCAGGGGTTTTTTGAAAAGCTGACCACTTTCCTCTCCGGTACGCACGAGTATGAAGGCCGGGAGAATGAGAAAAAGACATGAGCAAAGACAACAAGATCATCACACCATCCGACGAAGAGCTCGCGGCGTATGGCGGCGAGCCCGGTCCGGTCGAGACGGAAGCGGAGGCTCCGTCCGCGCGCTCCGAAGCCGATGACTGGAAAGAAAAGTACCTGCGGTCCAAGGCGGAGCTGAGCAATTATCAGAAACGCGCGGAGCGGGACCGCCAGGAATGCATACGCTACGCGATCAGCGACCTGGTGCGGGGATTGCTGCCGATCGTGGATGATCTGGACCGCGTGATCGCGACCGGATCGAACGAGGAGAGCACGGTCAGGCAACTGGTGGAGGGCGCGAAGCTGACGCGGGACAATTTCCTGAAGGTGCTGCACCAGTTTCACGTGCAGCCGATCGAATCGGAGGGCCGGCCGTTCGACCCGCAACTGCATGAGGCGGTGATGGAACAGCCGTCGCCGGAGCATGACGAACGGACGGTGCTGAAGGAAGTGGCCAGAGGTTACAAGTTGTACGATCGCGTGCTGCGGCCGGCGAAGGTCATTGTCTCGAAAGCCCCGGATAATCAAGGGCGGTAATCCGCGGCCGCCGGCCTGGTGCAGGAGGATTCAATGCCGACTTATGAGTATGAGTGCTCCTCGTGCGATCATCGTTATGAAAAGCATCAATCCATTACCGCGAAACCGGAGAAGAAATGTCCGGCATGCGGCAAACGAACGGCTATACGATTGATCGGGGCGGGCGTGAGCATCATTTTCAAGGGGTCGGGGTTCTACCAGACGGATTATCGCAGCGAGAACTACAAGAAGGGGGCCAAGGCGGAGGCGGATGCCGTCTCGGGCGGGACGAAGGACGCAACCGGGGGCAAGAAAGACGCCTCCAGTGGTTCCAAAGACCAAGCGGCGGAGGCGAAGAGCAAACCGGAGAAAACGCCGAAGCCGAAGAAAACTGACGATTGAGAATATCCGCCAGGTTCCATGCCCATTCTGGAATGCCCCATCTGCCGACGAACGGTTTCGTATTCGGCCCGAAGCGAGGTGCCGTATCGCCCGTTCTGTAGCCGGCGTTGCAAGCTGATTGACCTGGGCAAATGGCTCAACGAAGAATATCGCGTCAGCGAGGAGCGGCCGGATCGCCTCGACCAGAACCCGGAACCTAACGCGGATACCGATCTGAATACGGAAGAGTAATTCCTACTCACTTCCGCGGATGCTACTCCCCGGATGACGACGATCCGCCGATACCGGCCGATACCGCCGGCGGATGTATGGGCGGACATCCTGTAAAATGGGGCATTGCGCTGGTGTTGCCGCCCGCCGGGTGTGCCGTATAATACCGCCGTTCGGTCCGAAAGACGGCGGCGATATTCGACGGATCAGCCGCCTTATATGATATGAGTGGTGCCCCGCCGGCGCGGCGGAGGCGGTCACGAGCACGTCAGAGATTTGAGTTTTGCCTTCATCTGCTCGAGGAGATTTCAATGGCTGAGCAACCTGGTGAGCTGAGATGCATCAACTGGTCACGATGTTGTTCGTTCACCAACATCTTCCGCACGTTCCGGATGGCGATCCACCCCAGCAAGCTGGGCCTGGCCCTGGCGGGATTGCTGCTGACCGGGCTGGTTGGCGTCGTTCTCGATGGTGTCTGGAGACAGGATAGCCAGCCGGTCTCGGGCGAGATCGACGCCTTTTCGCAGGTGGCGGACATCGATGCGTGGCGCGATCAGATGCGCGAGGTACAGTTGATGCGCCTTCTGGCGGGATACGCTCAACTCAAGATTGCGACTCCGGAGAAACTGGATCTCCGCTTCCGGAAAGACCCCGACGATGAGGTGAACGCGCTCCAGGATCACGTGGTCGAGCGCTACAAAACGAGGATCAAAGAGCTGGATCGAGCCAAAGTTGCCGACACCGCCCGCGAGATGAATGCCCTCTATATGGATTTGGAAGCGCTGAAGCCGCAGGGCATCTTCTCGAGCTTCGTCTCGTTTGAGACGGGCGCCATCCGGGACGCGATCGCCGCCGCCGCCCAGTTGAATTTCAGCGCCGGGCTCGAATACGTGCTGAACGTCCGGCAGGAGCGTAAAGACCTGACGCTGCTGCCCACCCATGAGGCGCTGGGGGTGCTGGCACATCTGGTACTGGTGGCCCGCGGCGTCCAGTGGGCGATTGCCGAACATTTTTTCTTTTCGATTCTGCTGTTCGTCGCGATCCTGCTGATCTGGTCGCTCTTCGGCGGCGCGATTTGCCGGCTGGCGGCCCTGAATGTCGCCCGTGACGAGCGGCTCTCGCCGAAGGCGGCACTGGCCTTCGCCGGGCGAAAGTATCTGGGGTTCCTCACCGCCCCACTGCTGCCGATCGCACTGATTGTCCTGATTGGCATCCCACTGGCGATCGGCGGATTGGTCACAGCGATACCGGGGATCGGCGAGCTTCTCGGCGGGCTGGGGATGATCCTCGCCCTGGCCGGCGGCTTCGTTGTTGCCCTGGTCGTCATCGGCGGCGTGGCGGGTTTCAGCCTGATGTATCCGACGATCGCCGTCGAAGGCTCCGACAGCTTCGATGCCATGTCCCGCAGTTACAGCTATGTGTACTCGCGCCCGTGGCGTGCGGCATTCTACGCGATGGTGGCGCTGGTCTACGGGGGGCTCTGTTATCTGTTCGTGCGGTTCTTCGTGCTGGTGCTGCTGAAAGCGACTCACTGCTTTGTCAACATCGGCTTATCGTGGACCGAGCGTCCGGGGACCGGTCGCCTGAGCGCGACCAAGCTGGACGCCATGTGGCCCAGCCCATCACTTGACGGCCTGTGGCGGACGCCCGCGCCGTTGGGCATGGAGCACTGGGAGCAGGCTGGGGCATTCCTGATCGCCATCTGGCTTTTGATCATCGTCACGCTGTTGTGGGCGTTCCTGGTCTCCTTCTATCTTTCGGGTTCGACGATCATCTACTATCTGCTCCGGCGTGAAGTCGATGCCACGGATATCGAGGATGTGCATCTTGATGAGGAAGAAGAAACTTCTCCCGTCAGCCCCCCATCGGGTGCGATGAGTGAAGCCCCCCCACCGTCGCCACCTCCGGATGTCAGCCCGCCACTGGCCACCGAGGACGAGGAGTGACGAGCCGCTTTTAGCGAAGTCTATTCATGACCAACGATTGGGAAGTGGCGAAAGCAACCGGTCGATGTGCGGTGACCGGCCGCGCGTTTGCCGAGGGCGAGCCCTATTACGCCGTGCTCCTTCAGGTGCCCGCAGGCCTGGAGCGGCGGGACTACTCGGTCGAATCGTGGACCGGCCCGCCGGAGGGGAGCTTCTGTTACTGGCGAGCACGCGTGCCGGTGCGCGAGAAAAAGCAAACATCGATGGCGGTCGATCACGCTCTGCTCACGCACCTGTTTTTGCGCCTGGAGGATCAGCAATCGGAGATGAGCCAGGAGTTCCGGTTCGTCCTGGCCCTGCTGCTCATGCGTAAGCGGCTGCTCAAGTTCGAGCAGACGGTGCGAGACGGCGAGCGGGAATACTGGCAGATGCGGCTGGTGTCGGAGCAGAGCCTCCATCAGGTGCTCAATCCGCAGTTGAGCAGCGAGCAGGTAGATCGACTGAGCGCTCAATTGATGGCGATTCTTAGCGGCGAGGTGGATGCCATCGCTTCACTCGAAGAAGGTCATTCTGAGAAGCTTTCAACATAGCGGCGGTTTTTTTTCAGCAGCCGTTATCCTGGTGCTGGCCGGCTGTGCGGCCCCACGCAAGCCGCCTCCGCCGGCCGAGGCG
>CAYLLT010000123.1:0-11992 GCA_964384465.1 uncultured Planctomycetales bacterium | reverse complement strand
AGGGCGGCAAACGAGAATCATTCGAGCTCAACGGCGTTCTGCTCTATCGCAAGCCGCGGCAATTGTATCTACAGTTGCAGCACCTGGCGGGCCAGATGGAAGTCGGCTCCAACGATGAGGAGTTCTGGGTCTGGAAACGATTCGGAGATGAGCGCTACTGGTGGGGGCAGCACTCCGGCATTGATGGAATAATGGACACCGACATGCCGGTCCGACCGGACCACCTCCTCGATGTACTCGGGCTCCGGCCATTACCCGAAGCGGGCCGCTTGCAAGGACCGGTGTTCTGGGTTTCGCCGTCGCGATACGAGTTGCTCTATCTGGACCGCAACCCCGGCGGCGAACTCCATCTCGTCAAGTCGATCGACATCGATCGCAAGCCGCCTTTTCTCATCCGGGAGATGGTCCATTTTCGACCGGATGGGCATCCCAATATGGTGGCGAAACTTTCTGAATACAAAACGATACAAGGCAGCACGGTGCTGGCTCCACACCGGATTCACATGCGGTGGCTGGGGGACAACAGTTGGCTCGAACTCCACTTTGACAACATGAAAAGATTCGACCAGTCGGCCGGGAAGAAATTCATCTCACCCCGGCAGAAGGGAGGTGATCTGAGGGGCGTCGAGCGTGTCGATTCTCCCGCTCCGCCGGCCACTCGACCGGCGCCGCGTTCATCCACGCAACCGGTCCCTCGGTGAGCCTGATGTCCCGACGCAATGCCGTTTCCGCCGCCGCTCCAATTGTCGCCCTGGCGGGTCTGTTGTCGGCGGCCTGGCCGGCGGCAACTGTGCGGGGCGAGACCTCATCCTCCAAATACCAGCTATCTGCATCCAGCAGCGATTCCATCCTGTGGCTGGTGGCCGGCGAATGGGACCCGCAAGAGAAGACGTTCCTCAACTGGCTGGCGTTCATGGACAAAGCCTCTCCGGAGGTCCGGGCCACAGCCGGCGTTCGGGTCCAGACGGGCGAGATCGCGCGCTGTGCGGTGATCGATCAGAGCCTGCACATCTTTTTCGAGAATGGGTTTCATTACCGCTACACCCGTTCGATCGGCCGGCGGGAGCTTCGCCTGCCGGGCCCGGTGGTTCCGGAAGCGATTGCGGGCGAATCCAAAGACGGCCTGCCGCAGCTTTGGGCAGTGGTGAATTCGGACACCGCCGCAGCCGTCGCCACAGAATGGGAAAAAACGCGGAAGCTGCGGACGACGCAGCCCGCCGGCGAGATTCCATCGAAAGAATCGCGGAATCACGCCCAGACCGCTCCAACCATTGGCGCTCTTTCGACCGATGCTTACCAGCTCGTGCAGTACACCGGGTCGGACTGGAAGCCGGGCTTTGCGGCGCCGGACGAGGCGGCGTCCAGCGAGCGATTGTGGCTTTGTGTCGCCGGGGACAGACATCATCTGTTCTGGCAGAAAACCAAGCAGAAAAACGAAATCAATTATGCCTGGTACGAAAACGGGCACTGGTCGACCGATCCGACCCTGGTCATTCCGCTCACGGCCCCGCCTCACGAAGCGCAGGCCGTGGTCATCAATACGCAGCTCTTTTTTCTGGCGCTGATCCCCGACCACCGGGTACCCCATCAGTTGAGGTGTGAAAGCTGGTTGCGGCAGTCGGCGCCGACAGAATCGGGAAAACCATCCTGGGTGGAGTTGCCCGCCCCCACCGATGCCGGCGGAAAAACTTTACTCATTCCCGCGGGTTCAGCCATAACCGCTTGCTTTGATAATCGGTTGGCGGTGCTGCGAATGGGCGATAAGCAGCCGGAGGTCGGATTCTGGCCGCTGACGCGCGGCGGGGCGCCGGACCAGCCGTTTCGTCCCGTGCCGTTGCGGCGCAAGGCGGATGAGCCGGGTACACCCCGCGGCATACGCGAATTCGCCACGACGCTGATCGTCGCGGCGATCCTGCTGCTGGTGTTCTGGCGGCGTCAGGGGAGTTTTGCGTCGCCGCTGCCGCTGCCCGGCGGGCTGCGGATCACGCGTCCGGGCAAACGTGCGATGGCCGCGGTCATTGATCTGATCCCGGCGGCGCTGGTGGTGGGCTGGTGGTGGCGCGTACCGCTCATCGAGTTCATGAACGAGGTGAACGCGTTCTCCGGCGCGCCGGAGCAGATCCCCGAGCCGCCGGACGAATTGGTGCTGGCGTGGGTGTGGTTCAGAATACTCTACACGAGTTACTGCCTGGCTTTCGAAATGGCGTGGGCGCGGACGCCGGGCAAATGGCTGCTGCGCTGTATCGTGCTGTCCGAATCGATCGCGCGGCCCAACGCCCTTCAGATCGCCATTCGCAACCTGACGCGGCTCATCGAATTCGAGCCGTTCCTGATGATCTGGCCGTTCATGCTGGTGATCTTTTTCACCCGGAACCGTCAGCGAATCGGCGATCTGCTGGCCCGCACGGTGGTGGTGGAACGAGATTTGAGTGTGCCGCTGGGTACGGATGAAGACCGGGTATAGACCGCTCAAAACCGTCCATACTTTTTCATTTTTCTTTCCTGCGCGCGTTCCTGGGTCCGGCGTGTCGTTGACGTGAGCGCCGCCATTTTTCGCCATGCCGATTTCCAAACATCAGACCGCTGACCGGGCCGGCCCAGGTATTGTTGTAGGAACCGCAGACGATCGGTCCGCGTCACGCGGCGGCAGTGGTCGAGGCTCAGGTTGAGCCGCACGATCATCCGTGTGGCGGCGCGCTCATCGGGCCGGCGGCAGCGGCGGATACCGTCGAGATCCACGAGCACCGTCCGCGGCGGATCGGCGCCTTGCGGGTCCCACTGGACGAGAATGTTCGGCGCTTTGAGATCGCGATGCTTGAACCCGCGGGACTGGAGCCGGTGTGCGACGTTCACCAGTGACGCGATGATCCGGTCCTTGAGCCGGCGCTGCTGCCGAGGGTCCATTTCCCGCATATTGACGGTCAGTAAGGTGTCGAGATCGCAGGCGTTATCGACATATTCGGTGATGAGCAAACTATCGAGGAGAAGGCCGGCTTGCCGCCTTTCCACCACCGCGAGGGGCCTGGCCGTCGGGATCTGCCGATGGAGCAGCGCGTTGGCCCGCTTCCAGGTCAATAGCGCCCGCGACGGGCGGAACAGGGACTGTACCCGCCTGAGGAGGTTTCTGGAGGTCGAGCGTTTGCAGATAACGTCCACCGGGCCCGCCGGATGAGGCAACCGAGCGCGGCAAACCGTCACGCTGGGTGACTCTTTGATCAGCCAGCGGCGGTCGGTCACCCGCAGCCAGTCGAGCGGGCGCTGCAACAGCTCTTTCCATTGTTCGGGCGTGAACCTCAGGGCCGACGCCCGCGATCCGGCGAGGCCGTGCTTGGATTCGAGAAAAACATGCCCTCGCCAGCCGTTATCGAGGTCGATGCGGGTGAAGTAGCGGCCGTTGCGCAATACGCGGTGATCGCGCGTGGCATACAAAGTTTTGGCGTGAGCATGGACCGCCCGGTTCAGCCGGTTCAGCAGTTCCCGCCGATCGCACGTCAACCGCCGGCCATGAGCGCAGCCCGCCTGACAGGCATCCCGACAATCGAGATAACCGTCGAGGAAACGGATGCGGTCCGCGAGCGGCGCATGCACCCGAAACCACTGATTGAACTGCACGAGGTTGCGGATCACGGCGGCATCGGAAACGGGTTTGCCGATGCGCACGTTGTGCAGATCGACGAACAGCGGGCGGTACGCGCCATCGGGCGGGTGATCGATCAATACATTGCCGGCGTGCAGATCGAAGTGCCCGAAGCCGCTCTGGTGAGCGTGGGCAATCAGCCGGGCGACGGCCTCGATGAGTTCGTTCTTCACGCAACGGGTATCGGCATGGGCATTTTCGAGCGCCGCCCAGAATTCGTTTAACGGCCGGGCGTGAGGAAGGCCGGCGGTGATGAGTATGCTGTTCGGTTCGCGGCCGGCAATCGGTGCATCCGCCAAAGCGATGGGGCAGACCGTCTCGATGCCGTGCTCCGCGGCGTAGGCGGCAACGCGAAATTCACCAACGGAATCGGGCCCATACAGCAGGTGGCGGCACCGCGCCCATCGGCGTCCGGGGCGGCAGATCTTGACGAATACCAGTTGCGAGCCCAGCTCGACCCGCCAGACCTCACGGCCATCACTGGCCTTGATCGCGACGGCCCGACTGTCCTTCTTCAGGTTCAGCCAGTCGGGCGGATCTTTGTCCAGCAGGAAGAGCCAATTGGAACGAACCCGCCATTGCCAGCGGCCCCTGGTCTCATCAAGCCAATGAGTCGGCTCAGATTGGGTCGGCATCATCTGCGTCTGCAAAGGCGTGCGCGGTGAGGCGGGCAGTCCCACTAATTGGTTCCTGGAGCGCGTTGTCGCGTCAATAAGTTCCATGATAATGGCCGGTGAGGCCGTGGCGCGCCATCGGACCCCTGAAACAGCTTAACCGAACGTGGTTTCGGTGAAAATGCCGGTGTCGATCCGGCGACTGAGAGATGTACCGCGTTCCCCGTTCCGCGTTCCGCGTTGAAATCACGGCGGGTTGCCGAATTCCTGGACCCAGTAAACGCCGAATTCGCCGCCGGTGCGAACGCCGATGCCCATCTCACGCCACTGGGCGGCGAGGATATTCTCACGATGCCCCTCGGTCGATGACATCCAGTCGTTCATCACCTGTTCGGGCGTGCTCTGCCCCCCCGCCAAATTCTCCCCCATCGACAGGAAAATGTAGTCGGCGTCGATCGCCCGCTGGCCGGGGCCTTCATTGTTAAAAGGATTGATGTGGTCGAAGAAGCCGCCCGAGATCATCTCGCAGCAATAGTCGTCGGCGATCTTGGAGAGGACGGGGTTAAGCGTGAGCGGATGCAGGCCGATCTGTTCGCGTTGTTCATTGACCAGTTCGAGGACGCGGGCGACCAGGGCGTCGGCATTGGCGGGCTTTTTGCAGACCTTGGTGCCCGGCTGGATGCCCTGGACCACAATACCGGCCACGGTGTTCGGCTGGCCGACATCCGTCCCCGACGGGCAGCCCGCCAGCAACAGCGTACTGCACAGGGAGAAATGTATGGCGCGGCTCAATACCAACCCGGCTTTCACCTGTGGGAACTCCCGCGATCTGGACAGGCTTCGCAAGCCTCGATCCCTCCGGCACGGCGCGAGCCGGCATTCCTGCAAGCGGTTTGCCGGCCTCCACCCCCAACTATATCCTATCGGATCAGCGGCTGTCTTTCAAAAATATAATACCGTGAACCCCCGAGTGGGCTGACATTTCCGTCGAATCAGCCTATAACTCGCTGGTGATAATATACTTAAGACGATCAGTCGCCGGCGATGGATCTGGTTATAAACACGCCACGCAATTGAGAGCACATCGTGCTCAGGCGTGGATACCGTTCACATCGATCGGGATTGTTCATTTGGCCGGTCGATGGCCCGGTCTTATAGGATGTGTGAGAAAATCCCACAGAGCCGCGCCCGTAAGGAAGCGGGCTGCGGAGAACCGCTCCCTCACGGTCGCGGCTCGGATCGTTCGACCGCCTCGCACACACCATTTAGACTGTGGGACTCATGGAGGTGACGGATTGGATGTGAGCGGTAAAGTCGCGTTGGTCACCGGGGCGGGCCGACGGGTCGGCCGGGCGATTGCCATTGAGTTGGCCGAGGCCGGCTGCGATGTGGCCGTGCATTATCACACGTCCGAGGCCGCAGCGCGGGAGGTGGTCGCGGAAATCGAGCGCCGCGGGCGAAGGGCTGTACTCGTGCAGGGAGATCTTGCCGATGCGACCGCGCCGGCGGCCATCGTCGCTCAGACCAAAGACGCGCTCGGCCGGCTCGACATCCTGATCAATAGTGCGTCCACGTTCGAGCAGCGGCCGCTGGCCGATTCGGATGCCGCATTCTGGGAGCGAACGCTCCGCGTGAACGTTATCGGACCGGCCCTGCTGTCGCGGGCGGCCGCGCCGCTGATGCAGGCGGCGGGCGCGGGGCGGATTGTCAATCTGACCGACATCCTGGCCGACCGCCCGGCCCGCGGCTACGCCGCCTACTGCACGTCGAAGGCGGCCCTCGCCGGCTTGACGCGGGCGCTGGCTATTGAGCTGGCGCCGCTGATCACGGTGAACGCGATCGCGCCCGGCATCGCCGAGTTTCCCGACTCCTATGACCAGGCCACGCGCGAGAAGCTCATCAACCGTGTACCGCTGAAGCGCGCCGGCTCTCCGGAGGAGGTCGCTGCACTCGTTCGCTTTCTGGTCACCTCCGGTGACTACATCACCGGACAAATCATCCCGCTGGACGGCGGTCGATCCATCCGTCCCTAGCAGTGGGTCAGATCCCCAACATGTGCCATAGCTCCGCCACGCGCCACGGATCGATCAGGTACATGATGTTGAGCGCCAGAAGCAGAACCATGATCTGAGATGCCATTATGGTCGCATAAGGGCGATCGAATTGAAGATAGTGTTCATAGGCGATCGCCAGTCGTCGCACGCCGAGCGAGAGCCCAATCAACCAACCCAGAGGGATGAGAACCATCGCCTCATCACTCCATTTCCAGTCGAGAAGCAAGATCAGCAGATTAAGAGAAGCCGTCAGGGCGCCGAGCCAGAACCCCGAATCGAAACAGTACACGCAGCATCGCTTCACATGGATCGATTTAATTCTGGCCCGCCGCATCGACCAGCGGAAGATCAGGAGCGTCCAATAGGTCATCCACCCCCACAACGCTGGAAGTATTAAAAAAGCGACCCCGATCGCGCTGATCTGTCTCAGCGCCCTGAAGAATGCGGTATGAAGTCGCAAGGGCCGCAGTGAGGCCAACACTGGTTGCGCCCACTGCTGGAGCGCGATTCGTTGGTTGGCCGTGAGTCGAAGATCCGCCAGCGCTGTGTTTATCGCGGCGATCTGAGCGTTTCGCTGAGGATTCACCTGCGCCATGGCCCGGCTGGCTTCCAGGAGCGGGATGCACGCGAGCCCGAACAGATAGATTCCCAGAACTATCCACGCATAAAGACGCAGCCGTCGAGGGCGCGAAGGCTGTACCGGGTGAAGTGAGGCCCAGAAGCGGCGCGGGCGCTGTGCATTGAGAATCGTCGCGAGGAATGAACGCACATTATGCTCAGGGTGGTGCTCGAAGAGATACGGATGCAGGCAGCGCGCTGGATCGAGCACTTCCGGCCACTCGAAGCGGTAGCCGCATTCGGGGCAGCGCGGCTCGATGAGGCCGCGGAGGTTGTACTCGCAGAGCGGGCAGATCACGTTGAACGTGATGGTCGGCCAGTCGGGCGGTGTGGTGGGTTCGGTGGCGGTTGGAGGTGTAGGCATCATATTGCATCATACCCGACTGGAACGAGGAACGCGGAAATTACTATTCTATGTTGCAAACTCGTCAAATCAGTGCCGGAGGCATTCTCGACAATAGCCCAGCGTTTCAACGCTGGGAACGTCGCACGGATGAGGCCCGAGTGCCGTAGGCACGACTGAACAGTCGTCCCTCCGGGACTACAACTCGCACTGGCCACGTGGTCCCAGCACTGAAGTGCTGGGCTATTGTCAACACGTGCCTATGGCACGTTAAACGGACTTCCGATTCAGGACACTATCATATAAACGACAACGTAAGCGGTATGAACAACACGATAAGAAACGTAATGATCTGAGACGCGATCACCGTGGGGATGGGCATATGGAAGCGCAGATAGCGGGAGTAGGCGGTCATGAGCCGCACAATGCCAAAAAGGATGATGGCGAACCAGAGCGGATTCAGTTGCACGGTGATGAGGCTGACCTGGATGAACTGTGCCCCGCTGATCGCGCGCAGGCCCGTGCCGGCCAGCAATACCAGGCCGCAGCACCATGCCAGATCGAAGCTGTAGAGGCAACAGCGAAGTACGTGGATCGGTTTGACGCCCGCGCGGCGCATGGAAAAGCGGAAGATCAGCAAGCTGAGGAAGGTGAGCCACGGCCATAACAGTGGGATCACCAGGAACAGAACCAGGTTATCCCGTTGCCATTGGAATGTTCGCCCAAGGGCGTTTCCGATTGTCGTTGGCTGGGTGGTCCGAATGACGTTCGCCGCGGTGGCAGACTGTCCCCTTTTCATCAAACTTTGGATGGTCGAAGTACGGAAAGCGTTGTCTTGTGCCGCCATCATCGCAGCCACGCAAATCAGATTGGCGGCGGCGGCGGCGATGCAGATGCCGGCGCCGATCCACCAGTAGATGATCAGCCGCTTGACGTTGGGGGGCTGGATCGGCTGAAGTGAAGTCCAGAATTTTCGCGGCCGCAGACCGTTCAGGGCGGTACGCAGGAATGAGCGGACGTTTCGCTCGGGATGGTGTTCAAACAAATACGGATGGAGGCGTCGCCTTGGGTCGAGCACCTCCGGCCATTCAAAGCGGTAGCCGCATTCGGGGCAGCGCGACTCGATGAGGCCGCGAAGGTTGTATTCGCAGAGCGGGCAGATGACGTTGAAGGCGATGGTCGTCCAGTCGGGCGGGCCGGCGGGTTCGGTGGCGGTTGGTGGTGCAATCATCGTCCTGCATCATACACCAGCGACCGGAGTTCAGAACAGGCAAACGTGCGAGAGACAGGGACGCAGTGGCGGACATTGCCCATTGATGTCCTTGATAGTAGAGTTATTTCGCACGAAAGGACCTGAACTATCGTTTCGGGAGTTCGATAACGTGAGCCATCAGTCGCTACAGGAAGTGATACCGGAGATGATCCGACGGCTTACGGCGACATTTGAGCCAATGGCCATCTATCTGTTCGGCTCATGCGTCGAAGGAAACATCGGTCCCGACAGCGACGTCGATTTGCTGGTCGTGGTGAGAGACTCGTCGATGAGTTTTTTCGAGCGCGGGGCAATGGCGTACCGGGCACTGCGCCATATCGGCGTGCCGGTTGACGTACAGGTCTATACCGCGGCCGAGTTTGAAGCTCGATCCGCATTGCCGGTGTCTTTCGAGCGGACCGTACGCAAGCGGGGACGAGTGGTTTATGCCGCCTGAGCAAACCGAGGTCCGGCGATGGCTGGAGAAGGCAAAGCACGATTGGTCGGCTGCCATCAAAATACTGACGCCTGACTGCGTGGAACTGGACACGGTCACTTTTCACTGCCAGCAGGCGGTGGAGAAGCTGCTGAAGGGCTATCTCGTCCATCACGCCGTCGAGTTTGAAAAGGTCCATGACCTCGGTCGCCTGCTCGACCATTGTGCCGGGAAGGATGCGGCGTTTGAGTCACTTCGCGACGCGGTGGAGCCGCTGACACTATACGCGATTGCGTTCCGGTATCCCGGACCGGCAGATCCGACAATTGAAGATGTCAGGAGCGCCCTGTGTGTCGTGGAGCAAGTCTGGCATTTTGTTACGGACAGGGTGCCGAAGGAAGTAATTCCTTAAGTCAGTTGCAATCCAGAAAAATGTCGCTCGCCTACATCGGACGGGAACTCACTGACTGGGTGGAATGATGAGCATCGTCATCATCGGCGCGGGGAGTTGGGGGACGACGCTGGCCGGGCTGTTCAACCCGAAACATCCGGTGCGGTTGTGGTGCCGGTCGGCGGAGCTGGTCGAACCGACGCGGCAAATACTGAAAAAGACGGCCGGGACCGAGCGGGGCACGATCACCGTCGAATCGTCTTTTTCTTCGCCGCTGTCGGGCGATGACATTGTGGTGGTGGCGGTGCCTTCCGCGAACATCACCGAGCTAGCTGCGAAGATCAAGCAGACGTGCAAGCCGCCGTTTCCGGTGATCGTCACCGCGTCCAAGGGGCTTGAGCGGACGACCTTCCGCACGACGAGCCAGCTCATCTCGGCCGTGCTGCCGGAGGCGACGGTGGCGGTGCTGTCCGGGCCGAACATCTCCAAAGAGATCGCCGCGGGCCGGCCGGCCAAGGCGGTGCTCGGCTGCGAGGATGTCAATTGCCTGCTGATGCTGGCGGGTGCGCTGAGCAGCGACCGGCTGCACCTGGACATGACGCGGGACAAGGTGGATATCGAGCTTTGTGCGGCCATGAAGGGCGTGTTTGCGATCGGCGCGGGCGTGATCGCCGAACGCAAGATGGGCGCGAACTTCATGGGGCTGCTGCTGACGTTCGGGCTGCGCGAAATTTCGGACCTGTCCCGTTTTCTGAAGATATCGACGGAGCACGTGTTCGGTGTGGCGGGGCTGGGCGATCTGGTGGCGACGTGCTTCAGCCCGGACAGCCGAAATTTTCGTCTCGGACAGATGCTGGCCAGCGGTTTGACGATCAAGGAGGCGCTGGGCAAGATCGAGGCGGTGACGGAAGGGGCGATGACGGCGACGGCGGTGACGGAGATGGCGGCGCTGCGGCTGCGGCTGCCGCTGTTCGCGGCGATTGCCGGCATTGTGGAGAACCCGAGCGAAGCGGCGTTCCAGCGGTTTGAACGCGTGCTGCTGGAGTATCCGGGCGGGGCATAGGAATTTCCGATTGTTGATTTCCGATTTCCAGATCGCCGATTTTAATATCACTTTCGAAGAGCTGTTTTCAAATCGGAAATCGGAAATTGGAAATTGGAAATGGCAGAATGTCTTCAACCGTTTTTAAGGCCGGGGCGGCGATGGTGGATATCACGCCGCCGCTCGGCGGATCGCTGGCCGGTTACATGGATGACCGGCGTTCCCAATACGTGCACGACCCGCTGCACGTCCGCTGCCTGGTGCTGGATAACGGCCAGACGCAACTGGCATTCGCCGTTAGCGATCTCGTCGCCATCGGCGGCCAGCAGGTCGCGCAGGCCAAGCACCTGATCCACGGCTACACCAGCATTCCGCTCACGAACATCATGATCTCGGCGACACATTCGCATACGGCCGCGACGCCGGCGGTCTTATTCCAATCCGATCCCGATCCGGTCTACCTGGAGTGGCTGGTGCTGCGCATCGCGGACGGCGTGCGCTGTGCTGCGGCCAACCTGCGGCCGGCACGGGTGGGATCGGGCATCGGGCGTGAACCGGGCATGGTGTTCAATCGGCGATATCACATGAAGCCGGGGACGGTTCCGCCCAATTCGTTCGGCGAGAAAGTCGATCGCGTGCTGATGAATCCGGGCGCAGGGAACCCCAACGTCGTCCGGCCGGCGGGCCCGGTCGATCCGGAGGTGGGCGTGCTGGCGGTCCAGCATGTTGATGGCGAACCGCTGGCGATGCTGGGCAATTACGCGCTGCACTATGTCGGCGGGAACCCAGGGACGGACATTTCGGCCGACTACTTCGCCGCATTCTCAGATGAAATGGGCGGGCTACTGGGTGCGCCGTGCAGCGAGACGCTCACCGGGCGGCCGCGCTTTGTCGGCATGATGACCAACGGTTGCGCGGGTGACATCAACAACATCGACGTGTTCGCACCGGCGAAGCCGGCGGCTCCCTACGAGCAGATGCGGCGTGTCGGCAAAGTCGTCGCGGCCGAGGCGTTCAAAACGTGGCAGACCATCGCCTACCAGGATTGGGTGCCGCTGGCGGCGCGGGAAGCGACGCTCGAACTGCGCGTGCGGATGCCGAGCGGCGCCGATGTCGATCGCGCGAAAAAGATTCTCGCGGGATCCGGCCCGGAGTTGAAGGGGCTCGAACAGATTTACGCACGGGAGACCGTCCTGCTGGCGGAGTGGCCGGAGACGAGGAAAACGGTCGTGCAGGCCATGCGGATCGGCGATCTGGCAATCGTCACGTTCCCCGGCGAGGCGTTCGTCGAACTCGGACTGGCGGTGAAAAAGCAAAGCCCGTTCGCCGGGACGCTGTGTGTCGAGCTGGCCAACGATTACGCGGGCTACATCCCGACGGCCGAGGCATTCGAGCTCGGCGGATACGAAACCTGGCGGGCGCGATCGTCGTTTCTGGAAAAGGAAGCCGCTGCCAAGATGATTGCGCGGAACCGGGAATTGCTGGCGGAACTACATAGCGAGGCCACGTCACAACCGACATCCGGCCCAAGCCGGCGATGAGGAAAGAACGGGTGAGTGACGGGACTCGAACCCGCGACCCCGAGGACCACAACCTCGTGCTCTA
>CAYLLT010000122.1:0-18578 GCA_964384465.1 uncultured Planctomycetales bacterium | reverse complement strand
TCGAATTCGACCTCGACGCCGTTGACGCGAACAGCGACTTGATCATGCTCGGCACAGTCGAAGGCGACCACGGCGAGAAGGGCATCGGCAACGGCGGGCCCGCGAAGAAAACAGATAACCGCAACCGCGCGGCCATCCGCGGCCAGCGGACCAGTTGGGGCGGCGTCTTGATCGCCAACGAACGCGCGTCTCTTGGCGGCCAGAAAATTTACTGGCCCGACGGCAGCATCGTCCGCTATCAGTGGTACGGCATCCAGGTGGGCGACCAATCGGGCTTGTGGGACTTGGCCATGCCCTGGGGCAGCGGCACCGCGCCGGACATCATCACAGCATGCTGTCAGCCGGGCAAGGCCGGGTGCTCGGATATCGCCGAGTCGGCCTGCGCCGCGCCCGATCACACCCAGCTCGATGGTCAGACCTGCCTCCTGCTGTTACTGAACGGTACGGAGGACGGCGAAGTGCAGCCGGGTTGCGACCTGTTCTGCAACGACAATTGGGCCGACGCGGATGGTGACGGCGACGTGGACCTGCGCGATTTCGCGGTCTTCCAGCTTTGTCACGCCGGTCCGGACGTGAACATCCCGGCCCTGCCGTACTGCCAGTGCTTTGACCGCGGCAGCGACAGCCCGGGCGATAACGACATCGACGGGTTTGACTTCGACGTATTCGAGCTTTGCGCGAGCCGCGACCAGGTTCCCGCGCCCCCGTGCCCGTGATCCCGATGTGTATCGGGACCGCGGGAAATAGAGACCCTTGAGGTTCCACAAGCTGAGGAAAGCACCACCCGCTTTCCTCAGCAGCGGAGCGTACTCGCGCAGCGGCAAGATCAATACTCCCTCCGTTGCGGGCCAATGCCATTTGGGCCGCCCGAAGGATGCCGCCTCATTGTATAATCACCCCCCTGGCCCAACGCCGAGAATGATCTGCTTTTCCCGGCCAACATTCAGGCCACTAAATCGTAAAAACAAACAAAATTGCTCTTGCGTTCCCGCCGGCAGTCCGCTTACAATGCGACCAGACGGCGAGTTCGCTGCCGTTGCCAAGGAACAAGTTTCACGGGGCAGGAGGGCGAAAAGAACTTCCCACCTGTAACAAGAAACAGCTCATAAACGTTTTCATGTACTGCCCGTACGCGAGCGGCGCATCGATTGTAAACACAGTGCGGCGGGACATGCGAGTTGGGCTCGCCTGTCCCGCCGAAGTTTTTGGTTTCCGCGGTGAGCAAGGGTACGAACAGTAGCCAGGATGGCAGCCTTTACAGCAGTTTGCCAGGGGAATTCAAGAGAAAGAGATGGCTATGACCAGGTATTTCACGGCTGCTTGTGCTGCGGTGGCAATGTTAGTGGTTACGCAATCGACGCGGGCGTCGAGTGTGCCTGAGCCGTTTGCGGCCAACAACTACGTGGTGGGTAATGCGTTGACCAGTTTTTATTGGACTGGAAGCAGCGCCGGCGCGCTGACCATTGACAACGGGCCGACCATGCCCAACAGCAGCAGATCGGACGGCAAGGCGGTCAGACTCAACGGCGGGGGCAGCGACGTTACGGCGACAGCCAGCGGTTGGGGCGGACCCGGGCGCAACGTCTCCGGCACCGAGCCGGAAAACGGGCGGGCGTATTACAGTATCGACGTCTTCAAGGGAACCGGAACCGCCACGGATCCGGTTTGGAAGGTGACCTACCGTTCATCCACTCAGAACATTGTGGAACTGAAGGGTGGACTCGGCACCGTCCAATTGCTCGTTTACGACGGGACTCCTGCCCTCGTCTACACCGGCCCGTTGATCAACCTGCTGGATGGCTGGAACAACGTGTGCGTCATCAACGATACCACCAGCCCCACCGCTCCCGCCGACGGCAAAAACGTGCACCTGTACGTGAACACGGAACTGGATGCGAACGGGGCCCCGTTGAGCGACGCCGTAGACGGATATAACGTTGCGAACGGTCCGCTGACCAGTAATACGACCTGCGCAGTCGCAACGATGCTGTTGACTCGTCTCGGGGCCACCGGGACCGCGACGATGTATCTCGACAATGTCGTCGCCGGCAACACGAACATCGACCCCACGAATGGAGACCTCATTGGTTGGAGCATCTATCCCGGCACCTACAAGGCGTGTTACGCCGCGCCGGTGCCGGCCCCGACCGACAACGGCTGGGACATGGATTACGTCTACGTGATCAAGCAGTCGGACAGCAGCGCGGATACGGGTCTCTACAGCAGTTGGTACGGCGGGGTGGACGAGGTGAGAAAGAGCACCGGCGTCCTGAACCGCCAGAAGCTGGTCCAGATGGGCCAGGACTCCAACGATACGACCCAGACATTCGACGTCACCAAGCCGCTGTCCCTGACCTTCTCCAACGCCGAAGAGGCCGGAGTCAATTCACCGAAAGGCGCCCGCCTCTTCGGAACCTGGGGCTACAGTAGTGTGGGCAGCACCGTTGCCGACCATAATCAAAAGACCGATATGTTCGTCCAGGAATACGGGATCAAACCCGGCACCTTGAGCACGATCATTCCGTTCCGCAAGTTCTACCTGGGGGATACGTTCGAGGGCCATCACGGCGGCGGCAAGCTGGTGGTGCTGTTACCAGCTCCCCCCGCTCCCCCGGAGCCCAACAACGAAGTGCTCCCGGGCAACATCCGTTTCAATCCGAAGAAGAACACGCTGGCCATAGGCGCGGTCCTGAGAACGGACGACGGAGGCACGGCCACCGTGAAGGTGTTCGAGTTCGAGTTGCCCGATTGGGTCAGACCGAACCCAGCCACCAGCAACCAGCAGGGTGCAGTCAAGGCCGTACAGACGTACGTGGCCCCGGTCGGTCACACCACGCAGAACAACAATGGCATCCAGAAGGTCTTCATCGACTTCGACAACGACGGGAACCTTTATGTCGGCGGCAGGAGGTTTGACGCGAACCCCCCGGGCGGCGGGGGCGACGTGGTGCGGATCAACACGCTCGGGCGTACCGGGGGCGGGGAGACCGTCATGGTGCTCAGCGGGCCGGACAAGAACGCGGACCTGTTGATCGACGGCGCCGTCGAGGGTTCGCAGAATGCGGCCTGGGACAACCGATCGCTGGCCGTGCGCACGACGCAGCATCAACTGGTCGTGTTTTCGAGATTGGATGGCGAGAGTGATAATATCCATTTCGCCAGGCCGGCGTTCCTGTACGATTTGAACCAGACACACGCCAACGGAAACCTGTTGCTCCTCAAGGAGGTGGCTCCACAATGCGAGAGTCCGTCGGATTGGTTCACGGGTTGCAATCCCGGTGTCGGCCGGTCTTGGGCGCTGGGTCAGAGGGACGAGGCAACCGGCGGAGTCTTCATGACCGCCTCTGAGTTCTTTGGCACGCCGAACGGTACTCAACTCCTGCACGACGATTACCCGACGGACAGCGTAGCCATCAATCTCGGGACGATCTACAGACCCAGCGTGGGGGCGCCCTATGCGTCGGGCGCGTCGATGGACGCGGCCAGCCCGCCGCCGCCGCCCGGAGCGGCCGAGGCGGGCGCGTGTTGTTTACCCGGCCACACTTGCTCGCCGCTGACGCAGGCAGCCTGCAACCTTGCGGGTGGGCTCTGGCACGGTGAGGGAACCACCTGCGGGCAGTTCCCCTGCGAGGGGGCCTGTTGTCTGCCCAACCATACTTGCGAGTCCCGGTTCCTGCCGGACTGTGTAGCCGGCAGCGGATACTTCCAGGGCCTGGGTACCGTCTGCGGCGAGTCACCGTGCGAAGGCGCGTGCTGCGATGGTCCTTGCCAGGCATGTTCACAGACCATACCCGGCCAGTGCACGGGAACCGGTAAGACGTTTCAGGGCCTCGGGGCCATTTGCGGTGCGACCGCGTGCCCGGTGGTGTGCGCGGCGATTCCGGTCGATGGCGACTGCGACGGAGATCTGGACCTGGAGGATTTCGCGAACTTCCAGCTTTGCTATAACCCCGGCGCGCCGATCCCCGGCACGCCGAACAATTGTGCATGCTTTGATCGCGCCGATCCATTGGGGCAGATCGATCATTTTGATTTTGATGCGTTCGTGAATTGTGCGGGTGCAAGCCGCTCCACGGTGCCCGCGGTGCCGTGTCCGTGATGGGACGTCGCGGGAAAAGAGACCCTTGGAGTTCCTGAAGCCCTTTGCTGTGGGCCGATACCCTTTGAGCTGCCCGCGAAACGGCCTTATTATATAATCTGCCCCTTGGCTCAACGCCGAGAATGATCTGTTTCCCCGGCCAGAATTCAGACCACTAAATCGTAAAAACGAACAAAATTACTCTTGCATTCCCGCCGGAAGTCCGGGTAAGATGATATAGAGACGGCGAGTTCGCTGCCGTTGACAAGGCACAAGTTTCGCGGGACAGGAGGGCGAAAAGCACTTCCCACCTGTCACAAGAAACAACTCTTAAACGAATTTGATGTCATGTCCGTACGCGGGCAGTGCATCGGTTGGAATCAAAAGGAGGGTGTTACATGCAGAAAACTATTCTGGTTGCGCTTGGGTTTGCTCTTGCGGTCGCTCAGGGTGCGTCCGCCGCGCTGCTGACCGGCGCGACCTGGACCACGAATACGACGGAGGATTTCTCGGCGTACGATCCTCCTCCGGGGGGCGCCGACCCGGAGAACATATCGTACCTCGCCAAGTTGCTCGGCCAGCAAACCGGCGGCCAACGCAACTGCAGCTACGACCCCTGGGCGAACGACGGTACTCTCGCACAGTTCAGGGGCCTCAAGGAAGGTGGGACCAACAACGTCGCCAACTTGCAGCAGAACTCAACCACGATCGTTACTCGTTACAGCTATCGGCCGATGACCTCGGCTACTGGCTTGGACCAGTACGCGCGATACAGCTTCCGGGTCAGGAGCGACATGACCACCGACAGCGGCTACTCAGCCTCAGCCAGGGCCTCCTCAGGCGCCTCGAACGTCTATAGCTCGAACGGCGTGCCGGGGTGGGACGTTTCGAACCTCAAGCTCCGGCCGCACGTCCAGCCGTCCTGGGATACCGGGTATACCACCGCGGACCCCGAGTGGATCGGTCCCGAGGTGGACATTAGTGACCACCTCTGGCACACGATGGACATCGTGTATGACCTGCTCACCGGAGAAGCCGAGTGGTACAAGGACGGCGCGGTGATCGGTACGCTGCCGAACGATCTGAGTCTTCAGGCATACTTCCTGGGCCGGCCGCTGGATTACTTCGAGTTCTGGCAGTATAATGATGGCACTATAGGGACCACGGCCGGCAATACCACCAACGCTCAGGCGGTCATGTTCGACGACCTCAAGACCTATGGCGGCGTCCCCATCCCGGAGCCGGCGACAATGATTCTGCTGGGCCTGGGTGCGCTCCCGCTGCTGCGGCGGAGGCGTGCGTCGTAAAAGCCCGGTATTCCGGTTGTGATTCGATTTGTTCCTCTGAAGCCCACGGCAAGACTGTCGTGGGCTTCTTTTATGGGATCCATTTTCTTGCCCGGAGATGTGGCTGGCATCAATGTGGATCGTCAGCCGTTCAGGGAAACCCACAATCAGCCGGTTCCGCCGGACAGCCGGGCACCCGGAACCCGCTATGACGCTGTTATATCATACTGCGGCCGGCCGCTTCCCACGTCGATCAACAAATACATGCACAATCCGGTCAACATCGAGCGCCGCTTGCCTGCCAGTGTTGCCCGTACGACTCAGCACATAACATTTAATCCAATTGGCACTTAGAGCAGGAACCAATCTCAAAACCGGCGGCATGGATCGGCGCGACAGGGTCCGCACACACGCCTGCCGGCGGGGGCATGTTGAGATGACGGATGCCTGGACACGCCGGCGGATCGACTTAATAACATGACAATGTCATTTTTCTCTTGGCAAATGTCTCCTCGGCGTGGTAGGATGCACATGAGCCAGCGGAGTCGCCCCCACCACGGCATGGGGGCTTCGTCCCGGAATACACGAATAAGGAGGGACGGGAAACGCGAACCACATCCACCCTTACTGTTGCCAGAGGTTTCGCGGACCATTTCGGTTTTCAGGGACCATTGGTAATGCCAGGTAAGCAGAGGGGATCGGTACGCAGAAGCGCCTGTTCCTTCCTTGAGCTGTGAAGATCCTTTTGATTCCATAAAGAGGGCGGTATTCCGTTTTCGGCCGACTCAGACGCTCGAGGGACAAAAAAGGAGCAGCGGACATCCATTGGAAGACAGAGATGCGGAGTGGTGTCGTCGCGGCTCTGATGGTATGTCGTTTTTCGCGAAAGGAACGCGGTCATGAAAAGTTTTACCAGCGTGTTGAATGTAGGGGCACTGATCGTCGCGATCTGTGGCTCGGTCGCAAATGCCGCCTTGCCGCCGACGATTCTGTGGCAGGATAACTTCACGGGGCAAACCCTCGGCACCGGCATCTCAACCCTCCCGGGTTGGTCTACCATCTCGGGCACCAGTGCTCTGACATCGTACAAGATCGAAACCGCTTACAGTCTCGCGTCCGCCCGGACGTTCGGCATGAACCAGAGCGCCGTCTTCGGCCTCGAGCAGACGGTGACGGGCATGAGCGGCTACACCAACCAATGGTTTCACTTCAAAGCGCATAAAGCCAACGGCAACAGTGCGACGCTGCTCGACGAGACCCGCGTGACCACCAGCGGCGGCGCCGTTTTGTACTTCCGGATCGCCGAGACACAGGTGATGGCCTTGACTTTCAATCCGACCGCCGACAGCGGACTCTTAGGTGACCAGTTGTCCCTCAGCGCGTGGCGCGAGTTTGACATCCAGTACAACAACTCAGCGGGCGCTCAGACCGTTTCGTTCTATATCAACAATGCGGTGGTATGGACCACAAGCGTCTCCGACCCGGGACACATCACCAATGTGCAGTTCGTCCAGCAGGGCGGCGCCAAACCCGCGACTGGCGAGAACCACCTCATCGGTGAGATGAGAGTCGGAACCTCGGATTGTCCGCCGCCTCCCCCGCCGACGGGGATTAACGCATCAGCCAGCCCGATTTGCAGCGGCGCGTCCTCGACGCTGTCGGTGAATGACCCCGGCGCCGGCCTGACCACCGACTGGTTCACCGGCAGTTGCGGCGGCGCGCCGGTAGCCGGCGGGACCGGCACCAACTCGGTGATCGTCTCACCCACCACGACCACCACCTACTACGCCCGCACGCGCAACACCAGCACCGGCTGCGTGAGCGCCGCCTGCCAATCGGTAACCGTCACCGTCCCCAACTGCAACGACAACAACGCCTGTACGACGGACACCTGTAGCAGCGGCACCTGCCAGAACACCAACGTCTCAAACGGCACCGCCTGCGAAGACGGCAGCCCCTGCACCGAGAACGACACCTGTCAGGGCGGAACGTGCGTGAGCGGCCCTCCGGTCGAACTCTGCGACACCTCCAACGGGTTCGACACGGATTGGCTCCTGGTCATCCAGTCCGGCGCCTACGAGAGCCAGGTCCGCAAACTCGACGAGAGCAAGCTCGACTGCGCCGGCAACAACTGCGTGGCCGATCCGCCCGTGCACAATCCATCCCAGCCAACGGATCGCGTGTATCAAATGGATCTGGGCACCTTCGGCGGCGTGTACAGTGCGAGGGGCCAGGATGCGAGTTTTGCCGGCAAGTCCATCTGCTTCTCGAACTCTCCCACGCCCTCCAATGCCAAGGTGCCGGGAGTCAACCCCGCGGTGACCCCGGCGGGCAGCCGTTTCTTCGGCGTGTATGAGGTGAGCGACCTCGGCGAGGGCACCGGCGAAGTGACCTACTCCAGGACCAGCTTCCAGATCGTCGAGTTGAATTCGGCCGGCCAGAGGATTCGCGTGATGCAGGTCGGCCTGGCCGCGAACATCTTCAATGACAACCCCGACCTCGTTCACCGGAACGCGAACCGCGATCTGCTCACCGCTCCGCACTGGGGTATTGACGGCGCACCCAACTTTGAAACCTGGTTGTTCACCCGCAACAACATTGACGGCGTCGAGCCGGGGACCATCCGTTACAACCCGGCCAAGAATACCCTTGCGGTGGCGACCGTGGTCGGCGAATTCGGCATCGAGGAGGAAACCCTGGGGAGCGTGACCGCGCACCCCACGGAGTTTCTCATGGGCCGGGATCCCGCGACGAAGGCTTACCCGAGGTACAGGGTCTACGAGTTTGAGCTGCCCGAATGGGAGCCGGTTTACTACAATGCGAACAGTACGTGGGAGGAAACCCCCGGCAACTTTGTGACTGTCCCCGCGAGTTGGGTGAACGAGCCGATCCCCCAGGCGGACCCGAACCTGGTCAGGCTGGTCCAGATCTACGAGCTGCCCGGCAACATCCAGGCCGCCAACGGCCGGAATCAAAACCCCTATCTACGGCCGTCCATCGACTTCGACAACGACGGAAACATGTACTGCACCGGCTACTGGTATAGCGCCAAGCACGAGCCGTGCTGGGGACTGTATAACGGCAATTTCCGGTGGTTGGGCGAGTGCGCGGACGACTATCGGGGCGACGTGGTCATGGTCAATACCCTCGGCCACCGGGCAGGGAGAAACATCTACCATGTCCCGGTCACCGGGCCTGACGCCGCTAACCTGGTCGTCGAACGCGTTGCGGAGGTCGCGTTGGGGAATACCCATTATTTCGCCCCGACAGGCATGACCGTGCGAAGGGCCACCAACGAACTCCTGGTGGTCATGAAGAACGAATGCGATTGCAACTTCACGCACGTATTCGACCTGAACAACCGCATTGGCAGCGGGGCGTATCCGAACGAGCTGGTTCTCAAGAGGGTGCTGTCAGGTAACCTGGTCACGGGCGGCCTCGATCAGAATACGACAGCAACGTGCCCGTCGAGTGCAAACCCCTTCTATTTCAAGACTCCCAGACAGCCGTACTACGCTTCATACGACGACGTGAGCGGCAGGAGCTACTTTGCCAATTTGTTCGGCGATTGCGGCGGCGTGCAGAACTTTCTGGTTCTGGATAAACCCGGTGTTGCTTCACCTCAAGATCCAGGCCCCTACACCGTGTGGGGTGACGTCGGCTATTCCCTCACCGTCGCTCCGACGGGCACTCTGAACACCGACTGGGACGCGACCAGCCCGCCGGGAACCGCGGTCAATCAAGTGGGCGCTTGCTGCCTGTCCGGCAACACCTGCCAGCCGGAGATGACCCAGACGGCCTGCTACGACGCCGGCGGCGTCTGGCAGGGCAAGGGCACCACCACGTGCTCGCCCTGCGAAGGGGCCTGCTGCCTGGCGGACGCGCATACGTGCGAGCAGGCGACCGCGAGTGATTGCGCGGACCAGGGCGGCTCGTTCTCCGGTTACGGCTCGGCCTGCGACACACTTTGCGGGAACTCCGTATGTCCGGGTATTACGTGTGCACAGCCCCCGGTGGACGCGGATTGCGATGGGGACGTGGATTTGAACGATTTCGCCGTCTTGCAGATTTGTTACAACCCCGGCGGAGCGATCCCCGGGACGCCCTCGAACTGCGCTTGCTTCGATCGGGCCGGGCCCGGCGCCGGTCCCCCCGACGGCGTGATCGATGACAACGACGTCAATGCCTTCATGGACTGCGCATTGGGGTCAACGGTGCCGGCCGCGCCGAATTGTCCGTGACGCCGGATTAGTCACCATCCCGATGTACATCGGGAGAGGATACGGAGAAGAGCAGGATGAAGATAAAGATTAAGAGTAGGATGAAGATTAGGAGTAAGATTATGATTAAGAGTAAGATGGAAGCATCGTAATCTTAATCCTGCTCTTACTCTTAATCCCATTCTTAATCTTCATCTTGCTCTTGCTCTTACTTCCTCACTTTTCCAGTTTCCTCTCTGTGATCTCTCCCGATGTACATCGGGATGGTGAATCTATGAATAATCCAGGTTAGGGGAATTCAAGGGAAGCAGCTACTGACTGCCGATCCGGATGCCGTTGACCCACTGCACGTGGGTATCGGCGAAAATCGCGTTGGTCCCGCCGTCGGAACCCATTCGATGCGACTTGTAATTGCGGAGACTGTGCGTTCCGTATGTGACCATGTATTGACCGCTGCCGCAGTAGCTGACGTAGGCCTCCGAGAGGCTCGCCGCCCCGTGCTTGCGGGCGAGGCTGCTTGTCCAGCGGCGGGACTTGTTCTTCAGGTAATTGCTCCTGGCATCGGTGAGCCCAAACCATGAAGCAGGGTCGTCAGGGTCGTCGAGATGGTTCCAGTTGAAGCCGGCGAACTCCGATTCAAAGGTCCGCGGAGGTCGCACCGCGTCTTGCAGCCGTAGCCCAAACTGAGGGCTCTCGAATCGTCCGTGCATCTCACTCAATAGCACCTGTGTGAGGCCGGCTGGAGTGGAGATCCACTTGGAGCCTGCGCTCACCACGCTCCTGGGGCCTTTGCCCACCTCGAATGGGCAGACGTAGAAGTCGGGCATCACCGTGGCTTCATACAGATTGCGCGTCGCAAAGGTCCAGTGGGTCTCGGGGTCGAATTCCGGCTTCTTCATCTGGCGCGTCCGCGCGTCGTATTTTCGCAGGGCCACCGACATCAGCATGGTTCGCTGGGGGGTGTTGGTGGCTGGACCTTGAAACGTATTTCCGGGCGGGGCCGCGTCGTTGAACAGGACCGGCACGAAGGCGGCGGACTCGGTCTGGTACAGAGCGATGATGGTGCCGATCTGCTTGCAGTTCGCCTTGCAGACGGTGAGTTTGGCCTGCTCGCGCGCCGCCCGGAGCGAGGGCAAAAGGATGGCGATCAGCAGGGCAATGATGGCCACAACGACCAGCACCTCGATCAGCGTGAACCCTTGACACGACGCGCGTCTTCGCCGCTCTTGAACGCGGATGCGTTCGCGTCGCTTCAAGGGGAACGCCCGCAGGCGGGGTGGATGGCTTCGATTTCCGCGAGGCACGCGACTGCAACAATCAGCGAAGCTGGCGGCTGAACCAAAGTTGTCGGAAGGAGGTACTTCGCACACGGCACACCTCCGCGGACGCAGGAGAACCCAAACTCCTCTGGTGAAACGATCTGCCATCCTGCGGCAATTATAACTAACTACACTACCAATTCTTATCGACACATGCAAGAGGATATGTTACACTGTCATGTTATCAGGATATATGATTTGGAGGGCGATTTGAGGTCCACTACAACCAGCGTCGCTGGGGTTGTCGCGATGGCGATTTCGGCGGTTTCTGCGCGCGCGTTTCCGGTGGCCAACGGCTGGGATACGGACGTCGTCTACGTCATTCGCAACAACCTCTACACGGACGGAGCCAACCTGAATCCACAGGTGCCCCGCAACGCCATCGCCATCTACAACGATCCGCCGCTAAGCGTCATGGAGGAGCAGGCCTATATCACGCGGTTCGGCACCGTGCTGGTGGGCGATGATGGCGAAGGGAAGTCACTGACATTTGCGAACTCGCAGACCGCGGGCGCCAACTCCCCCGCGGGGCCGCGCCTCTTTGTGGCCGAGCCGTACCCGGCGGCCGCGACCCACACTGACATTCTCATCCGCGAATTCACCTCCAGTGCGGTTGAAGTCCGTCGCGCGTTCGTCGGGGCGACTTTCGGCGGCGGCGCGGGGAACCTGGCCGGTTCGCTCGCGTTTGGTTCCATCCGCTATAACCCCAAAAAGAAAACACTCGCCGTCAGCGCGACCATCAACGCCAGTCCCCGCGGCAGGGTGTACGAGTTCGCGTTGCCCGACTGGCCGGCCGGCTCGCCGGCCACCGGCACGTTGACCGCCGTCCAGGTGTATCACGCCCCGACCGGGCACACCATCACCGACACCGGCCAGCCGTTCCATCTCGATTTCGACGACGAGGGCTGGCTGTACATGACCGGCAAGACGTTCAACGCCAATCTCACGGGGGATGATTTCAAGAACGACGTCATCCGCACGCAGACGACGGGCCTGACCGGCGGCGGGACGACCACTGTCTCCATCACCGGCGGCAACGCCAGCAATCTGCTGATCGAAGGTGGCGTGGAGAACCAGGCGGCGGACTACGACAGCGTCTTCACGCTCGCCGTCCGCCCGGCCGACCATACGATCCTGCTCATGACGCGGACGTTCAGCGGCGCCTTCGATGAGCCGACGCTGGTGTACAGCCTCGATCCGCCGCGGGCGGCCAACGGCAACCTCCTCTATGTCGCGACGCTGGGGCCGGAGGGCACCAATCAGAACGTCACCCACGCCCAGCGCGATTATGTGAACGGCGCGGTGCTGGTCGGCTGTTACCGCGGCGACGGGCCGGGCGGCGGGGCCAAGCGGATCAATCCGAATAACAGCACGACCTTCATGGTCGGCTATCGCTCCTGGGACATGGCCAGCCCGCCGGCGGACGACTGGACGCCGCCCGGCCCGGTCACGAACTTTCTCGCCAAGGGAGGCGGCCTGCGGGTCACGCTGACTTGGACCAATCCCACCGCTACCGACTTCAAGGGGGCCGTGATTCGCATGCGCACCGACGGGTTTCCCACGGCGCCCAGCGATGGATTTGCGGTCGCCGACAAACCGAACACCCCCGGTACCGGCGACAGCCTTCTTATCACGAGCGTGTCTCCGGGCACGACGTACTACTATGCGGTCTTCGCCTACGATCAGGTGCGCAACTATTCGTCGGCCGCGATGGGCAGCGCCCAGCCGGGAATCTTCACCGATTTCGACGCGGATGGTGACGTTGACCTTGCTGATTTCGCCCACTTGCAGGTATGCTTCGGCGGATTTGCCGGGCCGGGCAGCGGGTGTGACGATGCCGATCTTCTGACTGACACGGCGGTCAATGTGAGCGACTTCAATGTTTTCCTGCCCTGCCTGAACGGCGCCAACCAACAACCGGGGTGCTGACGAATTGCGAATGGCGGATTGCGAATTGCGGATTTCAGATCGTCCCTTTGTACATCAATCCGCAATCTGGTGCGTCGCGATGTTCATCGGCATCCTCGCCGGGACGGCCGCCGCACAACAGACGACGATCACATCAAAGGACGGGGGCCAGATGGTCCTCGTACCCGCCGGCGCGTTCATCATGGGTTCGGGCGAGGGCAAGGAGGAGGAGACCCCGCCACACGTGCTGAATCTTCCCGCGTTCTACATGGACAAGACCGAAGTGACGAATGCGATGTTTGCGCGCTTCCTGGCCGAAGCGGGCGGCGATCCGCCGCTGAACTGGGGCGGAGCCTCACCACCGGCAAAGACCGAGAACTTCCCGGTCACGAACGTGACCTGGTTCGAGGCGATGCGCTACGCGGCCTGGGCCGGCAAGCGGTTGCCGACGGAGTCGGAATGGGAGAAGGCGGCGCGGGGCGCCGATGGCCGGCGCTTCCCGTGGGGCAACGCCGACGCTTTCGAGGTCCGCAACATCGACAGCGCCGAGGGCGTGCATCCCGTCGGACAGACGCCACGAGGGGCATCACCGTACGGATGCCTGGACATGGCCGGCAACGTTTGGGAATGGGTCGCCGACTGGTACCAAGCGTATCCGGGAACGACGGCCCGTTCGTCGCACTTCGGCAGGCACTTCAAGGTGCTCCGCGGCGGCGGGGCCATTCACTTTTACGGCGTCGAGAACTCGCCGCGGTGCAGCATGCGCGGCCGGCTGGTGCCCTACGGCGATTACGATGCCGTCGGCTTTCGTTGTGCGCTGGATGTCGATCCGGCGAAAGCACCTTACACACCGCAGCTCATGCTGGACGAGGCCAAACAGCAGCTTGCCTCGACGCTCAAGCCCGCCGTCACGCTCGACTACGAAAAGGAATACGCGGACTATCTCAAAGCGCGCCGCGTGCCCGTCAAAGTTGTGGGCCAACCGGGACAGAAGGGCGTCGTTCGCAGCGGCGTGCCATTCCCGCAAAGCCTGCTCAAGGACACCCGCACGATCGTGGCGCGGACACGCGACGGTGTAGCACTTCCGACGCAGACTTACGTGCTCGCGCCGTGGAAGGATGGTTCGCCGCGCTGGGTGCTGGTCGATTTCCCCGCGACGGCGGGCGAGAGCTACGAACTGAGCTTTGGTGAGGCCGAGCCGCCGTCCGCCAATCCCGCGGTGAAAGTCGCGCGAGCCGGACAGAACGTCACAATTGATACCGGCGCGATCACAGCGCTCATCACACCCGAAGCACTGCTCAAGGAGGTGCGGCGGGACGGGGCGGTGGCGGCGTCGCCGATGACCCTGCGCATGAAGGTGCTGGACTCCCAGGGCGAGCCGAAGGAACTGCGCCCGATGCCAGCGGAAAAGATCGAAGTGGAAGAGGAGGGACCGCTTCATGCCGTCGTCCGGGTGCGCGGCGGCATGACCGGTCCGCAGGCGCAAAGCGCGTTCCGGTACGACCTGCGCATTCACGCGACCGCCGGCTCGCCGCGGCTCAATTTGCTTCTCACGCTGACCAACTTCTCAAAACGCATTGAGACCAAGCAACAGGAGGAAAAGCCCGCGCCCATCGTCCGGGTGGCCGCTGCGACGGTCAGCATCGACCTGCCCCAGCCCATTACACAACTTGCGGTCGGTGGCGATCGCGGATCACAGACGCTGCAACCCGCTGAACGCGTCGAACTGCTTCAACCCAACGACCTGGTTTACACAATCACACAGGGCTCGAAGAAAGTCGGCGGCGGCACGCGCGCGGCGGGATGGATTTCGGCCGGGCTCACAGAGCCCGGCTCTGCTGCTGGTGCGCGGGTGACGCTCGGTCTGCGCGACTTCTGGCAGAATCATCCCAAGTCGTTGATCGCGACGCCGAACGCACTGGCGGTCGAACTCTGGGCGGGCCAATCGCCGTTCGAGTGGGAGGCGGGCCTGGCCAAGACGCACGAGATCGTGCTCGACTTTGCCAAAGAGGCTCCGCGGAAAGACGGCGTCGTGCTCGATCCGATGCGGATGACGATCGCGCGGGCGTGGTCGTGCGGGTCGGAGGGAGTCGGCACCATGCTCCCGAGAGGCAGGGAGGCGATCGAACGGTTCCCTTACTGGGAGCTGATGCGCGACGCCGCCAAGCGCAACGCGGTAAAGGCGATGCCCTACGGCATGCGCGACTACGGCGACTTCTACTACGGCGGAACCTACAAAGGCAAGAACGCTTACGCGAATCTCGAATACGACGTGCCGTGGAACTTCATTATGGACTTCCTCAAGACCGAGGAGGTCTGGCTGCTCGAAGCGGCCGAGAAGCAGGCTCGGCATCAGGCCGACGTGGACGTCGATCATTTCAACGGCCGCCAGTGGAAGCACAGCCCGCTGCACACCACGACCGAAGCCGAGTTCGGCCACGTCTTCGTTCGCGGGATGTTGTGGCACTACCTGCTCACCGGCGAGCGGCGGTCACTGGAGGTGGCCCGAGCGGTCGGCGACTGGATGTCGCCGACGGTCAGGAACCTCGAAGGCATCGGCAACGAGCGGCAGATCGGCTGGTCGCTGTATGCGCTGACCGGATTGTACGAGGTCACGCGCGACGAGAAGTATCTCGATACCGCGCGGACGGCCTGCCTGAAGCTGTCCGAGGGTCAGGCGGCGACCGGCAAGTTCAAGATCCGCTGGGACAACCGGATTTCGTTCTTCAACGGGATCGCCATGATGGGCATGCTCACCGTCTACGAGGCTGCTCCTGATGAGCAGATCGCCAGGGTGATCCTGGCGGTCGCGCGGCGGACGCTGGGGTTCTATCCGGAATACTCGTGCCGCACGCTCAACGCCTTCTGCTGGGCCGCCCAGCGCACGAACGACCCGCGGTATCTGGACATCCTCGAACACACCTGGCGGACATCGATGGACAACCTGATGGGCCGCGATGGCGGCGTGAGCGAGGAAGTGTACGCCTGGCGGCTCACGTGGTTCGCGGCCAAGCATCAACTCCTTCCGCTGTTCGACACGCCCCCGGAGGCGCTGCCCGATCCGCGGAGCTATCGCGGGCTGCGGCTCGACCAGCAGCGCGTGGAGATGTATCTGCGAAGTGCGGGCACGCGGCCGTCCGCCCTGATGGTGATTCTGGAAGGTTTGAGCCGTGGGAGCGGGCAGCTCACCGACGCGGCCGGCAAAGTCGTCCGCACGTTCAACTTCGATCAGCCGCACCGGCAGATGCAGCCGGTGGCGTTCACGCTTCCGCCGGGCGGCACGACGTACCGGTTGCAGCTTGCGGCGGAGACGGCCGGCGCCTGGCAGATTCACTACGACGGCGACACGCGGCTGACCCTCTACGATCCAAAGTCGGCGCTCCTGCCGGTGATCTTTCCGCGGCCCACCGGGTTTCTTACCGAGAGCGGCAAGGAAGTGAAGGTGCGGCTGGAGGCGATTGGAGAGGGTTTTCACTCTGCGACCCTCTACGATCCGTCCGGGCACCCGGTTGCGGCCGTGCGGCATTTCATCGATCTGGGGGACACCAACCGCTATGTGATCGAGCTGAAGGCGAACGTGGAGGGCGATTCCGCCGGATGGGGGTTGGAACTCTGCGGCGCGAAGGTGCTGAGCATGTCGGGCCTGGGACCCTACTGGGCGGGCGACGCCGGGCAGCTCTTCAACCCCGAGCGGGCCGAGGCGCCCGCCGCCGTCGAGCACGGACGCTAAGCCATCATGCACACGATGATCTTTCTGGCGGCAGTGGCTTTTTGCGTGGGAGCGGAACCTGCGACCCAGCCATCCCTCGCGTGGAAAGTCGATCCCGCGCAGCCCGTGATCAAGCCGGGGTTCAACGGCAATCTGGATGCCAGACGCGCGTGCGCGGCCCACGTGGTCGAGGTCGGCGGCGCGTATCGCATGTACTACTGGGGCGGCGACGCCGACGGCTATAACCGGATCTGCGTGGCCGAGAGCGAGCCGGACAGCCCGACCGGCTGGAAGCCGCGCGGAAGCGTCCTGGAGCGACAACCCGACACGGACTACAACGTGAAGGGGCCGGGCTTCCCCTTCGTACTGCCGCGCGACGATGGGCCGTGGCTGATGTATGTGACCGGGTGGGGCCAGCCGAAGCCGGGAGGCGGCATTCCCAACCGCACCTGCCTGGCGCTGAGCCACGATCGGGGCAGGACCTGGAAGTACGCCGACGAGAACCCGGTGATCCCGCTGGACATGCCGTACGACAAGGAGGCCACCGGAAGCGTCTGGGTGATACGCAGAGGTAATCAGTTCTGCATGTACTATACCGCCATCGGCGAATACTATCCCCGCCCGCCCGGCGTCAAGACCGGCCACGGCGAGCGCATCCCCGCCATCGGGATCGCCTACGCCGTCTCGGACGACGGCATCCGCTGGACCAAGCCCTACCGCCACTGGCTGGTCAGTCCGCGCCGGTTCCAGGCGGAGCCGTACGAGTACATCTGCTCGAAGCCGTGCATCGTCGAGGAGAACGGCCGATACCGCATGTGGGTCAACACCTTCGGCACGGCCTACCGCATCCGCAGCCTCACCAGCGGCGACGGCATTTTCTGGAAATGGGTGGACAGTCCCGGCGCGCCGGGAGATGGCGAACTCGGCGTCGGACCAACGGGGAGTTGGGATGACCTCCAGCGCAGCTACATCTGCGCGCTCAAGAGCGGCGGGAAATACCACGCCTGGTTCACGGGGAACCGCTTCGGCGCCACCGGCATCGGCCACGCGACGGCGGAAGTACCCACGGGCAGGTAGGATTCGCGCGCGGAAAAGCGCGGACCAGACGGCGGCCGACCTCTCGTCAAATCGCAGCGTTCCATTGCTCTCAAGCAGTGAGCAGGTGCAACAAGTCACTTGATCCCCCCAAGCACTGCTCCAGAGCAGTGGCACGCGGGTGCGACGGCTTCGTTTGGTAAAAAAAGCAATCGAGAAAGCGGCGTGAAACCGCATTTGCGGCGTGGGAATGCGGATTATGGCACTTTGAGCACGGCTTCGTTTGGATTCTGGATTCACCACGGACCCGACTCCACATTTCATTGGGCACTCCATTCTGTTGAGAACATGCGCGGCGTTCCGTTGTGATCCGCAGATGGACACAGATGGACGCAGATCAAAACGAATGAGGAAAGCAGGAAGGGAGGGAATCCAAGAGAAAGCGTTCATTCCGGCGGTTTTTCCCGGGGCAGTCATTCATTCCAATGGGGTCCGCACATCGGACCCTGCAAAACTCATCCGCGCCCCGCCTGAATACCGGCCGAATTTCCATTTTTACGGAGATTTTGATTGAAAGCTGTTGCCTCCCTCCGGTATAGTATAAGCGCTTGCGAATTCTGACCGAGGGGCAGTATTGGGCCGGCCCGGAGTCGAGGACGCATTTTTTCCCATCTGTTCTCGGAATCGTCTGCATTCCCTCCGATTCCTGCAATGCGGCTCTCCCTCAAAGGGTCACACATCTAACCAGCGAAAGGGAGGACGTCCGTGGCCGCCGACGGCGTGGCCCTGGCGACCATTCAGGGCCTGAACGTGAAGCTCGGGGAGGACTCAAGGAGAAAGACGACCCAATCGCGCCCTGAAGGTTCGACAGGCGAAAATTCAGGAACCACCGTGTCAGGTTCGGGCCGAAGTGGAGAATGCAAAGATAGCCCTCGCTCTGATCCGCGATGCAAACAAGGAGTCAGGGCAGGGTCCGCTGTGAGGCTGGGAATTTATCCTTGACATGCATGATAACATCGCGGC
>CAYLLT010000121.1:0-18846 GCA_964384465.1 uncultured Planctomycetales bacterium | reverse complement strand
GAACTACCCGGAGGGCCAGGTCGAGCAACTCGATGCCATCAACAACCCCGAAGACCCCGCCGCCGGCACGCGCAAGGTGCCGTTCTCGCGCGAGCTGTTTATCGAGCGCGACGACTTCCGCGAGGACCCGCCGAAACAGTTTTTCCGCCTGGCCCCCGGCCGCGAAGTCCGTCTCCGCTACGCCTACTACATCACGTGCAAGGACGTGGTGAAGGATCCGCGCACCGGCGAGATCACCGAGCTGCGCTGCACCTACGACCCCGCCACCCGCGGCGGCGACTCCCCCGACGGTCGAAAAGTAAAAGCCACCTTACACTGGGTCAGCGCCGCCCACGCCGTCCCCTGCGAAGTCCGCCTCTACGATCACCTGTTTACCAGACCAGACCCCGACGACGTCAATGACGTGATCCGAGCCGCGAGCGCAAGCGAGCGGTCTTCATCGGAGAGAGGGGGAGAGGGGGAGAGGGGGAGTGGTAGCGACGCCGCACAATCCGCAATTCGCAATCCGCAATCCGCAATGGAAGACGCAGTAGAACCTCCCAATTGGAAATCCAACCTCAACCCCAATTCGCTGGAAATCCTCCCCAGCGCCATGCTCGAACCCAGCGTCGCCGCCGCCCCGCCCGGCACGCGCTACCAGTTCGAGCGACACGGCTACTTCTGCGTAGACCCCGACTCCACTCCGCAGAAGCTCGTCTTCAACCGCACCGTCACGCTGAAAGACACCTGGGCAAAAATCGAGAAGAAACAAGGCTCTCCGTAAGGTGGTGAAAGTTCCGATGGCCTCTCGCTCTTACCAACGCTGGATCAACGAGTCACTCCCTGCTCTTGATGAGATCGAGGCCGCCCATAAGGCCATCGGTGGAACAGGCCGCGGCCGCCGATATGCAACACAGCAAATCAACCAAGCATACGTGGTTATACTTTCGTCGCAGTTCCAACGGTTCTGCCGCGAACTGCATTCAGAAGCAGCCGACCACTTGGGAAGCACCATCGCTAACACACAATTCCGTGCGCTTGTCCTGGCTAATCTGGTCGCGAACCGACAACTGGACAGAGGCAATCCAAATCCAGGCAACATCGGCAGCGATTTTGCTCGTCTGGGCATGAGGTTCTGGACGACAATCAACTCTTTGGATCAGCGTAACGCCAGGAGGCAGCATCAGTTAGAACTACTGAACATCTGGCGCAATGCGATCTCGCACCAGGACTTCACGGACCAAAGGTTGAACGGGTAGACCGAACTGCGTTTACAGCAAGCGCGCCGCTTCCGGAGATCGTGCGGAACATTGGCTCAGGCCATCGATTCCGTTGTGGGCCTTCATGTGGGTAGAATATTAGGCAGATCAAGCATCTGGTAGGAGGACGGTGCGATGCCAAAGAGGATGACTCGATTAGGAATTGGCCGTAAAGCATTTCTAAGAATCGGCTCAAATCGTATCCCGGTGCGCGTTGTGGAAGACAGGGGCCGAATCGGCGTGGGTGGCCGGCGTTTACTCAGGGTGGAGTGGATCGATTCCGATCTGGAGCCAGCACCTAGCTATGAAGTTGCCGAAGAAGATCTTGAAATCGCACGAGCGGGCGCTCGGCGAAGAAACGCTTCATGAACTCAATGTGATCGTCGAGACCATCTCCTACCGGACCAGCCGCGGCGTGATGAGGATCACCAGGTTGGTGTCATCCTTCACGTGCACGCGGTTGTCGAACAGCCGCCCGATGATCGGAACGTCCCCCAGCCAGGGCAGGACGTTGGGTGTGCGCGCGATGGTGCTCGAATTCAGCACGCCGCCGAGGACGAGGGCATGGCCATCCGGCACGAGTACGGTCGTCTGCACGCCGGCGAGCTGCACGAGCGCCCGATTGCCGGTCACGTCCGGCGTATTGAACGTCCCGCCGACGCTGGGCCGGAGGGTCAGCGCGAGATCCTGATTGTCTTGCAGCCCGCGCGACTCCACTTCCAGGGACGGCCCGGTGGTGAATAACGGGATCAATGGATCGATGGCGGCCAATGCGCTGGTGAAGGTGGCGTTGACATCGCTGATGAACCGCTGCTCGTTGGCGACCGTGATGAACGCCGACTCACCGCCCCGGACGGTAATCGTCGGGCCGGTCAGGATGCGCGCATCCTGCTGAGCGGCGACGGCCGCAAGCAAACTGTTGAGCCGCGACGCGTCAATCACCGTGGACAGCAGGGACAGATCGGTGGACGTAGTCTGAGTCGGCGTCAGGCCCGCCACGGCATCGCCTGTCGGCGTACCGGGAATCCCCAGATGCAGCCCGAGCGGATCGTTGGTGATGGAGGCCGGGAGAAAGGACCGCGCCGCGGGCTGCGCGGTTTGCGTCTGAAGGGTCGTATCCAGATCAACGCCGATATCCCGCAGGAACGAGTCGCTCACCGTCACGAACCGGGTCTCGATCGAAATTTGTACGTTTCGATCGCATCGGCAGGTCGTTGTGTCGCCGGCCGGATCGATGAATGGAAAGAGGGAAATCGGGCAGCCGCTGCCGAGTCCAGCCACGCTGAGTGCGATGAGAGCAAAGCCGGCAGCCGGACAAGAACGATGCCGGCCGCGAGCGACGAATCCGTTGGCTGCCATAGCGTCCTCCCGTGGTTTCGTGGCGATCGCGTTGCGGCCGGTTCAGATTTGGCTGACAGGACAGCGACCGGCCAACTGCCGGCCAGAAGATTACAGTCGCTCCCCGCACGATGCAACCATATGATGTCCCTGTCGTAAAGTGAATTCCCCAAAGAAGGAGGATGTCGTGATGGGAATGATCAGCGTAGCCGCGTTCAGACCCAGACCGGGACGCGAGAAAGAACTGCTTGACGTTCTTGCCGACCGGTTGCCGCTGCTCCGGCGGCTCGGGCTCGCGACGCAGCGCGATGCGATCCTGATGCGCTCGCGCGACGGAACCATCCTTCTCAGTTCTCTACTCTACCGTGAGCTGTCCTCGTTACCTTGAATCCGACGGCCGCAGATATTCCTGTCCGACCGGGTCGCGTCCGGATTCGGCGTATTTGGCGAACCACGCGAACAGTTTCGTGCGCAGTTCGATCAGACGTGCGCGATGCTCGGGCTTCTCGGCCAGGTTGACGTTCTCATCCGGGTCACTCTGAAGGTCGTACAGTTCGTGAGGCCCGCCGTCGGCGCGGTGCACGAGCTTCCAACCCTTCGTGCGGATCATCCGCGCCCGCCCGTACTCGCCGAGTATCGTGTCGGGACCCGGCCAGCTCCGGTCTTCCAGGGCGGGAAGAAAGCTCTGCCCCGGCAGATTGCGGCCCGGCGACGGTGGCAAACCCAGGTACGCCAGCACCGTCGGCACGAAATCGCACGCGGTGAACATCGCGTCCGTCGTCTCCCCGCGCGGCACGCGCCCCGGCTGGCGGAAGATCAGCGGGATCTGCATCGACGTGTCATACATATTGCGCGGGTTCGAGGCGTTGCCCTTGCTCCACAGGCCGTGATGCCCGCAGCAATATCCCTGATCGCTGGTGTAGATGACCAGCGTGGATCCGGCCAGGCCGAGTTCATCGAGCCGCTTCATCAGCCGCTCGACGCCGAGACTCACGCCGCTGCACGCCGCGAAATACTGCGACAGCGTCGGGTGCCTCTTTTTCTCTTCGACGTTGGAAATGGACCACGGATGCGGCGGCACATTCGGGATGGAGTCGAACGGGCAGTCACGAAACAAACCCACCAGCTCCGCCGGATGCCCGATGTACGGCGAATGCGGCGCGGTGTAGGTCACCGTGAGAAAAAACGGCCGCTCCTTGTTCGCGTCGAGAAACTCGATCGCGTGATCGGTGAGCCGGTCCGTCAGATAACCTTTGGTCTCGATCATCTCGTTCTTCCAGACCACGTTCGCATTCTGATACGTGCTGGAGCCTTCTGGAACAACGTACCAGTAGGAATAATCGGCGTGCGCGTGCAGGCTGTCGCCCAGGTGCCACTTGCCGACCAGCCCGCAGGTGTAGCCGTGGCGGGCGAGGATCGTGCTGAGGAATGTTTCATCGCATACGGCGAGACGCGCCCGCTCGCCCAAGTTTTCGTAACGGATCCAGTCGTGGACGCCGTGCTGCGACGGGATGCGGCCGGTGAAAAACGTGGCCCGGCTCGGCGAGCAAACCGGCGTGAACGCGAAAGCCCGCGTGAAGCGCAATCCTTCAGCGGCCAGCCGATCGACGCCGGCCGTCCGCGCCTCCTTGTTGCCGTAACAGCCGAGCGACCAGGCGCCCTGGTCGTCGGTCATGATGAAAATGACGTTGGTCGGCCGTTTCGCTTCCGCCGCCGGCATCCGTGGGGCCATCAATCCCACGGCCAGCAAGGCCGTACAGAGCTGACAATATCTGCGCATCGCCATCAAACCCCACCCTGAGTGAAAAACCACCGTTCTGTCAAGCAGGAGGGATCATAATGCGGTGTTCAGAGGCGTCAACTTGCAAGGGTCTCCGTTTCGGATTTTCGCCGGGCGGCATTATCATGTTGCGTTTCCAGGCTGGCCGTAAGGAGATCGATCGTGGCGCGACCGGATGATTCAACCCGCAACCGCAAGCCGGGCGGCAGTGTCCTGATGTTTGCGGGCCCGCGCGAGATTTCGTTTCAAACCGAGACCGGCGCGCAACTCGGCCCCGAGGATGTGCGTATTGAAACGCTCTATTCCGGCATCAGCCGCGGGACGGAGATGACGCTCTATCGCGGTACCACGCCGTACCTGGAAAAAACCTATGACCCGGATTTGAAATTGTTCCGCACGGGCGCCGAACCGACATGGAAGTATCCGCTGGCGTTCGGCTATGAAAACGTGGGGCGGATCATCGAGACCGGAACACACGCACGCGGTTACGCTGTCGGGGACATCGTCTTCACGCCCATGCCGCACGCCGAGCAGCTCGTCATGAACACGACGCAGACGGGGCCGTTCTTCGGCTCTCTCGTCCCCATTCTCAAACTGCCGCCGGAGCTGCCGCCCGAACACGGCGTCTTTCTCCCGCTGCTCGGCGTCGCCTACAACGCGCTGCTCGACGGTCAATTGCTGATCGGCGAGAGCGTGGCCGTTTTCGGCGCGGGCGTGATCGGGCTTCTCGCCATTCAACTGTGCCGCCGCGCCGGCGCCGAGCAGGTCTTCGCCATCGATCCCATCGACTCCCGGCGAGCGTTGGCCCTCCGCGTCGGTGCCACGCACGCCTTCAATCCATCCGGCAACGATGATCTCGCCGTGGCCATTCGTGAACTGACCGCCGGGCGCGGCGCCGACCTGGCCATCGAGGCCAGCGGCGCATATCCCGCCTTGCAGGAAAGCATCCGCACCGTTGGATACAACGGCCGCGTGGTGGTCAGCAGCTACCTGGTCGGGCCGGGCACGCCGCTTCATTTCGGCGAGGAATTTCATCACAACCGCGTGCGGCTCCTCAGCTCGCAATCGTTCGGCGTCGCGGCTGAACTCTCCAACCGCTGGGACCCGGCCAGGCGAACGCAGACCTGTCTCGCACTGCTCCCGCGGCTGGAACTCGCGCCTATGCTGACGCACCGTTTTCCGTTCTCGGAGGCGGCCCGCGCCTTTCAATTGCTCGACCATCATCCCGACGAAGTCTTGCAGGTAGTGCTGGAATATGGAAGCTGAGAGTGGCACGAGATAACCTGTCCGAACCCCTCACGCAAGTGAGGGGCCGAACGTGTACGAGCCCCCGACTGGCGTCGGGGGTTCGGATTGAAATGAGGCTCATTGTGCAATATCCCAAGATCAACTGTGCGGCCGCATACGAAGTCGATCCCCGATGGCCACGCAAACCCGCCGAGCTCCAATGGGGCCACATGCCCGGTGTCGCGGTGGACGCGGAGGACCGCATCTACTGCTTCTGTCGCAGCGATGATCCTGTGCAGGTCTACGCGTCCGACGGCACGTTCATCCGCTCCTGGGGGCGCGGCCGATTCAAGCAACCGCACGGCATGCGCGTCGATCCGCAGGGCAACCTCTGGGTGACCGACTGCCTGCGCCACGTCGTGGAAAAGTACACGCCCGAGGGTGAGCTGCTGCTCCGGCTGGGGACCGACGACGTGCCGGGCTGCGACGCGACGCATTTCAACCAGCCGACGGACCTCGCGATCGCGCGATCCGGCGAGCTGATCATCGCCGACGGCTACGGCAACTCCCGCGTGGTTCATTTCGATCCGAAGGGGCGCTTCATCAAGGCCTGGGGCGAGTTGGGCGTCAGGCCCGGCCAATTCAGCCTGCCGCACAGCATCGGCGTCAGTTCACAAGGGCGTATTTATGTCGGCGAACGGAACAACGTTCGTGTGCAGGTTTTTGACTACGACGGGAAGCATCTGGATGAGTGGCGAAACCTGATCACCCCGTGGGGCATGTTCGTTACCCCCGCCGATGAGATCTGGGTGGTCGGCTCATCGCCCATGCGCTGGGCCGAGGGCGAGCAGCTCGGCGGCCCGCCCAAGGACCAGATCTTCATGCGCTTCGATTCGCAGGGCAAAACCCTGGCCCTCTGGTCGGTGCCCAAGGGCATCGACGGCCAGGAGAAGCCCGGCGAGTGCAACTGGGTGCACGGCATCGCCGTCGATTCGCAGGGCAGCATCTGCGTTGGGGACATCCAGGGCCGGCGCGTGCAGAAATTTGTTTACCGGAAAGAAGAGGCCCCTCGGACCTGACCGGTTGAAGAGTGCGATACGCTGATCGCCTTGGAGTGGTGTGAGAAGCGGTCGAACCATCCGAGCCGCGACCGTGAGGGAGCGGTCCTCTCGCGACCCGCTTCCTTACGGGCGCGGCTCTGAAGGACCTTCTCACGTGTTATCTTATCTTGGAAAAACGGGAGGTGTTTTATGGCGTATATCAATGTGCCGGAGTCCGTACCGGGTATTCTGGGACCGCTGATGGCGTACCCCGACACCGCTCGCCCCCTGAGCGCATTCATTCAGGAGCTTCTCCGCGGCAAATCTTCTTTGACTCCGGCCGAACGCGAACTGCTCGCGTCCTGCGTCTCGCGGGCCAACAACTGCGATTTCTGTATGAACGCGCACCTGGCCGCGACGCGCAATCTCTGGCCTCAAGGTGAGCACGATCTTGTCGATCAGGCCGTGTTGAAATCCGACGTGACCGGCCTGAGCCCCAAAATGCAGGCGCTCGTCGATCTGGCCCTCGCCGTCCAGAAGGGCGGCAAGTCGGTCACACAGCAGCACGTGAGCCGGGCACGCGCCGCCGGTGCCGATGACAAAGCGATCCACGACACCGTACTCATCGCCGCGGCATTTTGCATGTTCAACCGTTACGTCGACGGCCTGGGCACCTGGACCCCTGAAGATCCCAACATATACGCGGAGATCGGCAAAGTGCTGGCGGCGCGCGGTTATGTGGATATCGTTGCGAGTCCGCCCACCATGTAAACGCGATCAAATCTGACACCGCTCAATTCCCAGCCGGCTGTGATGCCGTTGTCGGCTGGCGCTGCGACAGCAGGAACGCCAGAAGGTCGTAGTAATCGCCGTCGGGCAGGTCGGCGGCGATATTGAAGGGCATCGGCGAGAGCTTGGAAGTCCACCGCTCCTTGATCTCGTCCCTGGCGATGACGATCGTCTGGCCCTGCGAATCGGCGAGCACCACCGTGTTACCTTCTTCTCCCCTCTGAAGCCCACTATAGCTCGTGCCATCCTCCAGCTCGATGATGGTCTGGCGGAATGAGCGATCGACGTTGCGGCTGGGATCGAGCGTATCTTCGATCAGCCGGTCCAGCCCGCGCGTCCCGATGCCCTCCAGTTCCGGCCCGATCTTCGCGCCGACGCTGCCGATGCGATGGCAGATCGCGCAGGTCCGCTCGAAGACGGCCGCGCCGCGCTGCGCGTCGCCGGGAGAGCGGTTGAAACCCGCCTTGCGTGCCGCTGCGAGTTGCCGCAACTGCTCGTCGGTCGAATCCAGCCCGCGGGTCAGGTCGGCGATTTGTTTCTCGACGCCCGGCAGCCGGCTGTGCGTGACCGCCTCATGGACCTGCCGGTCCGTCAGCAGTTGCGCGGAGGCCTTGCCCGCGGCGACGACATCCAGCAGCCGCTGCGTGCCGGTCTTGCCGCCGGCAAGGGCCCGCGCGATCACCGTCGCCAGATCGGACGGCGCGGTGGCCAAATTTCGGACCAGGATGTCCGCCGCGCGATCGGCCCGCAGGCGGCCGAGCAGTTGGGCCGCGTGCTCGCGCAGGGCGTACGGTTCCTCTCCGCCGGCGAGGATGCGATCGAGCAGATCGAGATGCGCTTTGGGGCGGATCGCCACCAGCGCGTCACACGCGGCCATCCGCCGTGGCTGCGACAGCGACGCATTGGCGGCGGTCGCCGCGAGTCGCTCTTCCAATTGCTGGAGCTTGATGATGCGTGCCAGTTCGGCGGCCACGGCGAAATCCTCGTCGCGACCGGTATCCAGCAGCCGGTTGGCCAGTTCCCCGGCCCGGGCGACGATCGGCCCGCTCGGCCGGGCGCCGCGCTGTTGGAGTCCTTCGCACAGACCCCGCACCAGCGCAACCTGCCTATCTAAAACGTTTTTATCAGCCTTCATCATCTGATCGAACAACTGCGGCAGCCGCGGCTCAGGTACGTAGCGCGAGATGTGCCGGCCGAACTGTTGAAGGAGATCAAGTTCCACCTTGTGCTCCCGCGCGTAACTGAACAGGAACTCCGCCGCGGTCGCCGACGGGATGCCCAGTGACACATCGGCCAGCAGATCGCCGTATTCGTGCAGCGTAGAGTCCGCCGTCCAACGGGCCCAGTTTTCGTCGTGCATGAACTGCTCGCGCAGCGCGAGGCGGGCGGCGTAAACCAGTTGCGGGTCCGATGCTGGAATGCGTCGGCGCAGCTCGAAGAGCGGCGCGAGCAGTTCGGGATCGAGATGCGCGGCCGCCGCTTCTACCGCGGCCCGTACGACCAGTCCCGATGTACATCGGGACGCGTCGCGCAAGCCGGCCACGGCCAGCGCCCGCTCTGCGGCCGACCACTTCGGCCGCTCGCGCAGAATGCCCATCGCATGCACGCGCACGAGGGGCTCGGGATCGGAGACGGCATCGCGCAACATCTCCGGACGAAGCCCTTGCAATTGTTCCAGCACGCGCAAGCTGTGAGCGCGTCGTTCCGGACTCGGATCGTTTCGGCACACCGCGCGCAACGGCTCGACCGCCGCGCTGCCGCCGCGGTCCATCAATTCGTGCGTGGCGAGCATCCGGACGGTCAGGTTCGCGTGTCCCAAGTCTTCGATTAATTCGGCGACTGTGGCCTTCGACCAATCCAGTCGAGGGGCAACGGCCTGCACAGTGCCGTCTTTACCGTGGTAGACGATCCGCCAGATGCGTCCGTGTCGGGTGTCGCGGCCGGGATGCTCCAGCGGCACTTCGTCATGCGCGATGATGCGGTCGTAAAAATCCGCGACGTAGATCGATCCGTCGGGGGCCAGTTGGATATCCACCGGCCTGAACCACGGGTCGTCGCAGACGAGGAAATCGGGCTGATGAACGGCGCGGGAGCTCGACCCCGAGCGCTCCAGGCGGTCGTGATTGATCCGGTTGGTGACCACGTTGCCGGTAAACACGGTTCCCTGGTACTCCGGTGGGAAGTTATCGCCTGCGTAGTAGAGAATGCCGGCGATGGCGGTCGAGCCGTGATCGTGATCGCAGATCTCCGGCCCGAAGCCCAGCCCGTCGTGCGGATCTTCGAAGCTCGGATACCACGCACCCCGCAGCAGCTCGTACAGCGGGCGCGAGTGGCAGTCGGCGCTGAAGAAACGCTCCCACGGATCGACGCACATGCCGAAGGGGTTCACGCGACCCTGCGTCACCCACTCGACGCGCGAGCCGTCGGGCCGGAAGCGGAAGGTGCTGCCCATGTGCAGGCGGACCTTGTGGCCGTCCCTGCCGGCGATCACGGAGACGTTGTGATAGCCGTGACACGCGTAGATCCAGCCGTCGAAGCCGCGCGTCAGCGCGTTGACCATGGCGTGCGTGTCCTCGTACATGAACGGACCCAACAGCACGTCGCGGCGGTCGGCCTTGCCGTCGCCGTCCGCGTCGATGAAGTGCTGGATATTGGGAATGCTGTAGACGATCGCGCCATCGGCGGTGGGCAGGATGCCGATGGGGATGTTCAGGTGGTCGGCGAAGGTGGTGATGCGGCGGGCGCGGCCGCCGGAGTCGAAGTCTTCCAAAATTTTGACCGCGTCGCGGGCGGAAGCGTCATCCTTGGCCGGGATCGGGTATTCAATTGACTGCGTCACCCACAGCCGGCCGCGGCGGTCGAAGGCCATGTTGATCGGCTTGCGGATGTCCGGCTCGGCCGCGACCAACTGGATGTCGAAGCCGGGCGGCAGATGAAACCCCCGCCGCTCCGCCTCGGGCGCGAGCGGCTCCGTCCGGGCGATCCAGTTGCCGTACTTGTCCGGCGAAGGCCCGCCGCGGCGGGACGGGTCGTCGGCGAGACTCATGGTGGCGGCACCGATTTGCAAAAGGACGCTGACCCACCACGCCCGCTTCAAGTTGATCGGCTGAAACATCTGCGAAGTCACTAAACACAAAAAGAAACGGTAGGTTGGGTCAAGACCCACCCTACTCTTAAGTTTCGTAGGGTCCGCCCGGCTGACCAACTCTTCCGACCCGGCTCATCTGCCCGGAGGTCCGCACAGCAGACCCTACGCATGAAGAAAAAAGGACATTCTACTTTTTTCAAAGCAGAATGTCCTTTTGTTTTCTGGCCGCGGGCAGGGTGGGTCATGACCCACCTTACACCCACTCACGGGTTGTCGCAGTTCGGATCGGCCACTGCGCTCGACCCACTGTAGCAGCGCTCGTAGTAAGCGAAATCTTCCAGATCGAGGGCGTGGTCGCCGTTGACATCCATGCACTTGCACTCAAAAGACAGCGCATCGAAATAGCTGTCCACCGTCGCGCGGCCACGATCGCCCGCGACCGGCGCCCCGCTCAGGGCCTCTACGCACGGCAGATACGCGTTGTCAAAGTCGTGACTGTCCACGTGCGTGTCCGGGTTGACCTCATTGGTCTGCGTCCGGACATCAAACACCGGATCGTTGCACACCGGTACGCAGTAGGTGACCGCGATATCGTCGATGATCAGGAAGTCCGAGGGGGTTCCGCCGGTCTCGCGAGCGATGGAAACCTGAGCGAGCACGTTGCTGGACCCGGCGTGGCTGATCGGATTCAAGGGATCGACTTCGGCCGGAGGGCAGGCAGGGTCGAAAGGCGTCCCGGGCAAAGGCACACCGTTCATCAAAAATCTCGTCGAATTCGGGGGGATGCCACCGACCGTCTGCGTCTCGGAGGTGTTGATCTGGGCCTCCAGCGTGTCGAAGACGGTGGGGCCGCTCAGGTTCACCGTCCCGGTGGAATGATCGTTACAAGCAGGAGGACCGACTCGACCCTTGACCGTTGTCCCGCCGAGCTGGAACATGGCCATCTGGTTCGGCCCGATCGATGCGTCGTTATCCAGGAACGTGATCTTGCACAGAGTGCCCGTCCCGGCTCCCGCCTTCACTTTGACCTTGGCCGAGATGATGCTGTTCGGGTTGGTGCAAATTGTGTTGCAGTTGGGATCCGGATTACCGAAGTTGTTGTTATCGACACTGAGATAAGCGTCTGCCGAGACAAACGCCGGGAGCCCGCCCGGCTGGCCCAAAGCCTTCACGACGCCATTGAGAGGAGCATTGGGGTCGTTGACCAGGTTGATCGCTGACCCAGCCGATCCGCCCCAACCCTGCTGACTGTTCAGGCTGCTCCTGGGCAAACTGAAGCTGTCGATGTAGCAGGTGTGTTGATCCGCCGCCTCGATCATGATCAGCTTCACTGTCCGCAGGGCATACGTGTTCGCGGGACTACAGCTATCCGTGAACTTCAGGAGGCCGATGTACTCACCGGCAGTAAGCCCAGCAGTATCGATGTGCGCGGCATCCAGTTCATGCGGCTGGTCCGGATCGAGCGGTCTTGAGTTGTAGTCCAGGCTCAGCCACGGGTAGAGCGAATCATTCGCGTTGCCGTTGATATCGCTCTTGTGGACGTTGAAGGTGAGCGAGCTGGACGAGTTGTTGTAAATGAAGAAGTCCCAAGCCGGCCTGTCCGCGACGCTGCCCACCTCGGCGCTGGCGAAGTCGGCGTAATTGATCAGCCGGCCTGGCGCGTCCGGCAGGACGGTGATGCCGCATGACCCGCAGGTGACGATCTGCAAGTCGTCAAACAATGAGGACCCGCTCAGATCCGATCGAGAATTACGGTCAAAGATGACTTGACCGATGGAGGTGCCTCCCAGCGACGCGAAGTTGGAATCCACCCCGTTATTCAGCACTCCCAACAACGTCCCGTCAACACCCGCCGAAAAGTTGCCGTCGAAGTAGTAACTGGTCGTGTGATTAGCGACATCCATGACCACTTTCAGCTCGTAGAACCTTGAGGTGTCGGTCAAGGTACCGCTCGATGTCAATATCGATGACCCGGCGGGAAGCTGCCCCTGCGCGGAGTTATAAGAACCCCTCCAGTGGGCAAGCTCCTGGCCCGAAGAACTATTGAAAAACAGGTGCCAACCATTGCCGGCAGTCCCCGACGCGGAGGCTTTCATCTTCACGACGGCCGTGATTTTCCCGTCGATGCAGGGCGAACAAGAAACCGTTTTCGTGACCGACACGTCCGCGCTGTTGCCGGCCGTGCCCATGATCATCTTCATCGAGTTCGTATCCACCAGGATGGCGCCCGCGCCGCCGCTGTTGACCCACCCGCCGTTCGGCGCCAGCTCTCCATTGGCATAGCTGAAGCCGTCTCCGAAGCACCCGGCGGCCAGGCCCTCGAAGTAGTTGATCTGGCGGAGATAGTAGCGGCTGCCGCACCCCTCGGCGATCTTGATGTATCCGGTGTAGACGCCCGGTGTGCCGGTCGGCGTGAAACTGGCGAAGAACGTCGGCGCGCCGCCGGGGGCCACCGGGCCGACACTCCCCGTGCTCAGGTTGAGCCACGGATGATTGACCGCGTTGCCGTTCACGTCCGACTCGCTGATTGTATAAGTCACGTTCGAGGAGCCGCGATTCTTGATGGTGTAAACAACCGTGCTCGGCCCCCCCGTCGAGGAGACGGCACGCGGCAGATACGGCGTGATTTTGGCCACACAGGCAACGTTGCACTTTTCAATAAGCACGTCGTCGATTAACGCTGTGTGGCCGGCGCCGCTGGAATTATTGAGTTTATAGAGGCTGAGCCGATCGACTCTGCCGCCTCCGGCAATCGCAATCGGGCCGCCCATCGATGCGCCATTGAAAAAGTACTCCGCCACATGGCTCTGGACGTCAGCCAGCGCGGAGATAGTGGCATAGGTACCGGTAAGTGTTCTCGTTACGGAAGTTGGCGTGCTCGCTGCCGGGATTAATTCCGCAGTTGTTCCGTATATGAAATTGGCGCCGCCTCTCCACTGGAGCACGTTCCCCGCGGCCGTACCAACCTCGAGCCCCCAGATGGGAGCGATGTCGCTGCCGGTACCGGCTTTCACTCGGGCGCTGAAATGGAACAACCCATCCGTACCGCACGCGTCAACCGGGCATCCGCGGGGAGCTTCGGGCGGGCCGCAGTTGAGCGTGCCGTCGCCGAATGTCCGTCGTGCCTTGACCCTGCCTCCGGACCCCGTGATCTGCACCGCCTGATTCCCCCCCCCGTCATTGACGATGACAATCTCGGAGCCGGTGCCGCCTTCCGCGTCGCTGTCCCACAAGCCGGAGCTATCCGGGGCCAGGCTGAAGGGCGTAGGCGTATAGTAATTCGCGTTCGAGAGCACGCAGACATCATCGTGCTCGGCGGTGAAGTCGATGGTAAAGACGCAGTCCGCGCGGACCTGCGATGGAGCCAGGATGGCTCCCGCGACCCCGATTACGCCTGCGAACAGTGCGTTCCTGTGCATTACTTTCTCCTCTCGGTTCGATCCGCATCCGCCGCCTCGCGCCTACGCACGAAGTGGGTTATTCAACGCCGCCGGGCGAAAGGCTTGGTGGCCCGTCGCGCTCACCTTGTCCAGTAATAGAGAAATGGCTCTCCGGTGAACCGGGGCGCCAACACACATATTCGAGGTCTCATCCGAGCCGCGACCGTAAGGGAGCCGTCTTCAGTCTTCAATGGATTCCGCTCCCTTACGGTCGCGGCTCGGACCCAACACCCGGCTCGGCCCCAACACCGCAATTGGATGTATCGTACTCCCTTTCCGGGCCGAGCTCAATCGTCGCAGTCCGTGTCCGTCACCGTCTGGGTTGAGCCGGTATAACACCGCTGGAAGAACGCGAAGTCTTCCAGATCGAGTGCGTGATCGCCGTTGCGGTCCATGCACTTGCATTCCTTGGACAGCGCGTCGAAGTTGCCGGTGACCGTGGCGTACCCGTGGCCGGATAGGCCGGGGTAGACAGACGGGCCGTTCAGGGCCTCGATGCACGGCAGGAACGCATTCTGAAGGTCGGAGTCATCCACGTGATTGTCCGAGACCGGCGGGTCAGTATTACCCGCGTCGCGAACGTCGAACGCCGGCTCGTGGCAGATCTCGACGCACGGGGACACGCTCAGGTTGTCAAGCTGAATGTCCTGATAAGTGTCGCCGCTGACGTCGTTGCCATACCGCACCAGATGGATGTACCGCAACCTGTTTCCGCCGCCGTAGGCTTCGGTCTTGATCTCGGTGTCGTTGAAGAAATAACGCGCACTGTCCATCGGGATGCCCTGGACGGTATGAACGTTGGGGTTGACGATGATCTTCAGCTCATCCGGGCCGTCGGTGAAATATTGGCGGTTGCTTTGGTCGCCCGCGGGATCGACGTAGGTGCTCCCGCCCTGCCAGTAGGCGTAGGGGTCGTTAGGGTTATGGTTGGTCCCCAGGAGGCGCATCTCCCAGAATGCGCTGCTGCCGGCCTGTGTGTTGTGACCCGTGACCTCGATCGTCACCACAAAAAGACCCTGGCCGGTGGGGCCTTCCACATCCGGGCAGACCGGGCAGCCGTTGGTCATGGCTTGCTGTGTCTCAGCGGAGACCGTGTCATCTCCGGTGGTCGGCGTGCCGCCGTGGATCACCACGTGCCCGCCGGTCACCTCGATCGCATTCGATCCGTCCTCGGCGTAGGCCTTCCAGCCGGGGGCGGACTCCAGCGAGATGCCGTTCGGCACATAGTCAAAGGTATCCGCGTAGCAGTCACCGATGGACAGCTTGAGCGCCCGCGTATGGACGCGCTGGGGGCCGCAAGTGTCGGTGAACGTAAAATAGCCCGTTTGCGTCCCGACGCTGGCCTGCGTCGTGTCCAACAGCGCGGTCACGTCCTCGTCCACATCATGCGGGGCGAGCGGGCCGCCGCCGGTCTTGGGCTGGTTGAGGGGGTCGATCAGGCTGAACCACAGTGTGTTGGTGGATGCTCCCGCCGACGTCACTTCGTCGAGCGTGTAGCTCAAGGTCGTCAGGCCGGGGTTGTCGTTGTTGTAGGTATAGTCGAAGCCGGCCGTATCCGGCGTGCCGCCGACCTCGGCGGCCCAGGCGTGCTTGGTGATATTCGGGCCCACGGCGGTTTGGCGTTCCGGGTCAACGTGTCCGCCGCACTCGCCGGGGCAGGACTGGATCTGCATGTCGTCGAGATAGAAGGAGCCGTCGGCGTTGGCCTTCGGATCCACGGTGATGGAGGTGATCGCGTTGAAATCACCCGCCGTCTGGCCGTACTCCGACCCGTGACTCTGCGTGTCCAGCAGCGCGCCTTCGAAGTAATAAGCGGTCTTGTTGGTGACGGTATTGATGACCGCTTTGAGTTCATACCACTGGTTGGCATTGGTCATCGTCCCGGTGGGCGCGCCGGTGAACTGCGCGCTGCCGGCGGTGTAGCCGTGGACCACCATGGCGCTGCCGTTCCATCGTGCCCGCCACATGGCGAAGTTCTTGCCCCCGTCGTAGGACACGTGCAAGGCGTTGCCTCCCGTGGTGATGCCGCTCCACTTGGCTTTGACGATCGCCGTGACGGTGCCGTCCTCGCACGGCGTACAGCCCGGGATGGTCACGGTGGTGTCCGGGGCCTGCGCCAGGTCCACCTGGAGCGCCTGGTTGCTGGCATCGTTCGGATCAACCGCGATCACATTGCCGGGGGCCACGCCGGCCCAGCCGCCGCGCCCGGTGAGGGCGCCGTTGCTGTAATAGAACGCCTCGGCGTAGCAGGGGGCGGAGCCGACCGCCAGTTGCATCGTGCGGTCGTGAATGAACTGCGGGGCGCAGTTGTCGGCGATGCGCACGATGCTCGCGTACAGACCCGCGGGCAACGTACCGACGGAGAGTGCGGCGGAAAAAACCGCCGTCCCCGCGGGACCGACGCCCAGCACGCTGGTCGGGGAGAGTGAAAGCCAGTCATAGATTGGATAGGTAGCCGCCCCACCGGTGGCATTGACTTCGGTGGCGGTGACGTCAACGCTGATCGCGGCGGAGGAGTTGGTGAGCGTCAGCGTCTTGGGCGTATCAAAGACCGTCCCGCCGACCGCCGTGTGCGACGTGCCCTCGTCGGATTCGTAGCCGCCCGTCAATCGTCCGATGGGCGGATCCACATCCGAGGAGCAGCTTCCCGGGCACCTCTTGATCTCCATATCATCGATAGTCATTGAACCGTCGAATGTCCCGTCTGCGCGGTCAAGATTCTGGATGGAGATGGACTGGACGCTGGCGGCAGTGTTGAAGGCCGTATTGTTCGGCCAATCCACCAGGACGCCGACCAGGTCGCCGTCGAAGTAGAAGTGCGTGTCGCGGGTGTTGAAGTTCATGACCGCCTTGATCTCTTTGGGTGTCGTATCGATGGTCCACGCTGCCGCGTTCCCGCCGGCCCCAACAGCCGGATTGGCCTGCGAAGGCGTGATCCTCCAGCGGGCCAAGCTCTGGCCCGTGTCAGAGATGACGTGGATGTTCCCAATGTTGCCGCCCGTCTGGCCGAGAGCTGGAACCTGCAGTATGGCAGTGAATGTCACCGTGTTGTCCGCCGCGCACGGCAGACAGTCCGGATTCGTGTTGGTGTCCGTATGATCCCCGTTATCCGTACCGTCGCTGGGGAACACCAACTGAACTTGGTCATTCACAATCAGGATGCGACCCGTCTGAACCGCGTTGTCGGTCCAGCCGCCGGACGCTCCCAGCACGCTCAATTCGCCGGGACCGGCGCCGTAAGTAAAGGCGTCCGAGAAGCACGTCTGCGCATACGCACCGTTCCACGTGGCCAGGGAACCGACAACCAGCATTGAAATCGCGCTACGTTTCATTGGAACTCTGCTCCTTCCGGGCGGGCCGGGACCGGGGGATGGACGATTCAGCGAACACGCTCTGACAAGCTGTTCTCGCCACCCAACCCGGCGATAAGCCCCTCCACGTTGACTGTGAATTTTTCTCCGCACTTAAATCATACGCGCCTGGGTCCGCGGAGGAAACGGGTGCGGAACCAGCGCTGATAACATAAGTACCAAAAGCGGGCCGGTCTTGCAAGTAAAAAATGACACTGTCAGGGTTGAGCGCGCCGGGTCTGATCGCGCGTCAATATTCATGAAGGAAAGATTAGTCGTTAACTTGTTTTCAATTAACCATTTACGGACAAGGCGCTATAGTTAGTCGCTTTTTTTGACTTTTTTCGTAACCTGACGCTGTTATAATGACCAGCGGGATGCAAACACGATCCGGAAGAAAAACTCGCGGCAGCCGCCGCCGCGGCACGAGCCTCTATCGCTCGGTCGCGGATGCTTTGCGGCGCCAGGTCGTTGAAGGCAATCTGCCGGCGGGGGGCAAGATTCCATCACTCCGCGCACTGGCCAAAGAGTTCAACGTCAGCACCATGACGGTGAATCAGGCGCTGCGCATGCTCCAGCAGGACGGCTTGCTCAGCTACATCCCCGCGGTCGGTGCGTTCGTGCGCGAACCCGCGCGCAGCGCCGCCGCCACCGCGCATATGACCATCGCGTTCGTCACCATCGAGATCGAAAGCGTATTCACCAGCCGCGTCGCATCGGGAATCGCCGAGGCCTGCCGGAACCGTGGTTGGGCACTCCAGATTTATAACGCGGACACCCAGCCCGACATTGAGGCTCAAAATGTGGCCCAACTGCCCGGTTCGGGGATCACCGGCGCGATCATGCTGCCCACTTCTGACGAACGCAACTTCGAGGCGATGTTCCGGTTGAAACTGGACGGCTTTCCCTTCGTGCTCGTCGATCGCAGGATACAAGGTCTGAAAGTCGACGTGGTGGAATCGGACCACCAGCGCGGCGGTTACATGGCGACGGAACATCTGCTGGCGATGGGACATCGGCGCGTCTACATGCTGACCTGCGAGTCGGGGCTGATCTCGTCGGCCGACGCGCGCCGGCAAGGCTATGAGCGGGCGCTGATGGATCAGGGCATCGAACCACTCCGGGAATGGTGCGTCGAGTCCGATGTCCGCTGCCCGGAGCACGAGCCGCGCTGGCTGAAGTGGTATGAGGCGATCCGGCCGGTGCTGGAGAAGCTCAAGGAACAGAAGGAACATGCGGCGTTTGTGACTTTGAATGCTTATGCCGCCCGGGGCCTGCTGGAGGCTTGCCGCAACCTGGGCTTGCGCATCGCGCACGATGTCTCGCTGGTTTCATTTGACGACAGTGAGTTCATGCAGGCGAACGATCCGCCGATCACCGTCATCGCCCAGCGCACGCGGGAAATCGGCCGTGCGGCGCTCGAGCAGTTGGACCGCCGCATTCAGGCCAAACGGTGGGACGAGCCGCAGCAGATCGCCATCCCCATGGACCTCATCGAGCGCGGGTCGGTCAAACGCGTCTAAGTAGGAACGTAGAATGAATCGTTGGAAGCGCGC
>CAYLLT010000120.1:0-18898 GCA_964384465.1 uncultured Planctomycetales bacterium | reverse complement strand
ATAAGGAAGCCAGGAAGGGAGGAATTCTGTTTTTCTTCTCCTGCCTTCCTCATTTCCTGTTTTCCTCATCGCATTTCTCTGCGTCTTTGCGGTTAAAGGATACGAAGTGGGCAACCTCACACGAGACATCGCCGAGCAAGCTGAGATCATCGCCGGGTACGCCCGCGAGGAGGGTCTCGATTTCTACGAGACCCTCTTCGAAGTCCTCGACTTCGACGAGATGAACCTCGTGGCCGCGTACGGCGGGTTTCCGCAGCGTTACCCGCACTGGCGGTTCGGCATGCAGTACGAGCGGCTCCGTAAGCAACACACCTACGGCCTCGGCAAAATTTACGAGATGGTCATCAACAACGACCCGTGCTACGCGTACCTGCTCGGCGACAACGCGCTGGTCGATCAGAAGACGGTGATGGCCCACGTTTACGCCCACTGCGACTTCTTCAAGAACAACATCTGGTTCCAGCACACCAACCGCAAAATGATCGACGAGATGGCCAACCACGCCACGCGGGTCCGCCGTTACATCGATCGTCACGGCTTCGACGAGGTCGAGCAGTTCATCGACACCTGCCTGTCGCTCGAAGACCTGATCGACCCCTACTCGTCATTCATGAAGCGGTCAGCCGCCGCCGAGCGAACCGAGCCGAACGAGCGGCAACAACTGGAGGGCCAGGTGGTGCGGTACCCGGCGAAGAACTACATGGACCGGTTCATCAATCCGCCCGAGCGGCTGGAGGCCCAGCGCCGGCGCCTGCGGGCCGACCATGTCAAGGGCAAACACGCCGACCCGCAGCAGCCGGTTCGCGATGTGCTGCTCTACATGCTCAAGCACGCGCCGCTGGAAGACTGGCAGGCCGACATCCTGGCCATCGTGCGCGAAGAGGCGTACTACTACGCCCCGCAGGGCCAGACCAAGATCATGAACGAGGGCTGGGCGACGTACTGGCACTCGACGCTCATGACGCGGTACTGCCTGCGCGATGATGAGCTGATCACCTATTGCGATCATCACTCCAGCACCGTCGCCACATCGCCGGGCCGGCTCAATCCGTACAAGATGGGCGTCGAGCTGTTCCGCGACATCGAAACGCGCTGGGACATGGGGCGGTACGGCAAGGAATATGACGAGATCGAGGATGTCGAGACGCGGCGGAAGTGGGGCAGGGAGCGCTCCCGGCCCGCTCGCGTCAAGGGCAAGGAGTCAGCCGGCCGCGAAAAGATTTTCCAGGTCCGGCGGATTTACAACGACGTGACGTTCATCGATGAGTTCCTCACGCCGGAATTCGCCGAGCGGCAGAAGCTGTACCAGTATCGCTACGACCCGGCGACCGGCCGGATGGTCGCCGTCAACCGCGACTTCGAGAAGATCAAGCGGCAACTGCTGTTCTCACTCAGCAATCACGGCCAACCCTACATCTACATAGTGGACGGCAACTACGCCAACCGCCGCGAGCTGTATCTGGCCCACAAGCACAACGGCGTGGACCTTCAGATCAAGTACGCGGTCGAAACGCTGAAAAATTTGCACAAGCTCTGGGGTCGGCCGGCCCACCTCCAGGCCCAGATTGACGACGAGATGGTGCTGTTCACCTACGACGGCAAGCAATCCCACCAGCAAACGATCACCGCCGACCTGCCGAAACCGGCGCACACGGTTTGATGGCTACTGCTGCGTTACCGCCACGCGGCCGAGCAGCAGGTCGAGTTGCTGGGCCTTTTTGCGTACGCGCATGACGGTGGGGAGTTCGCGCTGCTTATTGTCGTCGCTGAACGTGAAGACCAGCTTGCCGCTGCCGAACAGGGCGTACTCGATGATGTCGTCAATTTCGAGCGTGAAGCGGGCGGTATTGGTCGGATGACGCTCCTGCTCGTGCATGAAGCCGTGGTGGATGATGATCTCGTTGTGATCGACAATCCAATAATGGAATCGCGTAATAATCCAGGCGATGACCATGTTGAACGCCAGGATGATGGCGAACAGGGAATAGAACGCGGAGTTGGCCGCCACGCGGATGCTGAGCGCCCGGCGTATGGCGTCCCACACGCCGCCTTTCTGAATATCCATCAGATACAGGATGAGGATGACAACGGCGATGGACAGCGCGACGATCAGGAAGCTGCGCAGCGTGAGATCATAGAGCAGCAGCATCAGGTTGATCGCCAGCACGAACAGAAAGATGAGGTTGATCAAATGGATCTTCCCGAAGCCGTCCGTTGAAGCCGGCACGCCATACATGGACATCATCACGCTACAGATAATGGCCATGAACAACGTCGGTATCATCATGATGATCTTGGGCCAGGACCGCAGGATCACCGGCGGGACCGGGCGTACAGGGCTGGGATCAGTAGAGGGCATGGGTGCTCCTTGAATAGTCGTTTGCGCATCCAGGCAGACGGGTTGATATTAAAGCCCATCGGGGTCGAATGCCAGTATGCCGCTCTTGAGGAACGGGAGGCAAAAGCGGAAAATGTCTCTGTTCTGAAAAACAGATTGGACAGGATTGACAAGATGAACAAGATTTACCCAAAATGTCGTTTGCCATAGCCCAACTCCTGCTCATCTTGTTCATCCTGTCCTTTCTTTCACTTTGCATTTTTCATGCTCCAAAGGTGCCCGGTACGCCGGGCATGCGAGACTGCGGGGCGACGGGATCAACGGAGACATGCCGATGTCCAGCCAGAACGCCCGGACGGGATACCTCATCGCCAATCTGGATCAGATGCCGCCGGTGCCGTGTCCCTGCGGAATGACCCGCCGCGCGTTCGTGACGCCCGACAATCCCGTCGCCACATTACACGTGGTCGATATCGCGGTCGATGCCCGCTCGCACTATCACAAACGCCTGACCGAAATCTACTACATCCTCGAAACCAGCGGTGAGGCCTTCATGGAGCTGGACGGCCGGCGCGTTCCGGTCACGCCCGGCACGGCCATCCTGATCCGCCCCGGCACGCGCCACCGCGCCGTCGGAAGGATGAAGATCATCAACGTGCCGATCCCCGCATTCGATCCCGACGACGAATGGTTCGATTGAACATCGGGCCCGAGGTGATGCCGAGGTCTGCATCTCGAATCTGAAATATCAAATCTGAAATCTCAAATTTCAAATTTGAAATCGGAAACTGGAAATTTGAAATCGGTAATTTGAAATTGGAAATTGGGAATCGTCGCCCGGTTCCGCTCAACGCGGCACATTTGAGCCGCGAGCCCGTGATGCCCCTTCCGGTCGATCGCGCGGCGCCGGCGTCGGCTCCTTCAGCGGATGCTTCCTCAGAATCTCCTGCCCTTCCTTCACGCTGGTTTCATACCGCTGCTCCAGGTCCTGCCGATTCGTGGCTAGCATCTCCAGCGGCCCGGCGACAACCCGCAGAATTCGCCCGCCGGCATCCACGTCGATCTCGTTGATCGGCGGGATCAATCCCTCGCTGTCCTGGAGCTTGATCGCCTGCACGCGCCGCCCGTCGATCGTGACCTGCGCCGGCCCGATCACCTCAAACGTCCGCAGCACCAGCCCGCGCCGGTCCGCACTGTAAGACGCGAACGCATAAAGCTCCGGCTGGTTGAGATCGACGATCCGCGGCAGCAGGCTGTGCCAGGCCGCCGACGCATACGACTTTTCCACCTCGATGATCTTGTCCTGCATCTCCGAAGCGTTGGGCGTCGGCATGAACGCGGCGACCAGTTGATTGTCCTGCCGCAGGCCGCTCTCCAGCTCGTAGATCACCTGCCGTGCCGCTCCCGCCGCGGCGGGCGGAATCGTCATCACGCGGTTTTCCCAATTCTCAAAGCTCAGATCGTCGGTCAGGTACATATCGTGCCTGAGGTGCGTGATGCTGTTGTCCGCCTTGAACAGCCACGCCCATTCGTTGACCTCGACGCCGCTGCGACTGCCCTGGGCCCGCTCGCCCTCGCGGACCCGCACGAAGCCGATCTCCTTCCCATCCAGCACGAATCTCAAAAAACTCTCCGGCGACACACGCTTGGTCAGCTTGATCTTGCCGCTCCTCACCGACTGGAGCAGTTGCGTCCCTCGCGCCAGGGCTTCTTCGATCCGCTTCTGCATCAGCTCCGTGCGAAGAATCTGGAAGCTGTCCACGATCTTGTCGAAGAGGCTTTCCGCGATGTTGTCGCCGGCCGGCGCGATGAACACGAGGGCGTAATATTCCGTCGGCTTGGTGCGGATGACCGCCTGATGCCGGAGCCAGTTCGTCCCGTCAGCCTTGAAGGTGGCGGCATAGCGGACCCCCTCGCGTTCGGCGATGCGGGCCTCCTCGCCGCGGACGACCTTCACGTCTTCGTAACTGGCGGAGATATTCTTCGTGAGGCCATCAATGATCGTTTGGGCATCGAGCGGCTGCGTCGTCGTCGTCACGCGCACCGTCAGTGACCAGCGATAATCCAGGTTCCCGAACTGCACGACTTCAACGTCGCCCGCGCCGGCCAGATGTTTCTGCCGAAAGGTTGTGCATCCCGCCGGCGGAGCGATGCTGAAACCGAAGCTCCCATCGACATACGGCGCATCGAGCGTGCCCTTCACCGGCTGCGTGGCGGGTACCGCCTGAGCACAAACCGCTGCCGGCGCGACCAGCGCAGATATGATCAGAGCGGTCAATCCAGAAAACCACCTGGTTCCATCGCATCGTCCTACGGAGCACTTTCGACTTTCGATTTTCGACTTTCGACTTTTCATCACTCCGTGACTCCTTCGCGTGTCGAACCGCCGGTCAGCGTCTGCCAATGAACGTTATCGTGATTGACCGCCACCATGGTCAGTGCTTCATCGAAATAGAGAACGATGGGCGATGGACCATAGTCGCGCTGGAGCAACACGGCGGCCGCTTTGTCGCTCGTTTTACCGCCCGGCAGCGGCTGCCGCCCGAGCGGCACCACGATCCAGCGCACGGTGTCCACCGCAAACGTGTCGATTGCGGTGAAGATCCCCGGCGCACCATCGCTCGCCAGCGCCATCTTCGCCGCCGCATGCACCAGCACCACTTCCGGCGCATAGGTGTCATCCACAGGTGTGCTCGATTTGCGGACGCCGGCCGGAAGCACCCAAAGTTCACGCCGCACCTGATTATCCTGTTCAACCCGCTGCTCTGTATATTTCACTCCTGCCGCAGCCAGTTCGTAATTGCCCCGGTGCGCTTCACCGTCGTCGCGAATCAGCCATGATTCGGTTGACTCGATCGAGTCAAGCTTCATCTGCATGTCCACCTTCCACCAGACGGCGTTGTCCTGCCGCCGTTGTTTGTAGGTGCGCACTTCCGTCCCCCGGGTCACCGCGGGCGAGGCGATGACATAGCGCTGCGTCTGAGGCTGGGCCGACCAGTCGGCGGTGAGCTTCCGGCGGGCAATTTCTTCCAGTTGGCGCCGCGCCGATGCCCGTGCCTGGCTGATGTTCATCAGCCCATCGTATGAGCCGACTTCCGCCGTCCGGGCGATCAATTGGCAGACATTGCTCAGTTCACGCCCGCCTTCCGGCTCATGCCGTCCGATGAAGAAAAGCCCGGTGTGCTCCTCTGTTTTCACACAAGCCACCAAAAGAGTGGAGTCGCGGTCTGGAGAGATGGCGATTTGAGCCAGGTCACGGTTTCCCAATTTTTTGGTCTCAACGGGGTCCGGCAGATCGACCTTACCCAGATAGTTCAGCACATAATCCGTCACCAGCGCGGCCGGCGTCCGCGAGTCAGTGAGGGGAACGCGCGAAGCATCCAGAAACCATTGACCCAGCGCCGCGCCGCCCATCATTTGTACGCGAGCCAGCTTGGGGATGCTCTCCAGAAAGAATGTTGTACCCGTCGGCGGATCGAACTGAATCCCCGCCTGCCGCATCACAGACTGGGGTTGACCGGCGGGGCGGACATGATCCAGCTCCACCGTTTCGCTGACCTGCTCGAGAAGCCGTATATCCTCCCGGCCACGGATCTCTGGAATCACGAGCACGAGGCCGACAATCTGTCCCTGAGGGGCGATAGCCGCCCGGCCAAGGCAATAGATCTCGGCCCCGCCGCCGAACGGCGACATCCCGATGCCCTCGACGTTCCATCCCGGCAGCGGCCCGATGTGCGCCGGTCCGGCGCGTTTCAGAGCGCTGCCCGGAATCACCGCCTGCATGATCTGACTGACCGCGAGCACGGCATCGCGTGAAGGCAATCCGACGGGACGGGGAACCCCCCGGAAAACGTAAAGCTGCCGGCCGCGGCGCTCGCCCTGCGTCGGTTCGGTCGCAGTGAGGACGATCCGCGGCGGGAGATCCTCCCCCGTGTTGATTCTCCACCCGTCCGGCAACCGACAGCGCAGATCGCCGCGTGGAAATGCCTTGCTTTCGGTCAGCGCAATGCGCCCCGCCCGCTCCTTGTACTGAGTGACCGTCCAGGCGAAGCCCACCGTCAGCAGCAGCAGCGTCGTGCCGGCCGCCATCGCCCAGCGCGGCCGGCCGGGACGCTGTTGCGAGTAGACCTGGTACATAACCGCGAATTCTATCGGACCGGCGCAGACAGGGCCAGAAACCTCACTCTACCGCAGGTCTGAATGCAAGCGCATTTCTATAGGAGGACCGCGGCAACTTGTTGCCGCACCGGGCTTCCGAAGCTCGCGGCAATCAATTGTCGCAGTCCTGTCAAAAACTGATCCGCGTAACGTCGCGCCCGCCGCGTTCTTGACGTTCCCAGTCCCATCCCGTACATTTCCATCGAGCGATCCGCCGCGAGGTATAATCCTTTTCCGCAGCTTGGCTAAGAGATCATTCGGATCGCTCGCAAAGGCTGGCGGGCAAGCGTGCGGTCCGGCCGGTGGTGACGGGCAACTGACCGGACGAAAGCGGTCCGGCGTTGCCCAGTGTTCTTTAGTGTGCCGATGCCTGATCGCGGCAAGGAGGTCTACGTGCAGCTTTCCGTGACTGGCCGTCACATCGAAATCACGGACGCGATGAAACAATATGCCCAGGAGAAGGCCGGCAAGCTCGTGCATTTCTACGATCGAATCGAATCCATCGATGTGGTGCTGGATCACGAATCGCTGCGCTACCGCGTCGAGTTGGTCGGGCGCGCCGACCACAAACACACGTTTGTCGCCCATGCGGACGCCAATGACTTTTACGAGGCGGTCGATCTGGCCAGTGATAAACTGGGGCGGCAATTGACCAAGCACAAAGAGCGGTTCCGCAACCGAAAGCACCCGATCCAGCCTGAAGAAAGTCTCGGAGGTCAGGAATGACCCGTCCCCCGGCGCATCTCAAGGGTGAGTACCATGAAGCTGTCTGATTTCATCGTTGCTGACGCGATCATCCCCGAACTCGCGGCAACGGATCGCAACGGCGTCATTCGTGAGATGGTCAGCGCGCTGGCGCCCTGCATCAGCCTGGATGAGGAGTCGGCGACCTCGATCGGCAAGTCAGTCATTCAGCGTGAGAACCAGGGCAGCACCGGCTTCGGCAAGGGCGTGGCCGTTCCGCACGTCAAGCACCCGGCGATCAAGAAGATCACCGCCGCCATCGCCCGATCCAGCGCCGGCGTCGATTTCGCGGCCCTCGACCGCGCGCCGGTCTACATCGTCGTCCTGCTGCTCAGTCCGCCGGACAATCCGGACCAGCACCTGGCGTCCATGGAAAACATCTTTCGGCACCTCCAGCGCGACAACTTCCGACGGTTTCTCCGCCAAGCCTCGACCAAGGAGGAAATCAATGAATTGATTCGGGAGGCGGATGAACTTCCGGGCGGGTGAGTTCCCGGCGCCCAGCCGCCCACCCGATCGTTTTCAGTCCGTTCACCGTTCCTGTGAATAACCGAGACTACCTTGCCCAGCGAAACAAGGACTGTCACCGTCGAGAACGCACAGGGGTTCCACGCACGCCCGGTGATGCGCTTCGTGGACCTGGCGGGGCAGTTCCAGTCGAACATCCGCGTCAAGAAGGGAAACCGCATCGTCGATGGCAAGAACCCAATGGAGATGATGCTGCTGGAAGCGACGCAGGGGACGACGCTGGAGATTCTGGCCGATGGGCCGGATGCCGCTCCGGCATTGGACGCACTGGCAGCACTGGTGAAAAGCGGCTTTGGCGAGAGTTAATGGCAGCGGAATTCACTCGGAAAATATGTTTAGCCCCGTCGCATGCGGCGGGGTCGGCGTCGCACGCGACGCCGCGAAACAGCTAGAATCTCACATCCGGCGACAGCATTGAGAAACCCGCAGCATGGAAATTAAGAGAGGAATTCCTGTCTCGCCCGGTGTCGCCATCGCCGGCGCCGTCGTGCTCGAATCCGAAGAGTATCGGATTCGCCGCAAGAACGTCCCCGCGAACGAAGTCCCCGACGAACTGGCCCGCCTCGAGCAGGGATTCAAGGATTCGCTGGCCGAGGTGAGCGTGCTGCGCGAGAACATGGCCCGCCAGCTCGGGCAGGACATCGCCGCCATCTTCGATTTCCACTACGGCGTGCTCAGCCAGGCCCGACTCCAGGAGCAGATCGCGAACCTCATCACACAGCGCAACTACTCCGCCGCCTATGCCGCCCGCGAAGTGCTCCGCGGCTTCCAGCGACGATTTCTGAATATGGAAGACGAATTGCTTCGCGACCGCGTCCGCGACATTCGCGACATCGAGCGCCGCCTGCTGCGGCACCTCAGCGGCCAGGGCGGCGAGGATCTGGCCCACCTTTCCGAGCCGGTGATCCTCGTGGCGCACGATCTGACGCCGTCGCAGAGCGCCAATCTCGCCCAGACCAAGGTCAAAGGCGTGGCCATGGATGCTGGCGGCCTCACCTCCCACACGGCCATCGTGGTCCGTTCGATGGGCATCCCGGCAGTGATGGGCTTGAATGACGTCACGACACTGGTTTCCGGAAGCGACACGGTCATTCTGGACGGCACCAAGGGCCTGGTCATCATCCGCCCCGACCAGGAGATGCTCGACGAATACCGGGCAGAAGTAGAGCGAATGCAGGTGCTGGCCACCAACCTGAACGAGTTGCGGGATAAGCCCGCGGTCACGCTGGACGGCACGCGGATCACGCTCCACAGCAACATCGAATTCCCCTACGAGGCGAAGAACTCGCTGGAGCAGGGGGCCGAGGGCATCGGGCTTTACCGCACGGAGTTCCTCTACCTCCGCAGCGAGGTCGAACCCACCGAAGAAGAGCATCTTGAGGCTTACAAGGCCGTGGTGGGGACCATGGGCAACCTGCCGGTCACCATCCGCACACTGGATCTCGGTGCCGACAAATACACGGCGTCACAAGGCCGCGACCCGGAGCGGAACCCCTTCCTCGGCCTGCGTTCGATCCGCTACTGCCTCCAGAATTTGCAGCCGTTCAAAGTGCAATTGCGGGCCATTATGCGGGCCTCGGAGCAGGGGGACGTGCGGATCATGTTCCCGCTCATCTCCAGCCTCATGGAGCTTCGGCAGGCGCGGATGGCGCTGGGTGACGCGATGGAAGATCTGGAAGAATTAGGCACCCCCTTCAATCGCGAGATCAAAGTGGGTATAATGATTGAGACGCCCGCGGCCGCCCTCCAGATCCGCGAGCTGATGCGTGAAGTGGACTTCATCAGCATCGGCACCAACGATCTGATTCAGTACACGCTGGCGGTGGACCGCGGCAACGAGCGGGTGGCGTCGCTGTATACGGCGTCGCACCCGGCGGTTTTACGGACGCTGCGGGATATTGTCCGCAGTTCGGATCGGGCTAAAATCTCGTGCAGTTTGTGCGGCGAGATGGCCGGCGAGCCGATGTATGCACTGTTTCTCCTGGGGATCGGGCTACGCTGTTTTTCAATGGCGCCCAACGACATCCCGGAGATCAAGAAAATCGTCCGATCCACGTCCATCGAGCATGCCGTGCGGGTCGCCAAGCGGGCCCTGATGTTCGATACGGATCGGCAGGTCAGCAACTACCTGCGGGACGAGACCCGCAAGATCTCGCCGGAGCTGCTGTGAGGGTTTGAGAGAGCTGAATATGACTAATACCACCGGACGGTGGTATTCCGATAATGTGCCGGTACGTGTGTTGCGTACCGGCGAGTGAAACAAGACTTTTCGTGTGGTGTTTCACAGGCTAGATGCCTGTGCCACACAGATGAGGAACAAAGAACGAGTTGCGGTACAAGGTGGCAATCCGCTTCGCGATCGATGGTGATCTGAGGTTCATTTCACATCACGATACAATGCGCTTGTTTGAGCGCGCTCTGTCGCGGGCACAGTTGCCGGTCAAATTCTCCGAAGGTTTCAATCCGCGGCCCCGAATGTCGCTGCCTCTGCCGCGCGCTGTTGGCGTGGCGAGCGAGGCGGACGTCCTGGTGCTGGATTTCGATGAACCCATCGAAGCTTCCGCCGTGCTGGAGCGGCTCGCGCCGCAGATGCCGGGCGGGTTGACGCTGTCCGACGCCTGGCCGATCGATGAGAGAACGCTTCAAGCCGATCTTGTCGAATACAGCTTGGCGCTTCCCGACGAACGACTTCCCGCTGTAAGCGATGCGGTTCACCGCCTCCTGAACAGCGAGAGCTGGTCGGTCGATCGGGCTGACGCGGACGGCAAGCGCAGCCGGAGGATCGACATCCGTCAGTATCTGACGGATGCTTCGGTGAAGGACGGTCGCTTGAACTGGACCGTCCGGGTGACCAACAGCGGTTCGCTGCGGTCATCGGAACTGCTGGCGGCCTTAGGGCTGGACCCGCAGGACTGGCACCATAAGGTTCTCAGAACCACCGTTCACTGGTCCAACGAAGCAGCGGCCGATCCCGTGATGGAAACAGCCGCCGCCCTCGACCATGCATAACGCAGCGGAGCTGCACCCTTCGTACCGCCGCTCAGAGAGGCAAGGATGTCACAAGAGCAGGTAACCATGACAGAAACCAACGAGCAGGAACCACAACAGCCGAAACGTCGCCGCCGATCCCGCCGAGGCCGTGGAGGCCGCGGGCGAAAGGGCGCCCAGAGTGCGATCGGCACGGCCGCGCCCTCCGGGGACACGCCGGCTTCCAACGGCGACGTGACAGAGGTCGCCCATAAAACGCCGCCGCAGGAGGTCGTCTCGGCTGATATGACGGCCGGAGCGGCAGGGATCGTCTCTGACCCCGAGCAGCAAAACGGCCAACGGCGCCGGCGCGGTCGGCGTCGCCGCGGCGGACGGGGCCGTGGCCATCGAAATGACGGAGCGACTCCCGCGCCGAATCGCTCACCAGCGGCGGACGCTTCGGGTATGGCAGAGGCCGAGCCGCGGAGGCCGGCGCCGGCACGCGCCGCCCGTGAAGCCGAACGCGACCCTAATCTTGAGCCGGACGATGCGGATCTCGATGATCTCGACGATGATGCACCGAAGGCCGGAACCGGCGAGCGCATGATGCTCATCAACGTCGCCGAAGGAGAAGAGTGCCGCATCGCGGTGGTTCACCAGAAGCGGCTCGAAGAGCTTTTCATCGAGCGGGCCAGCTCCGAATCGCACGTCGGCAACATCTACAAGGGCCGCATCACCAACGTCGAGCCGAGCATCCAGGCCGCTTTCGTCGATTTCGGGTTGCCCAAGAACGGCTTCCTGCACATCTCCGATTTGCAGCCGCAGTATTTCCCCGACCATCGCGGGCAACTCGAAGAAGTGGGTCGCAAGACGCCGCGCCGCGACCGCCCGCCGATCCAGCGATGCCTTCGCCGCGGGCAGGAGGTGATCGTCCAGGTCATCAAGGAGGGCATCGGCACGAAAGGCCCCACGCTGACGACATACATCTCCATCCCTGGCCGCTATCTGGTGATGATGCCGGGCATGAACCGGCTCGGTGTCTCGCGCAAGATTGAGGACGAGGATGCCCGGCGCAAGATGCGGCTGGTCCTCGACGAGCTGGAACTTCCCAAGGGGATGGGGTTCATCCTGCGAACCGCCGGCCTGGACAAGACCAAGCGCGATCTTCAGCGCGACCAGATGTACCTGATGCGATTATGGAAGGTGGTCGCGACCCGAATCAAGAACGAGCGCGCCCCGTGCGAGCTGTACCAGGAGTCCGACCTGGTCATCCGCACCATCCGCGATATCTACTCGTCGGAATTTAAGAAGATCATCGTCGATGACCAGGCCGTCGCCGAAAAGGTGCGGGATTTCCTCTCCATCGCCATGCCGCGCACCAGCGCCCCGGTCGAGCATCACAGCGAGCCCGAACCGCTGTTCCACAAATACGGCATCGAGAAGGAAATCGAGCGGATCAACAGCCGCCACGTGCCGCTGTCGTTGGGCGGGTCACTGGTAATCGACTCGACGGAAGCGCTGGTGGCCATTGACGTGAACAGCGGGCGGTTCCGCGCGATCGACGACGCGGAGGAGACCGCCTACCGCATCAATATCGAAGCGGCCGAAGAGATTGCCCGGCAACTGCTGCTGCGCGACCTCGGCGGGCTGATCATCTGCGACTTCATCGACATGCGGATGGAAAAGCACCGCCGCGGCGTGGAAAAAGCCCTGCGCGACGCGCTCAAGAAACACAAGGAACGGGCCAAGTGCCTGCGCATGAGCCTGTTCGGCATCATCGAGATGACCCGCCAGCGCATGCGGCCGTCGATCAAGCGGAGCATCTATCAGGACTGCCCGCATTGCCGCGGCTCCGGCCTGGTCAAGAATCCCGAATCGATGTCGCTCGATATCATGCGTCTGCTGCGGATCGCCACCAACCACCCGCAGGTTGAGAACGTAGAGGTCCGCGTCGCGCCGGTGGTCGCCTTCCAGTTGCAGAACCGCAAGCGCGCCATCCTGCACGCTCTGGAGCAGGAGACCCACCGCCGCATCATCATCCGCCCGGACACCAACCTGGGACTCGATCAATATCATTTCGAGTGTGTCGATGCCCGCGGCGGAAGCGTCCGCTGCATCGAGCCGCCCGAGCAGGCGAAGTCGCTGTCTGAGCTGAGTTCCAAGCGCCAGCAGCACGCCGCTCCGCCCGCCAACGAGTTCCGCCTCGAAGGCCGCGAGACGTTCGAGGATGTGGTGGACTGAGGGTGTGGCACCGGCGTCCCGCCGGGATGTGGACGCGAGTGACTATTCGTGTTCCAGACAGACAGCAACGGCTGCTGCGATCTCTTTGAACGGCTGGTCGCGTCTTCTTGATCTCAGCCCCGACCGTTGGATCAAGATTGACCAGCCAGATTTCACCTCTCTTCGACATGTTCGTGCCATGCCTCGGAGTCCAGTGACGACCAGATTATCATCTCGGGATCATTCAAATAGTCTGACAGAAGCGCTTCGGCCGCTTGCTCCAGGGCGAGCTTCCGCTGCTCGACCGGCAGGGCAACCAGGCGAATCGCCTCTGGCAGCGTTTCATCGAGTTGTTTCATAATGAGGATTATAATACCAGACAGCTTATAAGAGCAAGCAGAACCTCATACACGGGAGCCGCGCTCACTCAAAAAAACGTCCAGCTTTTTGAAGCTGAGCGACTTCTTACGCATCTTTTGAAGGGTCTTCAGGTCTGCCGCGTCTTCCAGTCGTTCAAGCATCTCCCGATAATCTTCGATGTCCAGAATGACTGCCGCCGGCTTGCCCTTACGCAGCACAATCTCCGGCTCTTTTCCGAGGTTCTTGATCGCGGCGCTCCTGCGTCCCATTGCTACACCAGTGCCTTCAGCGCCGCCAGTGCGGCATCGTAATTCGGGTGCTCGGCGATTTCCTTGACGTACTCGGCGTGCTTGATGGTGTCGTCCTTATCGACGACGAACAGCGCCCGCGACTCGATACGCAGCTTGGGGACCAGCGTGCCCCACGCCTTGCCGAACGAACCGTCGATGTGATCGCTCAGTAACGTGAGGCGTTCCTTGTCGATGCTCTCGGCGCCGCAGAATCGCGCCTGCGCGGTGGGCAGGTCCATGCTGATCGTATAGAACTTCACATCGGGGAGCTTGGCCGCTTCCTCGTTGAAGCGTTTGGTCTGTAGCGCGCAAATGGGCGTATCCAGCGACGGCACCACGCTGATGAGCCGGACCTTCCCGCGCCCGTCGCTGATCTTCGCGCTATCGACCAGGCTTTTCTTCAGCGTGGCATCCGGGGCCTTGTCGCCCGCCTTCAACTGCGGCCCCTCCAGATCGAACGGATTACCCTTGAGTGTGGTCTGTCGAGCCATGACGATCTCCTTTCCGTGCCTTTACCAGTGCTTGTTTATCCACTCGGCGACTATAGCCCGCAACCCCGCCCACGGTCAAGACGCGGATTTACTCACCATCCTCAGGCAAATCCTTTCTCGAAAACCTTGCTCTGAACGGAGGCGATCACGGCAGGCAGGTCGCCGGCGGCGGCAGGTTGGCGCCACCCATGCACGTCTGAAACCGGACGAAATCGGCGGTGTCCACGTCGCCGTCGCCATCCCGATCGGCGTCGGCACAGCCTGGACCATAGGCGAATCCGTCGCCGGAAAAGCAGATCTGCATGTGGGCGAAGTCACACTGATCCACGTCGCTGTCATCATCAAAGTCGCACGGCACGGGCGGTCCGATCGTCAAGGTCAGCGTGTTGGTGGTCGGTCCGCAATGAATGGGAATGGAAAGCGTCCCCTGCGCGTCCATCTGAAACAATTGGTGAGTCGTCGTCCCCTGAACCTGATCGAAAATATCCACCGTCCAGGAACTCTGCGGAGAACTGCGAATGCGTACCTCGTGATCCGCCAGGCCGTCAACCTTGACCATCACCCGGTTTCCCGACAATGCAGAAAGCTCGAGGAGCCTTGCGGTGGTGTCCTCCAGCACAGGGTACGGCAGACTTGGAGGGCTGGCCGCTGAGGTCATGACCATCGAGTGAGTGGATTGATCGAATACACTGGCCGGCAATAGACCGGATGACGGGACATTGCCGCCATCCAACGTGAAAACCACCGGGTAGTCTCCCCGGCCACTGGCCTGTACGTTGAAAAGCGTATTCCTTACCCGCGCCTGTGAGCTGATCACCTGATTTCCAAATGCCGTGGGCACCTGCGGCTCAATCTTAAGGTTTCCGCTCCTTTCCTTGGGGTTGAATCCGGCAAAACTGCAAAAGACGGCCTCCGGGTATTTCAGGCCGTAGCCGCCCAGGACATACGCCTCTCGAGGCAGAACCCCATTGGTCTCGGTATCCGCTTTGTAGGCGGCGATATTGGCGGGATACTGCATGGTCAGCTTTCCGAGGTTCACCCAGACATCGCTATGGTTGGTCCGGCCGGCCACAACGATCTTGAATGTGTTGTTGCCCGCGCCCACGTAGAAGGTCCCGATGGGAACATCCAGCCATTGGGGATCGGTCCGGTACCCATCGATCGTGGCCTTCAATTGGTTGTTAATGTAAAACTCGGCGATTCCCTGGTTGGGGAAGGACCAGTATCTCAGGACAAAACTGATATAGCTGCTCTGGGCCATATTGATGGTCTTGTGGACGTCGTTGCCGGTTGTACCGGAGTAGATATTGGCTTCGCCCAGAACGATATCATCCGTCCAACTGCCCACCCGCGACCAGGTGGTCAAGTCCTCAACCGGCGCCGCGGCCGGCATGCACTTGTCATTTTGTTCGTGGATCGCGTGTGAGGGGACGAGTTTGGCGGTGAGCTTTGATAGATAGTTCCACGCCTTATCTGAATCGTGGGCGATGGAAGAGCCCTGAATACGAGGCGGGGTCCAAATGCCCCAGCCGTCGGGGTCGCCGTCGCTCGGCATCAGGCCAATCAAATCCTTGATATACCGCTGATTGGCATCCAGATAAGGGAAGATCGTTCCCATGTAGAGGGGATAACCATGTGCCGCATAGCTTGATGGCCTCGGAGGGTTGGCATTGATCAGGTCCCAGAGATAGGAATTACCCGTTTCGAATGAGGGGTTTTGTATGGCTCCGCTACCCATCGTCCTGGTCAAGGACACGTCATCGAACCAGACCGTCTGCGCCGATGAGGAATTCACCTGAATAAACACGTGCACATAAGCCAGATTGGGCAGGTTGGGCGCTGCGAATCCAGCGGTGGTCAGACCGAAGTCCTGGTGATTGGCCGGAGCGATAAAGTCCTGCTGCGCATTTCCACCCACTAAAATGAGGTTCTGTGACGAATCGAGGTAACGCAGGTAAATCGCCGCGGTTGAATTCTCATTTTTGGAATAGATCTTGAACGTGTAAGGCTCACCCTGCAAAATCGGGACGGCGTTGCTGTAGATGTTGGTCACCGCTGAGCCACTGTTGGTGATTCTTAGAGAGCTTTTGCCGGTGTGCGATGTGCTCTCGTCCAAGGTGATGCTGGCATTCGTCGGAATCTGATTGGGCGTCCACTGCCAGTTTTGTTTGTCCACCAATTGGCGGAAAAACTCAAACTCGAGCGCATCCGCTTTGGTCTTCCACACGGCGACCGGCGATCCCCTGGCCACACTCAGATCGTACACCGAGCGAAAACCCAGAATGGCCTGGGCGTTATGCGATGTCTCATTCGCGTAGTAGCCGCCCTCGCCGCCTTCATACATCAGGCCGTTCCTGTACTTATCAAAATTAGTTTCGTTATCGGCCATGAGCGCGTTTGCGACCGTGTTAATCATGGTCCAGTTTTGATTGATAAACGCGAGGTTTCCGGTGTGGCGATAGTACTTGGCCATGCAATAGAGATAATCGCCCATGCCTTCCAACTGGGGGCCGCCCATTTTGATGGTCCATTCTCCCGATTGAAGCAGGGGATTGGTTCTCAGGCCGCTGACATGGTAGTTCGAGTATAGACAATTGTATTGCGTGTCCCATTCAGAGTTGACCAACCGGATGTGATCCAGCGCCTGTCGTGCATCTTCGTAAAATCCCGTGTCCAGAAAGCAGGATGTGCCCACCATCATGTCCCGTATCCAGTAGCACATAATCTGGTACCTGCCGCCGATGACGATCGCTCCATTGGCAGCCTGGGACATCTTGCCGAAAACCAGGGCATTCTTGTAGGCCTTGTCCACTTCGGGTTGACCGGTTTGGATCGTCGAGCCGCTCTGAAGCCAGGAGTGCCAAGCGTTGTAGGTCGAGGTGTAGTAAGCATCGGTATCGGCGGCGATGGTATCGAATACACTTTGAGCCGCCGCCGTGGTCGCTCCATAGGCGATAATCACGGTAAGACTGAAAGGCGACGAGCCTGTAAGTCTCCGTTCGAAGCTCGCATTGGCCCAGTCCGTTCCGGTGGCGGTCACATTCGCGTTGTTCTTGAAACTGCTTCCGCCATATCGGAAAGCATTGTCCGCGCTGTAATCCGACTGCGTGTTGATTTGCCGGCTGTTGCGGCCGAATTGATACTGGGTGGGCGTTTCCATCAGCCCGACGCACAGCTTCTTGTAGGGAAGGTTCCGCGGACTGTCATTGTAGTCCCAGGTGGCACGTCGAGCGGCGGCGGTGTACGCGACGGTTTCAGTTCCGGTAAAGGTCAGCGAAGGAATATCTTCCCGATCGTCGGCATGATAGATCCATTTCGTATACTCGGGATAAAGAGAAACGGATGTGCGCAGACTCAGATCGTAATTACCCTTGGGAATGACGGTAACTTTTCTCACCAGCGCCTGCTTGCCGACCAGGGCCGTTCCCGACCAGCTCGTCGCGCCATACGTATAGGAATGCACGGTAAAGTACGGGTAGTCGGTGACCATGTGGACAATGCCGGTATTGTCCAGGTATTCGTACTGATCCACGCCATTCACAAAGCTGACTGCCTCGGAGTGCGTATAGTCCTGAATGCAGGGCTGCAAGGAGATCCCGCATTGCTGGGGGCTGGCATAGTCGAACCAGAGCCTGCATAACTTGTCGCAGACCTTGGTGTATGGGTGAGACGGCTCTTCCATGGGACTGACGAACGTGCCGAAGACCTGGCCGTTGCCGAAAGCAAGCCGTCCGTCAATCCACCCCTCGGAAATAATTGGAGGCGCCGCCGCCATGCAGGGAGAAGGCAAAGAAATGGGCGCCAGCAACGATAAGATCAGAATGAGATCAGAACGCTTCATGAGGCATTATTCTACCACAATTCAGAGCCGATGCGTGCCTCATGGGCCTGAGTTTTCAGCTTCTCGCACGTGATCCGGGGCGATTTGTACTGGATCAATCTCACTGCGTTCTGACCACGGTCCAGACCCACAGTTTTGGAACTGCGAATTCCAGCCGGGTGCGGCCGTTGAGCGTGCTGCTGGTGCACTCCTGACCGCCACCGGTGCGTATTCTCTTAAAATCCTCCTTGATCGCAGTTGGCGTCTGCTTCGTGTCGAAGACAGCTTGGTGTTCTCGGGATGACCTGGCAAGCCGTTCAAACTTGCCCCTGGTGCGACAATCCGAGGGCGTGCCATGCGCTGGGCAGGAAAAACGGGGCTCTCTTCTCCCGTGGTTGAGCCCGCAAGAAGGGCCTGGCTGGCTACTTGTGGCCCTCGAAAGCCCGAAAAAAGCCATTGCGGTTATCCATTTGACGGCGTATAATTCACAATTGGGAGGAAATATTGAAATTGAGGTATGTACTGAGCATCGGGCTGACCGCCATGATGGCGATGTCGTGCCCGGCGTGGGGGGCCACGACCGTAACGATCCAGGACACGACGCCGAGCGGAAACGGCTCGTCGGTTCGGGACGCCTATCTACGCCAGGACGAGGATCCCGACACCAACTTCGGCAATCCCACTGACACGACGAATCTCCGGGTGTACCCCGATGTCGGCTTCGGTATTAAGGGGCCGCGGCACAACCTGCTATGGTTCGACGTATCCAGCATTCCAGCGGGCTCGACGGTCATCTCGGCCACCATGGGCATCTATTATGCCAACTCCGGCGCGGACGTGACGGGCCTCAAGGTCTCGCGACTCCAGCCCACCAAGACCTGGGTCGAGGGGGGCGGGGACACTGCAACGACAGTCAACCCTTGGCCGACCTGGAACGAGCGGCAATTCGGGTCGGGCGGCTGGCAGACGGCAGGCGCGACCG
>CAYLLT010000119.1:12056-18978 GCA_964384465.1 uncultured Planctomycetales bacterium | reverse complement strand
CGCCGGTGTTGACGGAGGTCAACTCGAGCAGTCCCGCGTTGGTGAACCCGTTCGCGGCCGTCAGCGTCGCGTGCGCGGCGTTGTCGCCGCTAATCCGTAGCACGCCACCGTTCGCGATCGACAATGTTCCGGTGTTGGTGAGAAGGGCTGTTCCCGCGCAGAAAAGAACTCCGTTCGCCAGAACAGTGCTCGCGTTGGGCCCGCCCAGTGTGAGTGTGTGGCTTGTGACGGACAGCGTCTGCGTTCCAGTTGCCGCGCCCAGCGCGACGCTGGCCACCGTTGGGTTGACGTCCATCGTGATCGTGTAGGTGCCCGCCAGGTCAATTAACGCGTTGTCGCCGGGAGCGGGCACGGCGTGTACGCCGGAACCGAGCGCGCCGGTGTCCCAGTTGGCCGCGACGTTCCAGTTGCCGCCGGACGCGTTGTTCCAGAAGCTATCCGCGGCCGCCGCGCCGGACACTGCCACCGCCACAGCGATGACCGCGATCAAAACAGGACTCTTGCGCCTCATGAGTCACCTCCCGATAGCCGGACAGCAAAGGGCTACGAGTGCCGCTTGCTGTTGTGATTGAAAAAGATCGCTTCTTTGCCAAGGCCCATTGAGCAAGGCCGATCCGTCCGAACGGTCACTATACCGGACCTTGGTGCAGAAGCAATTAAAAAATGTGATTATCTGCGCAAAAGAGAGGATAAAGCAGCCTTTCACTCCTGCTGAACAGCAGCTGGAGCTTCACCCCCCGCGAAAGCGGAGCCGCGGGTTTGAACGCGAAGCTCGGGTCGGTCATAGTGGTACGCATGATCCGTCCGGAACAGCTTGTGGGCGAGGAATGGGCTGAATGGTACCGCCTCAGCCCGGCCGAGCGCTGGCTGGAAAGCGAGAGGCTCTGGGAGACCTTTCTGACCCTGGCCGGTGGCCCATCCTTTGCGACAGCGAAGGGTGGGGTCGCGATGATCGTCCACCACAACCCCTCTCTGCTCGATCATGAGTCGCCTTGTTCTCGCCGATGCCCATCCGCGCGGAACAGCCCATGTGTTATCAAGCGATTGGGGCGGAGGGGTGGAGTGCATGTCCGTACCTGCGCGGCCCGCCTTTGTGGAGTGCGGCGGCCGCGACGCCGCTTTAGCTTCGCGCAGAGCGCTTTGCAGTTCAGGACGCCGGAGAGTCTCTCATCGTCCGACGCGGCTTCGCCGCAAGCCAAAGCGCCGCCGTTGGCAACGCACTCCATATGCACCCGGAGGGAGGCCCCCGCGGAACCGGAGCACGGATATGCGAAAGGACCGCCACAGCCAAACGAAGCCGTCGATCCACGTTTTCAGCCCCGAAAACGCGGTTTTGCCGCCGCGACCACGGCTTGCTTTCGACCGGAGCAACATCATGGGGAGAGCTTTGCATTATCCTCCCCCGAACTTCGTTATACTGTGAGAACGGGCCGACCAGGGGAATGCCGGATCGCGGAACAGCATTTCCTGCACACATGGGACAAATGGGTGCGCGGGACCATGGACCTGCTCAACAAGCTGCTGATCGGGCGCGATGATCTGTCCCTCCGAACCCCGTACGCCGATGCGGGGCCGACGAACACCGCCGAATCCTTTTTCAACCGCAGGCGACTGCTGCTCGGCGGATTGGCGGCGATGTGGGCGTCGGCCGGGCGGGCCGATCCCATCGTGCCGTCCCCCACCCGCTGGCTGGTCCACCGCATCACCATGGGTCTCACCTCGGAGGAGTTGGCCCTGGCCGACTCGCTCGGATTTACGGGTTATCTGGAATACCACCTCAATTACGGCGCCATCAACGACAGCGCGATGGATACCCAGCTCGCGGGTTACACCACACTCAACATGCAACCCTACGAGCTGGTCCCGCTCACCGGTGGCTCGGTCCGCAACGATCTGATCGATGCGGCCATCCTGCGGGCCGTCTTCAGTAAACGGCAACTGCTCGAGCGGATGACCGAGTTCTGGACCGACCACTTCAACATCGACATCAACAACGGCCTCGATCAGCAGCTCAAGACCATCGACGACCGCGACGTGATCCGGGCCAACGCGCTGGGAACGTTCCCGAATCTGCTGTCTGCAAGCGCGCACAGCCCGGCCATGCTCTACTACCTCGACAATCAAACCAGCACCGCCGGCAACCCCAACGAAAACTACGCCCGCGAGTTGATGGAACTGCACACGCTCGGCGTCGAGGGCGGCTACACGCAAGCGGACGTGGTAGACGTCGCCCGCTGCTTCACCGGTTGGGGACTCTACAACGCAAGTTCCGGCAACAACTCGTGGAGCTTCAAGTACACTGCCGGCCAGCACGACAACGGCACGAAAACGGTCCTCGGGCATCAGATTCCGGCCAACAAAGGCCAGCTGGACATTGAGGGACGCGTCGAAGTCGACGGCTTCGACGGCGTGCTGCGCATCCTGGCCAACCATCCCTACCATCCGACCGATCCGAGCACGTGCGCGAAATTCATCTCGAAGAAGCTCTGCAAACGCTTCTGGGGCTACGATCCGCCGCAGAGCCTGATCGATGCCGTCGCCGCGACATTCAAGTCGACCGGCGGCGACATCAAGGAAATGCTCCGGACCCTGCTCAACAACACCGATACCGCCACTGCGCCGCCCAAGTACAAGCGGCCGTTTCATCTGTTCGCTTCGGCCATGCGCTCGACGGGCACGACCATCCCGTCATCGGTGTCAGCACTGCGGACGCAGCTCATCAGTGCCGGTCATGTGCCGTTCAACTGGGGCCCGCCGGACGGCTATCCGGATACGCTGGAGGCGTGGGTCGGGCTGATCCTGCCGCGGTGGAATTTCGGCGCCTCGCTGCTGAACGGCAACATCTCCCAGGTCAGCGTGAACATCGATACGTTCTTCAACAATATCCCCAACACCGCCCAGGATTTGGTGAACCACATTGATTCGGCGATGTTCGGCGGAGCGATGGCGGCGGCCGAGAAGGACCGCATCCGGCTATATCTGCTGCCCGATCCGCCCAGCAACACGCGGAGGAAAGATGCGGTGGGCCTGGCCATCGCCGCTCCCGGATATCAGTGGTATTGAGAAAATCGAAAGTCGAAACGTCATGAGCACGGAATGTCAGGGTTGTGCGGAATACCGTGAGCTGTCGCGCCGGCAGTTCCTCGGCGTATCCGGTGGAGCGGCCATCGCATTCGCCGCGCCGGCGTGGCTGCCGCGCGTCGTCTATGCCCAGGACGAGTGCACCAGCCGAGATGTGATCATCTCGATCTTCCTGCGCGGGGCGGCCGACGGCCTCACGCTCTGCGTTCCGCACACCGACACCAATTATTACGCGTACCGCCCGACACTGGCCGTCCCCACGCCCGACAGCGGAAGTCCCAACGCCGCCATCGACCTCGACGGCGATTTCGGCTTCCCGCAGCCGCTGGCCGTCCAGGCACCGCCGTATACCTCGCTGTTGCCCGCCTTCCAGAACGGCGACCTGCTCGTGGTCCACGCCTGCGGATCGACCGACCCCTCGCGCTCCCACTTCGATGCGCAGAGGTTTATGGAGGTCGGCAAGCCCGCCGATTCATCGCTCTTCACCGGCTGGCTGGGGCGCCATCTGTACAGTGCGGCCCCCCTGCTGCCGAACGCGTTGCTGCGAGCGGTCGGGATCGGCTATGGGTTGCAACGCACGCTCCAGGGCGGGCCGGCGTCGCTGCCGATTCCCGATCTGGATGTTTTCGGCCTCCTCGGCAACGCGGGTACCACCGCCGCCCGCAGCACCGCGATCGGTGACATGTACGCCCTGGTGGCCGATCCGGTGAAGGCGGCCGCGCAGACCACGCAGGTCACCATCGACCTGCTCAACACCATCAACTTCGCTGGTTATGCGCCCGCCGGCGGAGCGACGTATCCGAGCGGCAGTTTCGGCTACGCCATGAAAACCACCGCCGCCCTCATCAAAGCCGACGTCGGCGTCGAAGCCGTCGCCATCGACGTGTCCGGCTGGGACACGCACAACAACCAGGGTGTGTTCACCGGCGGGACGATGTTCACGCTCATGGACAACCTGTCCAAGGGGCTGGGGGCGTTTCATCTGGACATGTTCTCAGGTAACGGGCGAAACGTCACCGTCGTGGTCATGTCCGAGTTCGGACGCCGCCCGGCCGAAAACGGCAGCCTGGGTTGCGATCACGGCCACGGCAACGTGATGATGATCCTGGGCAACCACATCGCCGGCGGGCGCGTGCTGACGCAGTGGCCGGGCCTCGCGCCGGGACAACTCTTCGAAGGACGCGATCTGGATGTCACCACCGACTTCCGCGACATCCTGGCCGAGATCGTGCAGAAGCGGCTCGGCAACATGGACCTGGGCTACGTCTTCCCCGATTACACGCCGACCTTCCGCGGCGTCACCGACACCTGCCCCGGCGATCTGAACGTGGATGGCCCGGTGAATCAGGCGGACATGGATGTGTTCGCGGCGTGCGCGACCGGCCCCACCATTCTCTACGATACGGCCCACCTGCCGCCCGAATGCGGCACGCCCGACGCCGAGGGCATCATCCCCGCCGACTTCGACCGCGACGGCGACGTCGATCTGAACGATTTGGGCGAGCTTCAGACGCTGTTCAGCGGTTAGGCAGAGTGTGGCGGTCAGACTTTCAGTTGCCTGCGTGCTTTGGCAAGAGTAACGCCCTTCCCCGCGGCACGGTTTCGTCGAGCACGGCGAATACTCGCTCGAAAGTCCGGGTGCTTCACGATCAATTCGTCGGCGAGATCATCATCCGATAGTGCGCGGAGGATCAACGTGCTCTGCCCTGCTGTGCACACCAGTACAGGTTGCTTTCGAGCTCGCGCGGCTACTTTTTCGGTGTCACGCGCTAATTCTTTCAGACTAATCGTCTTCAGACGCACGCCTCATCTCCTTCAAGTATTGCTCGGCTACCTGCTTGGACAGAACTCGCATCACGTGAACGTCATCGGCAATTATATCATAGAAGACCCGAAATTCATCCACGCGCAAGCGGTACTGAGGAGAACCCATGCCGCGAAGTCTCTTGATGCGACTACGGCTGATCTGCGCGGGTGTGGCAGCCAGAATCCGGTTCATGGCATCTACGATCTTCCGACGATCATAAACTCGAATTCCAAGAAGATCATCGATCGCCTGCGGATCAAGCACTATGTTGTATTTCAATAAACACTCTCCTCAGTCTATATGGTCAAGTTGCAGCTTGAACCTCAATCAGCAGTGACGGGGAAAGCGCTCATCGCGGGTTTAACCGGAACGGCCAACATGATAATCAGGTAAACGACGAACGAGATGCCGAAGCTGATGAACCAGGCGTAGTTGTACATGTTAATCAAGAAGCCGGGGATGTGGTCCAGGCCGAGGGCATGGAGCCAGCCGGGGGCTACGGTGGCGAAAAAACCGGGAACGCAGGGAGCGATGCCGGCGATCAGGGCGATCACGGCGCGGGGATTGACGCCGGCGGTGTACCAGTAGGGACCGCTGCGGCGGTAGAGTCCGCGAAGATCAAGTCGGGAGCGACGGAGGACGAAGTAGTCGGCGATCAGGATGCCGCCGATCGCGCCGAGCAGCGCACTGTAGGCGACGAGCCATTTGAAGATGTAGCCGCTGGGGTCGGCCAGCAGCTTCCACGGCTGCATGAGGATGCCGATGATGCCGGTGATGAACCCGCCGGTGCGAAAGGAGATTCTTTTCGGCCACACGTGCGCGAAATCGTTGGCCGGGCTAACCACGTTGGCAGCGATGTTGGTGGCGAGCGTGGCGAGGCAGAGCGAAAACAAAGCGATCACCAGCACGGCGGGATTTGAGAACTTACTTACGAGGACCACGGGATCCCATATCTTGATACCGTAGATGACGACGGTAGCGGATGTGACCGCAACGCCGATAAATGAGTAGAGCGCCATGGTGGTGGGCAGACCGATCGCCTGGCCGATGACCTGATCGCGCTGCGAATAGGCATATCTGCTGAAGTCGGGAATGTTGAGCGAGAGTGTGGCCCAGTAGGCGACCGCGCCGGTGAGCGCGGGAAAGAAGAAGCTCCAGAATTGCCCCGCTTTCGGCTGGCCCGGCTCGAACGCGGAGGGTTGCGAGAGGATGGGGCCAAACCCGTTGGCGTTTTTATACGCCCAATAGAGAAGAAGCAGGCCCAGCGCGATCAGCAGCGGAGCCTTGATGTTCAGGAGAATACGGATGGACTCAATCCCTTTGTAGATGACGAACATATTGACGGACCAGAACAGGAGGAAGCAGACGATTTGAGCGGCATTGATGCCCGAGAACAGGCTCGGCAGGTTCCCCAGCCCCGGCGCTTTGACCAGCAGAATGTGGTAGATCGCTTCGCCGCCAATCCACGTCTGAATGCCGAACCATCCGCACGCAACCAGCGCGCGGAGCAGCGCCGGAATGTTTGCCCCGCGCAACCCGAACGACGAACGGCAATAAACAGGAAAGGGGATTCCATACTTCGTACCGGCGTGGGCGTTGAGCACCATGGGGATGAGCACGACTACGTTCCCCAGAAAGATGGTGAGCACGGCCTGCCACCAATTCATGCCGCCATCGATAAGTGAAGAGGCCAGGGTGTAGGTGGTGACACATGCCGCCATCGAGATCCACAGCGCGGCGATGTCCTTCATGCCCCATTTGCGCTGGGCGAGCGTGGTGGGGGCCATGTCGCTGTTGAAGTACCGCGAGCCGTGCAGGTCGTGGTCGGCCAGCTCATGTATGCCGTTGATGATGCGGACCTGATCGCCGGCGATCGTGGACATGCATGGACTCTCCAGTAGCGGCGGCCCCCTGTGGCCGCCGACGCCGGCCATCCCGACGTACGTCGGGAGCGCTACGCGCTGCACGAACGTCAGTTGGCGGGCGGCTCGGCGGCCAGCGCGGCCAACGGATCCAGTTGACATAACCACGCGA
>CAYLLT010000119.1:0-12046 GCA_964384465.1 uncultured Planctomycetales bacterium | reverse complement strand
GACATGCATGGACTCTCCGGTAGCGGCGGCCCCCTGTGGCCGCCGACGCCGGCCTCGTCACAGCGAGTCTCGCCGAAGGCGGACACAGGGGGCCGCCGCTACGAGTGTTCACCCTGCCTCGTAGGTCGCGATCGGCACATTCACAATCGCGCGTACGCGAACGGCGATTCGCTCCAGGCCGGCATCGTCGAGCGGCGTCACCCACGGCTCGGCCGTCCGGCGGGCGATGGTGTAGATCTGCACGAGCTTGATGAGTCCGCCTGCGGCCAGCATATCGCACAGGTGCTCGGCGAAGGCATCGATCTCAGCATTCGGCGGCGGCTCGCCATTCACGTTCATCCAGAGCGATTGAATCACCACGGGGCGGACGCGCGCTGCCTCCAGGATGTTGTCGAGCACGGTACGCAGCGGGACATTGGGGCGGTTGACCAACTGGTAATAACTCTCGGTGCCGGCATCGAGCTTGGCCCAAATCTCGCCGTTATTGGCGTCCATCACGGCCAGCGCGGCGCGGACCTCCGGTTTGTGCAGGTAGGCGGCATCGGTGATGAGCACGAGTTTAACGTCGTCCAATCCGAGGGATCGGCGAATCCCGGCCGCCATCTCCACCGCGGCGAGGAAATGCGGCGAGGTCGTAGGCTCGCCATCGCCGGAGAATGCGATGTCATTGATCCGCCGATGAGAAGGCGGCACATCGCGGAAGTGGGCATCTTCAAACAAGCTGCCGTCGGCCGCGGCCCTGACCGTGTACTCGAGTTCATCGCGAAGCCGAGACGGATCGACCTGGCGAACGACCGGCGGCACCGTGCGATCCACCTGGCAGTACACGCAGTCGAAGTTGCAGGCCTTGTCGGGATTGAGATTGACGCCGATGGAAAGTCCGCCGCTCCGTCGGCTGATCACGGGGTACACGTACAGATTGTCGCGCCACGTGCGGTGATGTTCGGCGAAATAGGATGCGAGCGCATTGTCCTGACGAACCCGGAGCATAAGCACATTATAGTGCGTTTTCGGCGAGGTAACGCACTCCCCTCCGGGTCGCGGCTGAACTCGTGTTCTGTATGATGGGCGTGATGGACGGTCTGTTCAATCCGCAATCCGCAATCCGCAATTCGCAATCCCATCACGGCCCGATGGGGCGGTAAGGCTCCAGATACGACTCTTCATCCGTGCCGCGGATCACGATGTTGTTGTACTTGAGCAGCGTGCCCTTCTGGCGCTCCAGGTTGACCAGGGCGATGTTGTAGTTGGCCAGCACCTCGATCAACTGCTGGCGGGCGGCGGCAAGGTTCTGAAGGGCCGTCAGTTCCACCAGGAGATAGGGCGGGTCAAACCGCTCCCTGCGCGCGATGGTCGTCCAGAGCTGCTCCTGCGAAGCCTGGGCGGAGCGCAGCGTCGGGCCGATCTGATCGTAGTTGGTCTGTAGTTCGCGGATCGCCTGGTTCACCTGCGTGATGACGCCCTCGATCTGGTCGCGATGAATGGCGATGGCCTTGGCCTGCTCCTGACGCGCCCGCAGCAGGGCCGCTTCCGGGCCGCGGTTGCCGATCGGCCATTCGAACTGGAGCGAGACGACGTACTCGGTGAAATCGTTGTCGCTCAGCTGCTTGAACGCCCGATCGGGGTTGGCGCCGAGCCCGTCCACGATCATACGCAGCATGACATCCAGTTTCGGCAGGGCCTGGTTCTTGGCCACGCCGATGCCGATCTGCGCCTGTTCGATCGCGAGCTTGGTCTCGTGCAGCTCGGAACGGTACATGAGGCCGGCGGTGATCTCACCGAGTTGATCGAGCATCAACGGTTCCAACGAGGGCCTGTCCGTGGGGATGATCTCGATATCCATGGCCTGATTGAGCTGCGGATCGTTGAGCAATCGCTTCAAGGCGTCCTCGGCGATTTTCACGTCATTGCTGAGCCGGATGAACTGCGCCCGGCTCAGCTCGAGGGGGCTCTCGATTTGCTTGATATCCGCGATCTTAACGTCATAATCGCGCTGCGTGACGATTATGAGAAGGGTTTCCAGGTAGATCAGCAGACGAGCGTTGATACTGATATTCCGCCGGGCCTGGAGGAGCCGCCAGTAAGCCCGCTCGACGTTGAAGATCGTTTCGCGAATGTTCCGCCGCAGCCGCTCGATGCTGACGGCGCGGTCGAGCCGGCGGAGTTCGATCTGCGCGCGATTGAAATCCAGCCCGAAACCGCGGAGCAGCGGCTGGCGGAAGTCCACGATGAACTGGTTGAAGTAAGACGGGTTGAGCGTCTGAAACGACAGGTTGGTCTCGGTCCGGGTCAGGGCGTAGCTCGTCTCGACAGTCATGCCGCTGGACAGCAGCTTCCGCACGCCGGCCTGGAACGTGCGGACCTCGGACTGCGTGCCCTGAAGTTGCGAGCTGCTCGGGCGGTCCTGCTTGTTGTTCTCGAAGTTGGCGAAGAAGACGGCGTCGAACTGGGCTTCGGCTTCCACGATCCGCGTGGTCTCGATGGCCGGATTGTAGCTTTCGGCCTGAATCGCGTAGCTGTGCATGAGCGCCCGGCGAACGGCATCTTTCAGGCTGAGGCGGATGCTGTCGGGGCGACGGATCATTTCCGTACGTGCGATCACTCCCTTGAGGTATTGCTGGAACTCCGTTCGTTTCTGCTCTTTTTCGGCTTCAATGACTTCGGGAGGTTTCTCCAGACGTTTCAACGCGCTCTCCAGACGTTTCAACTCGCCCTCCAGAACAGCCTGCATGGAAGCGGCAACATCGGCCGGGTCGAAGATCTGGGATTCGATCTCATCGGGGGAAGCGGGCTGGGTCTCGGTGGGGCCGATCAGGCGAGAAGGGACGCCCGCTGGCCGGTCCGTGGGCTTGTGCGGATCCTGCGCGAGGCGGGCGGCGGCGATGTCGCGCGCGCGCCGGCGAGTCAGCGAATGGGCGGTCTCATCCGAAGCCGGCGGGGATTCGCATCCCCAGGCCATGCACACGGATACGAGCACCAGGTATCGGATGAGGCGAGCAGACCACGCATGCACCGGCATGCCGACTCCTGAAGGAAGAACCGTTCGGCTGAACTCACGGCCGAAGCCAATCGCGGCGGTCGCGCCTCCGCCGCTGCCGGTTTCACCTGCGAGACCGTGACACACCGGCAGTGGGCAAATCGGAACGTGGGCATTCTAGTGGAGTTGGCGGGGCTGTCAACGGAATCTGCTCGCGTCAGCGCTGCCGCCGCGCCGGCGCGTTTGAAACACGCAAGCCCGCAGACAAGCTCATCCGGTTAGTATGACCGGTCGTTCATTTCGATTAAGATAAACCGCGCCGATGGGCACCGATCTGGCGAGGTCACCAAGTGAATACCGCGGCTCAGGGAGAACAAGATTACTACCGCTACTGTCCGGGCGAGGAGCATATCAAAATCTCCAACGCGATCTGTTTCGGCCGGCGCCGAGTCCGATACCCCAAATGCAAGGGATGCCAGTTCAACGACGACGAGAGGAAGCCCGGCGGGCGGCTGCCGCTGGCGGTTTCCGATCGACCGTTGGAGGTTGTTGAGAGCCGGCAGCGCGCGTGCATCGACCGGGTGTTCAAAGCGTACGACGTGCGCGGCATCTATCCCGACCCTCTCGATGCCGACATCGCCTGGCGCGTGGGGCACGCGACGGCACAGTTCCTGCGGTCGGAGCTGCGCGGGTATGACCGCAGCCGCCCGGAGATGTCCACTGTGGTGGTCGGGCGCGACATGCGCAAGAGCAGCCCCGAACTGATGGAAGCCCTGGTGGAGGGGTTGCGGGCCGGCAGCGTCCCGGTCATCGACATCGGATTGATCGATACGCCGCAATTGTACTTTGCCGTCAACCATCTGACCTGCTGCGGCGGCGTGCAGGTCACCGCCAGTCACAACCCGGCCCAGTACAACGGTTTCAAAATCTGCGGGCCGAAAGGCCGGCCGGTCGGCAGCGACACCGGGCTGGGCAAGATCGCGAAGATCGCCCAGAACACCGCCCGGCACAACGCTCACCTCGCCGAGTTGCGCGAGGCGGACCTGACCGAGCCCTACCGCCAGTTCGTGCGCGGCTTTCTGCGGCCCGGCGGCAAATACACTCCGGAAAAACCGTTTCGCGTGGTGGTCGATGCATCGAACGGCATGGCCGGCCGGTGGGTGCCGCTGCTGTTCGACGACGTGGACTGGCTGGAGATCGTCCGGCTCAATTTCGAGCACAACGGCGAGTTCGTGCACGATCCGAACCCGCTGGTCGCGGCGAATCTGGTCCAGCTCAGAGATCGTGTCATTCGTTCGAAAGCCCGCATGGGCGTGTGCTTCGACGGGGATGCCGACCGCTGTATTTTCGTCGATCACAAAGGGGTGGTCGTACGCTCGGACCTGGTCACGGCCCTGCTGGCCCAGCGATTTCTGAAAGAGTCGGCGGCATCGGCCGTGGTTTACGATCTGCGGTGCTCGCGCGTGGTCGCCGAGGAGATCCGCAAGGCCGGCGGCACACCCCGCCGCGAGCGATGCGGGCACACTAATCTCAAGAAGGCGATGGCGGACTGCAAAGGCGTCTTCGGCGGCGAACTCAGCGGGCACTACTACTTTCGAGACAACTGGTACTGCGATTCTGCCGTTATCGCGTTTATCGAAGTGCTGAATCTGCTGACCGAAACGGGCAAACGTCTGGCCGAGCTGATCGCGCCGCTGAACCGCTATGCTCATTCGGGAGAACGCAATTTCCACAACGACGATCCGCAGGGAACCATCGAGGAACTGGCCCGAAAATACGCCGACGCCGAGATCGATTTTCTCGACGGCATCACCGTCGAATACGAATCGTGGTGGTTCAACGTTCGGCCGTCCAACACCGAACCGCTGCTGCGGCTGAACATGGAAGCCGCAGACGAAGCGATGTTGAATCAGAAGCTGGCGGAGATTTGTCCGGTGTTGGGTACGCCGGAAAGCCAATGAGAAACGAGACGCATGAGCGCTGCTTTGGAACAAATCGAACACCGGCGATTGACCTGCGGGATTGATCTGGCTGTGCAGCCGATCCCCGGCCGGTCGGTGGTGGCCATCGAGATCCGCGTGCTCGGCGGCTTCGCGTTCGACCCGCCCGAATACCTCGGACTCGCGCACGTGATGGAGGTCGCGCTGGATAAAGGCACGGCCAAACGCGACGGCCGGGGACTGAATGATGCGTTTGATGAGATCGGCGCTGCGCATGCGTCGTTTGCCGGACGCGAGAACGTCGGTTTTTCGTGTCTGTGTTTGTCCGAGTTCATCGGCCGGGCGATCGAGCTGCACGCGGAGATGATTCGGACGCCGACGTTCCCGGATGAGGCCTGCGAGGTCGCGATCGAGCTGACGCGGCAGGCTCAGATGGCGCTTCAGGACGATCCGCAGGACCTGGCCAGAAAGCTCCAGCACCGTCAGGCATACGGCGAGCCGCTCGGGCGGCACGTGCTCGGCGAGCTGGAGACGCTGGAGCGGATTGGCCGCGAGCAGATCGTGCAGCACTGGCAGCGGCACTTTTCCGCGTCGCGGATGATGGTGGGGATCGCCGGAGCGGTCGATCCGGACCAGACCGCGGATATACTCGAAAAGCAATTTGAGGGTTTCGGGCCGAACAGCAATGCCGCTCCCGCGTGGTTCCCGCTGCAATTCACGCCGATGCGGACGCATCATCCAAAGGAACTCGAGCAGGAACAGGTGGCCATCTGCTTTCCGGGCTCGGCCGTGACGGACGACGATTTCCCCATCGAGCAGGTAACGATCGGCGTATTGGCGGGCGGCATGAGCGGGCGGCTGTTTACGGAAGTGCGGGAGAAGCAGGGGCTGGTGTACTGGGTGGGCGCCTGGAGCGATCAGCCGCGCCGAAGCGGCATGGTACACCTGGGGGCCTCGTCCACGCCGCAGAACGTGGATCAGACGTTTGTGACGCTGCTGCGCGAGATCGACCGGCTCGGCCTCGACGTGACGCAGCACGAGGTGGACCGGGCGATCACCGGCATCGTCGCCCGCACGCGGACGCAGGGGAACGTCACCCGCGCCAAAGCCAACGAGCTGGTGAACGACCTGTTCTATTACGGCCGGCCGATACCCACGGAAGACAAGCTGGCGAAGATCAGCGCGGTGAGTTCCACAGATATTCAAGGTTATCTTCGCAATCATCGCCGCGATCAGTTGAGCGTCGTGACGCTCGGGCCGAAGGAATTGAACCTTTAGAAGTAATAGCCTAGTTTTATGTCGCGCATGATCCGCATCGGTAATGCTCAAGGCTTCTGGGGCGATATCGTCGATGCGCCGGCCCGATTGCTGGCGCAGCAGCCTGACCTCGATTATTTGACGCTCGATTACCTGGCGGAAGTGTCGCTGTCGATCATGGCGATTCAGCGCGAGCGCGATCTGCAGGCCGGTTATGCCCGGGATTTCGTTGATGTCGTGCGCTCGCTCGTGCCGTTCTGGCAGAACGACTCAAAGGTACGCGTGGTCACTAATGCCGGCGGGCTGAATCCGCTCGGATGTGCGCAGGTGTGTGCGGGAGTGCTGCGACAGGCAAATATTAAGCACTTGAAGATCGCGCTGGTTACGGGTGATGACGTGCTGCCGCTGATGCAATCTTCGCGGAAAGGCGACAGCTCGCTGTTCAGTAATCTCGAAACGGGCGAGCCGATTGAGTCCATCCTGCCGCGACTTGTAACGGCGAATGCCTATCTCGGCGCCGAGCCGATTGTCGAGGCACTCGCGGCCGGCGCGGACGTGGTCATCACCGGTCGCGTGGCCGATCCGAGCCTGACGGTCGCGACGGCGATGCATCACTTCGGCTGGGCACCGAGGGATTACGACCGGATTGCGGCCGCGACGGTGGCCGGCCATCTCATCGAATGCGGCACGCAGGTCACCGGCGGGATCAGCACCGACTGGCTGAACGTGCCCGACCCGGCGCACATGGGATTTCCAATCATCGAAATGGAGCAGGCTGGCGGGTTTGTCGTGACCAAGCCCGCCGGCACAGGCGGCGCCGTAACCGAAGAAACGGTAAAGGAGCAACTGCTGTACGAAATCGGCGATCCGGACAAATACCTCAGCCCCGATGCGAGCGTTTCGTTCCTGTCACTTCGCGTTCAGCAGGAGGGAGCCGATCGCGTCCGCGTCATCGGTGCGAAGGGCCGCCCCCCGCCGGACACGTACAAGGTGAGCGCGACGTACCGCGACGGCTTCACCGCCCAGGGCATGCTCACGATTTTCGGCCGCGATGCCGTCGCCAAAGCCCGTCGCTGCGGCGAGATCATTCTCCAGCGCGTGCGCGAGGCCGGCTACGAGCTGGAGCACAGCAACGTCGAGTGCCTCGGTGCGGGTGCGTGTGTTCCGGGCGTACTTCACGCGGCGAACGAGCGCGATCTGCTCGAAACCGTTCTTCGGATCAGCGTCGCAGACTCGCGGCGCGAGGCGGTGGAACGTTTCACGCGTGAGATCGCTTCGCTGGTGACCAGCGGTCCGCAGGGCGTGACCGGTTATGCTACCGGGCGGCCGAACGTCCGGCCGGTTTTCGGCTACTGGCCGTGCCTGATCGAACGATCGCGCGTGCGGCCGAGGATGGAACTCATTCCGGTCTAACGATAGAGGTCACTATATGGCGGCGGTAGAAATCAGACTCGCGGATATCGCCCACGCCCGCAGCGGCGACAAGGGCTCGAGCGCGAATGTTGGTGTGATCGCCCATACGCCGGACGGCTATGAATTCCTGGAGACACACTTGTCGGCGGCCGTTGTTGAATCGTATTTCAAGCCGCTCGGCGTCGGCACGGTTGTCCGCTACGAGTTGCCGAACCTGGAGGCGCTCAATTTTGTATTGCCGAATGTGCTGGCCGGAGGCGGCAGCCGTTCGCTGCGGGTGGACGCGCAGGGCAAAACGCTCGGCCAGGCACTGCTCGAAATGGAGTTGTCGGTGCCGGCGGACGTGCTTCAGCGGAGCCGCCGGCCCACGAGGAGAGAGCCATGAGTCAACCATCCGTGCTCATCGATAGCAGCCAGCCGGCAATCACCATCCTGACGCTGAACCGGCCGGACCGGCGCAACGCACTCACCATCCCGCTCATGCAGGAGTTGTGTGCCGCGATCGAAGCGGCCGGACGCGACGAGACGCAGCGGGTGATCATCCTGCGTGGAGCAGGGCCGGTCTTCTGTTCGGGACTCGATCTCAAGGAGGCGTCCGAGCCCGCGCAGGCCGAACGGGCCGTCGAGGCGGTGGGCCGGCTGATGGAGACGGTTCATCAGTCGCCGCGGGTCACGATTGCGGCGGTCAACGGCGCCGCGGTAGCGGGCGGCGCGGGGTTGATGTCGGCGTGCGATTTCGTCGTCGCCGCCGACGATGCGCGGTTCGGATATCCGGAGGTGCACCGGGGCCTGATTGCGGCCGTGGTGATGACGTTCCTGCGGCGACAGCTTCGCGAGCGCGACGCCCGCGAGCTGCTGCTGTTGGGGGAGCTGATCGACGCCCGGCGGGCGCTGGCGATAGGATTAATCAATCGCGCCGTGCCGCCGGCGGAGGTGATGAACGAGTCGCTGCGGCTGGCGAAGCAGGTGATGAAGGCCCCGCCGATCACGCTCGCACGCACGAAGCAGGCGCTCGACGAGCTGTGGCCGACATCGGTGAGCGAGGATGTAAAGCGGGCGCTCCAGCACCATCTGGCCACACGCGGTTCTGACGAAGCCAAAGAAGGCATCGCGGCGTTCCTGGAAAAGCGCCCGCCGCACTGGGCACCGTAGGACGAGACCTGTCCGAACCCCTCACGCAAGTGAGGGGCCGAACGTTTTATACACATGGCCCCCGATTGCGTCGGGGATTCGGATCGTGCGATGTCGAAACTGGACGGAATATTTCTCGATTTTTATGGAACCATCGCCGGCGGCGATCGCGCGGCGGTGGTCGCCATCTGTCAGGAAGTCATTGACGATCACGGGCTGAAGACGAGCGCGGAGGAGATGTCGCTGGCCTGGGGGCTGCGTTACTTTGCCGCCATCGAGAGCGTGCGGCGGGACAACTTCCGGCTGCTGACGCAGATCGAACACGACACGCTCATCGAGACCGTCGAGCCGCTGAACGGCAGGATGATCGATCCGACGGGGTACATCGAGCGACTCAATCAGTACCTCGCGCAGCCGACACTTTTCGATGAAGTGCGGGAGGTGCTCGCGGCCCTGAGCGTGCCGGTGTGCATCGTCAGTAACGCCGACGAGCGCGAGCTGCTGGCGGCCCTCGATCACCACGGGCTGCACTTCGACTACATCATGTCTTCCGAGACGGCCCGCAGTTACAAACCCGAAGGGGGCATTTTCGCGGCGGCCCTGGAGCTGACCGGCTGGTCGGCGGAGCGGGTGATCCACGTGGGCGACTCCCTGCACAGCGACGTGGGCGGCGCCCGGCGGGCCGGCATCCGCTCGGCCTGGATCCAGCGGTCCGAACGCATCAGCGATATCGGCTCGGAAACGCCGGATTTTACGTGGCCGGACCTCCGCCCGCTGGTGAATCTGCTTTCGGGTCCGAAATCCGCCTAACCAACCCCCGCCTGATGGGTCTGGTTCTATTAGAACGGCGCGCGCTCCCCTTCGGGTCGCGGCTAAACGTCTGACGGCGATACTTGCGTTTAACCTCCACCCATAGGGGAGCGCCGGACCGGTTGGAGATGTGGGGTGCACCCCCCTGGCGGGATCCCGATTTCTCTTGGTGTTTGGCGGGTGTACCGTTAGAATCAGAGTGCGGCGCCGCGAACATTTCAGTTTTCAGCCATTGGCTGAGGCGAGCATTACAATGACCTCTCGAAGAACGATCCGAAATTGTGTTTGGCTTGTCGCTGTCGTCGCATTCGCCACGGCTGACTACGCGTCAGTCTGTCTTGCCGCGGGCGGACGTTCCGGCGGCGGAGCGTCGGCACGATCCATGTCGCGGAGCAGCACCGCGTCGAGCGGCAGGAGCTTCTCGACCCAGCGCTCACAACCGGGCGGATCATCCGTAAGTCGATCGTACTCCGCTCCGCGATCGAGCGCCAGCCCGAGCTACTCTGCTCCTTCCGGGCGATCGAGTTATTCGGCTCCTTCGTCGTCGGCCTGGCCATCCGTTATAACCGCGCCGCGATCGAGCCCGCGGGCCACAGCCGCCGCGCCGCAGAGGTCGTCGCCGACGCCTCGAACTTACACGCGATCAAGCGGAAGCGGAGACCGCGTCTCGCTGCCGGCGAGCAGCAGCTCGCCTCGAACGCGCGGCACGCCACCCGCCGATAGTGCTGTCGCCGCGCAGGCGACACCGCGATCCGGCGGCGATGCGATCAGTCCTTCCACGTTTATCCGGCCGCGAATATCGAATTCCGGCGCGACCGGCGTCGTCGTGCCGCGGAATTCCGATGCGATTGCCGACCGCGGCCCAGCCGTGGGGCTGCGCGACCGGATGGGCGACAGTTCCGGATCACGCGTCAGAGATACCGCGCGATACACGCGCTCGGGAGGCGGAGGTTTCAGCCGCGGCGGATTCGTACGAGACGGTGGGTTTGGCTTCCGCAGGGGCTTCGACGACTGCCGGCCGAGAGTGGACGACTGCCGGTTCGGGAATAATTACATTCGGCCGTATTGCGGCCGTGGGTACTCGTCATTCGGTTTCGGTTTCGGATTCCTCTCCGGTTGTGGATCCTACTACGGGTATCCTTACGCCTATCCGGCCTACCCGATCTATGAGCCGTATCCGGTCTACGGTTCGCCGAGTTATATCGCCCAGCCGATTTACCCGCCTGCGGGATATGTCGAGCAGACGCCTTATGAAGAGTTCGGTCCCGCGGCGGAAGCGCCGACCGAGCCCGCGCCGAATGCGTATGCCGAGCAGTTGCCGCCGGCCGACCAGCAGCCGGCCCCGCCGCCCGGCGGAGGCGGGAAGGCAACCGCCGAGCGGATGCCTTCGGAGCAGATCCAAAAGCTGATGACGCAGGGCATCGAGTCGTTCAAGATCGGCAACTACGATGAGGCCGCCCGGACCTTCCTCCAGGCGGCGATGGCCGATCGCAACAACGTCGATGGCTGGCTGGCCTATGCGGTGGCCCGGTTCGCTACCGGTGATTTTTCGATGGCCGCCACCGCCATCCGGCGGGGCGTCCCGCTGTTCCCCGACGTGGTGAACTCCACGTTCGATATCCGCGAGCGCTACGGCGATGCGAAAGACTTCGACCGGCACCTCAAGGCACTGGAAGCGTTCGTACTCGAACAGCAGAATGATCCGGATGGCTGGGTGGTGCTCGGCTTCGTCCGGCACTTCAGCGCCCAGCGGGAACTGGCCGCCCGCGCGTTCGACGTCGTCAAACGCCACTACGAGAAGGATGGCGAGCTGGCCGACACTTTCCTGAAGGCCAAGCCGCTGTCCGAACTTAAGCAGCAGCAGACCCAGCCCGGTGGCACCGCCCCCGAGCAGACTCCCGATAATCCGAGCCGCGACCGTCAGGGAGCGGTCAATCCGGAGCCGGAGCAGGAAGGTGCGGTCAATCCGAGCCGCGACCGCGAGCTCGCGGCGGACCCCGCTGAACGGGTTGACGGAGATATCGCCGAAATCCAGGTCACGCCGGTCGCCGAGCAGGTTATTTCTGAGCCGTAAGCAGCGTCAATCGCCCTTTCCCATCAGCTTCCGGCCTCCCGAAAACTCGACTACAATAATCTGTTTGTGCCCGCGGGTGGGCACGCCCGTTTCGACTTTCGACTGTCGATTTTCGACTTTCTGAGCTTATGCCGACCGCCGATCAGATTCGCCGCGACTTCCTCGAGTTCTTCCGCGAGCGGGGCCACACCGTGGTCCCGTCCGCCCCGGTCGTGCCGCACGACGACCCCACGCTGCTGTTCACCAACGCCGGCATGAACCAGTTCAAGGACGTATTCCTCGCCACCGGCAGCCGCCCGTTCCACCGGGCCGTCGATACGCAGAAATGCATCCGCGCCGGCGGCAAGCACAACGACCTCGACGACGTCGGCCACGACACCTATCACCACACCTTCTTCGAGATGCTCGGCAACTGGTCGTTCGGCGACTACTTCAAGAAGGAAG
>CAYLLT010000118.1:0-19187 GCA_964384465.1 uncultured Planctomycetales bacterium | reverse complement strand
GACGCTGCATCACGTCGGGCTCGATTATCTCAAACTGGGGCAGTCATCGACGACGCTGTCGGGCGGCGAGGCCCAGCGGATCAAGCTCGCCCGCGAGCTGGTGAAACGCAGCACCGGCCGGACGCTGTACCTGCTCGATGAGCCGACGACCGGCCTGCATTTCGACGACATCCGCCGGCTCCTCGCTGTGCTGCACGGTTTTGTGGACGCGGGCAACACGGTGATCGTCATCGAGCACAATCTCGACGTGATCAAGACCGCCGATTGGGTGATCGATCTGGGTCCCGAGGGCGGCGAGGACGGCGGAGAGGTCGTGGTCGCGGGCACACCTGAGGAAGTGGCGGCGTGTGAGGCGTCGTATACGGGACATGCGCTCCGAAAGGTCCTTCACCAGGAAACTCGGGGTGGCCCATCCGAAGGACGGGGTACACGAAGATCGAACGTCCAACGCTCAGGCACACCCGGGTACATGCGAACGCCAGAACCGCCTCCCTCTTCGCGTCCCCCACCGCTACGCGATGGGCCACCCCCGAACGGCGAACTCACCGAAGTCACCGTCGTCGGCGCGCAGCAGCACAATCTCAAGAACATCACCGTTCGCTTCCCGCGCGGCCGGATCACCGTATGCAGCGGCGTCTCCGGCAGCGGCAAGAGCAGCTTTGCGCTCGATACCGTCTACGCCGAGGGCCAGCGGCGCTACGTCGAATCGCTCAGCGCCTACGCCCGCCAGTTCCTCGGGCAGGTGGCCAAACCGAAAGTCGAACACGTGGCGGGCCTCTCGCCGGCGATCAGCATCGAACAGAAGGCCACCGCCCGCTCGCCGCGATCGACGGTCGGGACGGTCACGGAAGTTTATGACTACATGCGCGTGCTGTGGGCCCGGTTGGGCACGCCGTATTGCCCGAAGTGCGACATTCCCATCGGCACGCAAACCAGCGATGAGATCATCGAGCGCGTCATGTCCCTGCCCGACGGGACGAGAGCGCTCCTGCTCGCGCCCATCGAGCGCAGCGGCCAGGAAGAATATGCCGACCTGTTTGCGCGCGAGAAAGCCAACGGCTTTGCCCGTGTCCGCGTGGACGGCGTTGTTCATGAACTATCGAATCCGCCGGTGCTCGATCGTCGCTCGCGGCACACCGTCGAGCTGGTCGTGGATCGCGTTGTTATCCGAAGCTCAGCACGTTCACGAATCGCCGACAGTATCGAACTGGCGCTGTCGATTGGGAACGGCTGGATGCTTCTCGCGCCGGTGACCTCCGAGTTTGTAGCGGCCGACCTCCATGTCGGCCGACGACCGGCAGGGACGCCGGCCGCTACAGCGCACGGGCGAGACGCCCGTGCCACACCGGAACTCCGCTTCTCGCAGCGGCGATCGTGTACGCAGTGCGGCACGAGCTACGACGAACTCACGCCGCATCATTTCTCGTTCAACACGCGAATGGGCTGGTGCGAAGTGTGCGAAGGGCTCGGCACGCAGTCGGGGGCCAGCCTCAATTCGATTGTCGTGCATCCGCGCGAATCGATCCGCGGCGGCGCCATCGCCGGCTGGGAGGAGTTGGATAAGAATCCCGTGCTGGCCCGCATGGTCGGCATCGTCGCGGACCATTTGGGAATCACGCTCGACCGCCAGTGGCACGAGCTGCCCGAAGAAGCCCAGCGCGGCATCCTCTACGGCACGAACGGCTCCTGGTTCGAGCGCGGCGACGGCACACGCTTCCAGTGGAAGGGTTTTTATCCGGCCATCGAGGAGGCGACGCGTTCGAGCTGGCAATACCGCCACCGGCTCAGCCATCTGACGACAGAAGTGCCGTGCCACCGCTGCGGCGGCAGTCGCCTGCGCCCGGATGCCGCGTCGGTCCGCGTGGCCTGCACAACCATCGTGCAGCTCTGTCAGTTGCCGCTCGATGACGCCCTCAAGTTTTTCAACACGCTCAAGCTCACCGCCCGCGAGAAGAAAGTTGCCGGCGAGCTGGTCACCGAGATCAAGAACCGCCTGAAGTTCCTCGTCGATGTCGGCCTGGATTACGTCACTCTCCACCGCTCCGCACCGACACTCTCCGGCGGCGAGTCGCAGCGCATCCGCCTGGCATCGCAGATCGGCAGCGGCCTCACTGGCGTGCTCTACGTCCTCGATGAGCCGACCATCGGCCTGCACCCCCGCGACAACCGCCGCCTGATTAATGCTCTCGCCCACCTGCGCGACCTCGGCAACACGCTGCTCATGGTCGAGCATGACCGCGAGGTCATTGGCCGAGCCGACCACGTGCTCGATTTCGGCCCGGGCGCCGGAAGCGACGGTGGGCAGATCGTGGCGAGCGGCTCGCCGGAAAAACTGAAAAAGTCGAAAGTTTCGTTGACCGGCCGCTACCTGGCCGGCAAAGAGGTCATTCCGGTCCCTGCGAAAAGACGCGATGCTAACGGCAAATCCCTGGAGATCACCGGCGCGCGGCAGAACAATCTTAAGAACATCGACGTGCGAATCCCGCTCGGATGTTTCGTGGCCGTCACCGGCGTTTCGGGGAGCGGCAAGAGCTCGCTGGTCAACGACATCCTGTACACCGCGCTGGCCAAACGACTTCACCGGGCCAACCTCGAAGTCGGCGGGCACGACGAGATCCGCGGCGTCGAATTCATCGACAAGGTCATCAACGTCGATCAATCGCCGATCGGCAACTCGCCGAGCAGCAACCCGGCGACGTACACCGGCGTGTTCGACCTGATCCGCGAGCTGTTCGCCCGCCTGCCCGATGCCAAGGTCCGCGGCTACAACGTGAACCGCTTCAGCTTCAACCGCCCCGGCGGGCGCTGCGAGGCGTGCGAGGGCAACGGCCAACGCTGCATCGAGATGCACTTCCTGCCCGACGTGTGGATCACCTGCGAGACGTGCGGCGGCACGCGCTTCAAGGCGGAGACGCTCGAAATCAAATACAAGAGCAGGAGCATCGCCGACGTGCTGTCGATACGCATCTCGGCCGCGCTGGAACATTTCGAGAATGTGCCGAAGATTCGCCGGATGTTGCAGACGCTGGACGACGTCGGCCTCGGCTATCTCGAACTCGGCCAGCCGGGGCCGACGCTTTCCGGCGGTGAAGCGCAGCGCGTGAAACTCGCCGCCGAGTTGGGCCGCCCGAGCACCGGCCAGACGCTGTACATCCTCGATGAGCCAACGACGGGCCTGCACTTCGACGATTTACGCAAGCTGCTGCACGTCCTGCACCGCTTCTGCGATTTGGGCAACACGGTGGTCTGCATCGAGCACAACCTCGACGTGATCAAAACCGCCGATTGGGTGATCGACCTCGGCCCGGAAGGCGGCCTGGCCGGCGGGGAGATCGTCGCCGAAGGCCCGCCCGAGCGCATCGCCGCAAATCCCAAGTCGCACACCGGCGTGATTCTCAAAGAGATCCTGACGGAACATCCCCGGACCGAACGCGAAGTGTTCGACGCCGCGAAAGTAGAAGTTGCTGACGACGAGCCGCTCGTGCCCGAGGAGCTGGGCGACGCGCGCCTGCCGTGGGAAGTGAACGGCCTGCGGTGGCACACGCGCGACCGCGTCGCCCATCGCGGCGAGCCGGTGCGATGGGAAGGCGCCGCCCTCGAATGGCTCATCGAGCAGATCGAGGCGGCGGGCAAAAATCGCTTCGCCCCGACCGATTTCAAACATCGCAGCCGCGTCGAGATCAAGATGCCCGGCAGCGACACGCCGTGGTTCTTCCATGCCCGCACCGGCCATACCTGGCTGCTGGACGTGAGCTTCCGGGTTCCGGCTCGAGCGTTCAGCGCGGCCGAAGTCCGCCGGCTCGTGCCGCTCAAGCCGCTCGACGAATGCGACGAGCTACCCATCTACGGCCGCGAAAACCGCGTCACGCTCCGCCACTCCGGCCCGCACACCGACGATATTCGCATGGTGATCCACAGCAAGCGCGAGATCGCCACCACCGGCGCGCGTCTGTTCATCAAGCAGGCGGCAAAAGCATACATGCGTTTGGTCCGCAAAATGGCGGAAGACATTCAGGTCCGCCAGCCGTGGAAGGTCAACGGCCGGCAATGGCATCTCTCGCAGCAGTCGCTCTCGAAAAACCAGCCGAAGTTGTGGCAGAGCGCCCTGATCATGCAGTTGCTCGGCCGCTTGAAAAAGATTGACCCTGCCATCATCGAGGACTGGGGACAGAAGGTGACCATCGGATTGAAACACCCAAGCCTCCCGGGCAAATGGGGCCGGCTTATCACGAACGTGGGATTTGGGGTGAGAGTCGAGATTCGCTGCGGCCACGGCCAATTCACGCCGGTAATGGTCGATCGGCTGGGCCTCAACGTGGACATCCGCCCGAAGGGCAGCGGCGACGAAGTGCAGTTCTGGCTCCAGACGATGGACCAGTGCGACACCGGCCAATTCGAGCGCCTCATCCGCCAATCCATCGCGGCAGTCTCGCGTATGCAAGAGAAATGCTATGAGCGTTCTGGTACCGAATAGATTCCTGTTTCGCTTCGAATTCCCGCTGCGGTATCGGTCTGCGCCGGTGATCGACGACGATCTGAGCGACTGGTCGGATGATTTCCGGCTTCCGGATTTCGGGCCGCTCGACGGCTCGCCGGGATTCGCCCGCATTTATCTGGGATGGAACGAAAGCGGTTTATATGTCGCGTGCCGCGTGCAGGGCCGGCGCAGCCCGTTTCAGTGCAATCCCAAGCAGTTCTGGAAGGGCGACAACCTGCGCCTGATGACCGACATGCGGGACACGCGCGACATCAAGCGGGCCTCGCGGCATTGCCAGCAGTTCTATTTTCTTCCATCGGGCGGCGGGCGGGACGGCCGATCGCCCATGGCGGGTGCGGCCAGGGTTCACCGGGCCACCGAAAACGCGCCGCTGGTGCCGGCCGGCATGGTCCAGGTCGCCGGCACGCGGACCGGCTCGGCCTACACGCTCGAAAGCCACATCCCGGCGGAAGCGCTCTTCGGCTTCGATCCCCACGAGCACCCGCGCATCGGCATCTACATCATGCTGGAGGATACAGAGCTTGGCCAGCAATACCTCACGGTGGGCGACGATCTCTACTGGTGGGTTGATCCCAGCACCTGGGCGACGGCGATCCTGACGCGAGGCAAGTAAGAGCTGCTGGCGAGGTGCATGTCCGTATATGTAGTGCGTTCCGGGTGCATATGGAGTGCGTCGCCAGCGGCGGCGCTTTGACTTGCGGCGAAGCCGCGTTGGGCGTTGAGAAACTTTCCGGCGTCTGAGCTGTAAAACGCTCTGCGCGAAGCCAAAGCGGCGTCGTAGCCGCCGCACTCCACAAAGACAGCCCGCGCAGGTACGGACATGCACCCCTGCTGGCGAGTCCGAGTGCGTTCAGGTATGGTGACTGTGGAACGGCGGGTCATATGATGCTGGCAGACAGAGTCATCGTATACACGGAACCGATGGGGATTATCGCGTTCCTTCTGATCGGGCTGATCGCCGGGTGGCTGGCAGGGAAGATCACGAAGGGCACCGGCTTTGGCCTGGCGGGCAATCTGATCATCGGCATCATCGGCGCGCTGATCGGCGGGATGCTCTTTCGACTCCTCGGCGTGGCCGCCTACGGCTTCCTCGGCTCGCTGGTCATGGCGACGATCGGCGCGCTCGTCCTACTCTACATCCTCCGCGTGTTGAAGAAGGCGTAAAGTCCTGGGGAAATCGCGCTCGTAACGAGCCAGCAGTCTCCGCGGATCGTTCTGCATGATGTAGATCTTCCCGTGCAGTTTCCTAGTCTGACCCGGCAGGAGGCCGCCGACTCGAAAATCGCTGTGGATGCAGACGAGGACTCCCTGGAAGAGTTCCTGCGTGCGGTTCCACGCTGTGGCCAGCAGCAGTTTCTCGTCCGCCGATATGCAGCCGATCAGCCCATTCACCGGCCGGGTGCCGCTGATCGGACGCGGATTGACATCGTTCAAATTGATGCCGGCGGGGACGTATACTTGTCCCGGCGTGTATAGCGCTTCGAGGGTGCGATCCGTCTCGTGCAGGCGCGTCAGGCCGGCATCAGTGAAGATAAAACACCTCTCGAAGTAATCATCCTGCCCGCAGCCGGTGAATGCTCCTATGCGAATGCAGGCCTGTGCCCACTCGATGTCCACCAGTTGTTTGCTCTTGTTCTCCAGTTCGAGCCGGAAATCCACTTCATCGCCCGCGGACCGGATGTCGTGCCGCACTTCGACCTTCTGATCCACGATGCTCCGCAGCTTCAGCCGGCGATGGTCGGCTGCCGCCTCCACCAGCTCCGTCTTGAATGGGATCATCGTCTGGCCCCACGGGCGGTGGGTGCTCCCGCGGCGGCAGAACGCCTCCAGGTAGAGGATATCGATCTTGCCGGAGGGGAGACGGTCCGACCGGAGCGTCAGCATGTTGTTCTGCCAGGAAATCTCGATCGGCGCGGCCGACGGCTGCGGCTGGGAAGCCATCTCCGGGCGCGTCGATGTGCAGGCCGGCCCCGCTACAAGCAGATCGATCAGGCCGACAGTCCCGGCCGACCAACGTAGGCATTTACTGAGCATGGCAAATCCTCGTGATTGCGCAGCGTTCGCGATGTTTGATCCGCTTCGGTGTCGCCGCAGGATACTCGGACGTTGGCGTCCGACGCCAGCGTACTGGGTTCCAAAGAATCCACCACGATCGTCCGTACCCACCACGTCGGCGCGGTGCGCGTAGCGGACTCGGCTTGGTCTGTTTGGGAATAACTTCACGGAGTGGTCCGCACGGCGACACCCGGCATATAGTTGTATGAGGAGTCAGGGGATGTTCACCGAGATGGAAGCAGCCGGGCACGAACAAGTCTGCGTCTTCACCAGCAAACATACGAAATTGCGGGCGATTATCGCCATTCACGATACCACTTTAGGACCGGGGATGGGCGGAGTTCGTCGTTACGCCTACCGCACGGAGGGACAGGCCGTCACCGACGTCCTTCGTCTCAGCGAAGCGATGACCTATAAGGCCGCCGCTCACGGCCTGCCGTTCGGAGGAGCGAAGGCGGTCATCTGGTGTCCGCCGAATTCCGTTCCATCCCCCACAGAGGCTTTCTATTTCGGTGAGTGCGTGGACACTCTGGGCGGGCGATACATCGCCGCACCGGACGTAGGAACGAACGACTCATTCATGGACTGGATGGCGGCGGCTACGAAATTCGTCGCCGGCCGGCCGCTGGCCAGTGGCGGCTGCGGTTCGCCCAGTCCGGCTACCGCCCGTGGCGTGCTGGCCGCCATACGGGCGTGCATCCGCCGGCTCGAAGGGCAGGATTCCCTCGCCGGCAAGACGGTGGCCGTTCAGGGCGCGGGCTCTGTCGGCGGCCACCTGGTGGAGCTGCTCGCTGCCCAGGGTGCCCACGTTTTGCTGGCCGATGTTTCGACGGAACGGGTGAAGCTGCTGGCCGAGAAGTTTCCCGCCAATGTGACGCCGTGTCCGGCCGATGACATCCTCGCCGTGCAGTGCGACGTGTTCGCGCCGTGCGCGCTGGGCGACATTTTGAATGCGACGACCATTCCGCAGTTGCGCTGCCGCGTCGTGGCCGGTTCGGCCAACAACCCGTTGCATCAGCCGATGGAAGACGCCGATCGACTGGCGGCCCGCAAGATTCTGTACGCGCCCGATTTCGTCATCAACGCCGGCGGGCTGATACACATCGCCGGAGCGTGGCTGGGCTGGTCCGCCGAACAGACAGAGCAGCGCATTGACGGCATTGGCCAGACGCTCCGTCAGATTTTCCGCCAGGCCGGCAGCGGCAACACACATTTGGAAGCGTTCAAGCTGGCCCGCAGCCGACTGACCGGTGCGCCGACCGCGGCGTCCGAGCGACGGTGCCTTCTCACCTCGAACAATTAGAAGGATCGCCATAAATAACGCGCCCGCCGTACTTCGCTCCGGCGACGCGAACTTGTTCCACGGCCCGCCAATCGCTAATCTAACCCGATGAAATCGAGGTACAGGCTGCTGGCCATCGATGTCGATGGCACGCTGCTCAACTCGCGCAACGAACTGCCGCCCGCCAACCGAGACGCGCTGCACCAGGCGCATGAAGCCGGCATCACCGTTTGCCTCTGCACCGGCCGCTCGCTGACCGAAACCCGCGGCGTCATCGAACAACTCGGGCTCGACTCCGATGTGGGCATCTTCGTCTTCGGCGCGATCGTGAGCGAGCTGCCCGCGGGCAGGACGCTGCATCGCACGCCGCTGCCGCCGCCGCTGACCGACCGGCTCGTCCGGCATTTTCAATTGCGCGGCTATCCGGTGCTGATTCTCTACGACTCGTGCGAAACGGGCTTCGATTACCGGCTCGTCGAAGGCAGGAAAAACGTCGATGCTTACCAGCGCTTTCTGAAGATATTCACCGACCGCATCGAAGGACCGTCCGCCCCGGTGCAACTCCTGTCCGTATGGCAGGCGGGGCCGTGCCCGCCGGTCCGGCTGGCGGTCATTGATGACCCCGAGCACATCGCGGAAACGGTGTCGCTGCTGGAGCGGGATTTCACTCCGTCCGAATTGAAATGCAATCCGATCTACGCGCCGAACTACCGGTTCCACGTGGTGGAGTGCTTCGCCCCGCCAGTCAACAAGTGGTACGGCGTCACGCAGGTCGCCCGGCGGCTGGGCATCGACCGGTCCGAGATCGTGGCCGTGGGCGACGACATCAACGACCTGGAGATGATCGCCGAGGCGGGCCTTGGCGTGGCCATGGGCAACGCCATCGAGCGGATCAAGTCGGTGGCCCGCTGGCACGCCCCCACGCAGGATGAAGCCGGCCTGGCGGCGGTGGTGGATGCGCTGCTGGCCGGCGAGTTGAAGCCCATTTAGCGGTGCCGCATGCGTTGACGTCGGCAGGGAGGGATTTATAATTGAGCGGAGGAGAGAGATTGCCGGACTTGCCCGAAACGGCCGACTTGGACGCCGGCCGCTACTGATACGGTCGGCTCGAAAGCCGCCCGCTGCCATGATGTTCAAGGATTAAAAAACCCCCTCCCGAGCCGGTTTTTACGATAGATATGATGGACCGGCGATATTCCCCTGCTGGAGGCTCCCGATGAAATCTCGCGTACTCACCGACCGTTGGCTGTTCACGTCGGCCCTGTTCGCGTTTTTTGCCGTATTGAGCGGGCGACATGCCGCGCTGGCGCAGAATCCGGCCGCAACCGGCACGGATGCGAAGGCTGAATTGCCGGCCGAGTCGGCCCCCGCGGAAGAGTCGGCAAAAAATGCGCCTCCGGCCAGTGCGCCGGCCGGGCTGCTGCCGGGCAATGATCCGCTGGAGGAGAACTTTGCCGATTACCTGCACTTCGCGCTCGTCGGGCAGTTCGAGATCGCCGACAAGCTGGGCAAAGCGCTGCTCCAGCGGCCGGAGGTGAACCCGCTCACGAAGGAGGGGGCGGAGAAGCTGCTGATGATTTCGGAGAAGTACAAGAACAGCATCGACACGCTGCTGCTGATCATCAACAACACGCCGCTCGCCGACGACGCGAAGAAGATTCTGGAACTGGTGCGCGAGTCGCACCGGCAGGCCCGCATGGCGCCGAACCGGATCACGGAAAACATCAAGCTTCTGGCCGGGACGCCCGTGCAGCAATCGGTGGGCATGGAACGCCTGCTCGAATCGGGTGAGTACGCCGTGCCGTGGCTGCTGGAGGTGCTGGGGAATCCGCAGAAGCAGGACCTGCACGGGTTCGTGGTGAAGGCGCTGCCGCAGCTCGGCAAGAAGGCGGTGAACCCGCTGGTGCAGGCGCTGTCGATCGACGATCCGGTGGTGCGCGGGGCGGTGGCCGAAGCGCTGGGGCGGATCGGGTATCCGCAGGCGCTGCCGTATCTGGCGCGGGTGGTGGCCGATCCGAAAGTGAACGATGCGGTGCGTGCGGCGGCAGTGGCGGCGGTGAAACGGATCGTGGTGGCGGACCCGGCTGTGAAACAACTTCCGCCGGCGGAGCTGTTCCGCGACCTGGCCGAGCAGTATTACGCGAACGTCGATTCACTGCGGCCGGATGCGAGTGAGCCGCGGGCGAATGTATGGTTCGTACAAAATGGGCTTTTGTCTCCGGTGGAAGTGCCGAATGAGATCTACCCGTTCGTGATGGCGATGCGGGCGGCCCGGGCATCGCTGGCGCTGGCTCCCGATCAGCCGAAGATGGTAGCGCTGTGGGTGGCGGCGAACTTCCGGCGTGAGGCGGCGCTGGGGATGGACGTGACTTCGGAAGAGGCGGTGGACTCGACCGATCTCACGCGGCCGGCGGATTTTCCGCGGAGCATTTATTTCGCGCGGCTGTTCGGGCCGGTGTATTCGCAGATCGCGCTGGCCCGCGCCGTGAAGGACCGCGATCCGGCCGTCGCGCTGGGCGCCATTGCCGCACTCGACGTGACGGCGGGGCCGGCCACGATGGTGGCGATGCCGCACTCGGATGCGGCCAGCCTGGCGGCGGCGCTGAGCTTCCCGGAGCTTCTCGTGCGGATTCGGGCGGCCCTGGCTTTGGGGCGGGCGCTGCCGCAGCAGCCGTTCCGCGATTCGGCCGAAGTGGTGCCGGCGCTGGCGTCGGCGGTGCAGTTGACCGGTGGCAAGAATTACCTGCTGGTCGAGCCGGATGCCGCGTTGCGGGCCAAGCTCGAAGAGGACCTGCGGCGGGGTGATGGGACAGTCGTGTCGGCGGAGCGATTCAGCGAGGCGCTGGACGGGGCGCACAAGCAGTTGACGCATCTGGATGGTATTTTTCTCTCGACGGACATGGATCGGCCGACGGTGGTCGAGGCCGTGCGCACGCTGGCCGACGATCGGCGGTTCAGCCTCACGCCGGTGGTGCTCATCGTGCAGCAGAATGACGATCTGGTGGCGGATCGCGTGAATGAGTCGGATCGGCGGGTCGGGCGCGTGTATGCGGTGACGAACGGCGAAGGCTCGCAGGCCAAGCTGGCCGAGCAGTTGCTGGCCCGCGGCAAGGAGATCGCGCCGAAGTTCGGCCATCACGAGCTGCCGCCGGAGCTGAGCACGTCGCTGGCGCTGGAGGCGGCGCGGACGCTGCGCACGATCGCGGTGAACCGCTCGCCGGTGCTGGACATCCGCGGGGCGGAGGCGTCGTTGATCTCGGCCCTCGGACATCCGTCGGAAGAACTACGCATCGCGGCGGCGGAAGCGCTGGCTCTGATCGACTCCGCCGGCGCTCAGCGGGCGATCGCCGTCGTGGCCCTGGGAGCGGATCAGACCGAATCGCTGCGCAAAGCGGCGTTCGCGTCGCTGGCCGAATCGGCCCGGCGGTTCGGGTCAAAACTCGAAGACACCGCCGTCCAGAAGCTGATCGAGCAGGCCGTCACCGAGCCGAATCTGGCCCTGCGGACCGCCGCCAGCCAGGCCCTGGGTGCGATGAATCTACCCGGCAAGCCGGTCGCCGAAATCATTCTCTCGCAGCCGCAAGAGTAGCTTAACCCCTGTATTTACAAGAGGATATGCATCTCTCCGGCCGGTTCCATCTACGCGGCGGACGTGAAATCAGCGCGAACTTTATTTGCTTTTCTGCAAACGATGCAGTATATTCTGTATGTACAGAAATAGGAGAAATGACGTGGCGGTGGAACTGTCACCCGTGGCTCAGAAGTTCATCCTGCACTGGGGCGAGATGGGCACCCGTTGGGGCATCAACCGCACGGTGGCGCAGATTCACGCGTTGCTGTTCATCTCGCCCAAGCCGCTGAACGCGGAGGACATCGCCGACGCGCTGTCGATTGCCCGCTCGAACGTCAGCACCAGTCTGCGGGAGCTTCAGAGTTGGGGGATCGTCAAGGTGGTGCACGTGATGGGCGACCGCCGCGATCACTTCGAGTCGATGAAGAACGTGTGGGAGATGTTCCAGACGATTTTGGACGAACGCAAGAAGCGTGAGTGCGATCCGACGCTGGCGTTGCTTCAGGAATGCGTGTCGGCGGCGGAGCAGGCGGGCAAGAGTGAGGCGTACACGAAAGAGCGGATCGGCGATCTGCTCGATTTCTTCGAGACCACGACCGCATGGTACGGGCATATCCGCCGGATGCCCACGGGTGCGGTGATCAAGTTCGTGAAGCTGGGCGGGAAGTTGCAGAAGATGCTCGCCGGCGGGTCGTGATTTTTTTGCGAATGTATTTCTGTGAATACAGAACAGACTGACAGGTCCGACGAGCCGAGGGGATGGGTGCTCTACGACGGTGCGTGTGCGTTTTGTATACGGATGCTCCGGCCGATCGCGGGGCCGCTGCGGCGACGGGGCTTTATCTTCACCCCGCTCCAGGAAGTCTGGGTGGCGGAGCGGCTCGGCATTCACGGGGCGGAGCTGCTGCGCGAGATGCGCGTGCTGACGCGGGAGGGGGCGGTTTTCGGCGGCGCGGACGCGGTCGTTTACCTGCTCGGGCGATTCTGGTGGGGCCGGCCGCTGGAACTGGCGGCGAAAATCCCCGGCACCATGTTAGTCATTCGGCGGTTGTATCGCTTCATTGCGAGGAGCCGGTATTGCATCAGTAATGCCTGCGGGTTGCGGCTGGATGCTCGCGGAGGACAACGTAGTGCTTTTTTGTAAATGACGCATCGTTGGAACCCCCCTCGATCCCCCCTTCGCAAGGGGGGAAGATAAGGAGGCAGTTATGTACACCATATGGACCTATGTCGCGTATCTGGTGATCAGCACGGCGCTGACGATATGGGTGGCACGGACGCTCTCTAAAAACGGGCGCGTGTTTCTGGTCGATGCGTTCAACGGCCGGGAAGAGCTGGCCGACTCCGTGAATCACCTGCTGGTGGTCGGCTTCTATCTGATCAACATCGGGTACGTTACGCTCGCGCTCAGCTACGGCAGGAAACCAGACGATCTGCAAGAAGCCATCGAGTTCCTGAGCTGGAAAGTCGGGTTGGTGCTGGTGGTGCTGGGCTTCATGCACTTTTTCAACCTGGCGGTGTTCTCCGAGATGCGCAAGAAGGGGACGGTCAAGAGCGAATTTGTCAGCGCCGCAAAGGAGCTGGGTACAGCGACGAAATAGCAGGGACGAGGCCGATGAACACCAATGGGGAACATCGTCCGTGGCCGGCGCCGGATCGTCCGTGGGCGATCGCGATGACCTGGCACGATTTGCTGTTCATGCACTGGCCGGTGCCGGTGGAATCGCTGCGGGCGATTGTTCCGCTGCCGCTGGAAGTGGATACGTTCGAGGGACAGGCGTGGATCGGCATCGTGCCGTTTCGCATGACCGGCATCCGGCACCGGCGGCTGCCGGCGCTGCCGGGGTTGTCGGCGTTTCAGGAGCTGAACGTACGCACGTACGTGAAGGCGGGCGGCAGGCCGGGCGTCCTGTTTTTCAGCCTCGACGCGGACCACCTCATCGGCGCGACGACCGCCCGATACGCTTATCAGCTCCCGTACTATTGGGCGGACATGTCGTTCGAGCCGAACGGCGAGCGGATCGCGTATCGCAGCCGGCGCGTTCAACGCGGCGCTCCGCCCGCCGAATTGGAGATACAGTACCGGCCGACGGGAGATGCCTTTCGCGCCCGCCCGCTCTCGCTCGAACACTGGCTCACGGAGCGGTACCGCCTCTATACCGTCGATCACGCGCAGCGGGTCTGCTGTGCCGAGATTCATCACCAGCCGTGGCCGCTCCAGCCGGCCGAGGCGGAAATCTGCCGCAATACGATGACCCTGCCGCTCAACATTCGCCTGCCTCATCCGGATCCACTCGTCCATTTCGCCAGGCAGCTGGAAGTCGTGGCCTGGCGGCTGGAACGTCTCGAGCCTGCGTCAACTCAGACGCGAGGCGCGGATCAGGGTGCGCGCGGGGCGGGCGGTGAGCCGGCGGAACCGGTCAGCGCTTCCTGCGGGGTCATGGCGAAAATTTCTACGCGGCGATTGGCCTTGCGAGCGGTGGCGGCACGGTTGTCGGCCACCGGCAGTTGATCGCCCCAACCGGCCGCGGCCAGCTTTTGATCGACGCCGCTGCTGCGCAGTACGCGCACCACCGCCAGCGCTCGCTGGCAACTCAGCTCGTAATTGTCTTTCCAGCCGCTCTTCTGAATCGGCGTGCTGTCCGTGTGGCCGAAGACGTAGATGTCGTACCGCGGGAATTTTTTGCCGATGACCGCCGCCACCTGATCGAGCGTCTGCTTGCCGCTGGGCTTGATGATCGCCCTGCCGGAATCGAACAGCAGCGTGCCCTCGATCGAGGTCATGGCCCCGCCCGGAACGGACTCCCAGCCGGGAGCCGGCTGAGCCTGCGGTTCGGGGCGCTGGGCGAGTTGAGCTTTCAGTTTGTTCAGCTCGTTGCGGAGGGCGACGAGTTGATCTTCCGTGGCGGCGCGGTCCTGCTGGGCCTTGGTCAGTTGGGCTTCCAGCTCCTTGATGCGATCGGCGGCGGCCTGGGCCTGCTGCTCGTCCGGGGTCATGCCGGCGGCTTTTTCGTGACAGCCGACCGACGCCAGCAGCAGAGTCAGGGAACAGACGAGTGTCATGGCTCGAACAACCCGGGACATGGCGAACCTCCTTGTGAAACGTATGGCCACGAATGTAGCGACCGGCATCCAAGCCGGTCCTCGGCCGCCACGCGGGGCGGCCGCTACGGAGACTATGTACAGATAACAGCGAGGGGCCGTGTGCCACTGTAGTCTCGATGTCGAGACTCAAATAACAGTGGCACACGGACATGCCGCGGTACACTGCTCACCGAGCAGTGGCACTCACGGGCTTTCACCCTCCTCGCTGAGCGATCGGCGAACTTTGGCGTCGATCCGTTTCTCACGCTCGGCCAGCTCCTGGGCCAGGCGCCGCTGCTCGTTCAATTGCCGCTCGGCCTCGGCCTGCCGCTGTACTTCGCGCACCTCGCGAAGCACTTTGAAGATCTTGCGGACACTCCACCAGCCGACGATGGAGACGGCCGCGGTGACGAGAATCAGCCACAGAACGTTGATCGGTTCTTTATCGTCGATCCAGAAAAACCACACCCTCGCGGTGTTCAGGCGGTTCTCCAGGATGACGATGAGCACGAGCACAAGAACTAAGAGGATCGCGCCGAGCTTAAGATACGCCTTGATTCGTTTGATCGCAAGCGCCATGTTGCCATTTCCTGACTTATGATGTGAAAAAAGTTGTCAGCCGCCCATCGCGCCGATGACGGGTGCGCTCACCAGCATGTCGCGGATGCCCAGATAGATCAAGATGCGATCCTGAAAAACCATGGTGACGAGAAAGGCGAACGCCAGCCAGGGTCCGTACGGCAACATGCGGTTCTGGCGTCGAAGGTGAATCACGACGATACCGAGAAGCGCAAAAATCGACGCGAGGAAGAACCCGATGAACGCCACCGGCCAGCCCGCCACCGCGCCGGCGGCGGCCAGGATGTGAACGTCGCCCATGCCGAGGGCCTCTTTGCCGAACATGAGTGTGAAGAGGATGCGCGAGAGCCAGCCGATGGCCCCGCCGATGATCCAGCCGGTCAATCCGGTCGATAGTCCCCACAGCGGCTGCCCGTCGCCGACGGGTTGCCAATGGAGGCAGCGGTCCACCGCCTGTGCCGCGGCGGGGCTGTTACGCAGCAGCAGCACGACCGCAATGCCCAGCAGCACGGCGGGGGCCAGCAGCTTCAGTTCGGCGAAGGCCTGCGGGCGCGATTCGTGGGCTTCGGCGGTGACCGCTTCGACGATCTCGGTATCGGCCTCTTCGTGCGGATGTGCCGCAACCAGCGTCAGCCCCACAAACAAAACCCCCAGCCCGACCATCAGGCGGAGCTTTCCCCAATCCGTTGGCGCGGCGATCTGGTAAATGTCGCCCTGATCGTTCAGGCGTGTGAGGCGGGGGATGCCCGCAAAGGCGGGTTGCTCGCCGACGGTCAGTAGGCTGGCGAGATAGACGATCACCAACAGGATGGGGATTGCCAGCCAGAGGACTTGCGGCCGGAAGTGTGCCGCAGGCGGGGGGGCACTCGGCATCGTCTCAGCCGGCGGTGGTTCAACCTGCGGATCTTCTTCAAGTGGCGGATCGGTCGTCCGCCGCAGATAGATCCAGGCGCCGATAGCGAGGCCCAGTGCGGCCGCAACCGCCATGGCCGCTCCTTCCGGGCCGGGGCGAATCCAGGGTTCGCTCTGCGGACCAAAGCTCAAGGTCCGCGCCGCTGCCCCTACCGTGCTGATGCTGCCGGGCGGCGTCCACAGCGCATGCCCGATCAGCCCGATGGCCGAGATGATCCAGGTCACGCGGATATCGACGACGTAGGCTTCCAGGTCCATCACCGCCAGCGCGATCATGCCCGCCCAGAGCAGGCAGTGGGCGATGAAGATCGGCCAGTCGGTGTGTAAATCACTGATCCCCATCCGCTGGCGAGCGACGAAGAAGGCGTCGTAAGTCACGAGAAACACGAGGGCGCAGGCGATCTCGACAAGCGGGTACTGGAGCGAGATCGGTTCTTTGCAATGGCGGCAGCGGCCGCCGAGCAGCAGGAAGCTGAGCACGGGGATGTTGTCGTACCCGGCGATGGTCTTCTCGCACCGCGGGCAGAACGATCGGACCGGACGCTGGACGGAAAGCCCCCTCGGCCAGCGATAGATGACCACGTTGAGGAAACTACCGATGCAGGCGCCGAGGGAGAGGATGACCAGCGACCAATAGAGGTGACCCATCAGAGGCGAATCCTGTTCACCGGTTCACCACGAAGACACGGAGACACGGAGTAACGCAGGCCATATTGCGGCAGATCATCGTGCGGTCGGTGTGAAACCGCAATGGGCGTGATGGCGACTCTCCCGCTCTCCTCATCTCCCCCTCTCCCCGTCTCCTCTTCGCCGCGGGCCTTCAGTAGGGTATACTGTCATTCGGTTGGGACCGGGTGTGCCCACGGTCGCGGAGCGTGCTGAGTTTCTTGCCCATTCGAGGAGGTTCGTTCATGCCGCGCTTCGGCTTTTCGGACGCGGATCGGTCGGTTCGGACAAGAGCGGACCGACGGCCGGTCTGCGCTTTGGCCCTGGCCGTCATCGGTCTCTTCACAACGCCCGCGCGGGCGGTCATCCCCGTTTATGACCGCGTGGTCATCGTCGTCGAAGAGAACAAATCCTACTCCCAGATCATCGGGCAGGCCGCGGCTCCCTACATCAACAACGTGCTGGTCGCCGAGGGCGCCAATTTCACCAAGTCCTATGGAACCGAACATCCCAGTGAAGGCAATTACCTCTGGCTGTTCGCCGCTTCCAATTTCGGCATCAGCTTCAGCAACCCGTGCCCGGTGGGCCCGTTCTCCGCACCCAACATGGGCTCCGGGTTGATCGCCGCCGGCCGAACCTTCGGCGGCTACTCCGAGGACCTCCCGTCCATCGGGTCCACCGCCTGCTCCTCCGGCCAGTACATGCGAAAGCACAACCCGTGGGTGAACTTCAGCAACGTGCCCAACGGCACGACGCTCGCGACCTCCTCAAACCTGCGGTTCGTGGATTTTCCCAGTGACTTCTGCAACCTGCGCACCGTCTCGATCATCGTGCCCAATCAGGACAACGACATGCACGACGGCACGATCCAGACCGGCGACGCGTGGTTGCAAACCCACATCGACCCGTACTATCAATGGGCCAAACTGCACAACAGCCTGCTCATCGTGCACTTCGATGAGGACAGCGGCGGCGCGAGCGGCATGACCACTCCGCCCAACAACCAGGTCCCCACCATCTTCGCCGGGGCCCATATCATCCACGGCAACTATGCGGAAGGGGCCGGCATCAACCACGTCAACATCCTCCGCACCATCGAAGACATGTATGGCCTGCCGCACGCCGGCGCACAGACCAGCCAGGCCATCGGCGCCGGCCTCAACAACTCCGCCATCACCGACGTGTTTGATTCGATAACCACGCCGACGACCATCGCCCGCTCGCCGGCCTCCTTCTCCCGCACCGTGACCGTCGGCGGCAGCCCTTCCAACGACACCTTCACCGTTCAGAACAGTGGCGCGGGCACGCTCAGTTACTCCATCATCGACGACGCCGCCTGGCTCAGCGTCAACCCCGCATCCGGCACCGCCAGTTGCGAGATCGACAGCATCACCGTCATCTACAGCACATCCTCGCTCGGCCTCGGCAGTTACAATGCCACCATTACCATTTCAGATCCCGCCGCCTCCAATTCCCCCCAGACCATCGCCGTCTCGCTGAACGTTTATCCGCCGCTGTACCGCGGTGATTTTGATCACGACGGCGACACGGACCAGAACGACTTCGCCCATCTGCAACTGTGCCTGGGTGCTGCAAACTTGCCGCCGAACGATCCCTGTGCCGACGCGAAGTTGGATCCCGACAACGACGTGGACGCCGACGACGTCACGCAATTCATCGCCTGCCTCAGCGGCGCCAACATCACCCCGCCCGCCAACTGTGGGATATAAACACTCCGCGCCAAGCATGATGCGGACGAGGAAAGCCCGCTTGGGCCACCCTCCGCGATGGGCGGATCACTCGTATGACAGCACACAGTGGATGGGCCAGTTGAGGAGCTTATTGCGGCCGCCGAGGCCGGCCAGCTCGATGAGGACGGCGACGCCGACGATGTTGCCGCCGAGCTTTTCGACGAGGTCGCAGCAGGCTTTCATGGTGCCGCCGGTGGCCAGCAGGTCGTCGAGCAGCAGGACGCGCTGGTCGGCGCGGATCGAGTCGGCGTGGATTTCGAGCGTGTCCTGGCCGTATTCGAGCTGGTAGGTCAGCGTGAGCTTCTGGCCGGGGAGCTTGCCGGGCTTGCGGATGGGGACGAATCCGGCCGAGAGGTTGCGGGCGACGGCGGTGCCGAAGATGAACCCGCGCGACTCGGCGCCGACCACGATGTCGATGTGTTTGTCGCGGAACGGCTGGGTGAGAAATTCGACGGCGAGCGACAGTCCGGCGGGGCTGGCCAGCAAAGGGGTAATGTCCTTAAAGAGGACGCCCGGTTTGGGAAAGTTGGCGACGTCCCGAATCCAGCCGCAGAGTTCGAGCGCGCCAGGTGTCGCACTTTTTGCCGCCATGGCCGACTCCCTTTCCGCATCGATCCGGGCTCACCACGGAGGCACGGAGACACGGAGAAGACAGATTGTTAAACACTGCGGGGAAAAACCGGAAGTGATATTAGGGGATGCTTCGGGGGCATGCAACCGTGCGCAGGTGTGAAACAGCGATTCCGCAGGTATGGCGCGTGCGCGTGGCAGCGCAAGGATTTGCGTGCG
>CAYLLT010000117.1:0-19585 GCA_964384465.1 uncultured Planctomycetales bacterium | reverse complement strand
CAATCTCAACCTGTCAAGGAGACTTTCACCACGGGCTGATAGGGGATCTCAACCGGGCGAACTGCTGACGGTTTGCTGGTACGTCGAGCGGAAAGGCGAACCGGGCGGTAATGCATCGCGGATCACGCCACGAGATGTTCTTTCGTGAGATGGCATTCGGGACAGGTTCGATTTCTTGTTCACCAGCGGCAGGTTCAATGAACGCAATCAGTGAGCCACCTGGCAATCTGGTCCACCGCCCATTTGGCGTTTTCGGCCGCATAGCACATGGCGATGATGTCGTCGTCCGACGCAGTGATCGAGCCCAACGCGTTTGCTTCCAGGAACCACTCCAACGCCAGATACGCCGTTCGCTTGTTGCCTTGAACGAAACCATGATTCATCAAGAGCCCGTGGAAGAGATAAGCCGCCTGCCGCAGGCCGTCGGCAGCCTCGTAGTGAACGGCATTTTCGGGGCGCGCCAGCGCGGAGCGAAGCAGCCCTTCGTTGAGGACGCCGTAGTAGGTCTCACGCATCTTGTCGCGCATCAGCACCACGTACAGGGCGATCAGCTCCTCGTAGCTGAGGTAGCGCATCACTCACCCAGCGCCTCAAAGACGCGGCGCCGCTGCTCATAGAGACGGTCCACGAACTCCCGATTCTCCGGCGTGAGCTTGGGCACCACCTCGACCGCTTGAACCACGACCCGCCCACCCTCGACACGCGCTTCGACAAGCGTCCCCACCTCGATGCCGACCGAGGCAGCGGACTCCCTGGGCAGAACGATGGCGATGCTGTTCCCGTATTTGATGACCTTCTGGACCATGAATCACTCCTTGCGGACGCCACGCACGGATCCTCGAACTTTGCTCGTGCGTTGGCTGGCCACTACCGAGACCGTCAATACCGTACAATATATTATACGGTAAATCATCCTCTATTGTCCAGTATCGTGGGGAAGATTCGACCCGCAAAACCAGACCGGTTCGACTTGGGCAAGCAGAAAGCTGCCACAGGCACAGTGTAACAAACCGTGCAAATGTTATGGGACGTCCCGCCGCGCGAATCAGGCCACCAGATGCTCTTTCGATAGCGGCGGGCTGGGCGCGGTGGACAGCGCGGCCCGCAGGAGGGCTTCGATCACCTCCGGACCCTTCGGGAGCCGGAAGGTCTCGCGGCGGTAGCCGGGCGTGTTCAGCAGCGTCACGCCGGGCCATGCGGCGGACAGGTCAAGCACAATGTCGATGCGGCGCAGCTCGAAGCTCTCGATGAGCGGCCGCCGGCGAAACAGCGTGAACTGGAGGAGTTGGATGGCGCCCGGCGCGAAGCGGAAGTAATGCGAGCGGCCCATCAACGCGGCGAAGAAATAGAAACCATATCCGACCAGAATGAGCGCCAGCAGCACCGCATTGAACAGCAGCACGCGCTGCCAGTACCCCTTGCGCAGGATGTCCATGACCAGGAGGTAGAGCATGAGGCCGACCGGGATCAGCGCCATGGCGGCCCAGGTCGGCGGATGCGGGGGCGGGATGACCACCGGGGTGAAGCTTGCGGCGGCGTCGGTGGGGATGACGGGCGGTGTCTTGCGGAAGTAGACATAGAGCCGGCGATGCCGGGGCAGCCGGGGGCGAAGGAGGGCATCCCACGTGGCCACGCGGGCCGGCACGCGCCGCCAAACGGCTGAGACGAGCAGACAGTAGCGATGGACGAGCAGGGCCGCCTGCTCCCAGCGCTGCTCGCGGATCGCGGCATCGATGGCCACTGCGTCTTGTCGCGCCAGGCGCCGATGCCGCCACCAGGCGGGCAGCGATAGCAGCGTGATGTACGCCAGACAGACCAGCAGGATCAATTCATAACGCAGAACGATCTCGCCCGCCGAATCCAACCGTCGCCCGAACGGCCACATCGGCTGCGATTCCGCCCAATTCCACAGCATGGTGGCCGCGGTGAGCGGCAAGCCGACGAACCACCCGAACATGGCCCGCCACAGCGACAGGCGCGGGCCGCGGGGCTTGGCAATCTGCCAGATCGCCACCGGGCCGAGGTAGGTCACGGATGGTTCGGGTATGCGTGATGGCATTGATGACTCACCACGGAGACACGAGAAGAATTGCGGATTGCGGATTACTGCGTATGTCCAGCAATCCGAAATTCGCAATTCGCAATTCGCAATCCGAAATCATAGCTCCGTGTCTTCGTGCCTCCGTGGAGAATGACAATGTGCGTCAGGTCATTCCCGCCGGATATCCGAGGCCGACGTCGCTGGTTTCTTTTAGATCGAAATACCCCTGGTTCATGCGGGCCAGGCCCGGCGCATGCTGCTGGAGCGAATCGTTGGCGGCGGGGACGAACTGGCGGCAGTTCAGTTCGACGCCCAGCAGCGGCTGGCTGTGCGCGGCCAGAACGGCGGCATGGACCGCGGACAAGCCGGGGTTGGTCAGATCGGCGATGAAGTAGGGCCGGCCATTCAGGCCGCACCATGCGATCGTCAGTACCGTCTGCGTATGTGTTTTGCACGTTTTTAGTACGACCCCACTCCAGCCGAGTTCCGTCGCGATGGGGAGATCTTCGAGCGATTGCAATGCCTCGTCGATCAGCACCGGTTTGAGCCGCGCGATCGGACGCATATCGATGCGATTACCGGCCAGATCCCGACTCGTGGGTTGCTCGATGAACCGCAGCGCATCATATGCATCAGCGGAGGCTTCGCGCAAACGCTCCAGATATTCCACAACAATTTCCGCGGACGGTGAGGCTTCGTTTGCATCCACTTCCAGCGCGATCCTGGCGCCGGTGTTCAATCTCTCGTGGACTTCGCGCGCGGCCCTGAACGCGTCCACGGTGCGGGCCACGTCGTAGCGAACGTCCGTGCCCGTGATTTTGATCTTGAAGGCGAAAACGCCCTCCCGCTCGATCCAGCCTTCGAGGCTGTTGGGCAGGCCGTCGGTGATGGGGTTGCGTTCTTCAGCGCGGGTCAGGGCATCGCTCTTCGAGATGACGTGCCAGCCGGCTACCTTCGGAAGCGGCGGATCGTGGAAGAACTCACTGATGTGCCGATTGGCCGCCGATGTGCCGAACCATTTGTCCAGCATGACCGGCAGGAATCGCCGATCAAGCGCATCGTACGCGCTGATGCCGTGCAATCGGCCGAACGCGTCGTGGATGGCGGCATCCAGCGGCGAGAGGCACACGGCCGCCGCGAGGTGCGAGATCGGCTCCGGCAGGGAACGTGCCCGCGTCACCTCGGCCGAGCAGCGGTGGAGATAATCACCCAGCAGTGCGGTGCCGACCTGCATCGGATGGGCATATTCGGCGACAGTGGGCAGACCTGTGGCGAGAAGATCGCACAACGCCTGCATGGCCGCGACGCGCTGCGGTGAATGCACCCGGCCGGACGGCCATGCCCACAAATCGCCCAGAAAAATCGTGCCGTACCCGGCGGCCGAGCGGCCGCCGCGGTCGGCGACGCGCACGGCGGCGCGCACCTGGCTGATCTCAGTGATCTTACCGGTGCTCAGTTCCAGCGGCGTGCGGAAACGAAAGGATCGGTGCTCGGTGTTCGCCTCGATGACGCGGATGTCGGTCGCAAGGGCCATAGTTGTTGACAATCATATATCTTGGGTGCTGGGTATGTGATAGTCTGCTCAACGAAAATGGCAGCAGGGAGAAACTCATGATTGCGGAACCAGCCATCCAAGTTTTCGATCAGAGGCGCGGAGACTTTTTGCAGGATCTGCTGACGTTTCTGCGGTTCGAGACCATTTCCGCACAATCGGAACACGCGGGCGACGTGCGGGCCTGCGCGGATTGGGTTTGTGAACAGTTGCGATCGGGCGGCCTCGCGGCGGAAGTCATTGCGACGGCCGGGCATCCGGTGGTTTTTGCCGACAGCGGGCCTGCTGCCGGACGCAACGCGCCGACGCTGCTGTTCTACGGACATTATGACGTGCAGCCGGTCGGCGATCCCGCGCTGTGGTCCTCGCCGCCGTTCGAACCGACGATCCGCGACGGGGCGATTTATGCCCGCGGCAGCGCCGACGACAAGGGTCAGGTGATGACACATCTGGCGGCGATGCGCTGCTGGCACACGGTGCATCGGCAGTGGCCGGTACGGATCAAATTCCTGCTTGAGGGGGAAGAGGAGATCGGCTCTCCGAACCTCCCGCCGTTCGTCCACTCGCAACGCGAGCGGCTGGCGTGCGACTACGTCGTGCTGTCCGACACCGGCAAATTCGACGAGCAGACGCCGGCGATGACGTATGCCTCGCGCGGACTGGTTTATAAAGAGATCACGCTCGACGGGCCGCGGCGAGACCTGCACAGCGGGCATTACGGCGGCACCGTCGCCAATCCCGCCAACATTCTCGCTGCGATGGTGGCGTCGCTGCACGACCAGCGGCGGCGCGTCACCCTCCCCGGCTTCTATGACGATGCGGTGCCGCTGTCGCCGCAGGAGCGACAGCAGGTGGCTGAACACGCGATCAGCGACGAAGAGCTGCTGGCCCAGACCGGCAGCCCCGTGCCCTTTGGCGAGGAGGGTTTTACCACTACCGAGCGGTGCGGGGCCCGCCCGACGCTGGACGTGAACGGGCTGGTCAGCGGCTACACCGGGGAGGGTTCCGCCACCATTATCCCGGCCCGCGCCCGTGCGAAGGTTTCGATGCGGCTGGTGGCCGACCAGGACCCGGAGAAGATTTCGCAGGCGTTCGACCGGGCGGTCCAGCAGGCGTGCCCGGCGGCTGTGCGTCTGACGATCAAAACATTCGCCAACTGCGCGGCGTACATGGGGCCGACCGATTCGCCGGGGATGCGTGCGGCCTCCGAGGCCCTCGCGCTCGGGTACGGCCGGCAGCCGGTCCTGATCCGGGAGGGCGGAACGCTGCCGATCCTCCCCCTATTCAAAAAGGTGCTCGGAGCGGACAGTCTGATGATGGGTTTCGCCGCTCCGGACAGCAATCTTCACAGTCCCAACGAGTTTTTCCACGTCCGCGACTTTGAAACCGGCACGCGCTGCATCCTGCACCTCCTCAGCCTGATGGGCGCCGGGGGTATCTAGCTCTATCTTATTTAATGACAACACTTTATCGGTCGAAACAGACGATAGACGAATTATCGCCAGGTATTAACATCAACGCCGCCGGGCGGTTTTCCGATGAAATGAATGAGCGTGCGCCCGCGCTCCGCGCCTGTGAAAACTTGACGCAAGGTGAGGCAATCAGCGACACTGTGTCTGGCCTATGATTAAGCAGGGGTGGGGCAGGCAGTCGCACTGCGAGCGCGGTTTTCACGCGGGCACAGGGAGAAACGGCATGAACCCCGGACGAATCTGGGCGGCAGCGGGTCTGGTCGTGGCGGCGGTGACCGCCCCTGTTTCCATCGCCCGGGCTGAACTTTATAAGGACGTCGTCACCGGTCTGAACCTGTTCGATGTCCGTCTCTCAGGCGAGCAAAACCTCCTCGGCGACGGCTTCACCATCAACGGCAACGCGTTTTACAACAATCGCCGATTCAATTTCGGTTTCGCGGACCTGACGCTCACGGGGGCACTGCAAGGGTCGGTCGGGTTCACCCGCCGCGGTATCCCGGCCGGGGAATTCACGCTCAATACCGGCGGGTCGCCGCTCAGCTATAAGTTCAATCTCAATAACGGCATTCAGGATCTCACCGCCACGGGCAGCGCGCTCATCGACATCAACACGCACATCAACGCCCTCGGCTTCTATGACCAGACGTTTCAGATCTCCAACCGCGGGACGTTCGAGACGGACGGATTCGGCGTGATCGATAAGGGCACGCTGGCATTCGATGTCGGGCCGATCAACGTTTCCGGAAATATCTTTACCGACATGCTGGCGATGCTGACCGAGCCGCTCTTCGCCGCGACCGGAACATCCAACCCCTTCGCCAAGTTCAGCGGCCGGGCCACCAAAGCCGCTGAATTGAACAAGACCGCCGACGAACTGCGGGCGCGGATCGATGCCGGTGAAGTGCTCAGCGACGAGGAGATCGCCACGCTGGTGAACAACACGATTCTGGCGGCGATGCTCGGCGGCCAACCGACCGATCATCTGTTCGATAACTTCGTCCTGCCGCCGGATGTTCTGAAAGAGGCCCTGGCCGACAAGGCGGCGTTGTCGGAACTGTCCCTCCAGCCGGTCCCGGAGCCTGCGATGGCGGGCCTGATTGCACTGAGCATGCTCGTTTGGCGCCCGTGGCGACGGCCCCGCTGAAAACACCGCGGTTTTGTAAACTGCGGGTTCACGCCTGACAATACCGTTCATGGTCCTTTCATCCATCCTGTGCTGGTCCGCGATTTGGGCGGCCGATGGCGACGTGCCGCTGGCCGCGCTCGGGCGGTTCGATCTGGATTGCCCGGTGTGCCGTCTGACGTTTACCACCGCGGCCTGTACGCAGACCGACGCCCGCGGGGGCGTGGATCGCGATCTGTTCGCGCAGGCGGTCGGGCCGCAGCCGGATTTTTATCTCATCGCCACCTGCCCGCGGTGCGGCTACAGCGGATACCCCGCGGATTTCAACCCGGACGTATCTCTGCCGCCGGACGTGAGGGACAAAATCCTCCGCGAACCGAAATTGAAACTGCCCGCGGGTTTTACGCCGCAGAGCGACCCGCGCGAGCTCGATGCCGCCGACCGTTATGCACTGGCGATTACCTGCTATGGGTGGCGAAAGCGATCCGATGAGGCCATGGCCTGGCTGTACCTGCGGTCGTCGTGGGTGGCGCGGGAGGAAGGGTCGATGCTGCCGCCGGACGGGCGACTGGCGAAGGTGATGGCGTTCATCGAGCGCTGGCGGCCGGCGATGAAGCCGACGGACAATCAACTGGACATCGAGATGCAACTGGCGACGCGGGTGGCGGAGGCGATCGAGATGGGGCAGTTCAATCGCTATCAGCGGCCGTATGTTGAGCTGGCGCTGGCGTTGATTTTCCGGCGCCACGGCGAGAACGTCACGGTTTCTCCGTTCCTTGAACGTCTGGCCGAATACGAGCGATTTTCAGCCGCGCTGCGCGAAGGCATTTCGCAGATGCGAGAATCCATTTCGCGGGAGCGGCGGTTTCAGACGCAGGCGGCCGAACATTTCGAGCGATCGCTGCTGGCCGATCAAATCTCGAAGGACAATCGCGGATCGGCGTGTTACCTCCTGGCAGAACTATGCCGCCGATTGGATCGCGACAGCGAAGCCGCCGAATGGTATCACCGCGCGCTGGCCGACCCGCAGTTGCCCGCGAACCTCAAACCGTGGGCGCAGGGTCAGCTCGAACGATGTACCAAAGCGCGCTGATGCTGTCCGCTGTCCGGAACGGGCGGCACAGCCGAAGAATACGATCCGGCACGAGTCGTCTGATCTTGAGGCTCACCATGCCGCAAAAGACCGCGATCCTGCTCCGAACCGGTCCCGACAATGGCCGCGACTGGCGACTGTTTGCGGCGATCATCTGTTGCATCGAGTTCTATCATCGGTTTGTCGTCGCAGGCGCGGCTACATGGAACGCTCTCCATGAGCGTGAAGCGAGTAGTTCTGACCCTGTCCGAGCGTACTGGCTTTATTTGCTGTTGTTTTTGCACGCGGTGGTTTTGCTGGCCTGCGGACGGGCGCTTTGGCTGAACAGACCTTCGGTGCAGAGATATCTCTGGATCGCCGGCACGTTCACCATTCTGGCCGCCACTCTACATGTCGCTTGGGTCTATGCCACCGTTGGACGGCCCCAGAATATATCAGTTCTCGCTTCCGTCCTCTTCACATTGTCCGGCTACGATGCATTCCTCGGCGCAGGGATGCCGCTCCTCGCCAGGCAGTATACACCGATCCTAGTCACGTTGATCGCCGCTGGTATCATCGCTTCCCGAAAGAAGCATAAACCTGCCGGCTTACGAGCACCGTGGGTTATCCTCGCAGCCACTTGGTGCCTGGCAACGGTCCTGATTGAGTTCACTGGTGAAGGTAATGGAGGAGTCATTGCGTACTGGATGAGGAGCTCGGGATGGTTGCCTCTGTACGGACAGCTCGGGTATGCGGGGCTTGTGGTCGCCGCTGGTGCAACACTTCTGCTGGGCTGGAGAGTGTCTCGGACGTGCGCGCTGGCGCTTGCGGGCATCGCCGGCGTGATCGCATGGGAGGACGCGTATCTTCTGCCGATGCTGGTCAACATAGCCATTCAAGCCCTGTTCATCTCCGTGCCGCTCGCGGTTCGACCTGAGTATCACCACGTTTGGTCCAACCTGGAATTTCTGGGTATTTTCGTCCATCCGGTGCAAACGGTCGGGCCGTGGCTGCTGATCGCGTTTTACGCCCGCTTCGTGCGGATGTGGCGTGTGCCCGACGACGGCTCGCCCTGGCCGCAACGGTATTGCGGGAAATGCTGGTACAACCTCCAGGGTCTTGTGGGGGACCGCTGCCCCGAGTGTGGGAGTCAATTCGATCCTGCCGGGGAAGCGGAAGCGAAAACGTCTTGTGCCCATGCGCCGGCGGCGGTAGAATCGTCTATATGAATTGCGGATCGCATGCCCATCTTCGGAGGATCATCGGCGACCGGGCCGGCTCGCGGGGACGCGGGGCGGCCGGTTGCCGGGTGAATGATCGATAGCCCCCATTGCGGGGCCTCCGCCGCTTCTGGCTCACAATCCTTAAACAGCGTAAATTATCGGGCTTGAATTTGTTTAACCGCCAAGACGCGAAGCGAGGAATCCAGTTGCCAGTTTCCAGTAGCCAGTCAGCAGGGAACCTCATATCTGGAAACTGGTGACTGGTAACTGATAACTCGCTGGTGGCGGTTTTAGAAAAACGACAGGAGATTTTTGTGGCCATTGCCTACAACAAGCGGACGTGTGACTGCGGGGCCTTGCGGGCCGGCGACGTCGGGAAGAAGGACGTCATTCTCGCCGGGTGGGTGAATAACTACCGCGATCACGGCGACAACCTGGTGTTTATCGACCTGCGCGATCGCGGCGGACTCACGCAGTGCCGGTTCAACGTGGACACCGATCCGGAGGCGACGAAAGTCGCGCGGTCGCTGAGGAAGGAGGACGTGATCGCCGTCCGCGGCGAGGTGATCAGCCGCGGCGAGAATGTCAACCCGAAGCTGCCGACCGGCGAGATCGAGCTGAGCGTGCACGAGGTGAACGTGCTCGCGAAATCGCAGACGCCGCCGTTTGAAGTGGCCGACCACGTCGAGGCCAACGAGGACCTGCGGCTCAAGTACCGCTTCCTGGACCTTCGCCGCGGGCCGATGCAGCGGGCGATCATCACGCGGCACAAAGTGCTCCAGTCGTTCCGGCGGTTCTACTACGATGAGGGGTTTTTAGAGGTGGAGACGCCGATCCTGACCAAATCGACGCCGGAAGGGGCGCGGGATTATCTCGTGCCGTCGCGCGTGTTTCCCGGCAAGTTCTACGCGCTGCCGCAATCGCCGCAACTCTTCAAGCAGTTGCTGATGATCAGCGGGTTCGACCGGTACATGCAGATCGCCCGGTGCTTCCGCGACGAGGATTTGCGTGCGGACCGCCAGCCGGAGTTCACGCAGGTGGACCTGGAGATGGCGTTTGTGGATGTGGACAACGTGCTGGACGTGGTGGAGCGATCGCTGGCCTATGTGTGGAAAGAGGTGCTGGGCGTGAGCGTCGGGACGCCGTTCCGCCGGATGCGTTACGACGACGCCATGCGCGACTACGGCAGCGACAAGCCCGACCTGCGCTACGAGATGAAACTGATCGACGTGACCGCCAGCGCACAGAAGACGGACTTCAAGATATTTCACGACGGTGTCGCCAAGGGCGGCGTGGTGAAGGCCATCTGCCTGACCGGCGGCGGCGAAATGACCCGCAAGGAGACCGACGGGCTGACCGCGGAAATCCAGGGTGTGGGAGCGGGAGGTCTACCCCTCTGTAAGGTGGTCGGCGGCGACGGCGGCGCGCCCAAACTCGAAACCGGCATCGGCAAGTTCTTCGGCCCCGAAGCTGCCGCCGAGCTGGTCCGCGCGATGGGCGCCAAAGTGGGCGACGCGATCTTCTTCGGCGTGGGGCGATTCGCCGAGGTGTCCAAGCATCTGAACTGGCTGCGCACCATGCTGGCCCAGCGGCGAAACCTCATCCCCAAGGATCGCTGGGAGTTTCTCTGGATCGTGGACATGCCCAGTTTTGAGTGGGACGAAGATGAAAAGAAGTGGGTCTTCCTCCACCACCCGTTCACCAGCCCGCACGACGAGGACCTCGACAGGCTGGAAAGCGACCCCGGCAGCGTGCGGGCCAAATGCTACGACATCGTGCTGAACGGCAACGAGCTGGGCAGCGGCTCGATCCGTATCCATCGGCTCGACCTGCAAAGCCGGCTGTTCCGCATCCTGGGCATCAGCGAGGAGCAGGCCCAGCTCAAGTTCACGCACCTGCTCAACGCGCTCCAGTACGGCGCCCCGCCGCACGGCGGGCTGGCCCTCGGCCTCGACCGCATCGCCATGCTCATCTTGGGCGCCGACAGCATCCGCGACGTGACCGCGTTCCCCAAGACGCAGAAGGCGTTCGACCCGCTCACCGAATGCCCGAGCGAGGTGGACGCCAAGCAGCTCCGGGAGCTGGGGATCGCGCTCAACACCGGGTCAAAGGCGAAGCCGGAGCCGAAATGATCCACTGGAGCGAAAAAGACGATACCCGATGGGCCGATATCGTGTAGAATATAGTACGGGCGCCGTGGCAGACCTGAAGTCGATCCGACGCATCGATCAAGTCGCGATCCGAGATGCCATCGAAAGGCATCTATTCGACGCGCCAACACGTGAGAGTCGTCACAGGATCAAGAGACTGGATCCACCGATCTTGTCCACTTATCAGCTTCGCGTTGGCGACTTTCGCGTTTTGTATGACGTCGATGAGGGCCAAACAACGGTTGTTATCGTCGCGGTTCGTTTCAAGGGCCGAATGACACTCGAGGAGGCAGCGCATGGTGACAATAATTGACATGGAAGATACTGGTTTAACTACGGAACAAGTTCTGCAATCTGTTCGGTCGCCCGCAGGCGCGATCCTCCGTCACCACGGCCGTGTGATTGCGCGGATCGAGCCGGCGGACGAAATCGACCTGGAGGATGAACTCTGGATGCGGCAACCCGAACAAATCGCCCGTGGCGAAGAGGCACGCGAGGAGTTCCGGCAAGGGAAAACGCGGCCTCACGAGGAGGTTTGGCGCGAAATTCTGGGCGACGACAGTGAACCCGGATGAAGGACCGCCATCGCCCCGCCAAGTTGCCCGCGCGGAGCAGTATCATGTCCGGTCTCGCCAGTCCGCGATTCCTGTTGAACGTCACACTCCTGCGCGAGAGCGTGCCGTCGTTCGACGAGTTTCCTTATTCTGTGCCGGCGGTCAGGCATCTCCGCGAGCTTTCGCTCGATCACGACGTCACGTTTTTCATCGGCGAGAACGGCACCGGCAAGTCCACGCTGCTGGAAGCGATCGCCGTGGCGTGGGGGCTGAATCCGGAGGGCGGCAGCCGCAACTTTCAGTTCGCGACGCGCGAATCGCAGTCGGATCTGAACAACCATCTCCGCCTCACCAAAAGCCCGAAGCGGCCGACCGACAGCTTTTTCCTGCGGGCCGAGAGCTTTTACAACGTGGCCAGCGAAGTCGACCGCCTCGCGAAGGAGCAGGAGGGCCGCAAGTTTCTGAGCTGGTACGGCGGCAAGTCGCTTCACGACCAATCGCACGGCGAATCGTTCTACGCGCTGATGCAGCATCGTTTCATCGGTCATGGGCTGTACCTGATGGACGAACCGGAAGCCGCCCTCTCGCCCACGCGGCAGCTCGGCCTGCTGGCGATCATGCACAACCAGATCTCCGTCGGCTCGCAGTTCATCATCGCGACGCACTCGCCGATCATCATGGGCTACCCCGGCGCACGCATTTACTCGTTCTCCGACGACGGCATCGAAGAGGTCGCGTACAAGGACACTGATCACTACCAGGTGACCCGGCGGTTCCTGGACAATCCGGATAAGATGCTGGCGATTCTGTTCGGCTCGGATCAAACTCGGGCGCGGATTCCGTAGTGTCAGCGTTCATTCGTTCGAGAGATGACGAGCTGGAGCATGCTCGGCGGCGGGAGCGGGCCCTCGCGGGGACGGTCGCGGTTGGGCGGGAGCGTCTGCCACTCCAGGCGATACTTGAGACTGAGATCGGGACTGTCGCCGAGGTCCGCGGCCGTGCGGGTCATGAGTACGGGCTGGCTGGTCATCACGGCGGGCGTGATGCCGGGATGGGCTTCCTCCACTCGCGAGACTTTTTCTGAGATACCGTCCTCGACGCGCGACGGCGGGAGGGGTTTGAGCGTCTCCTCGTCGAGCAGCCACATGCCCGTGCCGTGGCGGGCGTTCTGATAGCGCTGCCGCAGGCCGGACCTAGTGACCTCGATCGGATAAACCCGCACCTGAGCGCCGATGCTGCCGACGCCGCTGAATTCGTACCGCCACGTCCAGTCGCTGGCCTGCTGGATTTTCCAGCCTTTATCCTCCAGACGTGCGTTGTACACCTGTAGCGCGCCGGCGGCATCGTACTTGTGGTAGCTGATGATGACACGTCCCTTTGAATCAAACGCCAAGTGCATATTGCCGTTGAGCAGGCCGCCCTTCACCGGTACGGGATCGACGATCTCGACGCCTTTGATCGTCATCGGCAACTTCAGCGGCCTACCCGCGCTGGTCTCCCAATGGACCAGGTCCCTGCTGCGGGCATAGCAGAGGTCGTGGTTGGTGGCGCAGTCGGGCGTATCGCGCCAGACCCAGCACATGTGGTAAACGCCCTGCCGGTCGCGGACGGGGCCTTGAATGTAGGCATTCATTTCGCCCTGGCCGGAGATCAACGGACCGTCCACCAGCCGCCGCCATTTGCGCGCGTCCGCGTCGTAGACGTTGTAGAGCTGGTCGCCGTTGCCGCTGCCGCCGTCGCGATAGGTGAAGATGAGTTCGTCCTGCGGGCCGCGAAAAAATCGCGGATACGTGCAGCGGCGCTCGCGGTCGCCGATCATCGCGGGGATGCGTTCGAAGGTGTCGATGTCCAGCGTCCGGGTGGTGCGGAAGTAGATCAGCGGGTCGCAGTGCATGTTGCCCGAGAGGTGAATGTAATTATCGCGATCGACGGCGAGCGTCACGTAATTGTGACTGTCCCAGCCGAGTTTCGACGGCAGACGGACGAAATGCCACTCTCGCGAATCCAGCTTCCGGACGCCGACCGTCATCTGGCGTTCGGCATCATAGAAGGCGACGAACTGCCGGTCGCCGTGCGTCAGCAGCGCGAACCCGACGGGTTGGCCGGCCCAGACGGGCGCAATGTCGATGGTGTCCTGCGAGCGGGCAGAAGAACCGCCTTCCGCGGGAAAGATCGAGATGAGAGAGAGCAAACATGCGATTGAACTCATGGATCACCTTCACCCTGTCCGGCCGGGTACATTATAAATAAACAAGACGATTAGAAATGGTATTGATCGATATTGTCCTTGGTGAAGACCAGCGGCGGGCCGAGGAGGACTTCTTTGTTTTTGACGGTGATGGTTTTGAGGCGGCCGGCTTGGATGGTGCCTTCTTTGAGGTTGCCTTCGGTGATTAGTTTGGCGGCGTGGACGGTCAGGTAGCCGAGATCGACCGGGCTCCAGAGGGCGAACTTTTTGACGGTACCGTCCTTGACGTACTGGCGCATCTCGTCTGGCGTGGCCAGGCCGGTGAGGAAAACTTTATCGGCGGCTTTCTTTTCGGCGACGGCTTCGGCCGCGCCGGGCAGGGCCGTGCTGGTGATGGCGAAGACGCCCTGGAGTTCGCTGCCGCGGGCGTCGAGGACGTCCATGCAGACGCGCTTGGCCATCGTGCGATCTTCCTTCGTCTCGTAGGGTTTGCCTTCGGAGAGGTCGATCATCTTCGGGTACGTCTTCTCGCGGTAGGCCTTCATGCGGTCCATCCAGATGTTCTGGTTGGCGGCGGTGAGGTTGCCGGTGAGGATGACATACTTGCCGTTGTCGCCGACGGCGTCGTGCATCAGGTCCATCAACGATTTCGCGACGGCGTCGTACGTGGCCTGGTTGATGAAGAACTCCCGCGCGGAATTCTCGGCGTCGGCGTCGAAGGTGAGTACGTGGATGCCGCGGTCGCGGGCCTTTTTAATCGTGGGGGCCATGGCCTGCGGGTCGTTGGGGGCGAGGGCGATTACGTCAAACTTCTTGGCGATCCAGGTCTCGATCTTCTGGACCTGCTGGTCGTGCGATTGCGTGCTGGGGCCGTCGTAGACGAGGTCGATGCCGAGTTCGTCCGCGGCCTCTTTGGCGCCTTGCTCGACGGCGTTGAAATAGCCGATACCCACGAGCTTGGGCATCATGCCCACGCGGAGGCGGGTGGTGGGTTGGGTGGCGCTGCCAGCATGATTGCTTTTCTCACTGGTATCGCTTTCCCGGCAACCGAAAGACAAAGCCAAAAAGGACGCAATCAATACCAAGCCCGAAGTTTTCATCCCACTCTCCTTGCTTGGGAAGCTAGTGTAGTCCCCAACGTTGCATAATTCTACCGTTTCAGGTTGTGAGCGAAGAGTTCGGCGAGCAGGTAGAGCTGGTTGCCGCCGCACTTCTGCCACAGGCTGCCTAGGGACGCTGGATTGTTCGGCTTACCCGTCGGTTGGTGTGGCCTGCGGATTCGGCGGATGGAGAACGATGACTTGCGGCGGCTGGAGATCGTAGAACGGCTGGCGGGCCATGCGCATCAGGCCCTGCGGCCAGAGGCCGATGATGAAGATGATGATGCAGCAGAAGGCCAGGCCGAGCCGCACGCCCACGCTCCGCGGCACAACGGCGGTGTCGGCCTCCTTCTCGCGGAGGTAGCACGCTCCGATGATGCGCAGGTAATAGGCGGCGGCGATGGCGGAGTTGATGACGCCGATGACGGCGAGCACGATCATGAGCCGCTGGTGCGGATGATCGCGGCCGACCGAGAGCGCGCTGCTGAAGATGTAGATCTTGCCGAAAAAGCCGGCGGTCGGCGGCATACCCATGAGGCTGAAGACGCAGACGGCCATGGCCAGGGCCGCGAGCGGCTGGCGGCGCGAGAGGCCGGCCAGATCGTCCAGGTCCTCCGCGGGGCGGCCGCGATTTTGAATGATCGTCAGCACGGCGAACGCGCCGAGATTCATGACGCCGTATGCGACGATGTAGAACAACATCGCGGAGAGTCCGTCGGGCAGCGGTCCGCCGCTGGCGACCGGGCCGACCAGCAGGCCGATCAGCATGTAACCGGAGTGCGCGATGCTGGAGTACGCCAGTATGCGCTTGACGTTCGTTTGCATCAGACCGAGGACGTTGCCGACGGTCATGGTGACGGCGGCGACCAGCCACAGGAACATGAACGCCGCATCCGGCAGGTCCCAGCCCGCCAGAATCGGCCCCGGCGGCTGAACCAGCAGCAGGAGCTTGATGAGCGCGATGAAACCGGCCATCTTCGGAAAAAATCCGAGCAGGCCGGTGACCGGCGACGCCGCCCCCTGATAGACATCGGCGACGTACACATGGAACGGCACGGCGGCGATCTTGAATGCGACACCGGCGAACGCGAGCAGCAGGCCGAGCGTGGCGTACGCGCCATTCGAGCCGAACCGCATGCCGGTCAGCGCGGTGGTGCCCGACGCTCCATACAGAAAGCTGAAACCGTACACCAGCAGCGCGGCGGACAGCGCGCCGAGGAAGAAGTATTTGACTCCAGCCTCCTGCGCCCGCACATCGCTTCGGCCGATCGAGACGAGCACGTACGTGGGCACGCTTACCAGCTCGACCGCCAGGAACAGCAGCACGAGATCGTCGGCGAGACTGGTCAGCAGGATGCCGCTCAAACTGAAGAGGATCATGGCGAAGAAGTCGCCGCGTTCGTGCTCGGCGGGCCCGGCCAGCGTGGGCCAATGGACGAGCAGCACCAGCAGGCCGATGCCGAGGGCGATGAGCCGCACGTACCAAGTCAGGTTCGTAAGGCGCAGGCCGGCGTTCGATAGCGGCCCGGCGGGCAGGCTCGCGTACCAGGTCGTGATCAGCGCCGCCAGGACGGTGACCAGTGCCAGCCATCCGGCCAGCGACCGCAATGCCGGCGAACGCGCGATCCCGATGAGCAGGATGACGCACGCGCCGATAATCAGCGTCAGCTCGGGGATCAGCAATGAGACGATGCCCTGGGCAATCACGGCGTGGTCTCCGAAGGTGTTTCGCCGGAAGGGATTCCGGCGAGGGTGGGAGCCCCAGCGGGGCGACAGTTTGTAGCCAGGGGCGTAAGCCCCTGGAAATCAGCGGCCCCGATCAACAGAGCCCCGGAGGGGCGATAGATGCTTTGCGCAAGGATCTCTGTCGCCCCTCCGGGGCTGTGTATTTTAGAGGTATTCGCTACCAGGGGCTGACGCCCCTGGCTAACCATTTTCGCCCTTCCAGGGCTCATCCGGGATCGATTGCCGCGCGACACATCGACCCATTCGCCAGTATCCTGATCCTTGTCATCATGCTCGAACACGCGGGAGAGAATCTGCCGATCGGCCGCGGGTCCGATCGAATGCAGCAGCAGGTTCGGCCAGATGCCGATGACCAGGCACAGCACGGCTATCGGCGCGAGGATGCCGATCTCGCGCGGCGTCAGGTCGGCGGTGAGGCCGTGCGAAAGGTCGGGCGTGTTTTCGGGATGCTTGAGCGGGCCGAACAGCACGCGCTGACACATGTGCAGCATGTAGATAGCGCTGAGGATGATCCCGCTGGCGGCGACAATCGCGTACGTGATGCCCAATGGGCCGGCGGGTGAATTGAACGCATCGGTGCGGGAGGTGAACGCACCCAGCAGCACGAGAAACTCGCCGACGAAGCCGTTTAGCCCCGGCAAACCGATGCTGCTCAATGTGAATACGATGAGAAAGAACGCGAGCCACGGCATCGGTCGGGCCAGTCCGCCAATCTCCTTCATCTGCCGCGTGTGATAGCGCTCGTAGATCATGCCGACGACGAGGAACAGCGCGCCGGTGGAAAGGCCGTGGTTCACCATGTAGATGAGCGAACCGCTGATGCCCGGCGTCTTCAGGCTGAACATGCCCAAAATGCAGAAGCCCAGGTGCGAGACGGAGGAGTACGCGACCAGTTTTTTGACGTCGTTCTGCACCCACGCAACCAGCGCGGCATAGATGATCCCGATGACGGCCAGCAGGGCCATGAACGGTGCGAACGTCCGGCTGGCGTCGGGCAGCATGGGCAGGCTGAAGCGCATGAAGCCGTAGGTGCCGAGCTTCAGCAGAACGCCGGCCAGGAGGACACTGCCGGCCGTCGGCGCTTCGGTGTGGGCCAGCGGCAGCCACGTGTGGAACGGGAACAGCGGCACTTTGATGGCAAAGCCCGCGGCGAATGCGAGGAACAGCCAGCACTGCGTGGTATAACCGAGTTGCAGCCCGTACAGCGTTTCGAGATCGAAGGTGAACACGCCGACGCCGCCCCGGGAAGGCGGCAATGCGTATGCCTGATACGCCAGGTACAGCACGCCCGCAAACGTGAGCACGCTGCCGGAGAACGTATACAGGAAGAAAGTGCCCGCAGCCCGGCGGCGATCCGGCCCGCCCCAGATGCCGATCAGGAAGAACAGCGGGATCAGCGTGAACTCAAAGAAGATGTAGAACAGCAGCAGATCGCGGGCACAAAACACGCCGAGCATGCCCGCTTCGAGCAGCAGCATGAGGATGTAATAGTCGCGGACGCGCTGCCGGATGCCGCTGAAGCTGGCCCAGATGCTCAGCGGGGTGATGACCGCGGTCAGGACCAGCAGCCAGAGGCTCAGACCATCGACGCCGACGCGATAGCGGAAGTCGATGTAGCCCTTGGCGCGCGGAGCGTTGAAGTTCGGACCGGCGTCCGTCACCCACGAGAGATTCTGGCTCAAGGCGTAATCGCCGCTGGTGGCGATGAATTGATGATCGCGGCCTCTCGCCTGAAAGAAGAGCACGACCGCGACGATAGCCAACACCAGCGTCAACAGCGAATAGAGCAGCGCGGCTCGCGCGACTCGCCGATCGTGATTGCCGGCGTCGCTGCGGCGGCCGCTCCAGCCAATGGCGATCGCGCCGATCAGCGGGACCGCGATCAGCACCGTCAGAATCCAATCTGAAAGAAACTCGCTCATATCGTCAGCCACGCAATCAAAACCAGGATGATCATGCCCGCGGTCATGGTGACGCCGTAGCTTTGCAGCGCGCCGTTCTGGAAGCCGCGAAGCAGGAAGCCGATCGTGCGCGGTACCGCCGTCACCAGCCAGACCAGCCCGTCGATGAAGAATCGATCGAAGCCATAGAGCAACGAGCCGCCCAGTCGCAGCGGCCGGACAATCGCCCAATCGTACAGTTCGTCGACGTAGAATTTGTTGTGGAAGACCGCGGCGAGATGCGGGAGCATTTGCCGCAGCTCACCGGCCAACGCGCGCCGGCGGACGTAGAGCCAGTACGCCGCCGCGATACCGAGAATCGAAAGCCCGGCCGAAACATACATCATGGTAAAATCTTCGGCCGCAGATCCGCCGTGCATGCCGGCGAGGCCTTCATGCGCAGCGCGGGCTTCAAGATACGGCTTGACGACCGGCGCGAGGAATCGGTGCAACCATCCGTGCGGTTCGAGAATGCCGGCAAATCCGCCCGGGTGCCAGCTCACGCCGACGTAGCCCGCGCCGATCGCACCGACCGCCAGCAGCACCATCGGCACGGTCATCCAGTTGCCCGACTCATGGGCATGCACACCGGGCGGCACCCGCTCAGGTCCGGCGAACGCGAGGAAAATCATGCGGAAGGTGTAAAACGCGGTGAGGAAGGCCGTGACCATCGCCAGCGTGCCCGGCAGGGGATGGATGGCGAACGCGGCATGAATGATCTCATCCTTGCTGAAGAATCCGGACAGCAGCGGGAAACCGGCCAGCGCCAGGCCGCCGATGACAAACACGAAACAGGTGATCGGCAGGATGCGGCGCAGGCCGCTGAACTGGCGGATGTCGATGATGCCGCCCATCGCGTGCATCACGCTGCCGGCGGCCAGGAACAGCAGGGCTTTGAAGAACGCATGGGTAAAGAGATGGAAGATAGCCGAGTCGGCGGCAAAGACGCCTACGCCGAGGAACATGAAACCCAACTGGCTGATCGTTGAATAGGCCAGGATGCGTTTCATGTCGTATTGGGCGACGGCGATGATGGCGGCGAAGAACGCGGTCAGAATGCCGACCGATGCGACGACGGCCAGCGCGAGCGGCGCTTCGACGAAGATGGCCCCGCAGCGGACGACCATGTAGACGCCGGCGGTGACCATGGTGGCGGCGTGAATCAATGCCGATACGGGGCTGGGGCCTTCCATCGCGTCCGGCAGCCACACGTACAGCGGGAACTGCGCGCTCTTGCCCACCGCGCCGCAAAAAAGTAGCAACGCGATCGTATTACACTGCCACGTGTCGAGACGCCGGATGTTTTCGAACACGACGGTGTAATCGAGCGCGCTTTGACCGGGCTGCACGAGCGGTGAAATCCACAGATAGATGAACAGGATGCCGAGGCCGAAGCCGAAGTCGCCGATGCGGTTGACGATAAA
>CAYLLT010000116.1:5975-19959 GCA_964384465.1 uncultured Planctomycetales bacterium | reverse complement strand
TGACCGACCTGATCACGCGCGAGACGGTACGCTTCATCGACGCCCACGCCGACGGCCCGTTCCTGATCTACGTGGCGTTTAACGCGCCGCACTACACGATGGTGGCCCAGTCGCGATTCATCCAGATGTACGCGCAGCTCCCCCGCGCCCGGCGCGACTATGCGGCCATGGTGGCGGGCCTCGACGAATCGATTGGCAGGATCATGGATGCGCTGAAGCAACGCGGGCTTACCGGGCGAACCTTCATATTTTTCGCCAGCGACAACGGCGCGCCGGCCAAGTCGAATCGCGGCGAGGGCGGCGGCTCGAACGCCCCGTTCCGCGAGCACAAACGCAGCCTGTTCGACGGCGGGATCCACATGCCGGCGATCGTGTCCTGGCCGGGCCGTATCCCTGAGAACCAGACCCGCGAGCAGCTCGCGATCACGATGGATGTTTTTCCCACCGTGGCGGAGATCATCGGCGCCGCTCTGCCGCAGGGCGTGACCATCGATGGCCGGAGTTGGGTGCCGCTGCTGAGCGATCCCGCCGCCGCCGGACACGATCGCCTCTTCTTCGAGTGGGCCGGCCAACATGCCGTGCGGCAGGGCCAGTGGAAACTCGTCGAGAACGGCCTGATCAATCTCTCGGAGAAACGGGACGGCCGGGCCGGCGGCGAGGACAAGACCTTCCTGGCTGACGTGCGGGCCGACCCCGGTGAAAAGCTCAACCTGCGCGCTCAGCATTCCGACCTGGCCCGTGAACTGAGCGCCGCCCATCAGCAGTGGCTACGGCAGTTCGGCGATGCGGCCCGTTGAACCCGGAGGATTCACCACGCAGACACGGAGAAGAATTGCGGATTTCCTACCCAATTCGCAATCCGCAATTCGCAATTCGCAATTTAAGATCAGCAGCCCGGCGGCAGGGGATAATTCGCGCCGTTCATGCATCCGAGAAACGCCGTCAGATCGCCGTCATTCACGTGGTCGTCGTTGTCGAGGTCCGCGATGAGGCAGCCGGGGCTGGTCTGCTGAAGTTGCTGATTTCCGAAGCAGAGCTGGAGGCCGGCGAAATCGGTTTGGTCGGCGTCTCCGTCGCCGTCCAGGTCGGCGGAGATGACGGTGAGGCCGGCGGCGTCGGAATAGGCGGTGCCGCAGTTGGCGGTGACGGCGCAGCGATAGTTGCCGGTCAGCGAGCTGACCGCATTGACGATCGTCAGCGTCGTCGTGGCCGTGCCCAAATAGTGCGCACCGTCGCTGAGGTCCTGACCGTTGCGCTGCCAGCGAAAGCTGAGCGCGCCTTCGCCCGTACCTGCGACGGTGAATTCAGCATTGGGAGCATTACTCAAAGGGTGGGCCGTCTGAGGCTGCGGGTGCTGCGTGACGACGGTGGCCGGGCGGAGGGTCAGGCCCGCCGAATAGGATGTCGTCTGCCCGTTGCTGTTGGTGACGACGCACCGATAGCTGCCTTCATCGGACGCATCGATGCTGCTCACGCTGAGCGTCGGCGTGGTCGAGCCCGCGTCGTGGCCGCCGTTGCCGTCGACGGCATCGCTCAGGGCGACGCCGTCGCGCTGCCAACGATAGGTCAGCGTGCCGGACCCGCCGGCCGTCATGCTGAAAGTCGTCGAAGCGCCCGGGCATATATACCGGCTCACCGGATGTACCGTGACTACCGGCAGGTTCCCCGTGGAAACGAAGGTCAGGTTGGTGTGCGCCGTCCACCCGACGGTCCCGTTGAAATCACACTTCCACCAGTTAAAACCCTTGGCGAAAATACCGCGAAGTGAATGGTCGAGGACGGTGCCCTGCGTGTTGTTGTTCACGGTGGCGATCGAGGCAAAGTGGGTGCCGGGGCCGAGGCGCACGCTGGACGATCCGCTGGTCTTCACGTGATCGCCGCTGTTGTACGTGACGGCCTGGAGCTTGGGCTGGAGCACGATCATCATCACGCCGTTGGCCACGGCGCGGTCGCTGCCGTCGGAGGGGTCGTTTTGGGTGACGCCGTTGACCACCAGGGTGGAGGATCCGCCGCCGTCCTCGTTCATGCCCCAGGTTGCGCCCAGGTAGTCTTTGCAGAAGTCGCCAAGCTGGGTCATGGTCATGCCGACGCTGACGCCGGATCGGCCGTCGCAGACGACGAAGAAGACATAATCGTCGTTGAAGGCGATGGCGGTCCGCGGATTGAGGATCGCCTGCCCGCCCAGCACGATGCCGTTGCCCAGGAACACCTCGCCTCCGCCCACCGCGGCATAGGCTCGGTCCACGGTCTCATTACTGCTGTCGAGGTAATTGACGAGATTCACCTCCGCGCCGACGCTGGCGTTGGCGAGCATCGTGGTCGCCGCCGAACCGTTGGCCGAGAGCACGATATGGTCGAACGGAATCGTGGTGGACCCCAGGTTCTGCCGGATTTGTTTGATCCGGCCGCGAACCGGATCGGAAGAGGGCAGGGTCAGATTCGGGCGGGCCAGCTCGACCAGCACCTCCGATCCTGAATTGTTGGTCAGCGTGGTGGTGTCGTATTGGGAGGTATAGACAATGAGCTCGTTGCTGCCGCGCGCGCGGTTGGTGTCGTCGATGTTCTGATTGACGGCGGTGGCCAGGTAGGTGACGCGCCAGACGGCCGTGCCGGCCTGCGAGAGCAGCACGCGGCGGTCCATGGTGTAGAAGAAATGATAATACGGATCGATTCTCATGGCGTACCAGCCGGACTGGACCTGGCCGTGAGTGGGAATTCCCGTACTGGTATTCCAAAAGTCGCCGTTGATGGCGACGATGACGTCGTTGCGCTGGCCCCAATCGTTGCCCCAGTAGCCGACGGCGTCGTCGTAGCGGCCGGCCTGATTGCGGATGATCTCGGGACAGCAGGAGAGCTTTCCGTTGCCGATGCTGGTATCGAGGATGCACTGCGGGTTGTGCCGGTCCATGCGGGCCACGAAGAGGTTGTTGGGGTCGGGCAGATGGAATTCCTGGTACTCGATGCCCGTCCCGACCGAGGTCCATGCCCGGGCGGTCGGCGCGGACCCGCTGAGGATGAGAACCAGTGCTAACGCGATCCGTTTCATTCCGCGACTCGGCATTCACGCGTAACCGCGAATTCCGAAATGCGGTTAAACGAATTTGGAATCGTCAATCCGCAATCCGCAATTCGCAATTCGCAATTCGCAATCCGGCTCAGCCCTGCCACGCGGCCAGTTCTTCCTTTGTTTCCAGCGTTCGAGCGGCGGGCCGGTCGGCCGACCAGTCGACCTCGGCGAACTTGATAAAACCGTTAACCATTCCCGCGATCAGCGCGCGGCCCTCCCGCTCCTTGACCACCTCGATGCAAACCCCCTCCTTCCAGAACTGCCAGCCGTTGGCGAAATCGAAAGCGTCGATGCGGTCGCCGGGGATGATCCCCTGCCGGTAAGGTATGCCGCGCAAGGCCGCCTTGACCAGCAGATACCACTTCCCCTTCCGGTTGAGCAGGTACGCCGATTCGAGGCTGCCCTGCTTGTGGCCGCCCTCCAGCTTGGGTTCATATCCGCTCGTCGGGCCGGTCAGGATCGGTCCGTGATCTTCCCACGTTTTGAGATCCCGCGTCGAACAGAGCGCGATGCAGGAGGCGCCGGTCTTGGTGTTCGCGGTGTAGATCATCCAGAATTGCCCATCGTGTTCGACGATCTGCGGGTCGCGGCAGCTCGAGATGCGGTCCTCGTGCCAATAAGCCCACGGGCGATCCTTGCACGGCGAGATGGGATTGCTGTCCCAGCGTTTCCACGTGAACAGGTCGGCGCTCGAAGCCAGCCCGATGTTCTGCGAGATGTGGCGATTGACGCCGGTGTAGACCATCACGTACTCGTCGCCGCGTTTCAGGATGAACGGCGCCCAGACGTGGGACTCCTCCCAACTGTCCGGCCGGACGATCATCACCGGCTCGTGCACCTCCCAGTTGAAAAAGTCCGGCGTCGATGCGTGGCCGAAATAAATCTCGTGGCCGGGGTAGAAGGGCGTGCCCTCCTGAAGCCGCCGCTCGATATAGAAGAAATGATATCGCCCGCGGAGTTCGGCCACCGCGAAATCGGCGACCTTGCCCCCGATCGGGCGGAAACCGGTCTTGAGAATATCGATCTTGGGGTGGCGGTAATACTCGGCCCGCATCGCGGCGAGCTTCTCTTCAAACTCGATGATGTTGGTCGAGCCGCCATCCTCTGCCCTTGACCGAGTCGGCGCAGACAACCCCGCCAGCCCCACGCCCGCCAGGCGCAGGAACCCTCGCCTCCCCAGTATCATTTGCTCAAATTCCAGGCGATTCATGACCTTGTTGAGCCGGCAAGAGCAATGAGAATGGTTTTGCTTGCACCTTCCGCTCCTTTCTGTTTACATAATTCACGCCAATTTGTCAACCGGCCGCAGCTCATATGGGGATAATTCCAGAAAGTTCTGCGGCCTACTAACAGGAGGACGACTGTGAACGAAGTAACCAGACGACAGATTCTACGCGCCGGAGCGGCGAGCGTGGCCGCCGGGATGAGTGTTGCGGGTTGCAGCCAGATGCGCGGGGGTTCGCCGGCGGGCGGCCCGAGCGCGGCGGCGCCCGCGCTGGCCCCGGGTGAGCCGATCCGAACCGGCTTCATCGGGATTGGCGGCAGAGGCACACAACTGCTCACCGCCCACCTCAAGCAGCAGGGCCGGCAGGTGGTCGCCGTTTGCGACATCAACAAGGACAACCTCAATCGGGCGGCCAAGCGGGTGCAGGAAGCTCAGGGCAAGGCGCCGGACACGTACAGCAACGGGCCTGACGACTTCAAGCGTCTGCTGGAGCGAAAGGACCTCCATGCGGTGGTGACGGCCACACCATGCTACGAACACGCGCGCATCATGCTCGCCACCCTGGCGGCCGGAAAGCACATCTACGGCGAAAAGCCCCTTGCGCTCACCGTGCGCGACTGTGATGCGATCGTCCACGCCGCGGAGGCCAGGCCCAGGCTCGTCGCGCAGGTCGGGTTCCAGTGGATGGCCAACCCCAAGTTCATCGAGACGATCCAGCGCGTTCAGCAGGGCCAGATCGGCGAGCTGATCGAAGGGCGGTTCTTCCGCCATAGCCATGCTCCGCCGCTCAAGGGATGGTTCAGCCGGCGCGAGAAGTCCGGCGATTGGATGCTCGAGCAGGCCTGCCACGAGTACAACGTGATGAACTGGCTCGCGCGGGCCACCCCGCTGCGGGCGTATGGTCTGGGGCGATCCGACCTGTTCACCGCGGGCGAGCCGGACCGCAACGTCACCGATTTCTACGCGGCGATCATCGAGTTCCCGAATAACTTCATCGTGCATTACTCCCACGGCTGGATCAGCCCCGAGGGCTTCAACGGCATGGAACAGAAAGTGGTCGGGACCAAGGGAGCGATCGTGATCGGCGGCGATCGCATCTCCTGGACCGACAAGAAAAAGAAACCCGAGTCGATCAAGGTTGCCGGCGGCGACGACACCGAAGCGGCCCAGCGGGCTTACCTGGAAAGCATCCGCGAGGGCAAGCCGGCGGTCGCCCCGGTGACCAACGGCCGGAACGCCTCGCTCCTGGCGCTCATGGTGCGCAAGGCGGTCTATGAACGCCGCGTCGTCACCTGGAACGAGATGTTGCGGACCTGCTGATCCGCCGCATGCGTGCCACTGCTCTCAAGCAGTGGTCCGATTCGCAGGCTCAGTTCGCGCAGGTCGGATCGGCCGGCAGGTTGCCATTGATGCAGAGCTGGAAGCGGCCGAAGTCGGATATGTCAACGTCGTTGTCGTCGTCGAGATCGGCGGCCTCGCAGCCGGCAGCGGGCGGGCCGAGGTTGGCGCCGGTCATGCAGCTCGCGAAGATCAATGCGTCGGCGTCGTTGACGTGGCCGTCGGCATTGAAATCGCCCGGCACCGGCTGGACGGTGAGCGTCACCGCGAGGGTCTGAGGCGTATTGGTCGCGTTTGAGTCGGCAATGGTGATTGTGCCGTTGTATGTGCCGATGGCCAGTCCGGAGGTGGTGTAAGTAACGGTGATGGTCTTGATGTCGGTTGGACCGGTGCTGGTTTCGGAGGTGGGCGACAGCGTCATCCAGCCCGCATCGTCAATGATGGAAAAGCTTAGCGTCCCCCCGCCGCTATTGGCCACGGTAAAGCTCTGCGAGCCGGCATTCAGCCCGGCGACGCCGCTGGGCGAGAGCGTGGCGGGCGAGCGATTGATCGTGGGCAGCGGACCGGTCGGAATCACGTAGTTCTGCAACTGGGCCAGCGTGTAGTGGAACACGTCGAGATCGACCGCCCCGCTGATTCCGGGCACCGAGCCGGCGTCGCTGTATTGCCAGAATGTCCAGGTGGACCAGACCCCGGTGGCGGGGTTCCCGGTCTGCGGATTCGGATTGCTCGGCCAGTTGGCGACCCAGAGCGTGCGCGACGCCACGCTGGAATTGAGGTAGTTCGTCGCATAGTTGGTGCTCGTGTAGACCATCGCCTCGACGCCGGTAAGTTGCTGCACGCGGTTGATCCAGTCGTTGATCCAATTGGAGAGGTATGTCTTGCCGTTGGTCGTGGAGGAACCGCCGGTCTCGATGTCCAACACCGGTCGGAGGTATCCGCCGGTCACGTAGTTGGCGGCGACGGCGACGAAATGATCGGCCTCGGCCACGGCCGTATTGGATTCCGGCCGGCCAAAGTGATAGCAACCCATGAGCAGACCGGCCGTCCGACCGTTGGTCATGTTCGAGACCAGCGTCGCGTCGTTGTAGGTGTTGGTGGCGCCTTCGTCGGCTTTGGTGAAAGCGAACACGCGACCGGAAGCGTAAGCCTGCTGCCAGCCGGATAGCGTGATCGTGCCGTTGTAGTGGGAGACGTCGATCCCCAGCGGGCGCTGGGCCGCAGCAGGTGAGTCAGGAATGATGAACGCGGCGGAAATAAAAATGGCCAATGTCGTGAGGGGCTGCGAGCGCCCTGGAGGTTGAGCCGCCGTCGACGGCGGTTGGGTGGCGCGAATCTTCGATGCGTTAAGACATGGCATCTGACGCCCTCTTCCGGTGGGGCACTTGGTCGACGTAATGGCTGACTCCGCTGTCAACAATTGTATCCTCCAGGCGGGGGTTCAGACAAGGCTCGTGAGCGCCTGGACCGCCGTCGGCGGCGGCTGGAGGACTCCGACTCTTCGTAGCGGCCGGGCTCCGTACCGGCCGTCCACGCTGGAAAACGGCCGGTACGGAGCCCGGCCGCTACGAAGTGGAGTAAATACATGCCGAAATACTTGATTCTCTTCGGGCTATCCGCCATCGGGATGTCGGCGGCCTTCTCAAATGACTCATCAGCCCAGGCGACGAGCGCGGATGCGGCAGGGTCGTCGACGACCCAGGCGATTCCCGTCGGCTCCAGCCGATTGTTGATCGGTGAACGGCTCCAGCCGATCGTCGATACGCACCTGATCGATCGGATGCGCGGCACCTCCCTTCGCCTCCATTCTCCATGCCCGCGGGAAGTGGTGTTCACGTTCGATGCCCCGTGGGAAGGGAGCCAGAGCGGTTACATCACCATCATGCGGGACGATGACGTGGTGCGAATGTACTACCGCGGCGGAGGCGACCTGGGACGCGAATACACCTGCATGGCCGTCAGCAAAGACGGCATTCACTGGGAGCGGCCGAAGCTGGGCCTGATCGAGTTTCGCGGCTCGACCGCCGTCGACGGCGGCTCGAAGGACAACAACATCATCTGGACCGGCCGGCGCAAGGCGTATTTCGGATCGCACGACTTCGCGGCATTCAAAGACACGAATCCCGCCGCCAGGCCGCAGGAGCGCTACAAGGCGGTCACACTGAGCAAGCTCGACATCGCGGGCAGGACCCGGCGCGTGCTGGTGGCCCTCATCTCCACCGATGGCGTGCACTGGAAGCACATGCAGGAGGAGCCGATCATTACCGAGGGCAGCTTCGATTCACAGAACGTCGCCTTCTGGGACAGCCCTCAGAATCAGTACGTCTGCTATCTGCGCGAATCCCAGCAGGGCAAGCGCAGCGTTGCGCGCAGCACGTCGAAAGACTTCCTTCATTGGAGCAAACCGGAGTTGCTGGATTTCGGCGGCACGCCCATCGAGCAGCTCTACACCAACGGCGTCGTGCCCTACTTCCGCGCCCCGCATGTGTACCTCGGCTTCCCGATGCGTTTCATTTCGCCATCCGAGCGGAAAACGGTCGGCTTCGAACCGCGAGAGACGGACGGACTCTCGGACGCCGTGTTCATGTCCAGCTACGACGGGCTGCATTGGAACCGCCCGTTCATGGAAGCGTTTATCCGGCCCGGACTGGACCCGAAGAACTGGGGCGGCGCCCACGGCAACAGCACGCCGGCGTGGGGCATTCTCCAGACCGGCCCCGACGAAGTCTCCGTCTACTGGTCGGAGCACTATGACAACTATCCGAAGAGAGACATTACGCCGCAGCTTCGCCGAGGGACGCTGCGACTCGATGGGTTCGTATCGGTGAACGCGCCGTATAACGGCGGCGAGTTCACCACCTGGCCGCTGATCTTCGAGGGCAAACGTCTTCTGCTCAACTGTTCAACGTCGGCGCCGGGCAGCATCAAGGTCGAGCTTCAGGATGCGACCGGTCGAGTCATCCCCGGCAAGAGCCTCGACGACTGTGTCGAGATCTGGGGCGACGAGATTGAGCGCCGCGTGGGCTGGAAGGGGGGTGGCGATCTGGGTGCACTGGCTGGCCGGCCGATCCGGCTCCGGTTCGTCATGAAGGATGCGGACCTTTACGCCTTCCGGTTCGCCCCGTAGCCAAGCCGATCGAAATCTGCGACACGTTCCAGCCGCACAATTGGGGTTACGAGCGTGCCGCCGACGGCCGGCACAAGAACGCCGACCAGGTGATGGCCGTGCTTGCCGAAGCGCGGAAGCGCGGGGCCAACCTGCTGCCCAACACCGGCCCGCTCGCCGACGGCTCGATCCACCCGACCGACGAAGCCACGCTACGCGAAGTCGGCCGGCGACTCCGCGAGAGCGGGTAACCGACGGCATCACCGGATTCAAGACCTTACCGAGTGGTTGACGGCTACGCAGGCGGTCACCCGCGCAGCGGTTTCAGATCCGCCATGAGCCGGTTTAACGCGACCGCCCGGATGTTTTTGTCCAACGGGAATGTCTCCTCTCCGGCGCGGGTACCTTGAAATCTCGGTGATGGCAACCGAGATTTCAAGGTGGACTGAGTAACGCGGACTTCGCTTCTTTCCAATCCGCAATTCGCAATCCGCAATCCGCAATTCTTCCTCAGTCGCGGTCCACTTCGATCAACCGAACGGGCCCGACATAGGCTATCTCAAAGTTGTTCTTCGCGTACTTATGGTCCTCGACCCGCAGCCGCAGCGACAGTGTCTTCAGGTCGCCGGGCAGCGGCGGGAGATTCACGATGAACCACTCGCCGTTCGTCCGCGGGATGCCCATATCCGCTTCCCACAGTTTCTGCTCGCCCCACAGGAGTCGCATGGTGCGATACCCGATCCATCGCCACTTGGCGTATCCGAGCCCGAAACTCTCCTTGTTCACGTCGCTCAAATAAATCAGCAGGGCCAGGCGATCGCGGTCCCGATGGACATCGGGAGAAATCGGCACCTCCACCGGCAGCTCGCAGAAGTTGCCCGCCTCGACCGGCGTGTGGCGGTCCAGCGCGAACACCGCCGCATGCACAGCGCCCTTCCGATAAATCCCGGCGATCCAATCGCCCCGGAACATTTCCCGATCGCCGGGCAGCACCGTCGCCAGCACGTGGTTGCGGCGTTCCCACGGGCCCGTGCCCCATTGCGTGGGCGGATCGCCCAGCCCCTCGAGCATTCGCCCCGTCGGCGTCACCGCCTTGCCGTAGTCCGCGATCCGATCCTGCAATTCGGCCCGCCGCTTCTCCACCAGCTTCTGCCAGTCCGACGCGGTCCAACCGGCCCGCTGCCGCCACCAGTCGGCGTAACCACGGGTGGACTGACACCCTTTCAAAAGACGCTCCACCTCCGTGATGTCGCGCAGCAGCCGTTCACGGACACCGCTGATACATTTATCCGCTGCGGCCAGGTTCCCGTCGTACACAGCGGTCAGCACCTGACGCTGATGCTCGTCCCACCAGTACTCCGGATAGGGCGCCGCCGCTTCGGCCAGCCCCGCCTCGACCTCGCGGGCCATCGGCTCCAGGTATTCGCTCAGCACGACATCGCGATCCAGCAAGCTTCCGCTCGCCGCAGCGGCCTGCAGCGCCGACACGGTCTTCTTGAGTTGTTCGAGCTTGCTCAGGACCTCGGCTCGTTTGCCGACCGATGCGAGACGAGGCGGGCACAGCGGCTCGAACTCGCTCTCGCTGGCCGAATAGGCAAAATCCTTCGCCACGTTCACGAGCGTATCATCGTAAGCTTCGGCGTCCCGAACCTGTCCGGGTCCAAAGACGATGTCATAGATTCGCCGCCGAACCGCCGAAAAATTGTGCGCTTCCGGCCGCCAGCTCCACCATCCGATCACCGGCACGATGGTATATTGCCCCGGTCCGGTGCCGCCCCAGGGCAGCACGGCGTGGACATAAGCGCCCGACTCGGCCAGTTTCTCGTAACTCGGATGGTTCCAGCCCTCGGCCAGGCTCGGGGCCGGCACATAGGCACGACCTCCACCGGAACAGAGCGAAGGATTGTTGAATCGCGGCCAGTTGTGCCACCACGACGGCTGCGTGCGAAGCCCGATCGACTCGGCGTCCTTCATATCCTGTGCGCACGGGATGCTCGTCCAGTACCACAGCGCCTTCTCCATGCCGGGCACCGCCACGATCTGGCGGTTGAAGTCGGTCACGATGGTCTGATAGGAGCCTTTGGGCGGCGTGATCGCGATCCGATCGCCGGTGATGCCGTGCTCGCGCCCCAGCGAGAGCACCCGCGTAACGATCTCACGCGGCGCCTCGCCCGGTCCCTTGTCGTCGAACGACACCCACAGCGCGTCGGCCCCGAGCTTGATGAATTCCTTGAACGTCTGTAGCGCCGCCTCATGCTCAGAGGTGGGGATTCCGCAGTTCACCGCGCCGTAAACGATCAGCCCGCGGCGACGGGCCTCGGAGATGACCTTGCCGATCTCATTGTGGTCCAGCTTCGCGCCCGGATTAAAGGCGTAGGTGTCATTCCGCAGGTCGATGAAGTTGATCCGCGAAGTCATGATGCAGTCGAGTTCGCCGGGGCGCAGATAATTGCGGCAGTTGGTGTGCGGCCGGCCGCGGAGCGGGATGGTCGGCCAGTCAAGGATCGTCGCCGGTTGGATGACCGGCTTGCCGTCTTTCTTTGAGAGGAGCTGAAAGAGCGTGTCCTGCCCGTAAACCACACCGCGTTCATTGGATCCGGCTACCGCAATCGTGACCGTCCCACTCTCGACGGACACGTGCAGGGCGTATCCGTCCGCGGCGGGGGGAACCTCGATCCTGGCGGTCTTGAGCAACCGATCGAGAGGCGGATGCGTGCGCGGCAGTCCGATCAACACGCGCGTCTTCGTGTCCGTGCCACTGCTCTCAAGCAGTGCCCCACCGTGAATCGGCCATTTCTGACCGAACCGTTTCAGCACGCGGTCCCGCAGGAGTTCGGCCGCGTACCGCTCCGGCGGCGTTGCCTGGCCGGACAGCACGATTGCGGCCGGTTCAGGGACCGCGACTTGGCCGCCGCTCCAGCGAACCTCACTGACCGCCGGCACCAGCCGTATATGCGGATCTTCGGATTGAGCTACAGTCGTCGTTGCAATGCTTGACCACAAACCCAGAGCAAGGGCCAGGGGGAGATTGCGGATTGCCATACTGTTTCTTTCCTTCCTGTCTACCGGCAGTGCTCCGTCCCGATCGGATCGTGCTGGCTGGTCTGCCAATCGCACAGCCGCCGGTGCAAATCCTCGCGGATCGACCGCATCGCGGCGTCCTCGGAGAGGTCTTTCAACTCGTAAGGGTCTTTCGAGAGATCGAACAACTCTTCGCGGCCAAGTTTGAGATATCGGATCAGCTTATAACGCTCGGTGCGGATGCTGCGGAAGCGCGGATCGTCCTTCTCGTCATACCGGCCGAAGACCGCATCGCGCACCTGCTCCTGCCGGCCGGCGTAGACCGCGTTGAGCGATCGGCCCTCGATGCCCTCCGGCGGCGTGACCCCCGTCCAATCGAAGAGGGTCGGCATGAGGTCCGCCAGATAGACCAGCGCATCGCGCGTCTGGCCGGCTCGATCCAATCGCGGGTGCCGGATCATCAAGGGCACACGGACCCCTTCATCATAGAGTGTCTGTTTGCCCAGCAGCCCGTGAGCCCCCAGCGTCAGGCCATTGTCGCTTGCGAAGATGACGATGGTGCGGTCCGCCAATTTCTGGTCCTCGAGCTCCTTCAGCACGCGCCCGATCTGCTCATCCATGTGCGTGATCAGGCCATAATACCGGGCCGTCTCCACGCGGATGCGCTCCGGGTCGCGCGGCAGCGGCAGCAGCTTTTCGTCGCGGATCTCCAGCGTGCCCGGATCGAACGGCGGGGCCGGCATGAAGTTCGGCGGCAGCGGAATCTGCTGCGGGTCGTACATCTTCTCATACCTGGGCAGCGGCTCACGCGGATCATGCGGGGCGGTATAAGCCAGATAGAGGAAGAACGGCCGGGCCGTATCGCGCTCCTTCAGGAATCGGATCGCCGCATCAGTAAACAGCTCCGTCGCGTGTCCCTTGACCCGTTTCGGTTTCTCACCGGGCTGGGACAGCAGAGGGTCGGTGTAGCCGCCCATGCCCGCCATGAACATGTTGGCCCGCCACTGGAAACCGAACACGTCAGGCGCCGGAGCATTGTGCCACTTGCCGGTGAACGCGGTCTGGTAGCCGGCCTCAGCCAGCACGCGCGGACAGGGCACCACTTCGTCACGCAGCTTGCGGCCGAAGAACGTCACCCCGTGCGACTGCTCGAACCGCCCGGTCAGCAGCGTGGCCCGCGAGGGCGTGCAGATCGGAAGCGACACGAAAGCGTGCGTGAAGCGCACGCTCTGGCTCGCCAACCGGTCGAGGTTCGGCGTCTGAACGTATTTATTCCCGGCCGCGCCCAGCGCGCTGTGCCGCTGGTCGTCCGAGAGGATGAGGAGGACGTTCAAACGGTCGTGAGTCTCCGCCGCCGACGCAAGGCAAGTCGCAGGTGAACTCAATACCGCCGCGGTAAGCAGGACAATGCAACCGCAAATACGCAGAGATCGCAGAGAAACGTTTCGATAAGGCAACAACAGAATATCATCTCCGTTGGTTATCATGCTTTCTTTCCTCATTTCCTGGTTTCCTTAGCTCTCTTCTCTGCGTTCTCCGCGCCACTGCGGCTCAATTCGCTGTTCCCACTTTCTCACTTTCCCACTTTCTCACTTTCTCACTTTCTCACTTTCCCACTTTCTCACTTTCTCACTTTCCCACTTTGTCTCCCCTTCAATCTTCCGGCAGCGGCTGCCCTTTCGTTTCCGGCGCCCATAACAACGCGATCAAGCCCAGCAGATAGACGCTGCTCAGGGCGACGGCCCCCGCGCGAAACGGGCTGCCCACATTCAGGTGCCGCAGCCCTTCGCGGATCGGGTTGCCCAGCAGCATCACCGCCGCCGCAAAGATGCGGGCCAGATTGTAGCCCAGCGCGGTGCCCGTGGAGCGCAGCCGCGTGGGGTAGATTTCTGGGAAATAGATTACAAAACCTCCCATCACGGCGACGATAGAGAACCCCAGGATGGGCAGCATCAGGTAGGCCGCCGCGGCCGAATCGAGCGACAGGAAAACGTAGACGATGCTCGCCCATGCCAGCACGAATGCCGCCGCGAACGTCGGCCGCCGGCCCCACCGTGTCGCGCCATAGGTGAACGCCAGGATGCCCAGCAACCCGCCCACGTCCTGGAGCAGCGGGCCCACGGTCCGCACGCGGCCGATCCGCTCGGCGATGTCGGCGGGCAGGACCTGCCCGCGATGCTCCGGCGGAGTCAGGGCTTCGCTGATGAGTTCCGGCGACCAGAACCCC
>CAYLLT010000116.1:0-5965 GCA_964384465.1 uncultured Planctomycetales bacterium | reverse complement strand
GCCGATGCGCGCGGCCAACAGGGTAAATGTCATGATCCCGGCGAATCCGCCAACGTCCTGCAGGAGCGAGCCGCGCGCGCTGACCAGATCGATGTGCTGAAGCAGCGGGCCGGGGAGATGATGGCCGCGGAGTGCGGGCGGAGTCAGCGCATCGGTGAGCAGTTCCGGCGACCAGAACCCCACGCCCCAGACGCCGACGATCCCCGCCGTGGCCATCGAGATCGCCACCAGCGTGGATCGGCGCCACCGGGGGTGCCGCAGGATACTGGTCAAATCTCCCATTTGGAGGGCAGTGCCAGCGGCATGTTCGCGCCGGGCTTGCAGCCACGCTTCGGGCTCGCGGATCGTGCGCAGGATGAGCACCACCAGCAGCGCGGGGACGGTCCCCAGAAAGAATAGCAACCGCCAGCCGGCCACGCCGCCGTCGTGCATCTGTGCAAAATAAGTTTTCTCCGGAAGAAACAGCAGGCGGGCCATCACCGACCCGCCCATGTTGCCGAACGCCGACAGCGCGGAAAAACCTCCCAGCAGGACGGTCCGCGAGTGCGGAGGAACCGTCTCCGCGACCAGCGTGGCCGCGGTGGCGAACGCGCCGCCGATGCCGCAGCCCATGAGAAATCGGTAAAAGCAAAAGTCGGCCCAGCCGGTGGCCAGTCCGCAGAATCCGGTGAAGACCGAATACACCAGAATCGAGACGGATAGCGTCCGCGCCCGCCCCCAGCGGTCGCCCAGGACGCCGAAGCTCAGACCGCCGACGGCCCAGCCCACCATCGTCGCCGCCGTTGCGTACGTGCCGTAGTCGATCACCTGCGGGTCCGTCTGCGGCCGGCCCAGCAGTTGCCCCAGCGCCGGCGACCGCGCCAGCATGAACAACCGCTGGTCCGCGCAGTCGAACAACCAGGCCGACGCCCCGACGAGGAAAACCCACCACTGGTACCGGCTCAAGCCCTGGTACCAACGCGGGGGTGCTGTCTCGACAGGGGTCATCACATCCACGATGATACTCCTGACTTGGGCCGCTCATCATCAATCGGCGGTTGCTCAGAGCGCATTACTGTTAACAGAAAATGGCTAATTTCGCCAACAACTCAGCGACGTGAGCATTTCGGAATGGTTCGACAAGTTGTCTTATTCGACCGCATCGCGACCAGCCGCGAGCCCCTGCTGAGGGCATCTCTTCAGACGGAGTGGCAGACGCTGCTCGTCCCTGACCGCACTGATTTATCGCTGGCCGGGCAATGTGTGGCCCAGGCGGAGGCGTTCATCGGCAATGAGTTCCCTTCGGCGCTCACCGCGAGTGCGCGCCAGCTTCGGCTCATTCATTGCGTGGGCGCGGGGACCGATCTGTTCGAGCTGCCGGCCATCCCGCCCGGCTGCACGCTGTGCAACGTGTACGAGCACGAGATTCCCATCGCCGAGTACATCATGTTGTGCGCGCTGATGTTCGCCACGCGCGTGCGGCAGGCGGACGCCGCGATGCGCCGGGGCGTATGGGCGGACAGCGGCCGGCACGACGGTCAGTTCCATGAAGAGGTATTCGGCAAGACGCTCGGCCTCATCGGCTTCGGACACATCGGCGGAGCAGTTGCTCAGCGGGCCCGCGCCTTCGGCATGAAGGTGCTCGCCGTGCGCCGCCGGGTGAACACGGACGGGCTTACAGCGCCCGGCTCTGAGGCGCATCCGGACCTGGACTGGTGCGGCCCGATGAGCGAGCTGCCGCAACTTTTGTGCCAAAGCGATTACGTCGCCATCGTGTGCCCGCTGACGCCACAGACCCGCGGCCTGCTCGGCGAAGCGGAGCTGCGGCTGCTCAAGCCCACCGCCGTGCTCATCAACCCGGCCCGCGCCGGCATCGTGGACGAAGACGCGCTCTTTCGGGCGCTGAGTGAGCGGTGGTTCGCCGGGGCGGCGCTCGATGTCTGGTATCAGTATCCGTCCGATTTGAGCACAGTGATGCACGGCTCGAAGCATCCGTTTCACGAGCTGCCCAACGTGCTGGTCACGCCGCACTTCTCAGCCTGGACCGAGGCGATGGTCCGCCGTCGCTATCAGAAGATCGCGGAGAACTTGGACCGCCTCGCCAGAGGCGAACCGCTGGAACGGATCGTGTACCAAAGCTGACTCCTGCGCATCCTGTGGCCGACCGGGTGCGTGACACGTTCGGCGGGTCGTGACCAGCGCCGTTCACGGCGCTTTCCCGCCGCAGGCGGGCTTCAGGCCGGCCCTTGTAGGGCTGGTTCACCGGATCATGCTCATTCCCTTCAGCCCGTTTCAACGGGCTTTCGCACTCGGTCCTGGGCTGAAGCCGTCGCGATTCGAGCAAAGCCCGTTGAAACGGGCTGCGGATCAAATTACGTCACCAACGACCAGCCGTAAAACGGCTGGCCTACAGCCCGCTGCGCGGGAAAGCCCTGTGAACAGGGCTGCGCGGGACGCCCGCCTAAACTGTCACGGAACCCTGGCCGACCACGCACACCGGCCGACTTTTGGCGACGGACAGTTTCATTGAGTAAGCTGGAACACCGGCGGGGCCGGCGCCTGCGACCGCTGCCGGACGACCGACCGCTACAGTCCGGCAACGCCAAGCCGATAGCAGGGAAATGGATGATGGTCCCTGGTTTATTTGCGGAAACAGGGATGGAACTCATGAAACAAACGAACCTGTCCCGTTATCTTCACCGTTATCTTCACCCTGGCAGGAAAGTACTGAGAAGAGTCAGAATCACGAGTCGGAAGCGAGCAGGCCTGTGGGATGGAACGGAATTCAAGCAGGCCGTATAGTAATGGCCACAGCAGCGCGCGAGGATCGAAAGTTATGTCCAAATCGAGTCATCAGCGGGTGGCAGCGTGGGTATTCGGGTGCCTCTTCGTTCTTTTCCTCATGTCGGCATTCTGGCTGGCTGATGATCGTATTGCCGAATGGAAGCAGCCGATTCCGCAGTTAATCGGCACCTTGCTGGCTGGTCTCTTCGGCTTTTTTATGACGGGTTCAATGAAGCTCATTACAGGAGGGAAGGTTCCCGGCGGTGTGAAGATTAGCTTGCAAGCTGGGGGCGGCTTCGCTGTGGCAGCGCTGGTGTGGGTGAGCTGGCCAAGCCCTCGTGCGCCCCACACGCAACCAGCGCAAATCACAAGCGTGAGCGGAGGCGATTTGCAGCTTGCGTCCGGCCGAGGCATCAATATTCAGGCGGGCGGCAATGTACAGATAAAGCAATTCGATGCTGACGACTCACCGTTCAAGAAAATTGTGAATCGTTATGAAAGAATTCTGGATGAGAAGGATGGCCAGCTACGCCAGAAGGAGTTGGAAATCGCGCATTTGCACGCTGCGCTTGCACGCACGGCGCGATTGGCCGACCGAGGGAATGCGGAGGCCAAGGCCGCCATTGAAGAGGCGCGAGCCTCTGGCGACATAACTCAACTGCAGATTGTCTTGATGGCTGAAGCGGATCGCCGTGAAAAAGAAATCAAAGAGACAGCCCGGGACTATATTGAAATCTCTCGTGAAATCGCTGCAATCGCCAAAGTGCGTGGTGACCTACTGGAGGCTGATAAACGTCTACACGCGATCCTGCGCATAAATCCAGATGACGCGGATGCGATCAGATTACTTGGCGATCTCTCCCTAAAGAATGGTGATCTCGCCCAATCGGAGAAGCACTACCTGCGCGTTCTTGAACTATCTTCGAACGATGAAACTGGACAGGCGATGGCCTACAGAGGTCTCGGGGCAGTATGCCTACAACGCGAGGATCTTGAGGCTGGACAGAGTCTATTCTACAAAGCTTTAACAATCCACGAAAGGCTAGGCCTACTGAACGAGGTAGCTTACGATTCTAGTTACCTCGGCGCGATCCACCTACGGCGCGGTGATCTTGATGCTGCAGAGAATCCGATCCTGAAGGCTATTAGGATCAAAGACCAGCTCGGACAGCAAGCAGGTATGGCCCTCGACTATTGGTTGCTGGGAGTACTTTATCGCGCCCAAGGGGATACGAACCGATCGGAGGAGATGCATCGAAAGTCAGTAGACATTTTCGAACGGGTCGGCTGGCCGGACGCTCTGGCTTTGAACTATGGCAGTCTTGGGAAAGTATACGATCAACGAGGGGACGTAGAGAGAGCACGTGCTTACTGGACGAAGGCGCGGGATTTGTACGCGAAGAATGACATACCCAAGGGTGCGAAGGAGATGCAGGATCTGCTGGATCGAATTCCAGCGAAATGATTCAGATATATGATAAGCGCTTTGCAGCCATTTTTGGCTGCCCGATCCTGTCGTTACGGATCGATGCGATCGATCGTTGTGCGGTGGGCGAGTTCGAACGAGAAAACGGGGGACGAGAAAACGGGACTGGTACGATTGTTTCGTGAATTCCTTCTGAACCAGGCACGGTAAACAGTTGCTTTTCTTCGCCGGACAACTCAGACCACTGACCGCTCACCCCATCGTCGAGATGCCGAAAGAGTTCAGCGCGCGTTCTTCGTTCTCGTGGAAATCGAAGAGTTTATCGAGATTGGTGATCTTGAAGATCTTGCGCAGGTCGGGCCGCAGGCTGCACAGCACGACCTTGCCCTTGATCTCATTCGACTTGTTGCGGAGCGTGATGAGCACGCCGAGGGCGGACGAGGAGAGGAACTTGACCTTGGAGAAATCCAGGATGAGCTTGCGAATCGCCCGGTTGTCGATCAGCTCGTTCAACTGATCGCCGATCTGCTGGACCTGAGCGGTGTCCAGGATGGAGGAGTCGCTGAAGTTCACCACGGTCACGTCGCGGAAGGATTGAATCAGCAATCGAGCGTTGTTGGGCATCGTGTCACCTCTTTCGGGTCAAATCGAATATCACCATTGTACTCGTGCCCGCTGGTCATCGTCGAACGCCGCGTCGAGCAGGGTGCATGCCCGTACCTGCGCGGGCTGTCTTTGTGGAGTGCGGCGGCAACGACGCCGCTTTGGCTTTGCGCAAAGTGCTTTACGGCTCAGGACGCCGGAGAGTCTCTCATCGCCCGACGCGGCTTCGCCGCAAGCCAAAGCGCCGCCGCTGGCGACGCACTCCATATACCGCCGGAGATTCAGCGTGAACGCAACCGTGACCATTTCTTCAATGTTTTGACTTTTGACTTTCGATTTTCGACTTTCGATTTTCGGAACTACCCTTTCCCCTTCTTCCAGTCCGCCAGGAAGCGTTCGAGGCCGATGTCGGTGAGCGGGTGACTGAGCAGCTTATCGAAGAGCGCGGGCGGCAGCGTGGCCACATCCGCGCCGAGCTGAGCGGCCTGAACCACGTGCAGCGGGTGGCGCAGGCTCGCGGCGAGAAGCTGCGTATCGAAGTCGTAGTTGTCGTAGATCTCGCGGCAGGTCTGAAGCAGGGCCATCGAATCCTGGCCGATGTCATCCAGCCGGCCGAGGAACGGGCTGACGTACGTCGCGCCGACCTTCGCCACGATCAGCGCCTGGATCGGTTGGAATACCAGCGTCATGTTCACGCGGATGCCGGCCTCCACCAGGCGGGCCAGCGCTTTGATGCCCTCCGGGATCGTCGGCAGCTTGACCACCACGTGCTCGGAGATGTTGGCCAGCTCCTTGCCCTCGGCCACCATCTTGGGCGCCTCCAGCGAGACCACCTCCGCGGAAACCGGCCCCTGCACCAGCTCGCAGATCTGCCCGATGAGCTTGCGGAAATCGCCGCCTTCCTTGGCCGCCAGCGTGGGGTTTGTCGTCACCCCATCCAGCAGGCCCATTTCCTTCACGCGTTTGATCTCGTCGAGGTTGGCGGTATCGATGAAGAATTTCATATCGGATGATCTCCCGGATTTGGATGGTCCCCTGATTCAGCTTAAAGAAGCCGGTTTATTCACTTTACATCGGCATTTTTGCGAAGGCAATACTGTTAACCGAAGGGCCACGCGCCCAGCGATTCCGCAGGTAGCTTTTCGTCTCGCTCATAAGCTCGTGGTTTAACCT
>CAYLLT010000115.1:2080-20027 GCA_964384465.1 uncultured Planctomycetales bacterium | reverse complement strand
ATGCTGACCGCGGCATAAGACTCGCGGAATTGCGACTTCTGCCACGGGCTGCTAACGTGGAACCTCGGATCGTTGGCGTCCAAACGTGTGTGTACTCTGGCACTGGCGTAATGCGTGCGACGAGGTGGAAGGCCGTTGCCACAATACTATACCGACACTTTCCGCGAACTAGACCGGTTTTCGATCTTCACGGCATCTCGTGATCTCCTTGCCCATGCAGTTCACTGCGGTCAGAATACACCTAATTTGGGGGCTTGTCTTCAAAAAGGATTACCGCCCATGCTCACCCGCAACACGTTCTTCCTCAAAGAGCACGTCGGCGTGCTCAAGCTCACCGACGCCTACGACATCATCGACCCGGCCACGCGCCAGCAGATCGGCATCGCACGCGAGGAGCCGCCGACGTGGGCCAAGTTTCTTCGCCTGCTGGTGAAGAAACACATGCTGCCCACCGCCGTCAATATCTACGAAGGGGAAGGCGGCCCGCCGCGGTTCTCGATTCAAAAGCCCTTTACGTTGTTTCGATCCAAGGTGTGGGTGATCGACGGCAGCGGCGAGCGGCTCGGCTACTTCCTGAGCAAGCTGCTCTCCATCGGCGGCGCGTTCCAGGTCTTCGACACGTCGGATCAGAAGGTGGCCGACATCAAAGGCGACTGGAAGGGATGGAACTTCCGCATGCTCAACGGCGACGGCGACGAGATCGGCTCGGTCACCAAAAAGTGGGCCGGCATCGGCAAGGAGCTGTTCACCTCCGCCGACAACTACGTCATCTCGATCCACGAAAGCCTCGCCGACCACCAGGCCACCAAGATGCTCCTCATCGCCGCCGGCCTGGCCATCGACATCGTCTACAAGGAAGGTTAATTCCACACCCTGTCTGGGTGGCACGCACAAGTCCGTTTTTGTGCGTGCTTTCAGACGATCCGCACCGACAAAAACAGACTTGTCGGTGCCACTCCAGCGTGGCGAGAGACACGGAGAAGTATACGTGAAAAGCGACGTGAAAAGCGGGACCCCCGGGAGGACGCTGGAAGAGTCGTGAGAAAACGGGGCCTTTTGGCTGCTATTTGACGGCGTTGCATTTGGGCCGGACAATGTGAGACAGGAGTCAGGCGGCGAGGTCTACAAAAAGGCATCTCTATGAGCCCGATCACGCCGGGCAGGGCCCAGCCACGCGATGCTTTCACGCTGATCGAGGTGTTGGTCGTCGTCGGCATCATTGCGCTGCTGGTGGCCATTCTTCTGCCCAGCCTGCGCAACGCGCGGGAGAGCGCTAAAGGTTCGGTGTGCGGCTCGAACATGCGACACATCATGCAGGCGGGGTGGACCTGGATGCTGGAGATCCGCAGGGAGCGCGTTCCGGCCCACCGCGGCTGGGCGCCTTACGTGCTGAAGGCGATGCACGGGGAAACCAAGCCGTTCATGTGCCCCTCCGTGGAGGACCCGATCCCGATTTCACCGGTGTTCATCACGCAGGGGCGGACGGGCTTTACCTTCCCGACCATGTCCCCGGATGCGGCTTACTTCCGCCACCAGACTCGGCCGGACGCTGCTGGTTATTTCAAAGCGGAGATGGAGACCGAGTCGGACACCGCAGGCGGCGACAGCGATTTCGACGACGCCTATGTTTACACGAAACCACTGACCGACAAGACCGGCGACATGTACGCTGTGAAGGCAGGGACGGGGCGCGACCTGAGCCTGTTCAGTTGGAAGGGGAGCCTGTTCGAAAAGAACTTCGGCACCACCGCCCATTACACTCAGCCGATGATCTATGGCGGCTATGCCATGAATCTCTCGATCGCCGTGCCTGGCCTGAAGCCCCAGCACGTGTTCTATGCCGACTACACCGAGTGGTCCGCTTGCACGGAGCCCGCGCTCCGCGTGACGGGCCGAAATGGTTCGGTCCGTGGCGACAAACCGAAACGGGCGGAGTGGGTGGATCCGCGTCACAACAAGCGCGTCAACGTCGGCTTCCTCGATTCACACGTCGAGCGGCTGCCGGAAGGGCGGCTGATCCCGCCGACGAACGAACTGTCCGCCTCCATCTGGCACCCCGCGCGCCCGGCGGGCTGGGTGCCGCCCAAGCTGGATGCGGTTGACGCCGGAGGCCCCAAGGCGCCGTGAAAGGAGCATCAAATGCCCGCTTCACCAACACAACCCTGTCTTTATGAACGCCTCGGCGGTGTCTACAGCATCGCGACGGTGGTCGACGATTTCATCGACCGCATCATGAAAGACGCGCGCCTGAACGCGAATCCGAAAGTGGACGAAGCCCACCACAAGGTTCCGCCGGCCGGCTTCAAGTACCTGGTTACGGAAATGGTCTGCTGGGCAACGGGCGGGCCGCAACGGTACACCGGGCGCTCCATGGCCGACTCGCACAAGGATCTCGACATCACCCCGCAGGAATGGGAAGCGTTCATGGACGATTTCCAACAGACGCTCAACCACTTCAAGGTCCCGGCCCCCGAACAGTCCGAACTGCGGGCCATCGTGCAGAGCACCTACGGCGACATCGTTGTTCTCGAGGGAGTATGAGCGGCACATGACATGAATAGGGTAGGTCAAGACCCACCCTATTACGGAGCTCGTCCTGCCCCGGCCGCAAAATATTTGGGGGAGCGGGACGGGCAAGGTGCGATAAGATCAGACTCCCCAGCGTTTCTTCGCCTCTTCCATGGTCAGCGCATTCGCGTCGGCGTCGCGGCTGGTGTCGTGGGCCGTGGGCTTTTCGCCGGTCCATCGTTCATCAATCGGATCGGCGGCGGGCTGGAAGCGCGTATCGGCGCTGATGCGGTAGCGATCGGTGGTGTTGTTCGTGGAGCCGTGGAGCGTGTGCAGCGTGAAGATGATGACGTCGCCGGCACGGAAGTCCGTGGTCCGCCACCCGCCGCCGAACTTGCCGGTGATCTCCAGCGGATCGCGCGTGAACCAGCCGTCGCCGCGGATGTGGTCGCGATCGACGTCCAGCCGGCCGTAGGTCTGCCGGAGCTTCTCGAAGCTGTCCAGACGGTGCGAGCCCACGCACAGCACGAGCGTGCCCATGCGGATGGGGATGTGGCCGAAGGGCGTCCAGCAGGAGTACAGCCGGGGCGAGCCGCGGCCCATATAGACGTAATCGAAGTGCACGCCGGAGAATTCGGACACGCCCATCGCCCGCAGCCATTTGTATTCGAAGGTGAACACCGGTTCGCCGAAGAACCGCTCGAAGAACGAGACGACCCGCGGCCCCTCGAACACGTCGCGGACCGCCGGATGCTGATGGATGGCGCGCCGGCCGCGCATGTCGGGCGGCTGGGCGGACGGACGGATGACGCCGTCCATCAGGTCGGTACCCGGCTGAATCGCCCCGGCATCGCGCATGTGTTCGAGGATCGCCCGCCGCGCGGACAGGACCGTCCCGCGATCGTGCAGTCCGCGGAGGAGCAGGTAGCCGTCTTCGTTCATCCGCGCGCGGAGGGCATCGACGTCCTGAAGCAGGGCGTTGGCGTCGCGCAGCTCATCGAGCTGTGGGCCGGGGAATTCGAGCGATCTGGTCCCGAATTCGACGCGCATCAGACGACTCCCGCAGGCCTCGGATACGGCGTATCAGCGTGACGGTCTTGATGATAGACTGCGCGCAACGGGATGAAAAGTGCGCAAAAAACATCCAACGCGCTCTCTCTTATCCGCAATCACTGGACGGCGCGGCCGGTCGGCGGCCTGATGTTGATCCTGTGCTGTGCGCCGTTCCAATGGCCCGGGCTGTTCGCGCTGCCGCCGGTGGATCGCGACGAACCTCGATTCGCCGAGGCCACGCGCGGCATCGTGGCTTCGTCCGACTGGCGGGGCCGGGTCGTGCCCCAATTCGCCGGCAAGCCCCGCATCCTGAAGCCGCCGCTCACCTACTGGCTCCAAGCTCCGTTTGTGGCGCTGCTTGCGGATGAGCGCCTCCCGCCTCCGCACACCGAACCGCGAGACTTGCAGGATAACCCGACAGAAAACAGGCCGGCGTGGATGGATCTGCTTTCACCCGGCTTGCCGGATGGGGACATCTGGGCGTACCGCATGGCGTCGGTGATTAGTTCCATCGCGGCGGTGGTCATGACCTGGCGGCTGGGGCTGCTGATGTTTGCCGCGCCGGCGGCATGGCTGGGCGCGCTGCTGCTGGGGGCGTGCCTGGCGGTGATGGTCGATGCGCATCTGGCGCGGGCGGATCAGATCCTCCTGGCCTTTTCGACGCTGGCCCAATGGGCGCTGTATCGAATCTGGCGGGCCTCCGCCACGACGGAGCGGCTTCGGCCGCGCAGGTGGGATCGCGGAGAACGACCGGCGCGGAAGTGGGTGACGATCTTCTGGATCGCGGTCACGCTGGGCGCGATGACCAAAGCGCCAGTGCTGCCGGTGATCCCTGCGCTCACGGCGCTGACGCTGGCGTGGGTGACGCGGAAGTGGCGCTGGCTCGGTCGGCTGCGGATCGGGACGGGGCTGGTGTTGATGCTGGCGGTGATGCTTCCCTGGCTGGCGCTGGTGGCCCAGAGCGTGGGGTGGCGCACGGTGATGGAGACGGCGTATGCGGAGAGCCTGGGCAGGGCGGCCCAGGCCAGGGAAGGGCACTGGGCACCGCCGGGATACTATCTGATCCTGCTGCCGGTGTTGCTGTTTCCCGGCTCGTTGGCCCTGCTGCCGGCGGCGTGGCTGGCTTTCCGTCGTGGAATCCGCTGGGGGGAAAGTCGAAAGCCGAAAATCGAAAGTCGAAAGGCGGATTTCGATTTTCGATTTTCGACTTTCGACTTTCTATCCCGCTGGCGGGAGCGAAAGCCCGGCCGCGCCGCCGAACTCTTCTGCATCACCTGGATCGTCCCGATGTGGCTGCTGTTCGAGCTTTCCGGGACCAAGCTGCCGCATTACACGCTGCCGGCATTTCCGGCCATCGCGCTGCTCTGCGGGCGGGCGGTGTATGGGGCGCGGCACGCCTGGAGCGGCATATATGGGAGTCGGCTGGGCAGGACCGCGCTCGCGGCGTGGGTGCTCCTGGGTGAAATCATTTGCGCTGCGGTACCCATCGGTCTGGCGGTCCTCGGCGGGCTGAAGATTTCCGCGCCGATCATTTTTGCAACGGGGGCGTGTTTGATCGCGGCGCAGGCGCTGCTGGCGGGGGCGGCGGTTTCGCTGCGCCGGCGAAATGTGGCGCGGGCGCAGCACCGCGCGCTGGCCGCATGGGCTTGTACTTCCTTATGCTTCCTACAGTTCGTGCTGCCGAACTGCCCGGCGTTCTGGCCCAGCGCTCGCGTGGCCGACCAGATCCGCCGGGTGGACCCGCCCGAACGCCGGCCCATCGCCGAAGTGGATGTCCGCTTCGACAGCCTGGTGTTTCTGACGCGCGGACGGCTGGCCCGCATCAACGCGGATCAGCTCTCCGAATGGCGAAAGGCCAACCCCGACGGGCTGGTGGTGACGACGAATCCGTCGATCCGCGAGGCCGGGATCACGCTGGCGGAACTCAGCGGACTGGACATCGGCAAGGTGGCCTGGCGCCGCTTCTGGCTGGTCGAGTTCCCGGCGAATCCGCGCAAGTGACGTCCGGTTCCAATCGCAAACCCGAATCTTCGAGCCGCCGCTGCGCCTATCTGTCCCGCACGCTTTGTGAATAATAGAAGTATGCAGCCACGAATCCTGATCTTATCCGCATCGGTCGGAGCGGGGCATGTGCGGGCGGCGCAGGCGGTTGAGCTGGCGCTGCGGCAGGTCGTTCAGGCGGCGACGGTCAAGAACCTCGACGTGCTCCAAATGACCAACGCCGCCTTCCGCCAACTCTATGGCGGTCTCTATCTCGACCTGGTCAACAAAGTGCCGCACGTGATGGGTTACTTCTACGACCGGCTGGACCGGCCGAGCAAATCCGGCCGCAACCGCGGCGACCGTTTCCGCCTCGCCGTTGAGAAGCTCAACCTGAAGCGGTTCATGCGTTTTTTGCAGGCTGAGCCGTGGGACCTGGTGATCAACACGCACTTCCTGCCGGCGAGCATCATCGCCTCGCTCCGCACGCGCGGGCAGCTCGATTTGAAGCAGGTGACCGTGACGACCGATTTCGAGACGCACCGCCTGTGGATCAATCAGCCGTGCGAGCTGTATTTCACCGCGACTGAGGAAGGGGCCATGAACCTGCGGGCGTGGGGCGTGCCGGCCGGCGACGTGTGCGTGACCGGCATCCCCATCCATCCCGTCTTCTGCGAACCGAAGGATCGCGCGGCGTGCCTGGCTCGCCATGGATTGGCGGGCGATCGGCCGATCGTACTGCAACTGGCCGGCGGTTTCGGCGTGGGGCCGATCGAACAGATTTATCGCGCACTGCTCCAGGTCGAGCGGCCGCTGGATATTGTCGTGGTCACCGGCCGCAACGAGCAAGCCAAACGGCAGTTGAGCGTCATCGGCAACTCGCACCACCGAAGCTCGATTCTCGGCTTTACCGATCAGATCGACGAGCTGATGGCCGTCGCCGATGTGGTGCTCTCCAAGCCCGGCGGCCTCACCACCTCGGAGACCATCGCGCGCGGCGCCGCCATGGTCGTCGTCAACCCCATCCCTGGGCAGGAGAGCCGCAACAGCGACTTTTTGCTGGAGAACGGCGCCGCCATCAAGGTGAACAACCTCGCCACGCTGCCGTTCAAGGTGAATCAGTTGTTCAATGATCCGGCGCGGCTGTCACAGTTAAGATCGAATGCGCAGCGCATCGGTCGCCCGCGGGCGGCGTTTGACGTGGTCGAGCGGGCCCTCGAGTTGGTCCCCCCTGACGGAGGCAATAGGAGGTGATCACGATTCGAGGACTTATGGAGTGAATTCCGGCGCTTTATCCAGATGCCGGTTGTAAAACCCGAGCAACGCCTGTTGATCGAACGCGTTCAGATGGAACTGGAACGTCCAGGACGTCGCGGTGAGCAAGTAAGGCAACCCACCGTACGGAAGAATGACGATCTTGTCGGTCCGGGGGACCTGGTTGACGAAGCCCTGCAAGTCTGAGATCAAACCCGGCGAACACGGCCCCTTGCAATCGTACAGAATGACGATTTGCCCGTGCTCCAGATTGTGGATCCACTGTTCTTCTTCCCGGGCGGTGTTGTAGAATCCCGCCGCCAGGGGCGCGGGCGGGTTCGATGAAGACCAGTGCTGGCCGGAGGCTGGTGGGTTGTGCTGATAGGTGACCTGCTGGCCGGTCGGTACGTGGGACGGATCATAAACCTCCAGGGGAACCGAGATGTCCTGCCCCAGCGGCGGCGGCGGTGGCGGTGGGGGCGGTGGGGGGGGCGGCGGAGGCGGATCGAGGCAATCGGCCTTGCCGTTCCCGTTCGCATCCGTATCGGCCACGCCGCAGCCGCACGCACCGGGGGCCTGCTTGGCCGGATCGCTGGGGCAACCGTCCTCGGAATTCACCACGCCGTCGCCGTCGTCGTCAGCGGGCTGCGGCTGCGGCATCCCGCAGGACTGCCCAAGATACGCCGGCAAGCCAACCAGCAGAGTCAAACGGATAATGAAGGTGAATCGAGCGGTCAGACTCGTGGACGGTTTCATCGTTCTTCTCCGAACCGTTTTGAATTCACGCGTGAACCTGATCCGAGCCGCGACCGTAAGGGAGCGGTCTTCAGTGGATTCCGCTCCCTTACGGTCGCGGCTCGAAACACAGAGCGATCGGCATTACTTTGCCCGCTCCAGATATTCGCCGCTGCGCGTATCGACGCGGACCACTTCACCGCGGTCGATGAAGGACGGCACACGGACCTTGGCGCCGGTCTCCAGCACCGCCTCTTTCGGCTGGTTCGTCGCCGTCGCCCCCTTGATCGTGGGCGGCGTCTCGACCACCGCCAGCTCCACCACCTGCGGCAGCTCCACGTTGACGATCAGGCCGTCGATGATCTCGCAGGTCAGGCGCGTGTTCTCCTTGAGAAACTTGACGCCATCGCCGATCACGTCCTCCGTCACCGGCACCTGGTCGTACGTTTCGACGTCGGCCAGTACGTAGTCTTTTCCATCTTTATAGAGGTATTCCATCTGCTTGGTCTGCACGAAGACATCCTCGAGCCGGTCATCGACCCCCATCCGCTGGTCGATGATCTTGCCGGTCTTGAAGTGCTTGAGCTGGACCTGGTAGTAGCTCCGCCAATTGCCCTTGGCGACGTGCTGAATGTCCTTGACGGCGTACATCTGCCCGTCGTGGATGATGACCCGCCCCTTCTTAAGTTCACTGGCTTTGATCATTCAAAAGCATCCCCGAAAGCCGCCGGTCGGGCGGTTCCATTTCATTATCACGTATCCCAGATGTCCCATCGCGTATGCGGAAATCGCGAGCGCAGGATGTCAGGCCGGCCCCGGCGGGGCAGGACACAACAGTTTCGCACAACGCAGGCCGGGCGTCAAGATTCGAGTGGAAATCCAGGTCAGGAAACATATCAGGATCGCGGCAACTTGTTGCCGCTCGTTGCCACCCGAGGCGAGTGGCAACAAGTTGCCGCGGTCCTTTCTCACAGTATAGTGTCTGCGATTGTGTTTACCGGTGTGCGCTGTTTTCGCGGGCATCTGCTTGTGATAGTCCCATCGAGTGTGAGTTGTTCCTCATGTCTGAAGCGCCGACATCCCTGATCTCGTCCGCCGGGATCGAGCACCTGCGTTGGTCGCTGGTGCCGCAGGTGGGGCCGATGCGGTTCGGGCGGTTGATCGAGCGGTTCGGCTCCGCTCAGGCGGCGATGGGCGCGACCGCCGGTCAACTGGAGCAGGTCGATGGCCTCGGCCGCGAACTGGCGGATCAGATCGCACGCGGGCGGGATGCCGGCGACGTGCAGCGCGAAGTCGAACTGGCGGCCGAGCACGGTGTGCGGATCATCTGCCGGGAGGACGCCGATTTCCCGGCTCCGCTGCGGCACATTCCCGATCCGCCGATCTGCCTCTATGTCCGCGGGCGGCTCGAACCGGCCGACACGGTGGCGGTGGCCATCGTCGGCTCTCGACGATGCACGCTGTACGGGCGCGAACAGGCGTATCGCTTCGGTTACCAACTCGCCTCGCAGGGCGTTACCGTCATCTCCGGTCTCGCGCGAGGCGTGGACAGCGAATCGCACAAGGGCGCGCTGGCCGCCAATGGCCGCACGCTGGCCATTCTCGGCAACGGCCTCTCAAGCGTTTATCCGCCGGAACACGCCGAACTGGCCGAGCGGATCGCCGGATCGGGAGCCATCCTCAGCGAGCTCCCAATGACCACGCCGCCGAACAAGGACAACTTTCTGCCGCGCAACCGGCTGATCGCCGGCCTCACGCTCGGCGTGCTGGTCGTCGAGGCGGCTCACCGCAGCGGAGCGCTTTCCACCGCCGCTCGTGCCAGCGAGTACAACCGCGAAGTTTTCGCCATCCCCGGCCGGCTCGACTCGGACTACTCCGGCGGCACCAACGCGATGATCCGCGATCAACACGCCAAGCTGGTCACGTGCGCGGCTGACATCATCGATGAACTGGGCGAGGTCGGCGCGGCCCTGAGCGATCCGGCTGCATCGGCCGAAAGCGCGCCCGTCGAGCGGGCGGCGCGTGCGGTGTTGAGCGACGACGAACGGCGCATCCACGAAGTGCTGGATCGCACCGAGCGTTCGATCGAAATGATCGCCGCCGCCACCGGTCAATCCGCGGCCAAGGTGGCGGCCACGTTGATCACTTTGCAACTGAAGGGCTTGGTGCGGCAACTGCCCGGTAATCTCTTCGTGCGGGCGGGAAAAAGCTGATGCCTCGCGTCCTCTGCAACCGCGTGCAGGTATATATCTTCAGGATGAAGGCTGGGAAACCGGAGTTTCTGGTGTTGCGGCGTGCGGCGGCGGAGCGGCTCGGAGGCACGTGGCAGTCGATTCACGGCACGATCGACGCGGGCGAGACCGCGTCTCAGACGGCGCTTCGCGAAATGCGTGAGGAGACGGGACTGGCCCCGGTTCGTTTCTATCAGATCGATTCGGTGGACACCTATTACATTGCCGCCGAGGATGCGATCTGCCACAGCCCGGTGTTTGCGGCCGAAGTGCCGCCGGATGCCGTTGTGCATCTGAACGAAGAGCACGACGCCTTTGAATGGCTGGACGAGGAAGCCGCGATGCGGCGCTACCTGTGGCCCGGGCAGCGCCGAGCCGTGCGGGAGATTCTGGACGAGATTATTACGACGGGCCCCGCGACCGTGCACCTGGAGATCAAGATCTGAATCGCGAAAGCATGCGTATGCGTATCGTCTCAATTCTCTATTTCGTCGTGTCCGCGTCGTCACTGTTTGCCGCCACGCGCCCGGCTGTTACACGTCCAGCCTCCACGCGCCCGGCCGCCATACGTTCAGCCTCCACACATCCAACCTCCATACGTCCAACCGCCACACGTCCTGTCGCCACACGACCAACCGATTTGCACCGGTTGCCACCGCCGGTGAGCACAGATCCGGGGACAAAACCCGCCAGCGCGGCGGCCCCCGTGCACAGTCAGCCGGCGAGCGCCCCCGTGCGCGCGCGAGAGACCGATCCGCGGCCGAACATCATCCTGCTCTACACCGATGACCAGGCGCCGGGCATGACCGGCTTCGAAGGCAATCCCATCATCAAGACGCCCAACATCGACCGGCTCGCCGGCGAGAGCGTCCAGTTCACCCGCTGTTATGTGCCCACGCCTCAATGCGCGCCTTGCCGGGGTACCATCCTCACGGGCCAGTACCCGCACACGCACGGCGTCACGACCAACGGTATGACGCTGTCCCGATTCGCCGATACGTTCACCGCGCGGCTCAAGAAAACGGGTTACGCCTGCGGCATCGTTGGCAAGTGGCACCTGGGCGGTTCGCCGGAACAGCCGCTCGGCTTTGGGCTGACGGACTATGCCGCGCTCAGTGGCAATCCGACTGCCGCCGCCGATTGGCTCGACAAGGACGTTTACATTCAGGGCAAGAAGGGTCGGTCAGGCAAGTATCTCACCGATTGGCACGGCGATCACGCGATCGAATTCATCGAGCGGTTCAGCAGCAAGCCGTTCTTTTTGTGGGTGTGCTTCACCGCGCCGCACGAAAAGCTCGCCTATCCGCCAGGAACCGAGTCGCTGTATCCGCCGGCCGGCATCACGCTGCCGACCACGATGACGTTGAACACCGCGCTGTGGCCGCAGAAACTCCAGCAGTCGCCGCCCGCGCTGCGCTTCAAACAGACCAACGAAGCATCGATCCGCGAGGCCCGATCGCAATATTTCGCCATGATCTCGCGCGTCGATGAGAACATCGGCCGGCTGCTGAAGCGCCTGGACGAACTCAAACTGCGGGATAACACCGTGGTCGTATTCACGTCCGACAATGGCTGGGCGCTGGGCGATCACGCGCTGTTCACCAAGGGGCCGGCATTCTATGATGAGCTGATCCGCATGCCGCTGGTGATGCGTCTTCCGCCGGGGGTCTTGAAAGGTTCGACATCGTACCCCGCCGACACGCAGGCGGGCGATCCGCACGTGCCGGCGGTCAGGATCGATCGCCTCATCAGCACGGTCGATCTGGCGCCGACATTCTGCGAACTCGCCGGCCTGACGCCGCCGCTGTCGATGCAGGGTCAGTCGCTTCTGCCGATGATTCGTGATCCGCGGACGACCAGCCACAGCGATGAGCGGTTTCTCGAATATCATAAACAGCCCGGCATGGACGGTCAGAACGAGTACCAGGCGCGCGTGCGCGGGATCATCGCGGGGCAGTACAAATTCATTGATTACCTCGATGACAACGTGGATATGTTCTTCGATCTCAAGCGCGACCCGCGGGAGATGGAAAACGCGATCAACCAGCGCGGGGAGGTGATGGCGCAGTACGCCCCCGTGCTGAAGGTGCTGCGCGAGCGGCTGAACCGCTGGCGGAAAGAAACGAGAGATCCGTGGCCGGTACAGTAAGAGTTGCGAGGAGCGAGTTGCGAGTAACCAATTGTTTGCTGCTGTTTTGTGCCCTGTTCCTCTGTGACGGGTGCAGTCCGTCGCGGGGTTTTACTCGTGCCTCATCTGAGGTGATACGGCCGAAGTCTGTTCGTGTCGCGGGTGTCGTGCTGAAGTGGGTCACCGCGGACAAGGAGCTGAACTATCAGCGGGCCGAGCCGCTGATTCGCGAGGCGGCCGCCCGCGGGGCGCAGATCGTCGTGACCACCGAATGCTTCCTCGACGGCTACGCGATCCGCGATAAGAGCATTCCGATCGAGCGCTGGCGGACGTTATGTGAACCGATCCCGGACGGGGCATACGTGCAGCGGCTTCGGCGGCTGGCGGCGGAGTTGCGCATTCACCTGATCGCCGGGTTGGTCGAGTGCGACGGCGAGCGAACGTATAACACGGCCATCCTGATCGGGCCGGACGGCAGCATTACCGGCAAGTATCACAAACACGAACTCGAACACGAACTCGTCCGCAACACGCCCGGCGACACGACGCCCATCTTTGAAACGCCGTACGGCCGGATCGGCATGATGATCTGTGCCGATCGCCGCGAACCGAACCTCGTGCGTTCGATCGCCCGGAACGCGGACCTGCTCATCTGCCCTTCGGGCGGCATGTGGGGGGAGAAGGACAACGATTTTTATCTTCAGGATCGTTCGCGGGAGAACAAGGTGCCGATCGTGTTCGTGCATCCGGTCGAGTTTCTGGTCACCGGGCCGGACGGTTCGATTCTCGACCGGCGTTTCGTCGGCAAGGAGATGTGGCTCGATCCGGCGGAGCTGGACGGGCCGAAAGACGCGAAGCTCATTGCCGTTTATGATGTACCCTTGGGTAAGTGAAGTGCACCCGACAAAAAACAGCAATCCACAGATGTGGCAGATGGACACAGATTAAAAGTCATGTATCTGCGTTCATCTATGACCTCTGCGGATGAGAATTCTCCGTATCTTCGTGGTGAGCCTGCATGATGCTGCCGTGACGTGCGCTTCATTCACCGAGCGTCTTGAGCCAGGCGACGCCGGCGTTGCCGCTTTCGGGATCGACATACGGTACGACCTCGCCGCCGAAGATCTCCGGGCGGTGCTCCTTCATCACCGTTTCTGCGACGACCCATCCGAGGGCGGCGCCGAAGATCACATCCGAGAAATGATGATCGCGCCCGTCCAGCCGCTGGATGCCGACCAGGGCGGTAAGCCCGTACATCGGCACGCCCACCACCGGACCGTAGGCATCGTTCAATACCGTCGCCAATGCCATCGTGCTGGAGACGTGACCGGAAGGCCAGGCGAAATTCTCGCCGTTGGGAGATTCAGTATTCGCCGCCACTTTGAGGAGGACGGTGCTGAGATCGGTGATGATGAGCGCGCTGGCCAGACGCTTGCCCACCTCGTAGGTCTTGATGTCCTGGAGCTGCTGCCCGGCCAGATACCACACGCCGGCCACGATCGCGGCCGTCCCCGGGTTGCCCACGGCGTCGAAGGTGTCCCGCCAGCCCTTGTTGAAGGTGTGGCTGTGCCGGTAGTGATCCTCAAAGTCGTCATCGACCTCGGGCCGCAAGGCCACCGAGGCGCCGCCCGCGCCGACCAGGAAAACGATATTATAAGGGTTCAGATAGACTTTCTTCGTATCGTGCCAGAGCAGACCGGGCGCTTCCTTCAGATCGCGCTTGACGGTTTCAAGGAACCCGGGCAAAGGCCCGCGTGAGAGGGCGGGCGCTTCTTTTTCTGTCGCCGCCGGCGGCTGGTCTTCAGGTGCAGGCGGGTCCGCGGCCAGATGAACCATTGTCATCTGTTCTGAGGATGTGTGAGAAGCGGTCGAACCTTCCGAGCCGCGAGCGCAAGCGAGTGGTCCGCTCACGTCCGCTCCCTCACGGTCGCGGCTCTGACGGGCCGGACTGTGCGCCGCCGCCAGGCGCGCCTGGGCCACTTTCCGCGCGTGTGATGACCACTGCGCTGAGGCAGGATCATTGGACGCGCAACCGGCCACACCCACCGTCGCGATCAAGCCAAGCAACGGCACGATGCTGTGTCGGCGCAAGGAATCAATCATGTTTGATGCTGTCCCCCAGGAGCGGAGTGGAAGAGTCGTCAGAGCGTCCATACTTCTGAACGAGATTGCGGATTTTCGGCTGGTCCGGGTTCAATTCGAGGCAGCGATGCCAGTGATTGATGGCGATCCGCCTCGATTCAACATCGTTCGGATCCTTGAGATACATGGCCATGCGAACGACTCCGCGGCCGGCGAACGCCTCCGCCATCTTGGGGTCCAGTGTCGCCGCCCAGTTGTAGCTGGTCAAGGCTTCGCCGTATGACCGCATGCGGAAAAAACAGTAGCCCAATCGCTCGTATGCCGTCGTCGATTCGGGGTCCAGCTCGATCGCCTGCTCCAGCGCCAACCTGGCGTTGGCGAACCGCTCCTGTTTCATGAGCGTGGTCGCGAGGTTCACCAGCACCATCGGCTGCCTCGGATCGCGCTCCAGCGATTCGTTGTAAGCGTGGATCGCTTCGTACATTTTGCCCTGCGCGTCGTACGCCGCCCCCATGTTGGTGTACGCGGCGGGTTGCTTCGGATCGATCTGGCTGGCCTGCGTGTAGCAGTCGATCGCGTTGTCCAGTTCTTCGGCCTGATGATAACAAACGCCCAGGTTGAGGCGGGCCTCATAATTAGCGGGTTGAAGCTCGCAGGCATGCAGATACGCCCGGACGGCGTCGGCGAACCGCACGAGGTGATGGTAGACCTGCGCGAGGGCGAAGGCGTCATCGAAGCTGTAGGGATTGAGCTTGACGGCTTCGGCGTAGGCTTTGACCGCCACCGGATAATCGTCCTTCTGGCGGGCGATCCAGCCGATCTTCGAATAGGCGACGGCCAGCTTGGGGTTCAATTCGACCGCGTTCTGAAATTCGACCAGTGCGGCCTCGAAATCCAAAGCCCGCAGTCGGGCCTGCCCGCGTTTAAGTGAGTCATCGGCGCGCTGCTGGGCGATGGGCGTGCAGCCCCCGACACCGGCCACTGCGGTGAACAACAGCAGAGCCCCCACCCACCCGCGTTGGTGAAAAACGGTCATTCCCATCGCTATCGGCAGCCACACTCGATGGACTCTAGCCCGATCCGCACCGGTGCGCCCTACGGTGCTAACCGGTTTCTAACAGGATGCTATGCCCGACAGGGCGGCGTTTTCCATCGCAGCGTGCGTGTCACCCATATAGACGCTCTAAAGCCCATCCATGCTGCAATTTCGGTTGCTTTTGACTCCGGTCAGCCTAAGATGATCGGAGCAAGGACGCGCCGCAGCGGACCAGGATGAGCATCAGGGTCGTCGACGACCCCAGGGCAGGAGTTCCGCAGCATGCGATACCTTGTGGCCATCCCCATTTTCAACGAGGCCGCCAGCCTGATGACGGTTATCCGTCTGGTGCAACGTTATGCGCCCGACATCCTGGTCATCGATGACGGTTCTACGGATGAGACCCCCCGGTTGTTGCAATCCGAACGGGGGATTTACCAGATTCGCCACGTGGATAACCGGGGCTACGGCCAGAGTCTGATCGACGCCTTCTCCTTTGCCGTCGAGCGGGGATACGACTGGCTGATCACCATGGACTGCGACGAGCAGCACGACCCACAGCGGATTCCCGCATTCGTGCAGGCCGCGGCTCGCGATGATGCGGACATCATCAGCGGTTCCCGCTACCTCTCGCCGATGGCGGACGATTCGCTGCCGCCGCTCGACCGCCGGGTCATCAACCAGAAGATCACCGATCTGCTGAACGAGTTGCTCGGCCTGGGGATCACCGACGCCTTCTGCGGCTTCAAGGCGTATCGCGTATCCGCGCTGCGTCAGTTCGATATCACCGTGCCCGGCTATGGCATGCCCCTTCAACTGTGGGTACAGGCGGCGCGGCAGGGCCTGCGCATTCGCGAGATTCCCGTCCGCCTGATCTACAAGGACCCGAACCGGCACTTCGGCGGCTCGCTTGACGATCCCGACGCGCGACTGCTCTACTACTACGATGTGCTGGTGCACGAACTGGGCAGTATGATTCCATTTCGGATTGCGGATGGCGAATTGCAAATTGAAGATGCATCAGGGAATCATCCTCTTCAATCCGCAATCCGCAATTCGCAATCCGCAATTCTTTCAGATCCGCTATGTTGAACTTCGAGAAGCTACGCACGCCGGCCGGCGATGGCGAGGTTCTGATCGAGCCGCCACCGGACCAGTGGGCGGGCCTCATCGAAGAGAACCGGCGCAAACAGAAACGTCAGGAATTTGCGCTGCTCGGAACCTCAGTGGCCGAGGTGCGCGAGGCGGTGCGTGCGTTGGTATTGGGCGGCGATGGATCGAAGCCGGTCATAGCGCTCGGTCATCAGCCGGCGTTCATTCACCCCGGCGTGTGGGCCAAGTATGTCGCGGTGCATCAAGCGGCCGCACGGGCGGGCTTGCGCGGCCTGGATTTTGTGGTGGACAGTGATGCTCCGGCCTCGCCCGCGCTGAAAGTGCCCGCTGTCGGCTCGGACGGTTTCCTCAGCCTTCGCCAAATCGATTTCTACCACGGCCCCGCCGGATGCGCGCACGAGGGGCGGCCCGTACTGCCGCCGCCCGCGGTCGATGCTTTCCGCCGGCAACTCGCCTCCGCACTCGGGCACCGGTTCGAATCGTCGATGATGCCCGAGCATGTGCGGGGTGTCGCGGAAGCCGCGGCGCCGCGCGATGCCGTGGATCAGCATCTGGGCGGACGAAATCGCATCGACGTTCCGCTGGGGGCAAATCTTCAGCAGGTACGAATCAGCCGGGTATTTGTCGGGCGTTTTGTCGCCGATCTGCTGCTGAACGCCGGCGATTTCGCCGTCGTTTACAACGCATCGCTGGGCGAGTATCGGCGGCGGCAGCGCGTGCGGGCCGCCCAGCGGCCGCTGCCGGACCTGGGTGTCGCGGGCCAGCGCGTCGAAACTGCTCTTTGGATCTATCAACCTCTACACCAGCGGCGGCGGCTGTGGGTCGAGCGCCGCGACGAACGGGTTCACTTCTACGCCGACGAGACGCTCGTTGGTGCCGCGTCGGTTCGCGATCTGACGGACGATGCGGATCGGGCGCTGAAAACCCTCGCTCCATGGCTCGTCCGTCCGCGGGCTTTGACGCTCACGCTGTGGGCGCGGCTGCTGGCGTGCGATCTCTTTGTGCACGGCATCGGCGGCGCCAAATACGACCGCATCACCGACGACATCTTCCGACGCTACTATCGTTGCGAGCCGCCCAAAGTGGCCTGCGTCACGGCGACACTGCGCCTGCCGCTGCCGCGCTACGCGGTGACCGATCGCGATCTTGCCGCCGCTCGGCGCGGCCTGCGGGACCTGAACTATAATCCGCAACGACATATCCGGCAGGCACCGTCCGCTGCGGCGTTACTGGCGGACCGCGAGCGGCTGATCGGCGAATCCAAGCACTTGCGCGAGGCGGATGCTCCCGGCGATCGACGGCGGGAGGTTTTTCGCGCCATCCGCGCGACGAATTCGCGCATCGTCCACGCCGACCCGCTGGCGCGGACGCGGCTCTCCGAACGCCTCAGCCGCCTGAACCGGCAGTCCGAGAGCAACCAGATCGCCGATTCGCGGGAATTCTTCTACGCGCTTCAGCCGCGGGAACGTCTGGAGATGCTGGCTCGGAAAATCACGGGAAGCTTCTGACCTCAATCCGAGCCGCGACCGTAAGGGAGCGGGCAAGGCAAACCCCGCTCCCTTACGGTCGCGGCTCGGATTCAAGATGACCCACTACCGCCTCCTACCCGATGCACCGCAACCGTGATATGATTCCCCGGTATCTGTGAGATCGACCTGAACGTTGCCCAAACAGCCGGGAGCCGAGCCATGCCAGACAGCGACGCACCGAAGATCATTGTGGATTCCGACTGGAAATCCGAAGCTCAGAAGGAAAAGGAAGAGCTGGATCGCGAAACGCGGGAGATGCCGGAACCCGGCGAAATACCGGAGCCGTCCATCATCGAAC
>CAYLLT010000115.1:918-2070 GCA_964384465.1 uncultured Planctomycetales bacterium | reverse complement strand
TGCAGATGGTGATCATGCAGGCCAGCATCGGCCTGGGCGGTTTCCAGGACCCGCAGACGGGCCAGCGGATGTCGCCCAATCTGCCGCTGGCCCGGCACTATATCGATCTGCTCGCGCTCCTGCATGAGAAGACCAAGAACAACCTGAGCGAGAACGAGAATGCGATCATGGAGGCCACGCTGCACGAGCTGCGGATGGCCTTCGTGCAGATGGCGGGAGGGGCCATGCCGGGCAAGACCGCCCAGTCCGGTGAGCCGGGTAAGGCCGCCGCGCCAGGTGAGCCGGGGAAGAAATGATCCCGATATCGACTGACACCCCCATCCGGCGGACGCCGTGGGTCAATTACGCGCTCATCCTGACCAACGTCATCGTCTACCTCCTTACGCTGGTAACAGGTGGAGACAAAAGTCCCATCACCAACATGGGGTTGCTCCGCGCGGACGATCCGCTGCTCTATCAGTTCTTCACCTATCAATTCCTGCATGCCAATTTCGCGCATATCGCCGGGAACATGTTGTTCCTGTGGGTGTTCGGCAATCCGGTGAACGCCAAGATGGATCACCTGCCGTATCTGATGTTCTACCTGGCCGGCGGCGTCTTTGCCGGCGCCGGTTACGCCCTGGTCAACGATCATGAGATGCTCGGCGCCTCGGGCGCGATCGCCGCCGTTACCACCGGGTATCTGGCCCTGTTCCCGCGCAGCTATATCACCATCGTTTACTGGTTTTTCTTCATCGGCACGTTCGAGCTGCCCAGCATGTTGATGATCGTGTTCAAGATGATCCTGTGGGACAACATCATGGCCCCGCGGATGATCGGCGAGAGCAACGTGGCCTTCGGGGCGCACCTGGCCGGATACGCGTTCGGGTTTATCACGGCGTCGGGCCTGCTCGCGTTGCGCGTGCTCCCGCGCGACCAGTTCGACATCCTGGCCCTGTGGCGGCGGTGGTTCCAGCGGCAGACAGTGCAATCAGCCCTGAGCGACCCGGATGTGCGGGCCCGCGCGCAGTTCGGGCGGGTGGCCCGGCCGGTCTCAGCTCTCGACCTGGGCGTGGACACCGGGCCCGACGTGCCGCAGGACCGCGTCGGCGAGCTGCGGATGAAGATCGCCGAATCGCTCGCGCAGAACGACCGCGAGACCGCTGCCAACTT
>CAYLLT010000115.1:0-908 GCA_964384465.1 uncultured Planctomycetales bacterium | reverse complement strand
TTGTACGAGCAGTTGCTCGAGCTCGACCCGCGGCAGGTGCTGGCCCGCACGCAGCAGCTTGATGTGGCCAATCAACTCTATACGCTCAACCGGTTGCCGCAGGCGGCGGTGGCATACGAAAAGTACATCGCCAACTATTCGCCTTCGCAGGAGGCCGATCAGGTCAAGCTGCTGCTGGGGATCATCTACGCCCGCGACTTGCAACAATACGAGCTGGCCGATGGGCATCTGCGCCAGGTGGTCGAGCGGCTTCACGATGACAAACGGCTGGATCAGTGCCGGCACTGGCTGCGCGTCGCTCAGGAAGGCCTGGGAAGACCGACTGAAGCGTAGGCACCGCCAGCGGCGGGAATCGCACGCACGGATTGGACGGCCCGACGCGCCTCATTAAGATGACGCATATGGCGAGTTCTCCCGAGCGTATCGTGCAGGTCAACGTCTCGCCGCGCGCGTACCCCGTCTTCATTTCGGCGGGCGGACTGGTCGACCTGGGTGCGAAGCTCCGCAAGGAAGTAAAAGCAGTCCGAACGGCGGTCATCACCGACACCAACGTCCGCCCGCATTATGCCGATGCCGTCCTGTCCTCGTTACGATCGGGGGGATTTGATCCCATCCTGATTACCGTGCCCGCGGGCGAAGAGAGCAAGTCCCTGGCCTGCATCGCCTGCCTCTACGACCAACTCGCCGATGCTGGGATCGCCCGCGATTGCCCACTCGTAGCCTTGGGCGGCGGCGTGGTCGGCGATTTGACCGGCTTTGCGGCTGCGACGTGGCTCCGCGGCGTGCCGTTCGTGCAGTGCCCCACCACGCTCGAAGCCGACGTCGATTCCAGCGTCGGGGGCAAGACCGGCGTCAATCACGCCAGCGGCAAGAATATGATCGGGGCGTTCTATCAGCCGCTGTTCGTG
>CAYLLT010000114.1:0-20073 GCA_964384465.1 uncultured Planctomycetales bacterium | reverse complement strand
CGCCGCTAAACTGCGACGACGGCAACCCGTGCACGGACGACTCCTGCGACCCGGCTACGGGTTGCGTGTACACCAACGACGACACCAACTCCTGCAGTGACGGCAACCCCTGCACAAACGACAGTTGTTCTGGCGGGGCATGCGTCTGGGAGTACCCGTGGACTGGTTTTTTCCAGCCCGTGGATAATTCCCCAACGTACAATCGCGTGAAAGCCGGCAGCGCAATACCGGTCAAATTCAGTCTGGGTTGCAACCAAGGGCTATCGATTCTTTGGGATGCCACCTATCCGAAGTCAAGTCAGGTAACTTGTAACAGCGCTTCGGTGGATGCTATCGAAGAAACAGTTACGGCTGGCGGCAGCAGTCTGACCTACGACCCGGTCGCCAACCAGTACATCTACGTTTGGAAAACAGACAGGGCGTGGGCGTCGACATGTCGTGTGTTAAACGTAAAACTCGCGGACGGAACTTCCCACTATGCCTATTTCGCGTTCTTCAAGTAGGGACGTGGCGGATCCGGCCTAATGCAACGCAAGCGGGGTCTCGGCGGAAGCCGAGGCGCCGCCGGGCGGAAAAAGGGGTCGGGAGTCGTTTTCAGGCCAGCCAAGTCAGTCCGGAAACGACTCACGCACATTTTCCGCGCCCGATCCGGGGAAGAATGCATCGAAGCGCACTGGGCAATCGTGAATCCGTTGCTGATGATAATTACGATGTTTTCGGGAGGCACAGGATCCTGGAGTCGCGGGAGATGAGCGCAGCCGAAACCTTCCCGCTCGAGGTGCTCGCCGACATCTGCGCGACCGCGCGCCAGAACCACGCTCGCGCCGGACGCGGAGTTCTGTTCGTCAAACCCATGCCGGACGGCAGCGGGCGCCTGGATTCGCAGTACTTCCAATCGTGTCAACTCCTCACTCTCGCCTCATTGAAGAAGATCGCGGGCTTCGACCTGGTTGCCGTCGCCGGCGATCAGGTCGCTGTCTATAAGCCCGACCGGCAATGCGTCTTGCTTTGGATGGGCGAGGACGAAAGGATCTACTGTGAAACCATCGACGATCCGCAGGCCGGACCGAACGGGTCGCGCGAAAGTTGAGCACTGGGTATGGGTCCCGAGAATTCCATCTGGCCGAATTCGGATATCCTCATAGCCACGTAGGGTCCGCTCTGCGGACCTCTTCTTGACGCGTTGATCCAGCGAAGCGGACGCTACACGCTCGACACCCGCTCTGCTCCGTTCCTGCCCCGTGTGCCCTGTCACCTGCACTCCGTGGTGGACCGGCAGCGGGGGGCACTGGCCGGGAATCCTCCGGTTCTTTAATATCTTCCGCATGTATCGGGTCATACTGACGGATTACATGGGACCGCCGGTGGCGATCGAGGAGGCGGAGCTGGCCGGGCTGGCCGGCGTCCACTGCCTGCTGGCCAAGTCGGCCGACGAATTGATCGGCAAGGTCGATGATGCGGATGCGCTCATCGTCTTCCACGAGGTGAGCATTCCACGACAGGTCATCGAACATCTGCATCGCTGCAAAGTGATCGTCCGCTGCGGGGCCGGCTTCGACAACGTCGATCTCGCGGCGGCGGGGCAGCGCGGCATCTACGTCTGCAACGTGCCGGACTACGGCATCGACGAAGTCGCCGATCATGCCATCGCCCTGATGCTCGCGTGCAACCGCGGGCTGCTGCTGGCCGAGCGACGGCTGCGCGAGACGCTTGCGCCGTGGAACTATCACGCGGTCGCGCCGCAGTTCCGGTTGTGCGAAGCGACCCTGGGCATCATCGGTCTCGGCCGGATCGGCACGGCCACAGCCCTGCGCGCGAAGGCACTCCGCATGCGCGTGCTGGCGTACGATCCGTATGTGCGGTCCGGCCACGATAAAGCCATCGGCGTGCAGATGACGGAGTTCGAGCCGCTGCTTCGCGAGAGCGACGTGGTCTCGCTGCATGTTCCGCTGACGGACGAGACGCGCGGGATGATCGACGCCGCGGCGCTCGCCATGATGAAACCGACGGCGATTCTGGTGAATACGGCGCGTGGGGCGGTGGTGGACACTGATGCGCTGGCTGCGGCGCTGGAAGCGGGCCGTCTCGGCGGGGCGGGCATCGATGTTTTGCCGGTCGAGCCGCCCGGAGCGGATGCGCCGCTCATCCGGTTGTGGCGGCGGCGCGATCCGCCGGTCAACCTGGTGATCACGCCGCACAGCGCCTTCTATTCAGAGGGCGCGCTGGTCGAGATGCGGGCCAAAGCCGCCCGCGAAGTCGCCCGCGTCCTCCGCGGCCAGCCGCCGCGAAACTGCGTGAATGCCCAGTTCATTTGATCGAAGCCGTCCGTTATGATTGACCCGCGGAAGGCAGCTCGAACGATCGCAAACGTGTGACTCCCTGGGAAGCTTCGATGAAACGACACAACAACCGACTCAACGTGACGCTTGCAGTTTCGCTCGTCACCTTCTTGACGGCCACGACACATGCCGACGAGCCGATGAACGCCTCGCGGGCCTGGCTGGATGAGGTGACGGCTGTCGCACCGCCGGCCACGCAGCCCGCCGCTACGGCTCGCTCGCGGTTCCCGTTCTCGTTCGTCTATGGCGGCAAATCGAGCGACGAGATTCTGGACGGATGGCAGAAGGAGGCGGGCACACCATCGGGTGATGCGCCGCGCAAGACAGCGACGAGCTGGAACGATCCGGCGACCGGTTTGCAACTCACCTGGGAGACGACGGACTTCGACGATTTCCCCGCCCGCGAATCCATCATTTACTTTGAAAACCGGGGCAAAGCGGATACGCCGATCATCGAGAACGTGCAGGCCCTCGATCTGACCTTCGGCTCGTCGATTGACGCGACGACGCCGTATCGGCTCTATCGAACGAACGGCGGGCCGGCCAACCCCGCTGATTTTGAGCCGAGCACGCTGGCGGTCGATGAAAAACATCCGCAGCAGATGAACCCCGCGCAGGGCCGCTCGTCGCACGGCGTCTTCCCATTCTTCAAGATCGAAACCGGGCGCGGATCGGCCATCATCGCGGTGGGCTGGTCAGGCATGTGGGCGGCTCAGTTCGCCTGCCCGGATGCGCGGCAGCTTCGCGTGACGGCAGGACTCGAAAAAACGCATTTCCTGTTGCACCCCGGCGAGAAAGTGCGCTCGCCGCGGATGCTCGTGCTCTTCTGGAACGGCCCGGACACCTGGGAAGCCAACGCCCAATTCCGGCAATTGATCTACAAGCACTACGCGGCCAAACAGAGCGGGAAGACCCCGCTGCCGACGCTGTTCTGCAATACCTGCTTCACCCGCGGGGGTGGCTGGCTCAACGAGTGCAACGCCGAGAATCAGATCTCGCTCATCAACGCCTATGCCCCGCTCGGCCTTCAGGCGATGCTGACCGACGCCGGCTGGTTCGAGGGCGGCTGGCCCAAAGGGGCGGGTAATTGGAACCCCCGCAAGGACGCCTATCCGCAGGGCATGGGCCCGGTCGCCGCGGCCGCCAAAGACAAGGGCATGATCTACGGCCTGTGGTTCGAGCCGGAGCGCGTCGTCGCCGGCACCGAGCTGCACAAAAAACATCCTCGGTGGCTGCTCGACAGCGAACCAACCCCAGGATATGTGCGTACGTATCTGCTGAATTTCGGCCTGCCCGAGGTGCGGGAATACTTCTTCAATATCGTGAAGGGTTTTATGGAGTTGCCGGGTTTCCGTTTCTACCGGCAGGATTTCAACATGGACCCGCTGCCGTACTGGCGGCACAACGACAAGCCCGATCGCCAGGGAATCACCGAGATGAAGTACATCGAGGGCCTGTACGCTTACTGGGACCGCATCGCCGAAACGTGGCCCGACAGCCTCCGCGAAGAATGCGCCAGTGGCGGGAACCGCATCGATCTCGAAACCGTCCGCCGCATGCACCTGCATCAGAAGACCGACTACTGGTTCGACAACGAGGTCGATCAGGCCAGCCTGTGGGGCCTCAGTCAGTATCTGCCCAACAACGTTGTCGTCGCGCACCTGAACCGCATGGACGACTATTCGTTTCAATCCACGCTCCCATCGTCGCTGTGCATGGGCTGGATCGCCGATGCGCCTGATTTCGACGCGATGCGCGGCAAGAAACTCCTCGGCCGCTACCTGGAGCTTCGCCATCTGCTGGTCGGCGCGTGGTATCCGCTGCTGCCGTACTCGCGCAGCCGCAACGACTGGATCGGCTCGCAGTTCTACCGCCCGGACCTGAAGGAGGGCATCATCCTCATCTTCCGCCGCGCGGACAGCGCCTACCGCACGATCGAGATCGCGATGAAGGGCCTGGATCCCGAAACGATTTATGAGTTGGTACTCGAGAGTACCGGCGACAAGATCAGAGCGCGCGGACGCGACCTGATGCAGCGCCTGGCGCTGTCTATCAAATCGAAGCATGCTTCCGAGCTGATCGTGTATCGCAAGGAGAAGCCGGCGGGGTAGGCAGAAAGAAGGAGAGATGGAGAGACAGAGAGAAGGAGAGTGAGAGGCGTTCTTCATCTCTCCTTCTCTCTGTCTCTCCGTCTCTCTATCTTCGTCGGATCGGAGTTTGACCCTTTATGCAACTCATCCGCGACTGGCAGTCCGCTCGATACTCGAACGTCGTACTGACCATCGGCAACTTCGACGGCGTGCATCGCGGCCACCAGGCGATCCTGGCCGCCGCCCGCCGCCGGGCCGATGCGGCCGGCACACAACGGGTCGCCGTCATTTTTGAGCCGCATCCGTCGGCGATCCTCACGCCGGACCGCATCCCGCCGATCCTGACGCCGTTGCACGAAAAGATGCGCCTCCTCGAACAGTCCGGCGTGGATGCGCTGATCCTCGTCCAAACCACCCGCGAGTTCCTGAACATTTCCGCGGAAGATTTTCTTCGCGACATCATCGTCGGCCGCTTCCACCCGATCGCAGTCGTCGAGGGCATCAGCTTTGGCTTCGGCCTGCATCGGCAAGGCGACGCGAACATGCTCCGCGACGCCGGCCGCACGCACGGCTTCGAGGTCGAGATCGTCGAGCCGGTTCGCGTCGCGCTCGGCGGGCATCCGGATACGGTCATCTCCAGCTCGCTGGTCCGGCATTTGCTCAACTCGGGCACGGTGGACGGCACGGCCCTCTGCCTGGGCCGTCCGTATGCGCTTTTCGGGCGCGTCATCCACGGCGCCGGCCGCGGACACAACCTCGGCTTCCCGACGGCGAATCTGGAAGTGGAGCCACAGCTCATCCCGGCGGAGGGCGTCTACGCCGGTCGGGCGTTCCTGCTGAACTCGAATGACCCGCGCGGCCAGACACCTATTGCGGCCGCTATCAGCATCGGCCGCAATCCGACCTTCAACGAAACGGCGTTGAGCGTAGAGGCATATCTGCTCGATTTCGTCGGTGATTTATACGCGGCCCTTATGCGTCTCGAATTCCTCGAGTGGTTGCGGCCGCAGCAGAAGTTCGACTCTGTTCCAGTGCTCGCCGAACAGATTGACCGCGATGTTCAGCGTACGCGCGAGATAATCGCCACACATAAAGACAAAGAAATGGCATGAGTCGAGTCAAATCAATTCTGCGAACTGTCGCAAGGCCGCCGCCGTTTGCGTCAGAGATTGCCGTTCCAGGGCGGCAAGATATTCGTCCACCGTCTTGGAAGGGTTTTTCAGGCTCTGCCGCTGCCGTTTGGCCGCAACGCACACGGCATTCGGAGCAAGGTCCAGAAGGTGCAGAACGAACTCGTCGGGATGCTGAGCTTCGATCTCATACTTCGCAAGCGTCTCGGCCGGAAAGTCCGCGAGATTGTATGTGACAATCACGTCAGCCCCACACCGGATGGCCGCAGCGAGGACATGGCGGTCGTCCGGATCGGGCAATTCCAATACTGGAATCAGTTCCTCGAATCCTGTTACCAAACAGTCGTCGACGCTGGTGTTCATCCTGTCGCGCGTGTATTGCAATTGGTCCAGCGTGAGGTCGGGACGGTTTTTCAAGAGGTTACTCATCCACTCATCGTGGATGGCTTCGGTCCACCTGGCGCGGAATAAATCCATCCTGGCGAGGTGCATCAGGAAGTCGCGAAGCGGCGCCGGATACAGCACACACGCATCGTAAACGGCAGTGAAGTCGCTCAATATTAGTAGCCCATGCCGAGTTCCTGCGCCTGTGCGGCAAGTTCATCGAGCGCCTTGAGGCTGTCACGAAGTTTGTCTTGTTTGTAGGCCATCAGGTCTTTGAATAGGATTCGCCGATGCGTGCCCACCTTGCGGAAGGGGATGGCGCCCTCCTCCAACAGTTCGATCAGGAATGGACGGGACACATTGAGCAGATCGGCCGCCTGCTGCGTCGTGAGTTCGGCATGAATGGGAATCAGCGTGACCGTATTGCCCCTGGCCATCTCGCTCAGAATGTCGGCCAGCAGCCGGATCGCCGGCAGCGGAATGGCGATGGTTTCTTCCGGTTGATCCTCCGCTTGAATGCGAACGCGCAGACACTGCTTCCCTCGCCCTCCAAGGAATTTCGCGAGCTGCCGGCTCGACTCCTGAGCCAGCCGCGCATCCGCTTCCGTGGGCGCCGCAGTTTCCGGCAATTCGCTAGGCAATTTCGCCATGTGGGTCACTCACTTCTATAGCCACAAATTCTATCGGACAATCGAAGCAAATGCAATTATCGAAATAATCGAAAAAGGGAAGTGGTGGCCCTCCAACGATGTAAACCCTTTCAGACCATGTAGTTATTCACAGCGCCCGCATGAACGCTACCAGATCCTTCTTCTCCTGCGCCGTCAGTTTTAGCTCCAGGATCAGATTGAAGAACTCCACCGTGTCCTCCAGCGTAAGCAGGCGGCCATCGTGCAGGTATGGCGGTGAGTCTTTGATGCCGCGGAGCGGAAATGTCTTGATTGGGCCGTCGGCAGCGGCTTTCATGCCGTTGATCATCTGGAACTCGTAGAAACGCTCGGCCTTCAGGTTGTGCATCAGATTGTCCGTGTAGTACGGGGCCGGATGGCAGATCGAGCACTTGGCTTTGCCGAAGAACAGTTCCTGTCCGGAACGTTCGGACTTGCCGGCCTTTCTCTCATCGAGCTTGCCCTCAATATTGAGTTTCGGAGCGGGCGGGAAATCCATAAGCTCCTGGAACTCGGCCATGGCATGGACCTGGTCCCCGCGGTCTAAAATGTTGATCCCCTTCTTGGTGGCGATGACCGGATCGCCGTCGAAGTACGCCGCCCGCTGCTCGAACTCGGTGAAATCTTCAACCGATTTCAACGCCCGCTGCGAACCGAACAGCCGCTGGATGTTCACACCGCGCAGCGACGGCGTCTCGATGCGGTGCCGAAACTCCTGCGGGCGGATATCGCCGACCAGGTGGAACGCCGCGTTGGTGTGACCGTTCGCGTGACATTCAAAGCAGCTCACGCCCATGCTCGGACGCTCCGTCCGGCGGTCCTCAGTCAGGTTGAACTGCTGCTGGGGAAATGGTGTGAGCAACAGCCGCAGGCCCTCCAACTGCTTCGGATTCAGGATCCCGTTGAACAGCTCGAAGAAATTCTGATGCGTGACCAATTGCCCCTTCGACACGTCGCCCAGGTCCGGCCGCGTGGTCAGGAAGATCGGCGGCGGAAACTCCGGCAGGAAATGCTCGGGAATATCGAACTCCAGATCGAAGCGGTTCAGATCGCGGCCGGTCTGCTTCAGGACTTCATCGATATGGAATTTCGGAAAGACCATCCCGCCTTCGGGGTGATTGGCGTGCGGCAGCGGCATCAACCCCGCCGGGAAGACGCCCTGCTTCTTGATGTCTTCCGGGCCCATCTCGCCGAGCTTCTCCCAGGTCATGCCCTCGGCCAGTTTCGCCCGCACGCCCTCCTGAAGCGGCTTGCCACGGAACATTTTCGCATCCGACGAAGGATGGTCGCTCAGGTCGTACCGCTTATTCAGCAGATCCATCTGCCGCTTCATCACTTCCGGCTTGGCCTTCTTCATCCGCTCCATGATGGTCTGGAAATACTCCTTGATGACCACCGGCGCAAAGCTGGAAGGTGGCTCGGCCGCACGGATGCGCACGAGCGGGAGCATGATCCCGCCGACCAGCAACGCAACGGCGACCGCCAGATGCCATTTGTGATCCATGATCCTCTGACTCATGATGATGACCTCCTGTTGGGGGCTGCGACAAAGACCGATTGGAAAGCATACGCCATTACCTGCTCATATTCTCAGACCCGTAGCCTTGTCAAGGCCGGGCCAGCCGGTATCGATCGTGATAGAATGAACAGCAATGGCCGGTTCGATCCTACAGGCCGACGCGGGTATGGCAGCATCGCTCGTATTTGGGGCACCGATGCTCGCGTGGGGAGCGCTGGCGGCGGGGCTCCCGATCGTGATCCATCTCGTCCTTCGCGAGCGTGCGCGGCGACAGGCGTTCCCGGCCATGCGCCTGCTGCTCCAGTCGCATCAGGCCGCCACACGGGCGCATCGTTTGAAGCATCTGCTGCTGCTCCTGTGCCGTATGTGCGTTCTGTTGCTGTTGGTGGCGATGTTCATGCGGACGAGCTATGCGCTGCGGGGTCAGCGTGCGGCCGCCGGCTGGCTCGATGCCGCCGCTCCGCCGGCATCCGCCGTGATCGCGATCGACGATTCGGCCAGCATGGGCTATCGCTTTCAATCGCGGACGCGCGTGCAGGCCGCCGTCGAATGGGCACGCAGTCTGGTCCAGGATCGGCGGCGATTCCCGCCCGGCTCGCAACTGGCCATCGTCACCGGCTCGACCGGCGGCCACGGGGGGCCGCCGCTACCACCTCCGCCGGGCTGGACCGAGGATTTGCGTGCGGGCGAGCGACTTCTCGATCGCATCCAACTCGCCGAGCACGATCGGGGTGCCAATTACCTGCTGGAGCAGGCATACCGAATGCTCGCCACCGCCCGTCACCCGCGACGGGATGTCTACCTGTTCAACGATCTGACCGAATCCAGTTGGCGGTCATCGCCGTTGGCGCCGCCGAAGGAGCTTTCGATGCTCTACTTGCTGGATGTCGGACATGCTGAGAACAATAACACCGCGCTCGGCTGGCCCACGCTGCCGGATCACGTCGTACCGGCGGGCCGTCCCGCGGCCATTTCGGTCCGCGTCCGCAGCGGTGATATCGTCGTCGAGCCGCTGCTGGAAATCTCGGTCGATGGTCAGCCGCGCTCGCGCCAGTCGCTGAGCACCATCGCCGCCGGCAGCGAAGTCGAGGCCGCCATCAGCTTGCCGCCAATGGAAAAAGGCACGCACGAAATCCGCATCGACCTGCAACCCGAAGACGCGCTGGCATTCGATAACCATCGCTTCGCCATCGTGGCCGCCGGCGATCTGCCGAAAGTGATCGTCGTTCTCGGCGAGCCAAACCGCGAGGCTGCTACTTTGCTCGCCGCCATGATCGCACCGCCCGCTCAACCGGCTGCCGAGCAGCGATTCCAGGTCGAACAGCTCGCTGCAAAGCAGCTCGCCGCCGCCCAATTCTCGGATGCTCTGGCGGTCATCCTTGCGGATGTCGAAAAGCTGGATCCTGTCGGCTGGCAGACGCTGAATCAATACGTCCGATCCGGCGGCACACTTCTGGCCGTCCCAGGCGCGAACTTTTCGCCGCCGGGTTACCGCGAAAACGAACACCTCCTGCCGGCCGTCATCGAATCGGTCGAGGACTGCCCGGAGCCGCTCCATTTAGCGGCTCACGATTTTTCGCATCCCTACCTCAAGCCGTTCACGGATGAAGGCACCGACTCGATCAATGATCGGCAGGTCTACCGGCGGCTGGTTCTCGGCACACCTGAGCCAGGTGCCAGGGTCATCGCACCGTTTGGAGATGGCAAGCCCGCGGCTCTCGAATCAGCAGTGGGCAAAGGGCACGTTGTCCTTTTTGCTTTCTCACCCGTCCGCCAGTGGAGTCAGTTCGGCTCGCAGGCCGCTCCCATGATCGTTCTGCTGCATACCATGCTCACGGCGCTTTCTCCGCCGGCCCAGGGGCTCGCATCTTTCAGCACGGGGCAGCTCGCGGCTCATTCGCTCCCGGAACTCGAATCGTCAATGGTCTACCTCAAGTCCCCCGGTGACGAACCGGCCAAGCCCGCGTTGTCGGAAGGTGGCCGCATCCTCCTGCCCACTGTGCCGTCCGGTAATTATCGCGTTTTTGCCGGCTCGAACGCCGGTGCAACCCTGTTGCATTACAGCGTGAATGTGGCCGAGGGCGAGTCGAACCCCGTCCGCAAGACTGCCGAATCGTTGCTGTCCATCCTCCCACCGGACCGTACCGTGCTCGCATCCGACCCTCAGGAACTGTTGCACGCGACGCACCGACCCCGTGGTCTGGTGGCTCTCATCGTACCGCTGGGCCTGGGCCTTCTGGCACTGCTTTTCATCGAAAGTCTATTTGCCAACAGGTTTTACAGCTCGCGCCTAAAATAAAAGTGAGACGGCAGATGCCGTTTTTAAGGCCGCCAGGCCGGTTCCTGCTTTGCAAGCGGCGGATGGGTCTGCTAGACTTCCTCGGACTCGGCCCCGAAAAAGGCCCTTTGCTGCCGGGTTGTCTCAACCCGGTGTCGGTCGCGCACACTATTTTGCCGTTGTGGACGCTTCTACTGGAGTGCCGAAACCATGCAAGAGTACGAGACCCTGAAACAGTTGGTCGAAGCCGCTGCTGACGATGTCGCCAAAGCCCAGGGGGGCAACAAGGCGGCCGGCACGCGAGTTCGCAAGTCCATGCAGGACATCAAGTCCGCCGCCCAGGAAGTGCGTAAGAAAATCCTGGAAGTGCGGTCTTCCGAACAGGGCGGCGCCCCCGCCCGATAGTATCCGCCGCGAAGCGGCAAGGTTTCTGACCAGTACGGCGGCAGGGGTCCGTCCGGGGCAGTTTGTATGAAAGCTGTGTCATGCCTGCCGCTCCTATCGTAGATCTCAATAGCCTGGATCTGAGCAAGGTCGTCGCCACCCGCGAGCAGATCTACCAGCGGCTGCCGCACCGTTTCGAGTTCATGCAGCTCGATGCCATCCTGCACATCGACCGCGAGCGGGGTATCGGCGTCGCTTTGCGCGAGGTTCGCCCCGATGAGTTCTGGGTGCGCGGCCACATTCCCGGCCGGCCGCTGCTACCCGGCGTGCTGATGATTGAGACAGCCGCCCAGATGGCATCGTACCTGTCGCAGGAGCTTCAGCCGGATGATCGATTCCTCGGTTTCGGTGGTATCGACGCCGTGAAATTCCGGGGCGCGGTCTCGCCGCCCGCCCGCATGTACTTCATTCTCAAAGCCCTTGAAGTGCGTCCCCGGCGGACCATCTGCGACGCGCAGGCCGTTGTGAACGGACAACTCGTCTTCGAAGGCCGCATCACCGGCATGCCGGTCTGACTAGGGCCGTTTCACGCCATGCCAACAAACGCCGTATTGTCCGCGTTGCGTAAGGGCGCGGTTATCCCCGCGCATCCGCTCGCACTCACCGCCGAGCGCAAACTCGACGAACGGCGGCAGCGGGCACTGACACGGTATTACCTCGCGGCGGGAGCGGGTGGTATCGCGGTTGGCGTACACACGACGCAGTTCGCGATTCACGATCCGGCCGCCGGGTTGCTGCGGCCGGTCCTCGAACTCGCGGCCGAGGAGACCCGGGAATCGTCGAAACCGCTGGTCCGAATAGCGGGCATTTGCGGGCCGACGAAGCAGGCGATCGCCGAAGCAATTCTCGCTCGCGATCTCGGCTACGATCTGGGTCTGCTGAGCCTGACCGGCCTGGCCGGGGAACCGTTCGACGCTCTCATCCGGCACGCTCGGCTGGTCGCAGAGGTCATTCCCATCATGGGGTTCTATCTCCAGCCGGCGGTGGGCGGGCGCGTGCTGCCGTATGAATTCTGGCGACGGATGGCGGAAATCGAAAACCTGTGGGCCATCAAAATCGCACCCTTTAACCGCTACCAGACATTGGAAGTAATTCAGGCAGTCGCGGACAGCGGCCGAGCGGGCGAGATCGCGCTCTATACCGGCAACGATGACAATATCATCGCCGACCTGCTGACGCCCTATACCTTCATCTGCAACGGCAAGCTGGTGACGCAGCGGATCGTGGGCGGATTGCTCGGGCATTGGGCGGTGTGGACGAAGCGAGCGGTCGAAGTGCTCGAATCCGTCCACGCACTTTGCGGCAACAAGTTGCCGCGGTCCTCATCAGGACGGGCAGATGCCGCTCAACTGTTGACGCTTGGGACCCAAATCACCGACGCGAACGCCGCGTTCTTTGATGCCGCCAACGGCTTCGCCGGGTGCATCGCCGGCATCCACGAGGTGCTCCGCCGCCAGGGACTGATGCAGGGCCGATGGTGCCTGGATCCGGGCGAGGATCTATCGCCGGGACAGATGGAACAGATCGACCGCGTCTATGCCGCTTACCCGCACCTGAACGACGACCCGTTCGTCGAGGCCCACCGCGACCAGTGGCTCAAGTAGAATGTGTTTATGACCAGTCGAGCGAAGCCAACGCCGCCTAAAACCACAATGTCCCCTTTATTCGCACTGCTCATTCTGGTTGCTTGCGTGGTGACCTGGGTTCACTGGCCGGCACTGTCGGCCAAGGCCATCTCTTTCGATGACAATCAATACCTCGTAGACAATCCTCTGGTTCAGACACCGAGCCGGGCGTCGGCCGGCCGATTCCTCAAGGAAGTGCTGTCTCCCTCCACAGTCGGGGGATATTACCAGCCGCTGGCCATGATTTCGTTGATGCTGGATGACGCGATGGGGGGCCGGCCGAACAACCTGCGGCCGTTTCATCGGACCAGCCTGGCCCTGCATGTCATCAACACCGCGCTGGTGATCGTTCTGCTCTACATGCTGTTCGGTGATCCGTGGATCGCGGCGATGGTCGGTCTGCTCTTCGGTGTTCATCCACTGACGGTCGAGCCGATACCGTGGGTCGGCGAGCGCAAAACGCTTCTGGCGGCGTTTTTCGCGCTGCTCGCGCTGATCGCGTACGTGCGGTATGTGCATTGCGGATTACGAACGGAGAATGGCGAAACAAAAAGGGGTGAATCCAATCCGCAATTCGCAATCCGCAATCCGCAATCGCAATTCAAGGCTTGGTACGGCTTAAGCGTCGTATGCTACGTCCTCGCGCTGCTGTCGAAGCCGACCAGCACGCCGCTGCCCGTGCTCATGCTGCTGCTGGACTATTGGCCGTTGCGACGGTTGAGCCGGCGAACGGTCGTGGAAAAAGTGCCGTTCTTTGTCATCGGGCTGGTCTCCGCGGTGATTACCTTCCTGTCCCAGCAGGAGGCCGGAGGTGTTTACTATCCGGGTGAAAAATCGCCGCTGCGGGTCCCGTTCATCCTGTGTCACAACATTGTGTTCTACCTCTATAAGATGGTCCTGCCGGTAAAACTCTCCTCGCATTATCCGTTCCCCGAGCCGATGACGCTCTCGCAGCCGATGATCCTGGTCGGCGTGATCGGCACCTGCATTCTGATTCCCCTCCTGCTGATCTCACTACGCTGGACGCGGGTCTTACTGACCGGCTGGCTGTTCTTCTTTGTGGCCATCTTTCCCACGTTGGGCGTGATCGGCTTTACCATCGCGATCGCTTCGGACAAGTACGCTTATCTGCCATCATTCGGTATTTTGATGATCCTGGCGTTCCTGCTGGGGCGCGTGCGGAGCTTGCCCTTTTTTCAGGCCCGCTTCTGGGCCCCGTCGCTGGTAATCATTGGCTTGCCCGTGCTTCTTGCCTCCCTGGAAGCAGTTGGAACGCGGTCCTATCTGGCCGATTGGCAGGACTCTCAAAAACTCTATGCGCACATGCTGGCCCTGGCCCCCGACGCGTCGTTGCTGCGCTACAACTACGGGCTGGTACTGGTCGAGCAGGGGCGAACCGAGGATGCCATTGCCCAATACGGGCTGGCTCTGGTGAGAAATCCGAAGTACGTCGAGGCGCACAATAATCTGGGCCTGGCGCTTGCCCGCCAGGGACGCATCGATGAGGCCATTGTCCACTATCGCAAAGCGCTGGAACTGAAGCCGGATCAGGCGGGAGTATACAACAACCTGGGCACCGCCCTGGCCGCCGCGGGCCGTAACGATGAAGCCGTCGTGGCATACCAGCGGGTGCTGGCATTGAAATCCGATTACGCGGAAGCATACAGTAATCTCGGCAACGTCCTTGCCGCGCAGGGGCGAGCCGATGAAGCCATCGTCCATCTTCGCAAGGCCATAGAGCTGAAACCGAACGAGACGAGAGTGCACTACAACCTCGGCAACGTTTTTGCCGTCCAGGGAAAGGCGGATGAGGCCATCCAGGAGTATCGAAAAGTTCTGCAACTGAACCCGAACTACATTGAAGCGCGCAATAACCTGGGCAATGTTCTTTCCGCACGGGGGAGAACTGATGAAGCCATTGCCGAATACCGCCGCGTGCTGCAACTGAACCCGGACTCCGCCGAAGCGCACATCAATCTGGGCGCCGCCCTCGCCGAACAAGGCAGGCTCGACGAAGCGATCCATCAGTATGGTGAGGGCTTGCGCATCCGCCCACAGGATGCCAATACGCATTGCGATCTGGGTATGGAATTGCAGAAGGCGGGTCGGATGGATGAAGCCATCCGCGAGTATCGCGAGGCCATTCGGATCAATCCACAGCACGAAACAGCCCGGAACCAGCTCCAGGCGGCACGGTTACAAACCGCCAATACGTCAACATCGCCAAAATAGGGACAGGGAAGCCCCAAATGAACGTTCAACCGGACCCGACGGACAGAGGAAGACCCCCCTACTGGCACCAACCGCCCCAATCGGCTAAACTACAACATCATGGCCCGGAGCGGGCCTGCATCTGCACCTTCGATTTAAGGAACGGAGCAGTGGCAGTGATCGAAATTAACCCGACGGTCGGCATCAGTGAGCATGAGCTGTCGTTTTCGTTCGAGCGGAGCCCGGGGCCGGGCGGCCAGAACGTTAACAAGGTGAACACCCGCGTCACCCTCCACTTCGACGTGCTCAAGAGCACCTCCCTGTCCACCCAGCAGAAGCTACAGGTCCGCAAGATGCTGGGCAGCCGGATCAACCACGAGGGGGTGCTGAAGATCATTTCCAGCAAGGAGCGCACGCAGCTCGCCAACCGCCGGGCCGCCGTTAACCGCTTCATCAGCCTCATGGGCGACGCCTTCCACATCCCCAAGCCGCGGAAGAAGACCACGGTGCCGCTGAGCGCCCAGAAGAAGCGCGTCGAGAACAAGCTCCAGCGCGGCGCCATCAAGCGCGTGCGTCAGGCCAGCGTGCCGTGGAATGGCGATTGACGCATCGCTTTCAGCCGTCAGCTTTCTATGCTACCCCCACCGTCAGCAGCGCCGGCATCCAGAAGTTGAACTTTCGCCGGCGGATGTCGCGGAAGCCGGCGGTTTCAAAATACTCGTGCACCTTCGACCAGGGCGCGTGATAGACGTTCTTCTCCACGTGCCCGATGATCACGTCGAAAGCCACCCAGCCGATCACGTTGTCACGGAACCCATCGATCAGCATGAGCCGCCCCCCCGGTCGCAGCACGCGATGCATCTCGCGGATCACCTCCGCCTGATGCGGATAGTGATGGAACGAGTTGCTGCACGTGACCGCGTCGAACGAGCGGTCGGCAAAGGGCAAATGCTCGCTGTCGCCAGCCAGATATTTCAGACGCCGCCCGGCCGCCCGGCTGCGCGTCTTATCCGCGGCGACTCCGCACATCGCCGGGCTGTAATCCAGCCCAATGATACGTGCGGGCAGCGGCGAGCCGGCCAGCATCCCGGCGAACGTTCCCGTGCCGCAGCCCACGTCCAGCAGATCGAACCCCTTGCCACTCGCCCCTCGCCAGCGAAACAGCTCTTCCAGAAACATCCGATAGGACGGCTGAAACAGAAAGCGGTTCAGCAGTGAGCGGTCGTACGTGGGCGCCCATTCTTCGAATTCCGAGCGGGCGAACACCTTCATCCCGGCGTCATGCTTCATCTCTTCAGGTTAAGAGCAGATCATGCATCCGGCAAACGCAGCGCGGGACCTGAAGGGGAGCGCGCTTCGCGGCGCCTGGTTGCTCTGTTTGACACGCTCCGCCTCGTGCGCGACAATCGGGCCGGTCAAGCAGATGCTGCCCGGAGTTCTCGCACACCATGCCCAAACGCAATCTCGTCTGGATCGCCATCGGCGCGGTCATCGCTGTTCTGCTCTGGAATGTGCCCGAGAGCTTCATCCGGCGCGATGCCCTGCTCAACCAGTTCAGCCCGCTGCTCGACGTCCGCCTACAGATCCTGAAGAACTACGTGGAGCCGATCGACGAAAACGTGCTCCTCCGCGGCGCCATCGACGGCATGCTCAATCGCCTAGACCCGTACAGCGACTACTTCGACGCGGACGAGTACGAGCAGTTCCAGATGAAGACCGAGGGCCAATTTGAAGGCATCGGCATCGAGGTGCACTCCGCTCCCGGAGGCGGTCTGGTCATCATCAGTCCCATCGAGGGCAGCCCCGCGTTCTACGCCGGTCTTCGCGCGGGCGACCAGATCACCGAGATCGACGGCGCCAAGACCGACAGCATGGTGCGCGCCGCCGCCATCCGCTTGATCCAGGGCAAGCCCGGCAGCGGCGTTACGCTGACCCTGCTGCGGCCCACAACCGACGAAACCTTCAAGCGTTCGATCACTCGCGGACTCATCACCGTGCGGACGATCCGCGGCTGGGCCCGCAACGAAGACTGGGAATGGGATTACATCATCGATGACGCGCAGCGCATCGCGTACCTGCGCATCTCCAGCTTCGAGGCCCATACCGCCGAGCATCTCGATAACGCGTTTAAGCAACTGATGACCCACCACCGGCTGCGCGGCCTGATCCTCGACGTCCGCGACAACCCCGGCGGATTGCTCAAGGTCGTCGTCGAAGTCGCCAACCGGTTCATCAGCGACGGCGTGATCGTCAGTACGAAGGGCCGTCATACGCCCGAGCAGCCATACATCGCCGCCCGCGATGGGACCTATCCCGACGTTCCACTGGTCGTGCTGGTGAACCACGGCTCGGCCAGCGCGTCGGAGATATTGGCCGGCGCCCTCAAAGACCACCGCCGCGCCACCATCGTCGGCGAGCAGACCTTCGGCAAAGGCAGCGTTCAGGACGTGATTAAGCTGGAGGGAAATAGAGGCGCCGTCAAGCTCACCACCGCCTACTATTACCTGCCCAACGGCGAGCGGATCCACGGCCGGGGCATCACCCCCGACAAGATCATCGACCTCAGGCCGGACGAACGGACGAAACTGATTGAATCGCAATTGGCCGTCTATTCCACTTCGCAGACGCCCACGACCACGCGCGCGTCGACAACCACCGCCCCCGCCCGCGTCGAGATCGACATCCGCGTCGATCGCCAGTTGCAGGAAGCACTGACCATCCTCAGACGCCAGCTCGCCACTCAACCATCTGAAAACTGAAACCCCGTGCTCCGCGCCATGCGCCCCTTCACTTTTCGCCATCCTCGTCGGAGAATTCCAGGTGGAACCGGTGCAAAAATCGGTGCACGATCGGCGCGAACAGCAGGGCGACCATGGTCAGAAACACGACGCCGCTGTACAGGGCGTAGAACGTGGCAAACAGCTTGCCCGCGGTCGTCTGCATGGGGGTCACCGGACCCATCCCGGTCAGGATCATGGCGGCGTTCAGGACCGCATCAATCCAGGGCAGATTTTCGGTGCGGTGATACCCGTAGGCACCCATCGCCAGCGACAGGGCCACCACCCCGAGGGCGATGGCTGCCCGCCACGCGATGCGAATCAGAAAGGCAAGCGGTGAAAGCATCGGCTTGCCGGTGTAATCGGGCATCGAGGATTCTCCGTCGAATCAATGCGGCCCGCGCAGGCGGCCGATCAGCTCCGTGGACGAATGATCTTTCGGATCGCCGACGATGGCGAGCCGGATGCCGAGTCGCTGTAACGTCGGATATTCCGGCAGATTTTCCGGCGTATAATCCGGGCCTTTCGCGTGGACGTCCGGCCGGATCAGTTCCAGAAGCTGGTCGCAGGCGGCTTCGGCGAACGCTGTGACGAAAGAGACGCATCCGAAGGAAGCCACGATCTCCATGCGATCGGCCAGCGGCTGAAGCGGGCGGTTCGCGCCCTTCTGCCTGCGAATGGCCTCGTCGCTGTTCACGCCGACGATCAGGACGTCGGCTTCGCCGGCCGCTCCCCGCAGATAGCGCACATGCCCGACGTGAATGAGATCGAACGCCCCATTGGCAAACACGATCGATCGGCGGGCGGCCCTCACCTCCGCCACGGCCCGCGACAGTTCCCGGCGATCGACAATGACTCGGCCCATCAGCATCGCCCATGAGAAGACATTGAGAATTGAGAATTGAGAATTGAGAATGTCATCGTGTTTTCAGCGTTTTCTTCGACGAATCGGGCTGGCGGCGGGCGACCGATTCGCGCAGTTCATCGGGCGAGGCCGTCGCGGCCCCCTCCTTCATGACCACGATCGCACCGGCATGGTTGGCCAGGTTACAGGCGGCTTCGATCTCCGCGTGTCCCGCCAGAGCGGTCGCCACCGTCGCGGCGACCGAGTCGCCCGCGCCGGTCAGATCCACGATCTCGCCGCCGCCCACGGCCGGGATGTGGGTCACCTTTTTTCCGATGCCGAGCATCATCCCTTTGTTGCCGAGCGTCACCAATGCCGCCTGCGCCTCGAGCTTGTCCGCCAGAGCGCCGGCCAGCGGGCCTTCCCGGATGGCCGGCAGCCCGAGCGCCCGCGCCGCCGCCGCCGCTTCTTCCTCGTTCGGTTTGATCACCGTCATCCCGCGAAAGAGATGAATGCCGAAACGCGAGTCCGCGACCACCGGCTTCTTCTCAGCGATCTCGCGGAGCACCTCGCGCAGGGCCGCGTCGATCACACCGTATCCGTAATCGCTGATCACCCACGCGCCCACGTCCGGGTCGAGCTGCCGCACCCGTTCGCGGATCGCCCGCAGCAGCGTCTCGTCCGGCGGCGAGCCGGGCTGACGATCCAGCCGAAGCACCTGCTGACGCGAGGTGAGTTTCGCGCCGGCGAGGTATCGCGTCTTGGTGACGGTGTCGCGGCCCGGCGCGACCAACACCTGCTCGCACTCGACAGTGCCCGCACCGTTCTTCTCCTTCAGCACTTCGAGCAGCCGCCGGCCCGATTCATCTTCTCCGACCAGTCCGACCATGCACGCCGTCGCACCGAGCGCGGCCACATTCGCCGCCACGTTGGCCGCTCCGCCCGGCCGAAGCCACTCCTCCTCGTATTGCAGGATGAGCACCGGCGCTTCGCGCGACACGCGGTCGCTCTGCCCGCTGACATAGCGGTCGGCCACCATGTCGCCGATCACACCCACGGTGGCGCCGGCCAGGCGGTCGATGGTCTCGAGCAGCATATCCGCACGTCGAGTCATAGCGCGTCGGAAAAGGGGTCAGGATTCTTTTGTGCGAAGCACCCTCCGGGCCGTTCCGGCAAAAGAATCCTGACCCCTTTTCGCTCGGAAAGCAATTCGCGGGCGGGCGACAGGACCATCTCGCTGCTGATCCGCGTCATGCAGCGGTGGTCGAGCGGGCAGGTGCGTTTCATGCACGGGCCGCAATGCACCTTGACCATGAGCGAGCGCTCCAGCGGGCTGTCGGTGGCGGTCCATTGCGGATCGGTCGGGCCGAAGATGGTGATCACCGGCGTGCCGAAAGCGTTCGCGAAGTGCCGCGGGCCGGTGTCGTTGGTCACCCGGAGGCTGGCCCGGCGGATGAGCGCTTTGCTCGGGCCGAGCTTCATGACCGGACGGTCCAGAACGATCGCCGACTGTTGCATCCGATTGGCCACCGCGCGGGCGACGGCGGTCTCTTTGGGTCCGCAGGAGATGAACACCGCCGCATTGTGCTCGACCACCAGCCGGTCGGCTACTTCGGCGAATCGCTCCGGCAACCAGCACTTGGCCGGGCCGAATGATGCCGCGGGATTCAGCACCACGATCGGCCGGCCCAGCCCGACACCCGCCGCCGCAATGGCCTCCGACGCCGCGGCTTCATCTTCCGGAGAAGTGAACAGCTCGTTCTG
>CAYLLT010000113.1:0-20112 GCA_964384465.1 uncultured Planctomycetales bacterium | reverse complement strand
TCACCTCCTTTTCCCGACTCGGCCCGGTCATGCCGCCGGAGGACAAGGATGCCGCGCTTTTTCCGCGTCGTTTTGGTGATCGGTACGCGATGATTCATCGGCCGGTATCCGCCGACAGTTCCGGCGCAGACATCTGGCTTTCATTCTCGCCGAACCTGATTCATTGGGGCGAACACCACATCCTGTTGCACGCGCGCCGTGGGGCATGGTGGGATGCGAACAAGATCGGCCTCAGTCCTCCCCCGCTGGAGACTCCGGAGGGCTGGCTGCTCCTATACCACGGGGTTCGACATACTGCGGGCGGATGTCTGTACCGTCTGGGACTGGCGCTGCTGGATTTGGAGGACCCCTGCAAAGTGATTCGTCGCAGTGACGAATGGGTTTTTGCACCCGAGATGCCCTACGAGCGTCAAGGCGATGTCAACGGCGTGGTCTTTCCCTGTGGATGGGTTCTCGACAAGGCGAGCGGCGCGATCCGTATCTATTACGGTGGTGCCGACAGCTGCGTGGCCTTGGCCACCGCTCAACTCTCCGACCTGCTCGGCTATTTGAGCAAGTGTCCCGTATCGATAGCCCGAAAACGCGGGGGAATGACGCTATCCGAGTAAGGAAGAGTGTTACATGTTGAAGTTTGGCGCGAGTGACGGTTTCCATCGTGAGCTTCGGAACCGAGTCGATCAGTACTTCGAGAGCACGGGGCGCAACCCGCGAGACTGTCCGCAGATGTATCTGAAGACGGCAATCGTTTTGGGTTGGTTCGCGGCGTCCTACACGCTGCTCGTCTTCAGCACGGGCACATGGTGGTCGGCTCTGCTGCTGGCCGTATCGCTTGGCCTGTCGATGGCGGCAGTGGGCTTTAACATCCAGCACGACGCCGGGCACCAGGCCTACTCAGATCGCAGATGGGTCAACAAACTGATGGCGATGACGCTGGATCTTCTGGGGGGAAGTTCGTACGTCTGGGCACGCAAGCACAATTCGATCCATCACACTTACTCAAACATCAGCGGCCACGATAACGATCTCGACATCGGCTTCTTCGGCCGGCTCTCCCCCGACCAGAAGCGATTGAGATTTCACCGGCTACAGCACTATTATCTCTGGGCCTTGTATGGGTGTCTATCTATTAAGTGGCAATTTTATGACGACTTTCATGAAGTGATCACGGGCCGGATCGGCGGGCATCGCTTCGCGCGGCCGACGGGCTGGAACCTGCTGACATTCATCGGCGGCAAAGTTGTTTTCTTCTCGCTGGCGCTGGTCATTCCGCTGCTGCTGCATCCGGCGTGGGCGGTACTGGCGTTCTACGTGGCGGCGTCATTCGTGCAGGGCGTAGCACTCAGCATCGTGTTCCAACTGGCGCACTGTGTCGAAGAAGCAGACTTTCCGCTGCCACGCCGAATACCGGCCGGATGGATACCAGTTGGGCGGTGCATCAGGTCGAGACTACCGTCAATTTTGCTCCCCGCAATCGGCTGCTCTCCTGGTTCATCGGCGGCCTCAACTTTCAGGTCGAGCACCATTTGTTCCCTCAGATCTGTCACGTCCATTACGCCGCGCTTGCAAAGCTGGTGGAGGAGACGTGCGGGGAGTTCAGGCTGAGATACCTGGCCCATGAGACCTTCCTGTCGGGCGTGGCGTCGCACTTCCGCTGGCTGCGGCGGATGGGGATGGCGGTCACCGCATGAGGAGGAGACCCGACTGACCCAAAACTGACCCACGCGGCCTCAACATGCGCCCGGCAGGACTCGAACCTGCGACCCCCGGTTTAGGAAACCGGTGCTCTATCCTACTGAGCTACGGGCGCGGCCGGCATCTCATGCGGATATACGCAATACCGACGCAGCGCCGGACATGATTATAACCCGGAACGGTTCCGCTCGCGCACTCGCGCTCCAGGCCCGCGGACGACTCGGCCGGGTTTGGCTCCGGTGTGCTCGCCGTCCTTGAGCACCGCGACGCCGTTGACCAGAACGTGTACGACGCCGGTCGCATACTGATGCGGCTCCTTGAATGTGGCGTGGTCCTGAATCGTGGCCGGGTCGAACACGACGACATCGGCGAAGTACCCGGCGGCGAGGCGCCCCCGCCGATCCAGCTTCAGGTTCTCGGCCGGAAACGATGTCAGCCGCCGGATCGCATCTTCGAGCGGGACCAGCTTCTCATCGCGCACATATTTGCCGAGCAGGCGGGCGAACGAGCCGTACGCCCGCGGATGCGGCTGCTGCTTGAGGAAGACGCCTTCGGTCGCGATTGAGCCGGAATCCGAGCAGAAGCTGATCCACGGCCGGCGCACTTCGGCGCGGACGTTGTCCTCCGACATGGTGAAGAACACGCAGCTCACGCGGCTGTTGTCCTCGATGACCAGGTCCATGGCCGTCTCTTCGGGCGGCTGGTTGCGCATGGCCGCGACTTCCGCCAGCGTCCTGCCGGTCAGCGGCTTGAGCTGATCGCTGCGGAAGCCGACCAGCAGAATGTTCTCAGCAGAACCGGCGGTGGTGTAGCCGTTGTCCCATTCCTTGGACGGCAACTGCATCTCCTTCTTGACGCGCTGGCGAATGGCCGGATCTTTGAGCCGCTCGACCCACGCCTTGTGCCCGCCCTCCTGCACCCACGGCGGCATGATGGCATCGAGACCGGTCGAGCTGGCGTGATACGTGTACATATCAGCGGTGATGTGCAGGCCCTCGGCACGAGCCGCCTCGATTTTGGTAAACACGTCGTTGATCTTATGCCAGTTACGCCGGCCTGACGCCTTGATGTGATACACCTCGGCGGCTATGTTCGCCCGCCGCGCGATGGTGAGCAGCTCGTCGAGCGCCTCCAGCAGCGTGTCGCCCTCGTTGCGGATGTGCGAAATGTAGATGCCGCCGTATTCCGCCGCCACTTTGGCCAGCGCGATCAGCTCCTCGGTGTCCGCGTAGAACGCCGGCGAATAGATCAGCGACGTCGATACGCCCACCGCGCCTTCTTCCATCGCCTGCCGAACCAGCGCGCGCATGCGGTCCAGCTCCGCCGGCGTCGCACGCCGATTGGCATATCCCACCTCGTGAATGCGGACGGTGGTCGCGCCGACGAACGAAGCCACATTGCACGAGATCCCGCGCCCGACCAGATAATCGAGGTATTCGCCGAGCGTCGTCCACTGGATGTCAAATTTGATGTCGCCCTGCTGCTCGATCTCCTCCCGCTTCATCGCCTCATTCCACGGCCCCATCGACGTGCCTTCGCCCATCACTTCGAGCGTGACGCCCTGGCGGATATCGCTTTGCGAGCGGCCGTCGTGGAGCAGCGGTTCATTCGCCCAGCTCAGCATGTTGATGAAGCCGGGCGCGACGGCCCGCCCGGCGGCGTCGATTTCGATCCGGCCGCGGGCCTTCATCCGCGGGCCGACGGCGGCGATGGTGTCGCCGTTCACGGCCACATCCCCCGCGTACGGCCTGGAGCCGGAGCCGTCGTAAATCATGCCGTTGCGGATGAGCACATCATATTCGTGCACGGCGGAACAGCCCTCCATCACGGTGCAGCCAACGGCGATAAGCAAGACGCGGCGTTTATTCATGGTGTTGTTCTATGTCGGCTGTCGCGGCGGTGCAAGTTCGCACTCGCAGCGGAGCGGCGCGGACGAGCCGGGCAGCCTCAAGTTCGGTTTCCCGCAGATGTTCACGCTGCCGGACGGCACGGTCTTCGCCGTCTTCTGGTGCTGTGAGCAGGGCGTGCACAACATCCGCTGGTTTCGGATCCGGGTTTGATTTGCTCGGCTCACGAAAGAGAATGAAACCGCGGGCCCGGCTACGCGAACGGCCACGACGTGGCGAGCAGACGCAGATGAACGCCGATAGGAAAAGACGGGGCGTTATGGAGGCGGGGTGATGAGCAGCAGGCCGTTAAGGCTGTTGGTGGGATTATTTCGCGCGATGATTTCGTCCGAGGAACTTACCACCCCGCTCTTGTCGTAGTCGTAGATCGCGTCGGCGGGGATATTGCCGTACGTAGAGTTTGTGGCGACGGGCACGCGATTCAGAGAGTTGTGCGGATGATTGCGGGCGTCGATCTCGTCGGTCGTGCTGACGATCGCCCGCGTGCTGCCCGGTGTGTTTGATTCACCTATAGCGATGCCCCAGTAATGCACATCACTCGACGGCAGGCCGGTGTCAGCGTTGGCTAAAACCGTCACCTGGAGCCAGCGGGTGTTGGGAATCGCGTTGTTGGCCCAGATGATGGTGATACGGTCGGCGCAGTCCTGCCCTCCACTGACGACGGGAGTGACGCTCACCGGGGCTGCTGCGGGGATCCAGTTTGTAGGATTGCTCGTATTCCCTATCCGAAAGATGAAATCGTCTGCACCGATGTTAGCCAGGTTTCCAGGGTGGCGAATGTCCACCATGATACCGTTGATGCTCTTGAAATAGCTGATGTAATTAACGAAACCCGCCTTGACACCCGGAAGCAAGGGCGTCTTGTCAGTCGCGATAGCGGTATTGTCGTTGCATTCAGGAAGACCAACCAGGTTTCTACAGTTCGTCCCATTCGAATCGTAGAAGGAGTTGTTGTAGAAAATGTGGTGACTGACAATGCCGGGAACGGATGCCGAATGTTCGCATTGGCCGCTCTGCCTGCTGCAGCAGTCACTCGTGGCGGGATCTCCGTCATCGCAGTTTTGCGTGCCGATACAGGAACCGTTCGAACAGGAATCGGATACGGTGCAGAGAAGTCCGTCATCGCAGGTAGAGCCGTCCGACTTAATGGGATTGGTGCAGCCGGTTGGGGGGACACACTCGCCCGCCACGTGGCATTGATCCAGCGCGGTGCAAACCACCGGGTTCCCGCCGGTGCACGTGCCGTTCTGGCAAGTGTCACCCTGCGTGCAGGCGTTGCCGTCATTGCAGGTTGCGCCGTTGGTTTTGGGCGGATTGGAGCAGAGGCCGGTCTGCGGATCGCATGTGCCGGCGGTATGGCATTGATCCTGGGGCGTGCAGGTGATCTGAGTACCCGCGCAATTGCCTAACTGGCATTTGTCATTCGAGGTACAGGGGTTTCCGTCGTTGCAAGCGGTTCCATTCGATTTGTTAGGATAGGAGCAGATGCCGAATTGCGGGACGCAGGTTCCCGGGTTATGACACTGATCCGGTGGGGGACAGACAAGCGGGTTGCCGGCCACACAAGTGCCGTTCTGGCATGTATCGCCCTGCGTGCAAAGGTCCCCTTCGTTGCAGGGGGAGCCGTTCGGCTTGGGAGCGTTGGAGCAGAGACCGGTCTGCGGATCGCAAGTGGCATCATGGCACTGATCCTGCGGGGTGCAGACGACAGGGGTGCCGACGCAGTTGCCGTTCTGGCACTTGTCCGTCTGCGTGCAGGCGTTGGCATCGTTGCAGGTGAAGCCGTTCGGCAGGATCGGATTGGAGCACATGCCCGTCTGGGGGTCGCAAGTGCCTCTTTGGTGGCACAGACTCGGCGCGGGACATACCACCGGGTTACCGCTCACGCAGGTTCCGTTCTGGCAGGTATCGCCCTGCGTGCAGGCGTTGCCGTCGCTGCATGGGTTGTTGTCGTTGGGTACGTGAGAACAACCGTTGAGCGGATCGCAGGCGTCATCGGTGCAGGGGTTCCCGTCATCGCAATTCAGGGGCGTGCCCGGGCGGCAGCCGCTTACCTCGTCACACGTCTCGATGCCGTTGCAGACGTTGTTGTCGGTGCAGACGACGGGCGTGTGCACGCAGCCTGTGACGATGTCGCAGGTGTCGATGGTGCAGGCGCGGCCATCGTCGCAATCCCGCGGCGAGCCGACGCAGGTCCCGTTGACGCAGGTGTCGTTCACCGTGCATGCGTTCGCGTCACCGCACGCGGTGTTGTCGGGGCCGCAGGGGATGTGAATGATGGCGCCGGTCCAGGAGGTAATGGGCGACGCCTGGCTGCCGGAGAGGATGGTGTCATCTCTGAAGAAGGTCAGGCGCCAATCGCCGGCCGCATCGGCGGGGATGCTGAGCACGAGGCGAGCCAGTACCGCGTCGGGTCCGGCCGCATCAACGGTATTCTGCTGAGTGGTTGTGCTGCTGAAGACGACCATGTCGGGGAGCTGGACACTGAAGTTATCGCCGGTGTTATTGCCGGCGAAGATGCCGGTGGAGAACGTGGCGTTGGTGATGATCGGGGCCGGCGGGCTGGAATCGGTTCCTCCCGCGTACGGACCTCCATCGCCGATCGCCATTCCGATGTTGGCCCCCTGGATGTTGCCGCCGCCGGTGATCAGGATGTTGACGGCGATGGTGGAACCCGGCGAGACATTGTACGTGTCGAACTCGGTGCGAACGGATGAAGCAAATGCCAGAGAAGGGAAGACAATCAGCAGCAGGGCGATAAACGGTTTTGAAGGAGCCATCGTGCCTTCCCCTGTCTGGAAGCCATTTCCCGCCGGCGGCAGCAGCCGATCTCTCGCTTGGAGCTTTGAGGACCTTGGAGTGATGCATCGTAACCTGCAATTTGGATCAGTTCAACTGAATATCCATTGTGAAAGTTTTTCTTTGAAGTTGGGGGTGTACCGGAAACAGTCGAAACGTCGAAACGTGAAAACAGGGCACAGGGGCAAGGGGTAACACCGGCAGATTGCGGATTTCGGATTGCCGATCATTCTGGGAGCGGCTCGATCGTGACGCGTCCATCCGGCACAGCGTCGAGCGTAAGTCGGTAGCCGTCAAGCAGGCCCATACCGACCAGCGGCGTTCCAGCGAGCTCGAGTATCAGCGCTTCGCAGGCCCGTCCGTCCCAGACGATCGTCGCGTGGAAATAATCCACCTCGACGATCTGGCCGCCGGCCAGTGTGGCCTGGGTCGGTGCGGCGTAGGGCAGACCGAGTTCAGCAATAATGTTAGCTGGCAGCGTTAACTGATCATTGAACCCCGTATCGATGGCGGCTTGGAACTCACGTGAGACTCCGGCAGGAGCTCGCACGGTCAGACCGATGATCGCCTCGCGGGATGTATTCACCGCGCCGAGGATCATCTGATTCCTCTGAGACCGGCGGCGCCGAGAGTCACCGCCGTCGGGTGACCTGCCCGCACGATGTAGGGGATAGCTTGAGGCTGGCGCGCGATGAGCCGGTTCAGGGCCGCGAGCTTGTCGGTGTCGACCTCGTACTCACCGCTCTCGACGTCCAGCACCACAAACTGCCCCGCGTGGGCGGGCTCTACGTGGGCACGAATCGTCCGTTCGTAGAGCGCTTGGCCCCGCAGGATCACGTCGTGCCTGCTTTTCGGATGCCTAACCATCGAATTCCTTCTGGACGCACTTGCGGCACATATTGTAAGCCAGGAGTGGCACATCGGGGAAGAACAAAGAACCGTCTCGATGATAACGGTCAGTCGGGTGCCTCCGATATGAACTTTGTGAAACATTTCTTGATGTTGGAGGTGGGGGGCATTAGACTTTGATTGCGAAGGGTCGTCGACGACCCAATTGTGGATTGCGAAATGGCGAGATCAGCGGAACGCAAGGGGTTGTCATCCGTGGGTTTGGGGAGTCACCGGGTTTGGCGGGCGGTGCCCGCCCTATTGGGAATTCACCGGCGGGACGCCGGTGCCACAGTATGAGGTGCGCATGAAGTTTGGTTTCAGCAGTGTGGGGTGTCCGGATTGGGACCTGGACACCATTATCGGGCAGGCGGCGGCGATGGGTTATCAGGGGGTGGAGCTGCGTGGCTTGCAGGGGGAGATGCATCTGCCGGCATCACCCGCGCTGGCGTCGAATCCGGCGGCGGTGGTGGAGCGATTTTCCAATGCCGGCGTCGAGCTGGTGTGTCTGGCGACCGGGAACTGCTTTCACTGGAAAGACGCCAGGAAGCTGGCCGAGCACAAGGCGCAGGTCCGCGAGTTCCTCGAATTGGCGGGCGAGCTGGGCTGCCCCTACGTGCGGGTGTTCGGCGACGAGGTGCCGCGATACGAGCAGAAGCAGGCGACGCTCGTGCGGATCGCCGATGCGCTGCGCGAGCTGGCCCCGGCGGCGGCGGCCTGCCACACGACCATCGTGCTGGAGAACCACGGCGACTTCGCGGGCAGCCGCGACCTGTGGTTCATTCTCGATGCGGTCAGCCACCCGGCGGTGAGATGCTGCTGGCATCCGTGTCATGCGAAAGTGGCGGGCGAACGCATGACGCTGTCCGTGCCGCGATTGGGGAGGATGATCGCGCTGACGCACATCGTCGACGGCCGATTCAATGAAGACGGCGCCCTGGAGACATATGTCATCCCCGGTGAGGGCGATGCGGACCTGGAGCGGTTCCTCGACCTGCTGCGCGGCATCGCCTACAGTGGCTATCTGATTTTCGACTGGCCGAAATTGTGGGTGACTTCGCTGGCCGATCCGGACAAGTCGCTGCCGGCGGCGCTGGCCAAGATGAAGGGCATGCTGGACAAGCTGACCGCGGTCAAGGAACTCACCGCTTACAAGGGCGACAAGAACGTTCCGAAGTTTACAGAATCGCGCGGTTTCTCAAGCCGCGGCTAAACGCAACGGAGTGCGTGGGGTGGCGCTACAGCGCTTGCCAACGGGCCTGACCGTCTCCGCGTTCGTCGCGGCCGTTTCGCTGGGGCTGATGACCATGGTGGGAGCGTTCGCCCCGCCCGGTCCGCGCGGCGTCGCTCCGCTGGTGCACGCGGCGGTGGGTCTGTGCGTGCTGTGGAGCGCAGCGGCGCACCTGGTGCATGGGTACCTGCCGGGTCTCGAAGCAAGGTGGGTCAAGACCCACCCTACATCCGCTACATCCCCATCCCTGAGTCATGACGTCCTGTCGGTCCTGCACATCGCCATGATGGCCACCGGGCTCCCGGCGGTCATCGTGATGCTCTATGCGGCCGTCGCGGAGACGCTGTTCCGGACGGTGTACTTTCAATACAACCTGCCGCTACGAGTGAACATCTGGGCGACCGGCCTGGTGGACCTTGGAGCGCTGGCCGGGGCGGTGCTGCTCGGCTGGCGGCGGACGCGCAGCCCGCAACTCATCACGGTCATTTTCTGGATACTGGTTTTTGCTGGATTGTGGTGCTCCTTCCGGGTTCCCGCTTACCGCCAGTTGGGCAGCGGCGACCTGGCGTATCGAATCCCCAGCCACTGGGCCAGCGTGTTCATGCTGACCAGCGCTGCGCTGGTGGGGGCGTGGACGGTAGCGGAGGGCTGGCGGCTTCACCGGCGGCGGGTGACGGCCTGGCCGAACGCGCTATCGCGGCTGGCGACTCCGGCTCCCTCCTGGCCGGGCTTTCATTACAGCGCCGCCGTCGTCGCCATCGTCGTGCTCATCCTGGGATGCCTGCACATCGTGCTGCCGCTCACGGTGGTATGTGCATTGGTGGCCGGCGCGTCGATGCTGGCGCTGGCCCACCGCGAATGGAACGAAAACGTCGCCGATGCCGGTCTGGCCCTGATCACGCTGGGTGTGGTTTCGCTGTGCATGTGGGGCATGGCGTGGCCGGTCTGGTCGCCGGCGGTGTATGAGGAAATCCTGAATCGCGCGCTGATCGGCCTGGCGATCATGACCGGCTTGTGGCACTGGCTGGTGGGCGTCTGGAAGCAGCAACTCGATCATGGCGAGGCGTGGACGACCGCCGGACGGCTGATCCGCACCGCGCGGCGGGTGGGCTTTTTGATCGGCTGCACGGCGGTGCTGGTGGCGGTGCAACTCGCGTTCTGGCCGAGGCTGCCCTTTGTGATCGAGCGGGAAATGACAGCCGCGCGATGGGGCTGGGGGCTGGCGGCGAATGGTTTGTTGCTGCTGGCGCTGTTGCATTCGTTTCGCGGGACGAACCGATCGACGCTGGCGTGGCTGGCGATTTTTTCCGTGGCGGCGCTGGTTACATTCGTGCTGGTGCGTGCGCCCGACTCGGTGGCCGCCGAGTGGTGGATGCTCTATTGGCCGCTGGTGATGGTGGGTGTGGCGATACTTTCGCTGCTGGTGAGGGCATGCCTATCGGAAGCGTCGGCGTGGCGGGCGCTGCGCGAACCGCTGCTGCTGGCCGGCATCCTGGTGGCGCCGCTGGTGACGATCGCGGGCGCGGAGTCCGCGCCGTATTTCGTGCTTCCGCCGTGGGTGCCGATGGCTGCTTACGCCAGCCTGATGCTGGTGTATGTTCTGGCGGCGGTTGTGCCCGGCCCTCCAACGTTTACGGTCAGCGCGGGGTTGTGTGGGCTGATGGGCCTGTGGCACCTGCGTCAGTTCGCCGGGCTGGGCATTCTGCCCGCGGGATACTTTTTTGGAATATTATTCGGTCTTTTCCTGGTATTTGTCGGGTTCAGCTATCAGGACCGGGCCCGCCCGGGCACGGTTCGCGCGCTCAAATGGCTGGGCGGAGGGCTGGTGGTGTTGTCACTGATCGGCGGCTGGGCCGCGACGCATTATTGAAAGGACCGCGGCAACTCGTTGCCGCAAACTCATCCACTGGATTGCGGCAACGAGTTGCCGCGGTCCTTCTCGTGTTACAATTCTGCGATGCGGGCAGTTGTTCAGCGCGTGAATGAGGCGAGTGTCACCGTCGATGGCCGGGTGGTCGGCTCGATCGGCGCCGGTCTGCTCATCTATGCCGGTGTCGCGAAGGATGATGGCGCCGCCGACGTGAGCTTCCTGGCCGAGAAGATCACCGGCCTGCGCATCTTCAACGACGCTGACGGCAAGATGAATCGCAGCGTGATCGATATCGCCGGCGGCATGCTGGTCATCAGCGCCTTCTCGCTTCAGGGGGATGCCCGCAAAGGCCGTCGTCCCTCGTTTGACGCCGCAGCGGAACCCGCTCTCGCCGAATCGCTCTATGACCAACTCTGCGATGCACTCTCCAAGACCGGCCTGAACGTGGCCCGCGGCATCTTCCGCGCCCACATGCACGTTTCCAGCGCGAATGACGGCCCGATCTGCATCCTGCTGGATTCCAAGCGCCTTTTTTGAACTCGCCGTCGGTGCTGTGCGAGCCAGTCCATCGGAGGGCCGGTCGAGTGAACAAGATCATATCTCTGCCGAAGTTACAGAAATGTCACAGCCGCCAATACGTATCGCAAATCAGTTTTTTTGTCACGATGTGATTGTTTTTCTTGCGGCCGGGGGCGCTTTGCGAGTAAGATACAAACTTCAGGGTGATACGCGGAGTGCGGCGGCCGACGGAGAAACCAGATGCGGATGTGGATGGCCCTTATGGCGGCCCCGGTGGTCGTGTCGTTAATCGGCGCCGAATCGGCGTTGGCGGCGGGGAAGCTGCGGAAGGTGGCGCCGGCCGAGACATGGGAGATCAAGGACGGACGATTCTATCGCAATGGCCAGTGGGTCTTCCTGAGGACCGGCAAGCTCCTTCGCGGTTTCGATGATCCCCAGGCCGCCGACCAGGCCATCGCCGACATCGACGTGCTGATCGACCGCCTGAATTACAACAATTTCTCGATCAACATCTATCCGGATACGTTTGACGCCGATGCCGACGGAAGGGTCGATCCTCCGCGCATGAAGGCCTACGCGAACGTCGGGCGGATCATGGACCACTGCTGGAAGCGGGGCGTGTTCTGCTGTTTGAGTATTGAGACGTATAACGTGGGCGGCGGGGGCACGCCGGTGGCGTTGTTCAAAAAGTCGCCAGAGTGCGTGGCGGTAAACGCGCTGGGCGAGCGGGCACGCGACGTTGAATACGGCGGCTCGGACGGGAAGTGGATTCCCTCTGTTTTCCACCCAGCGTACCTGCACTGGAGCCACGGCTTCATCCAGAACTTTTTGCGCGGGCTGGGCAAGCAGCGCGTGTCGCGTGTTCTTTACATCGAGACGACCGTGGAGCCGCAATATCTGGGGCGTTGTTCCGCCGGGGACAAGGATCAACGGCGGGCGTTCCTCGACTTCAATCCGGCCGCGGCGGCGGCGTTTGCGAAATGGCAGAAATCGTTTCCCGCAGATGATCCGCGGCATCAATTGACCTGGCCGACGACGACCGCGGAGCGCGAGAAGTTGGTGGGCAACAAGCTTTTCAACGAATTTCGCGGGCAGGGGTTGGGCGGATGGATTACGGGCGATATTCAGGCGATTCGTTCGGTTGTACCGGATGCGTGGGTGGCGGTGGATTACAACGGGCGGTTTGATGATCCGAAAAACCTCCGGATGGGGGACCGGGACGTGTTTTTGACGGCGATCGACGGGGCACAAATTATCCAGGTGTCGCCGCATGCTGTGGGGTGGTCCACGATGTCATGGGATGACGTCATTCGGGTGAACAAGAATGCGAAGAAGCATTGGGCGCTCACCGAGCACATGACCATGACGGGCAACTGGAACCCGGATGACCAGATGGTCACGGCGGACCTGGATAACACGCTGGCCAAAGGGACGCGCTGGGGTTGGGAGTTCGTGAACGTAGGAAACGGTCATGCTTCCGATGACTTCCAGGTGTACAGTAAGGATTGGAAGAGTGCTGTATTAGATGTGATCGAAGGGGAGCACTGGGCCGACTGGTTGAAGAAGATCGGCGCCGAACCGTTCGTGCCGAAGGCGCGCGAGTTGTCCACCCGCGCCGGGAGCTGATGGAGTCTGCTGGTCGTTCAGGGACAGCATCGGAGAGGATTGAACGTGAAATCAAATCATCGAATCCAAAGCTGCGTCATTTGCGGCATCATCTCGCTGTTCGCCGTGCCGGCGGCACACGCGCAGTTGCTGGACGATCCGCTCCAGGGTTCAACTATCGGCACGCGCGAGGGCGGCACGTTCGTTGTGGGCGGATGGCAGGTTACGAATCAGTATGACACCATTTACTGGCATATCCCGATGGTCGCCCACGGCGCGTTTGATTTTGACGTGACCGGGATCGGCGACGCCTGCCCCGGCGGGGCGGGCTCCAAAAACGAATTGTCGCACATGTACGACTACACGTTCGGCAGTGCCGATACCGTCTACTCTCCCGGCTATCGCGATAACCCTTACAAGCACTTCATCCGCAAGCAGTGTGATGCGGGCAAGGAACGGACGCTGGAGATCGTCTGGGCCATTCCCCCCTCCGGCAATTTCATTGAGACGGATACGTCGGCACTGACCTGGAATGCCAGCACGGTCTATCACTGGCGGACGGAGTGGGAGAACACCGGCAGCAATGCGATCATTCGCATTTATCGTAATGGCATACTGGTATTTACCTACTCGCTCCCCGGAAGCTGGAATCCGGCGGGGTTCAGCGTTCGCATCGCCGCGAGCCCGCGCCGTGCGGATGAAGGAGCACAGGTCGGGGCGATTTACAGCAACGTGAAGGTCTGGGATTTGACCTGCGGGGTCCCGGCCGCACCCACGGTCACCGCTCCCGCCAACGGCGAGACAATCAACACCACCGTGGCTTTCGTTCAATGGACCGGCGACTTGCACACGCAGTATCAGGTCCGAGTCAACACCGCCAACGACCCCAACGGCGCCATCGCCTATGACTCACAGGTGGTCAACTCGAATCTCAGTTACGCCTGGACCGGAACGCTCTCCAACACCACCACCTATTACGTGTTCGTCCGCGTGGGTTGCGGCGCCAGCTTGGGGCCGTGGAGCGCTGCCGGGCGCACGTTCACGGTCAACACCGCGTTCGTGCCCAGCGGCCCCAATATCGTCCGCGTCAAGGGCACCACCCTTTGCGACAACAACGGCCCATTCCTGGGCGTAGGGGCCACCTACATGCGTGCCATGCAGCGATGCAAATATGACCGCACCCGCTTCAACAGCGACTGCGCCCTGCTGGCCTCCAAGGGCTTCAATTACTTCCGGGCCTTATCGATGGTCGACTGGGACACGCTGGAGATCGCCCCGCTGAATATGACCAATTTCGCGGGGCACTTCGTCGCCGCCTGGCCGGACTACTGGCAGCAGTACAGGGATTGCATCGATATTGCTTACAGCTATGGGCTGAGGGTGGAGGTGACGGTCTTTGCCGGCGCTCAATATTGCATGCCCAACAAGACCGATCGGTTCACGCATTTGGACAACATTCTGTCCAATCTGACCGGCCGCGAGCACAAAGTTGTGCTCATCGAAGTGGCCAACGAAAATTACGCGAACGGGGTCAGCGACGCGGACGTTAAGGAATTCGCACAGTACCTGGCCGCGCGCACCTCCATTCCGGTTGCGTTGACCTCACCGGGTGACACCTCGGACGCCGGCATCACGGCCATGTATCTGGGCAGCGCTGCCGACATCGCCACCGTGCACTTCAGCCGCGACACCGGCACCATCGAAGGCGGCTGGCTGCCGGTACACGATTGCTACCGTGCGGCCCACCTGCCAGGCGTCGCCCCGGTGAGCAGCAACGAGCCGATCGGGGCCGGCTCCTCGGTCAGCACGGAGACCGACCCGCTGAAGCTCGGCTCGGCGGGTTTCTTCGCTTACCTGGCCAACCTGCCCATGTACGTCTACCACAGCCGCGCGGGTGTGTTCGGCTGGACCGGCTGCTGCCCGCCTTCCGGCACGGAGGTCCCCTTCGAGGCGACCGCCGGCATCGACGCGTACAAGTTTATTCGCACGCTGCTGCCGCCGGACGTGTCCAGTTGGGTGCGTAACGACGGGCTGGAATCCGCGTCGCCGTTCACGAACTTCTGCAATGGTCAGGCGAACAAATACTGGCCGGACGTCTCCGGCGCGACCAGCGGCTGCGACCGAAACATCGGCGCGATCAAGGGCGGCGAGTTCGTTTCCTTCCCGATGGGGATCCTCAGCAACGGCCTCACGCTCACGGCCCGCCGGCCGATGCAGTTCACGGCCTACAACCCGCTCACCGGGACGGTGGCGTACAGCCTCAGCAAGAACGCGGGCGATCAGTTCACGCTCGCACAGGGCAGCGGCGCTTACGTCATCGTCGGCATCCTCACCGACGTGAGCGCGCCGTTGACCGAGGTATCGATCGACTTGAACAACCCCGACGTGGGGGTTTGTATGACGCATATCCAAGGCGGCGACGGCGATACATCGCCGATCACCATCGGCGGCCGATCCTGCCGGCAGAACGTGAATCCGGCCGAAGACTTCTACTTTTACTTCGACATCTGCGATGCCTGGGCCTTCCAGGGCAACAAGCCGGACGTCTACATCATCATGGACTACTACGACAGCGGCACCGGCACCATCACGTTGAATTATGATTCGAGCACGGGCACCGGTATCCCGGCTTACTATCGGGTTGGCGGCAGCGTCAACCTGACGAACAGCAACACGTGGAAGTCGGCGACGTTCCACGTGACCGACGCCTACTTCGGCAACCGCGAGAACGGCGGCGCCGACTTCCGCTTTGGCGATGTGGGGAACACGTTCTACCTGGACAAAGTCCGGGTGACCACGCAGGCTCCGACCCCGCCGATTATTGTCCCGCCCGTGATCGACGCGTGCACTTACCCCGGCATTCCCTACACCAAGCAATTGACGCTGACTCAAGGTAGCCCCGCTCCGACGTGGACGCTGCTGGTCGGGCCCGCCGGGGCGACCGTGAATGCCAACGGCCTGGTCAGCGGCTGGACGCCCAGCGCCGCCAACTTCGGCGATGTCGCTTTCACCGTTCGGGCCAGCAACTCGGAAGGGTCGGACACCGTGAGCTGGACCGTCTGTGTGCTGTCGCGATTGGATTTTGACAGTGACCGTGACGTGGACCAGGCCGATTTCGCTCACGTGCAGAAATGCTTTTCGGGCGACGGATTCCAATACGATGCGGGTTGTTCGGACGCGGATGCGAACGCCGACGGCGACGTGGACTCGTCCGATTTCAATACGTTCCTGCCGTGTCTTCTCGGAGCAAATATTACGCCGGGCTGCTGAGACGCGGAGATAAGCGACCCGACATGTTTCGGGGAAGAGTACGATTAAGATGAGGATTAAGATTAGGAAGAGGATTAAGAGCAAGATTAAGAGTAGGAGTAGGATCGGCCGGTCCCAATCTTAATCTTAATCCTGCTCTTTCTCTTACTCATCTTCCTAATCTTGCTCTTCATCTTAATCTTTCTCTCCGCCGCATCGGGGGGGGCCAGTTACCACGGTCTACCGGAAATAGGACATGAAATCCGCAATTGGGTCGTCGACGACCCTTCGCAATTCGCAATTCGCAATTCTGCTCGCGGTGGGTTCATCATCCGTTTTCGCCGCACCGTTGCTCCCGCACGTTTATCGCAGCGGCGTTGTTCTGGGACCGAATGGCGGCACTGTATCGCGCGCGGCGACTTACTGGAAAAACCGGGTCTATGTTTCCGTCGATGCCGAGTCATGCCAGACCGGGCAGCAGGCCTCATCGTCCACGCTGTATTCCGTTGACGTCAGCAACCCGGACAATCTGCACTTCGTGTACAAGGGCGGCGACGGCGGCTGCAAAGCCAACGGCCTCGTGCCGGTCGAGGACAGGCTGTATGTCGCTTCGTGGTTCCAGTTGCTGCGGATTTTCGATATCTCGCAGCCGGGCAGCTTCAACATGCTGGGGGCGTTTACTCCACCCGACCGCGCGAGCTGGACGATCTCCTGCTCCAACCAGCGGGCGTACATCGAAGAGGCCACCGAACTCCGCAACTCGTTCTACATCGTGGATGTCTCCAATTCCGCGAACCCGACGGTGGTATCAAATGTTCAAGAGATCGGCGGGGCGGCGGTTCGCGGCAGCTACTCGTTTTACACACGTTTCAATGACCTTCGCGTGATGAATATTTCCGATGAAGCCAACCCGTATGAGATGACGGCGGTGAATACCGGTGCGAAGGCCGGCGAGGTTGTGCTGCGCGACAACTATGCATTCGTGAAGTTCGGCTGGCCGCCCGACCCGGAGGTGGGCATGTTCGTTTACGACATCTCAAATCCGAACAACCCGGTGAAGATCGGCCAGTGGACGGTGGTGGACGGGCCTGGGCTGCGGGGGTTTGTGCTGCTGGGAGACCTGGCGTTTTCACCCACCTGCGGAAATGGATTCTACTCCATCAACATCAGCAATCCGGCCGCGCCGTATTCCGTCGCCCAGACGGAGGTTCCTTATAACGCCTGTGAGATCTGCGTAACCGCCAACGATCGTTTCGCCTATGTCGGCACGCAGGAGGCGGGCGGCGGCGCGGTCCACGCGTTTCAGGTGCTGGACCAGGATGCGGACAACGCGGGGCCCGGCATTTGGGGCAAGAGTTTCACGCTGGGTGAGGCCTCGTGGGATTTGCAATATGAGTGCGATGCGGCGCCGATCGCGGCGAACCCGGCTTGGATGCTCGTCGATGGGTCGAATTCTTTTGCCAGCGTTTCCGGCGGGGTGCTGCGGATCAACGACAACGGCACGGCCGCCGGCGATAAGGCGAAATGGGCGATCAATTGGGACGCGACCAACACGCGCGGGACGACGGTGCTCGCGCGGGCCCGCTGCGCTTCTCACTCAGCGAACGGCAGCCTCGGCACGATGAGCAACATTTTTATCCGCGACGGCCGGTTCAGCGAGGAGTTCGCCATTCTGTCCGACCGCTTGCGCGCGGTCCGCATCGGCCAGGAGTATCCGCTGGACGGGACGGCGTGGCACACGTATCGCATCACCACGAAAGGCACGTCGTTCGCCGTCTACGTGGATGAAGCGGCTGTGCCGGTCATGACCGGACCGCTGGGTGCGATGGACGCGGACTCGCGGTGGGCGCGCCTGTGGATCGGCAGCGGGTCTTCCGCGGCCACGCAGGACATTTACTTCGATTACGTGCATGCGTTTTCGAATGGGGCGGTTCCGCCGCCCGCCAGATTCACCACGCAGTCGCCGAGCTTCAGCATCAGCGTCTCAGATAGCATCGGCAAAGGTTCATTGAGCGGTATCGATACCAGTACCGCCCGCGTCCTGTGGTCCAAGGATGGCGGGCTCACGTGGTCGGCGAGCGGAGCGGCGTTCTGGCAGACGCAGTACACGGGCGATCTGTTGCCATCGGCTGCGGCGCCGAGCTGGAGCGTGCCGGAGGGCTCGGAGGTCTGGGCCAGCGTAAGCGGCGGTCTGCTGCGGGTGAACGATACCAGCACCGCGGGGAATACGAAGGTGAAGTGGGCGCGGTCGTGGAATGCCTCGCCGGCCGTTGGAACGACGCTGCTGACCCGCGCTCGCTGCGCCTCAGTGGGTGGAGATACAAGCTTACTGGGGAATCTGTTTGTCGAGGATGGCGTCAGGGCTGAGCAATTCAAGATCATGCCGGACCGGCTGGTGGCGTTTAACGCGGGCCTCACTTATCTGCTCGACGGCACGCAGTTTCATGTCTATCGCGTCACAACGAAGAACACGCAGTTCTCGGTTTACGTGGATGAAGCCTCCTCGCCGGTGATGACCGGCACGCTCGCGACGAGCACGTCGAACAATCGCGTGATGTTCGGCAGCGGGGCCAGCGCGGGCACGCAGGATATCTACTTCGATTACGTCAAGTACAGTGCCGGGGGCGATCTGCCGCCGGGACTGGGCGACGCCGGGGCAGCCGTCGTGGTGAGCTGTTCGCCGGTCAGCGGCGTCCTCCCGCCGGATCGCGGCGTGCTGAGCACAACCGGCGTGCCGTTCAATCAGAATTCCGACACGCTCAACAAGCTGCGCTTCTCGCTCGACGACCTCGCCGGCAACACCGGATTAAGCCCGGTCTATGACGTGCGCATTTTGAAACCGGTGGGCAATCCGGACTCGGACGGCGACGGCGACGTCGATCAGGAAGATTTCGGCGATTTACAAGCTTGTTTCTCGGGAGAGGGTGTGGGCTATGGCGCAGGTTGTTTCAACGGCGACCTGGACGGCGATGGCGACGTGGACATGACCGATTTCAATCTGTTTACCGGCTGTATGAACGGCCCGAACCAGCCGCCCGGTTGTTGAGGCGGTATTCGGAGGAATTGAGATGTATCAGCGGTGTGTGGCAAACGTTTTGGTTCTTTCACTCGCGATGTTCCCGGCGAGCGCGCTTCGTGCCGCGGTGATACTCGACGACACCCTTCAGGGGTCCACCATCGGCACGCGGTCGGGCGGTTCGTTCGAGGCCGGCGGATGGAAGATCACCAACAACAGAGATTACATCTACTGGCATCTACCTTCCTCCCTGAGTTCGGGAGCCGTTGAGTTTTACGTGAAAGGCCTCATCCCAAGAGATCCGCCCCAGGTGGGTCACAGCGACAATAATCTCTTCGAGATGTATGACTACACCTACGACAACGCCGACACGAACTACAACGGATTCCGCAATAATCCTTACAAGATGAGGGTCTGCAAGAACGGGCCCGATTACGACTATAAAGGCACCACGGACGCGTGCCAGATGGTCTGGATTTTTCCTCCTGACGACCCTGAAGTCGAATGGGAAAGCGCCGTCCTTACCTGGGATCCGCAGGTGAACTACAAGTTCCGGGTGGAGTGGGGGCCTCCATCGGGAGGTTCCACTACATGTAAAGTCCTTCGAAACGACGTTTTGATCTGGCAGAGAACGCTGCTCGGGGCGTACACGCCCACCGGCCACAGCGTGCGCCTTGGCTGGTCAACTCGGCCCGACGACTACTCCCCGCTGAATGCAGTGTTCAGCAGCTTCAAGGTCTACGACTCGCTGGGCGGCGTCCCCGGCGCGCCCACCATTATCAAGCCGGCCAACGGCGAAACGATCAACACCACCACCGCGTTCGTCGAATGGACCGGCGATACTCAGAGTCAATTTCAGGTGCAGATTAATACTTCCAACCAGCCGGACACGAACATCGCCTGGAATTCGGGCACGGTGACGTCTGGACAGCGGTTTACCTGGACCGGCCCGCTGTTCAACAACACCACGTATTACGTGTTCGTCCGCCTGGCGAACGGTGCGGCGTTCGGACCGTGGAGCGCGAACGGGCGAAGCTTCACCGTCAATACCGCGTATGTTCCGCCCGGCGCGGACATTGTGCAATTGAAGGGCAATTCGATCGTGCAGAAGAGCGGCCCGTTCCTGGGCCTGGGCGCCAGCTACATGCAGGCGCTGCGCCGATGCAAATACGACCGCAACCGATTCAACAGTGACATGGCTTTCCTTGCTTCCAAAGAGTTCAAATACGTGCGCGTCCTGTCCATGGTCGGCTGGTATTCGGCATGGCAGGGTAAGGAAATTGCGCCGATCAGTTTCACCAGCCAGAACGGCACATTTGTTCCCGCATGGCCCGAT
>CAYLLT010000112.1:10635-20494 GCA_964384465.1 uncultured Planctomycetales bacterium | reverse complement strand
AACCCGGCACGCAAGTGCCGGGCCAAGCCCCGCACTTGCGTGCGGGGTTCCGATCACTAATCCGCAATCCGCAAGGGTCGTCGATGCCGTCGACGGCAACGACCCAATCCGAAATCCGCAATCCCAGAGTGGATCATGTCCGTCATCGCGCTCATGACCGACTTCGGAACCCGCGACTACTATGTCGCGGCCATGAAGGGCGTCATCCTTCAGCTCAATCCGCGCGTGACGATTCTGGACATCTCGCACGAGATTTCCGCGCAGGATCTGTACCACGGCGCCTACGTGCTTCGACAATCGCTACCCTATTTTCCCACTGAAACCATCTTCGTAGCGGTCATCGATCCCACCGTCGGCAGCCGCCGGCGCATCCTGGCCGCCCGTTACAGCGATCGCGTGGTGCTGGCCCCGGATAACGGCCTGCTGACACTGCTCCAGCGCGACGCCGAATTGCAGGAGATTCGCACGGTCGAGAATCGCCGATTCTTTGCCAGCACGGTGTCCAGCACGTTCCATGGACGGGACATTTTTGCGCCTGTCGCGGCCCATCTCTCGCTGGGTGTCCCGCTGGCCGACCTCGGTCCGATCGCCACCCAGATCGAGGTGCTCGAGATCGCCAAGCCGCGCCGCAACCAGGACGGCTCCATCGAAGGTCAGGTCACCCTGGTCGATCATTTTGGAAACCTGATCACGAACATCTCCGAGCTGGATTTGTCCGCCGCCCGTTCGCCACAGCGAATCTCGCCTTCGGCGGAACTGGGCAAGGGGCATTTCGACGTTTTTATCGGTCCTCATCACATTGGGCCGATCCACAGCACCTACGCCGACGTACCCTTCGGTCAGCCTGTGGCGGTACTGGGCAGCTCGCGCATGCTGGAGGTGGCGATCAACAGCGGGGATGCGGCCAAGACACTCGGCGTACAGCGTGGCGAAGCGGTGACGGTGCGCTCAGATACGGTTTCGCTAGAATAGCGGGCCGCATCCGGCCGGCAGTCGCCCCGGCTGGGGTTCTTTCCATGTTGACAGGAATCTTGGTCTCTCTGAGAATGCCCTGAGCGTCGCGTCCCTACCGGTTTACGAACCTATATCCTCGACGGGGCTGTACATCCGGAGCGACTCCTCCTTTGAAACATAACTCTCATTGGAGATGAAGTTTATGAGTATTGGCCCGCGTTGCCGTTCGGGATTGGTCTTGACGCTCGGTGCGATCGCCAGCCTGCCCGTGTTCATGGGCCAGGGCTGCCCCGGACTGCAACTCCCTGGATCGGGGCCATCGGTGACCGTCCGCTCGCCTTCCATCGATCAGACGGTGGCCGCGGGTGACCTGGTCACCATTGTCTACGACGCCACAGGATCTTCACTGACGGTTAAATCGTTCTTCGATAAGGATGGCGTGCCGAACAGCGGCGATGAAGTGACCGTCGGGAACAACCTCGCCAGCGGAAGCAACAAGTTCACACAGTTCCCGACCAACGGAGTGGCCCCCGGCGTCTACCGTGTGGGTATCACCGCGTCCAACAGCTCAGGTTCGGCCACCACGTATGCCGCGGGCAAAGTAACGGTCGCGGGCTCGGCCATCGCGGTCTTTACCAGTCCGGCCGCCGATATTCGCGTTGGTGCGGGGGTCATCGTACCCATCCGATTCACTCTCGGCGCGGGCACGACCGATTTCTCATATCGTCTCTTCTACGATACCGACGGAATCTTTGATAACGACGAAATCACCATCACCAGCGGCACCAACACCAATTCGTCGATAGTTGAGTCGGGTTTCGACACCGCCGGCCTCCAGCCGGGGACATACTTCGTCGGGGTTCGCATAACGCTGAGCGCGGGCGGCTCGATCACGACATCGTACGCCGGCGGCACCGTCACGCTGGTGACGGGCGCGTTCATTCAGGTACTCTCGCCCACCGTCGGACTGGTCGCCATTCCCGGCACACAGATTCAGGTGATCGTCGCGGCCAGTGATCCCGGCAACAACGCCTCAACCATCCGGATCTTCTACGACCCTGACAACACGTTCACCAACGGCAACGATATCACCATCGCCACGCTGCCGGTCACCGGCAGCGGCATCATCTGGGACACCACGAACGTTCCCGGGGGCACATATTTTGTGGGCGCCGAACTCCAGAACGGCTTCATTCCGCCGCAAGTCTCCTATAGCGCCGGTCCGGTGACGCTGGTCGGAGGCACCACCGGTTCGCTCGGCGGCGGCGGCGGCACCGCCGTGCTGACCGTAACGACTCCGCTGGTCCCGACGACGATCATCCAGGGCAAGGTCTTCCGTGTGAATTGGAGGACCAACCTGTTGCCGGGCGCGGGGACAGTCACCGTTTTCCGCGAGCCGGATCTGGACAAGGACGGGCTGCCGGATGGCACGGCCACGCGCGTCACCATCGGCAACGCGGGGATCGACGCCAGCATTCAGTTCGCGGATTTCGACACCACCGGCACTCTGGGCACGTTCTTCATCGGCGCGACGGTGACGCCCATCAGCGGCGCAGTCGAAACCGACTATGCGGCAGGGACGCTGACCGTGCGCACGCTGATCTTCTGGGTGGGCGAACTCAATACCAAGCGCGACGTTGAGGGCAAGGTCATCAACCAGAGCGGCCCGTTCCAGGGAGGAGTATTTAGAGGGTACAACTTCCGGGATAATCTCGGCAGTTCCATGATCGCCGCCGATGACTTCGACGGCGACGGCCGGAACGAGATCGTCCTCGCCGCCCAGTTCGGAAAGCCTTTCCTGTTCTCTCAGGGCGGACGCGGCGCCGGCGAAGCGTACATGATCTACTCGCAAGCCCTGCGCTACCGGGGCGATTTCGACGTGAACGCCATCGGCACGTCCAGCTCGCTGCCGGGGTTGATCTTCACCGGAATCATACCCAACCCCTTTGCCGGGAACGACATCGATCCGCTGGGCCTGAATCGGCAACTGGCGGGATCATCAACTCCGTATAAGGTGGATGGGCAGGTGGCCGGCCGCTTCGATACCGAAGGCCTGCGCTCGATCACGCTCATCCCCGATCAGGATGAAGATGGAGTAAAGGAACTGGTCTTCGGGTTTCCCTGGTGCAATTCCTACAGCCTGGAGAATCAGGTGCTGGACGGCACGCATCCGGCGCCGCTGCCCGGCCTGGGGCGTCTGGAGAACAACGGCCACTTCCTGCGCGGCGGCGTGGTTATCGTTTCCAGCCGAAATCCTTTATTGAACAACCGGCTGGCCATCAGCCGGCACTTCGACCGCGTGCTCGAATTGCAGGAGGTAGGCCAGGTATTCAACGCGATGTTTGACATCGTTGGGTACGGTCTGCCGGCTACGGCGGATAATTGCCCCAAAGCGGCGCAGATTCCGGGCGGCGTGACCGGCTGTTCGGCAACGCCGGACGGGGCTGGGGATACGGTTATTTTCCCGTGTGAAGGTTTCGATCAGGATACCTTTTTCCAGATTGACCCGCCGCGGCTGGCCACGGCACGCGATGCCGCTGATCTATTGATCCCATCTGGCTGCGGCGATCTCATCGACCTGTCCCAGGTCGATCCGCCGCCCGGTCCGACCGATCCCTTTTTCGTCGGCGGCCGCACTCCTGGCAGCCTGAGTCCCGGCGATGACGCATTCTGTAGTCCCGGGACTTCCGATGCCGCCGGCTGTCCGATTCCTCCCTTCGGCTTCGCTTCATTCTTCGGCTTTATGCGGATCATCGGCACCGGTCACTATTACGATTGGGAGGACACCGCTGCACCGGCTTGTTCGCCTCTGCGCATGGCCAACCCGCGGGAGCCGTTCGGCTGCCGAATCGTGGGCCAGACCACGACGCAGGTTACGGTGAACACGACGGCCAACCGCTTCGGGAGCAGCATTTCCGCCTCGGGTGATTTTCTGCTGATCGGCGCACCGCTCCGGACGGTCGAGCAAATCGACGTCCCCTTGCTGCCTACCGCCAGCCGCAGTCAGGCCGGCGAGATCTACATGTTGCAGCTCAAGCGGCCGGGGGCGCCGATCGACCAGTTCATGTGGGCACTGCCCTCTGTTACCGACCCATTCGACCCGCTTTTGGGAGTGATACCGAACGACAACCTTCCGTTACCGCACAACTTCATCATCCGCGACGTTGGCTACACGCGTTGCGAGCCGAGGCCCTTCGGCCCGGGAACGATCGAGTTCGAGATGTCGCGGCCGTTTCATATCGTGGGCGCCGCCCCCGGCGATCACGTCGGCGAGGTGACCGGTCTGCACGACATGAACAATGACGGCGTGGAAGATGTCGCGGTCGGCGGGCCCGGAACCAACAGCGGCCGCGGAGCGGTGTACGTGATTTACCGCCGTCCACCGGAAGTGGAAGGTAATTACCTTCTTGAGAAACTACAGGTCGCCACCAGCGATCCGGAGCGGTTGAACGGCCTGATGATCATCGGGGAGCCCGGCGAGAACCTGGGTAACGCGATCGCCGGCGGCGGCGCCCTCCTGGATGACTATAACGACGACGGGCGGCCCGACCTGCTGATCGGCAGCCCCAACTCGAACCCCGGTTCGGGGGCCGGTGCGGGGCAGGTCTTCATCCTGTTCGGCGGAAAGAACCTCCTCAATCCAAGCGGCGGCTCGCGCATCGCCGATCTGCGGGCCGCCGGCGACGGCATGTTGATCACCGGGGCCAATGCCGGTGATGCCGCCGGAACAACCATCGCGAACGCCGGCGATGTCAACGGCGACGGCACGCCCGACATCCTCATCTCCGCGCCGAACGCCAGCCCGCGATTCGATACCGATGGCGACGGAACCTTCACCATCGGCATGGACCTCGACGGCGATAATTTGGCCGATGATCTCGACAACGACGGGACCGCCAACGATCTTACCGGCGCGGGGCTGGTTTACGTCGTTTTCGGCGGCGCGCATCTGACGGGGACCATCAGTTTGAATCTGATCGGAACCGCCAACCTTCCCGGGATCGTCATTGTCGGCAAGAAGGCCGGTGATCACATGGGCGGCGGCCGGACGCAGCCGACTAACCCGGCCGACCCCGAGAGCGGTCTCTTGGCCCGCGGCGTCGCTTCCGCCGGGGATATCGATGGTGATGCCCGCGGCGATCTGCTGATCGGATCGATTCTGGCTGACCCCGACGGCAAGACGGACGCGGGCGAGGTGTACCTTGTTTATGGTTTCACGCCGTAACATAGGCGCCCACAGGCCTGAACGCTGCGGCCGATCAGACCGGATGCGTCTCCGGCTCGCAGACCAGCCAATTGCAAAGAGGGAATCGTGAACCATCTATCGATACAGCAGCAAACGGTCGCGCGATACGGTCGCGCCGCCGATGTCGCCACGCCTTCCAGGTCGGCTTACGTTAGCGCGTGGCAAATGGGTGTGTTCCTGGGAGTTCTGCTGTCAGGGGCCGTTTTGCCGTGCCCGGCGGCCTCCGACGTGGTCTACTCGCAGGGGCTGGCGCTCCCCGTCACGCGCTCGGCCAACGAAATGATCATCGAGCTGGATGGCCAGCGCGATACAGATCAAGTCGCGATCGATCTGGCCACGGCAGGGTTCCCCACGCTCAGCAGGATCGAGGGAACCCCCGAGCGCCGGCATTATCGCCGCATCGAGGTGAACCCATACGATGCCGCGGCGCTCCAGACCATACGCGGAATCGCCGGCGTGCAAGCCCTCCGCAGTACATACGTCCTTCCCGGCCTCGCCGCGCCGCTCATCCATACCGGACAGGTGATCGCGAAATTCAAGCCGGGCACGACGCTGGCCGAGGTGAACGCGATCGCCGCTCGGTTTGGGACCGTCGTTGAACGGCAGGTTGCGGGGCTTCCGCAGGCGTATATCCTGAAGGTGCTGGATGAAAGCACAGCGGATGCCGTAGCCGTAGCGGCGGCGCTGCATGCGGATCCCCAGATCGTCTATTCACATCCGTCCTTCATCCTGAAGGACGTGATGCAGTACACCGCCATTGAGGACCCGCTCTTTGTCTTCCAGTGGCATCTCAACAACACCGGGCAGCTCGCTCGATCGCGCATCGGCGCGGACATCCAGGCCCTGAAAGCCTGGGACATCACCGAGGGGGCCGGCGCAGTTGCCGGCGTGATCGACACCGGTCTGCAACGAGAGCATGAAGACCTGGTGGATAACTATCTGACCGGTTTCGATTTCCGCGATCAGGATGGAGATCCGAGTCCTTCCATTCCCTTCTCGATCGAGGGTCATGGAACATCCTGTGCCGGCCTCATCGCCGCCCGCGCGAACAATATCGGCTTGCGGGGTGTCGCGCCGTTCAGCCAGTTGATCGGTTGCCGCCTGGGTGCGGATTTCGCGGTTACCGCCCAGGATATCGCGGAGGCATTCACGTTTTGTGAGGCCAACGGAGCAATGGTCATCTCCAACAGCTATCACCTCAACGTGTTTCCATTCATCAAATCGCCGCAGCTTCCGAGAATCCCGGCGGTCCTGCTGGACGTGTTGGTTGATGCGATCGACCAGGTCGTAACCGCCGGGCGCAGCGGCAAGGGTGTACTGGTCATGTTTTCCTCCGGGAACGCCGCCATACCCGTCAGCTTTGACAACCCGCTGGCGGTTCTCCCAGGCGTGATGGCCATCGGCGCAACCATGCGCGACGACACACTGTCGTGCTACAGCTCCTTTGGCGACGAACAGTCGGTGGTGGCGCCGGGAGGGGGAGTTGACGCTCCCCGGAGCCTGGGAGGCACCGCCGGGGCAGGCCCATGTTTTGAAGCGGATATGGCTACAACGGACATTCAGGATTTCACTCAGCCGCTGCTCAACCCGATCACCGGGTTGCCTATCATCGATCCGATCACCGGGTTACCGATCATTGATATCATCCGCGGTTTCAATCCGGCCACAAAATTCGTTTTCGACCCGCGCACGGGTGTTCCCTACGAAGTCCCCGATCCCGACGTCCTGGACTTCCCGGATACCGGATATACCCACCAGTTCAACGGCACCTCCTCCGCGTGTCCGGTCGCCGCGGGCGTCGCCGCGCTGGTGTTCAGCGTCAATCCGAACCTCACCGCCGAAAATGCCCTTAATCTCATCGAGCACACCGCGGATAAAGTGCAGGCATTGAATGAATACTTCGATCCGGTGACCGGCCACAACGAACGTTACGGACATGGCCGCGTCAACGCCTTCCGGTCCGTTCAAGCGGTGGTAGCCGGGCAGAATTGGCCCAGCCCGGTCAAGGATATCCAGAATGTCAGTTCGCAAGCGTTGGTCCGCCTGTTCTGGTCGAATCCCGTGAACGACGCCGCGGGAATCCTGGTCGCTCGCGGCACGGGGCAACTCAATTGGGCGCCGACTGACGGGATCGAATACACCGTCGGCCAGCAGGTGGCCTCGAACGTGGTCATCGTCGCCAACGATCTGATTGATGCCCTCGATCAGCCAGGCTTGCCCACCGACAATTTCCAATACGCCCTCTTTGTGCGCAACGCCGCTCACTTTTACTCCTGGGGCCGCCGGACCAGTTTCTCGGCCGAAAGCGCGTCGTCGAAGCCGCTCGCATCCATCAGCGCCAACCCGACCGTCGGCATCACCCCCCTAAAAGTTCATTTCGCCGGCGGCGGCATCGACAAGTCCGGCATCATCGGCTTCTCCTGGAATTTCGGCGACGGGAGCACCGGCTTCGGGGCCGCTGCCGATCACACGTACACGACGGGCGGCAACTATATGGCAACGCTCACCGTGACCAACACGCTCGGCAACACCGGGCAAACCAGCGTGCAGATCGTGGCGCTCGCGCAGGCCAACAAACTGCCCACGGCCTCATTCACCGCCAGCCCCAGTACCGGCGATGCCCCGCTGGTCGTCCTGTTCAGCGCGCAAGCCACCGATACCGACGGGACGATCGCCCTTTATTTGTGGAATTTCGGCGACGGCACGACAGCTAACGGAAAAACAGTCGAGCACATCTACCTGGTGCCCGGTACCTACGGCGTCGTGCTGACGGTGACGGATAATGACGGCGGCCCGGCATCCGCGACGCAGTTGCTCACCGTCACCGGCACCGCCCCCACCGCCGCCCAGACGCAGCCGCCCGGCATCCTGAATGCCGTGCCGAATTGCGGTGCCGGGGCCACGGGAGCTTCAATCGCCGCCTCGATGTTCCTGCTGGGCGTGATGCTCGTCCGCCGGCGGCAGTGACCAGACAGATTGAGAGATGGAGAGAAGGAGAGAGGGAGAGAACACACTGATCGTGCGGTTTCTCTCATTCTCTCTGTCTCTCCATCTATTCTTCTCCGTGCCTCCGTGGTGAGCCCGGTGGAATGACCGGGGCTATTCGAATAGCTCTCCTTGCTGTTTGTCGGTCACGCGGCTCTCGAATTCGCCTTGTCCTGTCTCGGTGATGATTTTCTCGCCCGGCGCCACCGCATCCGCGCTGGTGATGATCTTTCGCCCTTTTTGCGTGCGGGTGATGGTGAACCCGCGGGCCAGGGTCCGCCGGTAGCTGGTCCCTTCCAGGCGCGCTGCGTACGCATCCAGGACGTGACCGGCCGACTGTAAGCGGTTCGCCGTGCCGCGGTCCAGCCGCTGGAGTAGATTGCGGATGCGGTCGCATTCGGCGGCGTGCCGGCGCTGCGGCGAAACCAGCAAAAGATTCTTATGGGCGCCGGCCATCCGGCGTTCGGCGGCGCGGATGCGTTGGAGCAGCGCCCACCGAAGCCGGTGCATCTCCTGGTTCAGCCGTTCCTGCTGACGCCGCACGACAAAACTCGGCTGAACCGTCGAGAGCCGCATCTCCGCGCGGTGCAGCCGCTGATGCGCGGCGGCCAATCGGTGCGAGCATGCCAGCCGCAGGCGCGAAAATGTCTCATCGAGCTGTTGCTCCCTGCGGTGAATCACCGTGAGCGGGTCGCGGAACCATTCCGCGCGCTGGAGACTCTCCAGTCGCGATCGCTTGATATCAACCCCGTGCCGCACCGCCCGGTGCAGCCGGGCCGATTGGGCCGAGAGCATCGCCAGCAGCTCGTCGAGCACCGGCACCGCCAGCTCCGCCGCCGCGGTCGGCGTGGGCGCCCGCACGTCGGCCACCAGATCGGCGATGGTGGTATCCACCTCGTGCCCGACGCCGCTGATGATCGGTATGGTCGAATCGAAAATCGCCCGCGCGACGATCTCCTCGTTGAACGGCCACAAATCTTCCAGCGAGCCGCCGCCCCGCGCGACGATCATCACATCGATGCCGCCCAGCCGGCTCGCCTGCGCGTTCAACCGGCGGATGGCGGCGGCGATTTCGGCGGCCGCCCCGTCGCCCTGCACCGGCACCGGATGCAGCATGACCGACACGCACCGGCATCGGCGCTGGATGGTGTTCAGGATGTCGCGAATGGCCGCGCCGGTCGGGCTGGTCACCACGGCGATACGTCGCGGTAGCCGCGGGATCGGCTTCTTGTGTTTCTGCTCGAACAGCCCTTCGCGCGACAGCCGCTCGTGAAGCTGCCGAAAGGCCAGCTCCAGCGCCCCGACGCCGCGCGGCTCCAGCTTGCGGATGTAAAACTGATACTGCCCGCGGTTCTCGTAGACATCGACGTTCCCGGTCGCGATCACCTCCATGCCGTCCGCCGGCTTGAACTTCAGCCCGGTCAGCGCCGACCGCCACATCACCGCGCGGATTTCGCTGCGGTCGTCTTTCAGTGTCAGATAGAGGTGACCGCTGGAGTGCTTGTGACAGTTGCTGATCTCGCCGACCAGATGAATGGTGCCCGGCAGGTGATCGCCCACCACGCGCTTGATCATCGCATTCAGGTGCGACACCGTGAGCGTGAGCGGCGCCACCGCCTCCGGCGCGGGCCCGGCGATGCGGTCAGGATCGAAGACAGGTCGATTGGCGGCCAT
>CAYLLT010000112.1:0-10535 GCA_964384465.1 uncultured Planctomycetales bacterium | reverse complement strand
TCCATCGGCGGGCTGTCCACGCGGATGCGCTCCACGTGCAGGGCCTTGCCCGTCGAGCTGTCCACTTTCACCAGGATGCCGCACAGCCGGATGTCGCCGATCGCCACGTCGAACGGGTTCGGCAGATGCGTGATCAAATGCCGGATCACCCGGTCTTTCCGCCGGCCGAGCACCGAATCATAAGGCCCCGTCATCCCCACGTCACTGATGTACGCGGTGCCGCCCGGCAGGATGCATTCATCCGCCGTTGGGATGTGCGTATGCGTGCCGAAGACGACGCTGAGCTTCCCGTCGAAATGCCAGCCCAACGCCACCTTCTCACTCGTCGCCTCCGCGTGCACGTCCAGCACGATGATCTTCACATCCGGCGGGATCTGTGCCAGCGCCTTTTCGACCCCGCGGAAGGGGCAGTCGGTCGGCGGCTTCATGTACAGCCGGCCCATCGCCGAGACCACCGCGACCTTCGGCCCCAGCCGCGTTTCGTGAATGGCAAACATGCGTCCCGGCGAGTTGGCCGGGAAATTCGCCGGCCGCACGATGCACTCCGACCGCTCCAGCACCGGGATGATCTCCTGCTTGCGGTAGATGTGATCGCCCAGCGTGAACAGGTCCACGCCGTACCGCCGAAACTTGTCGTAGAGCGTCGGCGTAAACCCCGACCCCCCGGCCGCATTCTCGGCGTTACAGATGACGCAGTGGAGATCGTGCTTTTCGATCAGGTCGGGCAGCGCCTGCGACAGCACAAACCGCCCCGGCCGCCCGACCACGTCCCCCACGCACAAAATGTTGATCTGCATACCGCAGACTTTCTAGCCGCGGATGTCGCGTTGTGGCACAGGCGTCTCGCCTGTGCACCCACTCCCGGAACGGCGGTGCCACACCGGGTCATTCACTCCGCGGACCATTCAGGATAGCCCTTGCGAGCCGCGGAGGCAATGAACCGCCCACTGGGTCAAACTTGTCACCGCTTCTGCCCGCGTGCCACTGCTCTCAAGCAGTGTCTTTGGTGTGAAAACCGCTGGTGCGAGTCCCGATGTACATCGGGATTTTCGCACCCATCTTCGCCGGAATCGCCTCCGGCGACCCGCGGGATGGGAATCCCGCTCATCTGCGTGCGAGATCGGAATCTCGCACGAGCGGCTCCCGCGCTTATAATTCAGCGTATGAAATTCACCAAAATGCACGGCCTCGGCAACTCGTACATCTACGTCAACTGTTTTGAGGAGCGGGTGGCGGACGCCCCGGCCCTGGCCCGCGCGGTCAGCGACCGCAATACCGGCGTCGGCAGCGACGGGCTCATCCTGATCTGCCCTTCGCAAAACGCCGATGCCCGCATGGAGATGTACAACCTGGACGGCTCGCGCGGCCAGATGTGCGGCAACGGCATCCGCTGCGTGGCCAAATACGTCTACGATCACGGCCTGTCCCGCCGCAACCCGATGACCATCGAGACCGATGCCGGCGTGCTATCCATCGCACTCACAATAGAAGCCGGTAAGGTCACGCTGGCCCGCGTGGACATGGGCCCGCCGCGCCTGCGGCCCGAGGATTTGCCCGTCAATCTGCCGCCGGACCAGATGGTGGATTACCCGATCGAGTCCGATCTCGACGTGAACGCGTTGATGACCTGCGTCTCGATGGGCAACCCGCACGCGGTGATCTACGGCGTGCGTCTGCAAAAGCTCTCGCCGGAGAGCTTGCGCGAAGAAGGCCGGCGAATCGAGACGCACGCACTGTTCCCGGAACGGGCGAACGTCCATTTCGTCGAGGTCCACTCGGCCGGCGAGGTGAACATGCTCACCTGGGAGCGCGGCAGCGGCGCGACGCAGGCCTGCGGCACCGGCGCATCGGCCGTCTGCGTGGCCGGCGTGCTCACCGGCCGCAGCGGCCGAAACATCACCGTCCATCTGCCCGGCGGCGACCTCCAGCTCGAATGGTCCGACGCCGACAATCACGTCTACATGACCGGCCCGGCCGTCGAAATCTTCACCGGTGATTGGCCGGATGGATAAGAAATGCCACAAGATCCTTTGAGAGGGTGTGTGAGAAGGCCTTTCAGAGCCGCGCCCGTAAGGAAGCGGGCCGCAGAGGACCGCTTCCTCGCGGTCGCGGCTCGGATAGAGGCGTAGGGTGGGTCTTGACCCACCTCAGTCCCGACGACATGCGAGAATGATTGGTGGGTCGAGACCCACCCTACCCGATTTGACCCATGCCGGCCGATAGGTTACACTAGTCTTAGACTAGTCTAACCGATGAGGTCGCTCATGGCCACTGTCCGGCACACCCGCACCGTCGGGGCGTATGACGCCAAGACGCGGTTTTCCGAACTGCTCGAAAAGGTTGAGAGCGGTGAGGAAATCACCATCACCCGGCATGGCACACCGGTGGCCAAGCTGGTGCCGGTGAAGAAGAAGGCGACGCCGGAAGAACGCCGGGCGGCCATTGAACGGATCAAGAAAATGAGCCGAGGCCTCAGCCTTGGCGGCCTCAAGATCCGCGACTTGATTAACGAGGGCCGCCCGTGAGTGCGGCATTCGTCGTCGATTCCTCGTTGGCGTTGACCTGGCTGTTCAAGGACGAAGCGACGGCACATACGGCGGAGCTGCTGGAACGCCTGAAGACTGAAACGGCGCTCGTCCCCGCCTGGTGCTACATCGAACTGACCAATGTCCTGGCCATCGCGGAACGCACGCGCCGCATCACCTCGGCTCAGACGGCGGCATTCATCGACGACCTGGCTCAGCTCGATATCGAAGTCGATACCGAAGCCCCGCAGCGGGCCTTCACGCATCTCTTGCCTCTCTGTCGCACACACCAGCTCACCAGCTACGACGCGATCTACCTGGACTTGGCCGTTCGCCGGCAACTGCCGCTGGCCACGCTCGACGAACCGCTGCGCAAGGCAGCCAGGAAGCTGGGCGTCAAACTGCTCGGACGGTGAGCCCCAAAACGTCGTTAATTCCGCTGGCGACAACAATTTACAGAATACCCGCCGGCCACCAACCGCGTCGCTTTTTCTATTGAGAAAAGTTTTTCATATTTCTCTTGACTGCCGGCGGCAAACAGTATAAAACTAGTAAAACTAGGGACAGTCACCTATTTCAGGCGAATTAAACGGGTCAGTTTGTTGATCGCTCCCGGCAGAGCCAGGTAGCGCAGGTCAGCGACCTGCCGCAACCGACTGGACGCCCGGCATAGTGAAGGCAGGTCTGATGACCTGCCCTTCTGCGCTTGTGGACAAGAACGGTGGTGGCTGCGCCGCCGATCGTTTCGGCAGCGAAATCGGGCAAGGTGATCTGGGAAATCTCGGATCAAGCAAGGGAGGGCGTAATGCTCAGCCAGAAGTCCACCCCATCGGGCACCAATCGCATGTCCCACTTTTTGTTTGTCCTCACGCGCCGGAGCAAGTTGAACCGGTCTTGTCTTGGTCTGTCGGCGGTGCTCCTCACGGCTGCCGCCACGGCACAGACATGGGCGGCCGTGTTGATCTCCGCCGAGGCGTATCACCCGATTGTCTGGGGCCCCGCCGCAGTCAGTTCGCAGTTTGTTGAATACTCGGTTCAGGTCACCAGTGACGGCATGCCCGCCGACCATCAGTTTCTCAACGTCGTGCGATCGGACGGCACGTGGGTCGTGCAGAATCTTCCCGTCGGGTTCGAGACAGGTGTGCGCGCGGAGATAACTAGGGACAGTCACCTATTATTCTTGACCATCATCGGGCGGTGGCGTTGACGAATGAAACGGGGTTGGTTTGTTGTCCGGGCCGCTTCAGGCGGTTCTCAACTCTTTCCGAAGCAGACGGCTGGCCAGGCGGCCAGGCCCCGTGCGTGCGCTTCGGGCCTTGGTCCTGAGCAGATCCATCACGTCCTCGTCGATCTCGATCTCGAATCGCCGGCCCTTGAGCTCAACCCGGACATCCACATCCGTGAAGCCATCGGCGTAGTCCGTCGTATCATGCGTATCCCAGAATTCGCCGGCCTGATCGTATGAGTCGAACTCCCGCGGGATCGGCTCAACCTTTTTGTCTTTTCCGCGCATAGTACCGCCTCTCTGAGTGGGTCATGGTTCTGGCCGAAATGGGCAGCGCGCCATCGGGCTTCTTGAAAATAAAGAACACGACCACGTACCGTCCAGCCGCCGTCCGGCCGTATGCGGCGTAGACGTCTTCACCGCGAACGCGGCCTCTCTCTGCCTTGCGAAAATGGGCGCCGGAATATAGCACTTGTTCGACCTCGGCTATGGAAATCCCGTGCTTCCGCTGGAACTTCTCGACGAATCGGTCCTTCCAGATCGTCCAGCGTATTTTCATGCAACTTTATTATAACCTCGTGGCCGCCGCTCACCAATGGCCGGTTCAGCCATGTAGGGTTCGCTGTGCGGACCGGGTCTGCCGGATGTTGTGGTCCGCGGAGCGGACCCTACGGCTGTGGCTTCACGGCCGGTTGCTGATTCGCGGGCGGTTCTGAGTGTCGCTGGGCGGCGGGCTGAAGGTAGGCTCGGCGGAGGCGTCTCTGATTCGTGCGACCTCAGTGCCGTAGACGCGCGGGATCGTGCCACGTTCAACCAGTTGCCGGAGGGTTGAACCACTGGCGTTCTGAGGATCGTGCAGCACCTGAAGCGCCAGCACGTCGTAGTAGGTCATCATCGGGGAGAAGTCGTTCACAAAGGCCTGTGTGGGCGCGACTGAGCCTTGCATGCGCGAGAGCAGGCCGACGCGGGCGTGGCACAGGCCCAGGGCGTGGCCGATCTCGTGGGCCAGGACGCGCGGGCAGGTCTCGTCGGGGTCTCTGCTCAGCGCGAGCAGGATCTCCATCGGCGTCAGGAAGTATCCGCCAGCATCCCACTTCATGAAGGTGACGCCGCCGCGATTGAGCAGTTGCGGCGACTCGGCGCCTAAGTAGCGGATGGGGATAATCGTCCAGCCCGCCGGCGCCGCACCTGCCCCCATGCGCACCTGAGCGACGACAGCCCCCGCCGTCCAGTCGGCGATCCGATCCACAAGAAAACGCAGATACGTTTCGATGGCCGGACTCGGCGTCTTTTCAAGCTGGAACGCGATCCGCGTACGCGGCTTCCATCGCCGCAGCAGCACGTCGGCGTTGGTCTCGCCGCCGTCGTCGGAGAGCGGCCCCGTTCGGCCCAGCAGCGCGTGCAGGACCGGGCCTGTCGAACTGCCCGCCACCACGTTGAACTCGCTGGTCGCGGCGCCGGCTGTGGCTGTCGCCGTCATCGCCCAGCCATCGGGCACTTCGCGCGCATCCACCTGGAACCGCCCGCGGTCGTCGGCGCGGATCGTCTTCACGTATCGCGACGCCTCGCCCGCGCGGTCGAGGAACAGCTCGACGCCGGCCCGCGGCTCGGTGAGGCATAGCACGAGCGGGCCGTCCACGTGCAGCGGCGTGGGCACAATGGGGTCAATGTGCAGCGGCCCGCGGTAAATGGGCCGCATGCCGTTCTGGCGAAAGACGCACTGACTCACGCGGACATCGCCGCCGTCGCGGCCGTCCAGGCACCCGATGCCGCTGTAGCGATTGCCGATGAACGCGCACTCGGTGAATTGCCCGCCGGCATGGTCGCGCAGGCTGGCGCCGTGCCCGCCGTTGCTGGCGAAGAAGGTCGATCTCGCCGCGACCGTCGTATTGCCGAAGAGGATGATGCCGTAGTCACCGTTCGACTCCAGCCGCGCATCGTCGAGCGTCAGCGCGGCATGCCCCTGCAATTCGACCCCGCGGCTGCCGTTGCCGTGCACGCGTGTGCCGGTCAGTTCGATCGCCGAATTGCCGGAAGCAAACAGGCCGAAGCGCGTGCCGTTTTCGATGACGGAGTCTTCACAGCGGAACCCGGACTTTTCGTTAATGTCCGCGTTGGCGAAGCGCGCTTTGCTCAGCGTGCACCGCGCGAGACGTGCCCGGCTCTCATCGGTCTGGAAGATGCTCCAATCGCCGTTGCCGTCGAACCGGCAGTCCGTGGCCGTCAGCACCGCCTGATTAAAGGCGGCCACGCCGGACTGACCGTTGCCGAGCAGTTGCGACTTCTCAATAGAGGCAGCGGATTGGCCGTGCAGCTCCAGCCCGTGCGTGTGATTGCCGATCAACTGGCAATTCAGCAGCGAAACTTTCGCATTGCCGAACAGCGCGAGTCCGGGCATCCTGCCTTCCTTCAGCGTCACCTGCTCCAGCGCCAGCCGGCCCTGATCCTTGACCAGTATCACGCGTTGCATTCCACCGCGCACCGTGAGCTTGCTCAGCGTCAGTTGCCCGTCGCCCGCGATGATGATCCCGGCGTCGGCACAGGCGGATGCGTCCAGCACGATGGCCGACTTGCATTTGCCGGCGTCGATCCGATCGTTCCCGCTGTTGCCGCGTTCCACGACGACAGGCTCGTCGAGTGCGATCACCGAGGTGCCGTCCGAAAAGACGGCAGGATCGAATTCGATGGTGTTATCCTGACGATCGCTGATGGCTTGAGTCACCGCGTCGGCCAGCGTGGTCGAGCCGGCCGGCGCGTCGGACTTCGGCAGCGGTGTGGTTACGAGAATACGTGAGCGCCGGAGCGGATAAATCGCGTTGGAGGCCCGCGCGGCGAAAGCGGGCGCCGTCGAGATGGGCAGCGTCACTACCGTGAGCAGTAACGCAAGCACGTAGGGCGGGCATGCCGGCCCGAGTCGGATCAACAATCGCATCCGAGTTCGGTTCCCCTGCGGCTCAAGCGCGGTGTGGGCCAAGCCGGTTAAGTGGGATCCGCGGATCCGGGCGTCATCCTGTCATGCCCGATCCGCCTGGCGGGCGGGCCCCAGATCTGCATTCGCCTCCATGCCCATGAAGGGTATCGGTTGCGCAACAGGGGCCGCTTAAGGCGTTCCGTGTACGAAAGGGCAAGTGGAGCGAGAGGTCATGAATTCGTGTGCGGCGCGCCGCGAGAGGTCCGATAAGAGCGCACTTCTTTAAAGAGGTGCCGTAGAGTTTCACGGAACAGGGCGAGAGTAGAGGGGCGGGAATGGGAAGCGACTCATTGGAGAGGGGAATAAAAAAAGCCCGGGGACGTGAATCCCCGGGCCGGGTTCAGACTGCTGTTATGCCTGGCGTGAGCTCTCTTTTGAGAGGCCCATTTTTCAGTAACGGTTTCCGCGGCCGCCGCCGCCGCCACCGCCGCCATATCCACCGCGGCCGCCTCCACCGCCGCCGCCACGGCCGCCGCCGCCGCCGTATCCACCGCGGCCGCCGCCGCCGCCGCCACCGCGATCCTCGCGGGGCTTGGCTTCGTTCACCGTCAGGGCCCGACCGTCATGCTCCTGCCCGTTGAGTGCCGTGATGGCCGCCTGGGCTTCCGCGTCGGAGGCCATTTCGACGAAACCGAATCCCTTGCTGCGGCCGGTGGCACGATCGTTGATGACCTCGGCGCTTTCCACCGTGCCATGCGCTGAGAACATCTGTTCCAGATCGGAACTGCTGACGCCGTAGGGAAGATTCCCTACATACAACTTCTTGCCCATCGAAGATCTCCTGTGCGAGGGCATTTGACCCGCTTTTCACTTTCCGGGTCGTTCACGAAAGGGGCCAACGATTCGGCCCAAATGGTAGGAGGGCGTTTGAGACTTTGGCAGTGCGGAGTTGCATAAACCAACGTCGCGTACCGGACTCATTCGACGAACCAACCAGAAAGCAGTCTAGCGGCGGCCGGCCGGCTTGTCTAGTAGGTAGAAAAGTGTGGTCTGGAGCAGACGATCGTCCGGGCGGGTGGGATGCTCCATTATGCTGTTGGGTAACCACAGGTAAGGAAAAAGTTCGCATTTCGCCGCCTAAGCCGGAAATTCGTCAGCCAGGCATATTTGCGCGCATCCATTGCTGGCACACAATGTTGTCGCCGATGTAGGCACTGTGAAATTCAACCAACTGGTAGTTTGACAGGCGATGCGGCGTCAGACACAATCTCGCCGTTCCCATTCGTCGTTAAGCGGAGACTTATGCCGTGAAAGCACCCTGGGTTACGTATCGGCCGGAGCTGAAAGTCCTCGACTGCACCATCCGCGACGGCGGGCTGATCAACGATCACCAGTTCGATGATGCGCTGGTGCGGGCGGTATACGAGACCTGCGTCGCCGCCGGCATCGACTACATGGAGATCGGTTACAAAGGCACCAAGAAGCTCGGCAACCGCACGAAGTTCGGCGACTGGAAGTTCTGCGACGAGGATGCCATCCGCCGGATCGTGGGCGAGAACGACACGCCGCTCAAGCTCGCCGCCATGGCCGACGCCGAGAAGTGCGACTACCGCGAGGACATCCCGCCCAAAAAGGAAAGCGTGCTCGACGTGATCCGCGTGGCCACGTACGTCAACCAGATCCCCGTCGCCGTGGACATGATCAAGGACGCCCATGACAAGGGGTACGAGGTGACGTGCAACCTGATGGCCGTCTCGACGATCGAGGAGGCGGCGCTGGATCAGGCTTTGGAGGTACTGGCGGAGACGCCCGCGACCGCCATCGTCGTCGTGGACAGCTTCGGCTCGCTCTACACCGAGCAGGTGGAGCGGCTGGTCAAGAAGTATGCGAAAGCAATGAAAGGTACGGGCAAGGAGATCGGCGCCCACATGCACAACAATCAGCAGCTCGCCTTCGCCAACACCATCGAGGCGATCATCCACGGCGCCAACCGCGTGGACGCCACGATGGGCGGCCTGGGCCGCGGGGCCGGCAACTGCCCGATGGAGCTGCTCATCGGTTTCCTGCGCAATCCCAAGTTCCACCTCCGCCCGATCTACAAGCTGCTACAGGAGCAGTTCATCCCGCTGCGCGAAAAACTCGAGTGGGGGCCGCTGGTGCCCTACAACATCGTCGGCCAACTCAATCAGCACCCGCGTGCGGCCATGCAGATCCTGGCCGGCCCCGACCGCGACAAGTACGTCGATTTTTACGACAAGTGCATCGGGGATGTGTGAATTTGAAGCTCTAGCCGCGGTTATCGGCGTCGCGCCGAGGCGGGATTTGCGTAGGGCACGGTCAATCCCGATGTCATATCGGGACCGCGACCATTTTCGGCGGCCGGATGGTTGAAGGCATGTCTTCGATCGTGCCGGACTTGCGGACGACCTGACATACATGGCTGAAGTTTAGAACGCACTGCCCTGTACCGCGGTACATTGTCTCGGTTGTTATAATGCGCTGGGCGAGCCGGCTTTGCCCGCCGGCCCGGAAATGCACGACTAACATGAAGGAGTCCTGACCATGGCCAAATTTATGAGCAGTCACACACTGCCGGCTGGAGCAATGAAGCGCGAGCAAGTCGACCAACTGGCCCAGGCCGCACAAAACGACCCGACCGTGCGGCCCTACCGCAGTTTCCTGAATCTGGCGGAGGGCAAGGTCCTTTGTGTCATGGAAGCGCCGAACAAAGAAGCGCTCGCGTCCTGGTTCACGAAGATGAACATGCCCTGCGACTATATCACGCCGGTGGAACTCGAAGGCGAGCGGGGCACGGTAAGAAACGCCTGATCCATCGGTCAACGGTCAACGACCTGCCGCGACCGTTTCCGGCAGCCGGATGGTTGAAGGCAGGTCTTCGACCGTGCCCTGCCTGCGGACAACCTGAACTACACGGCTCATCGCCGTTAGCCTCCCGCAATGGCCCCCAAGATTATAAACGGCTCCGTACCCATCGCGACGGCATCGGGTAGCGGGGTGTCGGGCGGTTCGTGGGAGAGGTCCTGTTCGCAGGCGAAGAAGCGCACGAGCGGGCGACGCTGCTGCGTGACGTGATCGCGGATGGTACCGCGCAGCATCGGGAAACGAGCTTCAAGAACGTCGAGCACGGAGCGCAGCGTGGGCGGGCCGGTGAGGGGGATCTGCACTTCGGGGCCGGCGACGCCGGCCAGGGTACGCAGATGGGCGGGGAGGATGACTCGGATCATGGCAGCCTCGGTGCACAGATAGAGAAAGAGTAAGATGAAGATTAAGATTAGGAAGATGATTAAGAGCAGGAGTAAGAGTAAGAGTAGGACTCGGTTTGGCCGATTGACGTCATAATCTTAATCTTCATGTTGCTCCTAATCATCCTCTTCATAATCCTAATCCTCATCTTAATCCTAATCTTCCTTGATACTTCACGGCAGCGTCTGGACCTCGACGGACAGCACAGCCGGTAGATCGCGGACGATCGGCGCCCACGTATCGCCGGCGTCGGGGGAGCAGTAGACCTGCCCGCCGGTGGTGCCGAAGTAGATGCCGCACTTATCGAGCGAGTCAACGGACATGGCTTCGCGCAGCACGTTCACGTAGCAATCGCTCTGCGGTAGGCCCTTGGTGAGCGGTTCCCACTCGTTGCCGCCCGTACGGCTGCGGTAGACGCGGAGCTTCCCGTCGGGCGGGTAATGCAGCGAGTCGCTCTTGATCGGGACGACGTAGATGGTCTCCGGCTCGTGGGCGTGGACGTCGATGGGGAAGCCGAAGTCGGTGGGCAGGTTGCCGCTGACCTCGTGCCACGAGTCGCCGGCGTCGTCGCTGCGGCAGACGTCCCAGTGCTTCTGCATGAACAGCACGT
>CAYLLT010000111.1:7867-21072 GCA_964384465.1 uncultured Planctomycetales bacterium | reverse complement strand
AATTGGCTGGTTTTGACCCGCCCATCACTGGCTGGATTTAACCCGCCCGGCGACATCCACGCCCATCCCAGCCCCACAATCGTATGGCGAACCTGCCGCCCAGCCTATTCGCACGCAAATCCTTGCGCTGCCACGCGCACGCGCCATACCTGCGGAATCGCTGGTCCATAGGCGGTCAACTTGCCGCCGCGGTGCATCAGCCGGTAAAATCCGGTTTTGCCAGGGGCTTCGTGCTCTGGTATAAACTTCTACCGCGGCGCCGCGGGGCGTTTGAACGCCAAGTCTTGAACTGTTTCGCACAATCGCACAGAAAGGCGGGTTGAACATGAAAGCGATCATCTCACTCATGATCCTGGCCGGACTGATCGGCGGCGGAGTTTATTACTTCGGCGGCTACCGGGACTTCGACCCCAATAAGCAGGGCAAAGCCGCCCGCGCGGCCATCAAGCCGGGCATGACGCTCAAACAGGTGATGGACATCGGGGGCAACAATCCCAAGATTCAGCCCATCAATACGTTCAAGCACAAGGTGGGGCAGGAAACGGTCGAGGAGGAGCGGCCCGGCCTGTCCGTGCCTTTCGACCATGGCCGCACCACGCAGCAGATGAAGGGCGGATTTCTCCCCAAGGGTTTCATTCTGAATTACAAGTACTCCGAGCAGACCGCGTTCGACGTGTACTTCAACGGCAACGGGGTGGTGACGGCAGTCACGGATGCGTTCACGCTGGGCACCCTTTTTAACCAGTGAAAGGGATATTTGAGAAGTTCGTATGGTTCGGTCCTCCGTAGCGGCCGGGCTCCGTACCGGACGTCAGACTTGATGATCGGCCGGTACGGAGCCCGGCCGCTACTATTCGCATAAAGAGGATGATAATGGCGGTACATTTCCGACCCGACAAGTTCGTTCCACCCGAGCCGGTGATCGAGGAGCCGGAGTATGACGATGACGACGACGGCGGCGGCTTCGGCGAGGGGCTGGCCGTCGCGGCGCGGTCGAGTGTCATCTCGCTCGTGATTGGTGCCGTATTGCTGTTCATTACCATCAAACTGATGAGAAAAGCGGTGCTCGCGGCCGACAACCTGCTGCACAAGGGCCAGGGTGATTTCTGGATGGAGATGCTCATGCCGTCGGTGCTGTTCGCGATCTTCGGCGCCTTGTTCGGGGCCGCCGTCGCCTGGCGGGTGAGTGCGCGGACGAGTCTCGGCGGCGGGTTGATGTGTTGTGCGGCGGGCGCCATCGGACTGCTGCTGGCGGTGACGGGCGCGATCTCGGGCACGATCGTTTTCGGCGCCGCAGTGCCGCTCATGTTCTGGTTGTGCCTGGGAGCGCTGACGCTGGCCGCCATCGGCGGGGCATTCGGCTACACCATCTGGACGTGATGACCGCACGGAGGAGGGAAAGTCGAAAGTCGAAAGTCGAAAATCGACAGGCGGGACCGGGGATTTGAGATTTGATATTTCAGAGGATGGGTGGGCGGCATCCACGGGTTCGTTTGGTAGAGAGTGCTTCCGCGACGAGGGGTGGAAAACGGGGCCGGCGGGGTCAGGAACGCGGATTTGGCGCGTTTGGGGAATGGGTTCGTTTGGTTGTGGCGCTTTTTTTCGCATGTCTATGCCTCCTGCCGCGGAGACGCTCCGCTCCAATCTATTGAGAACACGTCGGTTGTTCCGCTCCAGCCACAGAGGTCACTGAGAACACCGAGGGCGATCCGCAGATGACGCAGATGGATGCAGATGGGGACGGGGAACGGGGGGATCGAGTTGTTAGCTGTTCGTTCGTGTCATCGCCACGCCGCTGGAAAGCCGGGAACGCGAGAGTGACAGGAAACAGGCTATTGTCGCTCCCGGTTCCTCCCGGTTCTACGTTTGCATTCTCCATGCAAATCAGATGACGGTGCATTCAGAGTACTCCAAAGCCGATCTGGCGTAGATAATCGAACGTTGAGTCGTAGTAAGCTGCGTTTCGCGTGGAGTCCGCCGGATCACCTTCGGGTACTACGATTACCATGCCCTGCCGGGCGCGAGTGAGCAGAACCCGGTATGCATTCTTAAGATACATCCTTCGTTCTGGCTTTTTGATCCGATTCCAACGATCTCCACAGAATGACCAGTGCTCCCAACCTACTTGGGTGTAACGGAAGTCGGCATCCCACGTCACACATGCCCAATCCAGTTCCAGGCCCTGGACGTGGAACTCCGTGGCCACATCCTCAAGGTAATACGACGAACGCACATCCTCTTTGCCGTCTAGAAACCAGTGAATGGGATCCATCGGTGATCGCACGTCAATTGCGTGGGGCTTTAAGCGCTGGGCCTGGGAAGAGACGACGATCCCATAGCGTTCCGAGCCGCGTGCTTGCTGCTTGAGCCACTGCTTGGCCTTATGCAGATCGCGGGTGAGAACTATCGGAAAACGTCCGACGATCTTCTGGAAGGATTCGCGTGCCTGTTCCGCGTCGAGATCGAGCATGTGTTTGACGAGCAACGAGACATGCTCGGCGCGAAAAGACCGCATCGAAACAGCGAGATGCAATTCGTCCCTCAATACGACGTCTGAACGTGATGCGATTCGCTGCAACACAGTTCCGGCGGCGTATTCACTGTCAGTCAAGCGCGACGAGACATAAATGTGCCAGTGCGGGAAGGCGCGATTGAGTGATTCGATCCACTCGCTTATGCCCGCTTCACCGGTGTTGATTTCCTGGCCGCCGCCGATCAGACAGACGATCACTGCCCAATCGGGGTGCCTATCCAGGCAAGAGATGAGAAATTCCGGCTCCGATTGATCGAAGTCGGCTATCTTCTTCTTACGGCGCATGAAGAGAGACGTCTGTTCTCGGTTCCATGCCCGCTGCGCCTCATCGAACAAGGCGACATGTTCAATTGGTGGCCGTGTCGAATCGACGAGGCACTCATCACGGAAGTGATGAACGTTTTGAATAAACATCTTCACCTCACTCATTGCCTCACCCTTGTTCATCTTGCGCCCACGCTCCTTTTCGCGCCGCACTTTGTCGCGTGTCAGAGCTTCGCGGAGAATGGCCACCAACGGACCATTGCCCGAGAGAAACACGCTGTAGAGGTCATTGTTCTTGTCGATGTGCTTCGTGGCGACGTTCAGTCCGACAAGTGTCTTTCCTGCTCCCGGAACACCCGTCACGAAACAGACGGCTTCCTGCGATTGTGCCTTTGCGGAGTGGATGATCTGCGATATAGCGTCAGAGGTCTGACTGAGATTGATGGCGCTGGCGTCACTGCGGGAAATCTCCATGACGGAGTGCCCGTTGTAGAGCGCCATCGCCGCTTCGATGATGGTGGGAGTGGGGCAATACCGCCCGAACTCCCATTGATTGGCAACAATCGCCGGGCCCTCTACGAACTGCAATGCGCGTTGAATCACGTCGGCCAGCGTGGTCGCGTTGCTTCGGATCGGCAGCAGGAGATTGTCGTCATGTGGCGTCGCCGCGATGCATGCTGTTATATTCTCGGCTTCGCTCGCGATGAGAATCGGCGCGATGGGGCATTCGTGACTCGACTCGTGGAAGTTTTTGAGATCCAGTGCGTAGTCCCACACCTGATCGATGGCATAGGATCCAAATGCTCGCTCACCGATCTTGAACTCGAGCACGAAAACCACATGGTCGATTAGTGCGATAACATCGATTCGTCGGCCCAGGCGGGGGATAGAATACTCGAAATAAAGTGTACCCCGATCGCGGTATGGCTTCAGTACTGTCTTCAGAATCCTAACTTCTTCAAGCCAGGCATTGCGCTGGGACGCTTCCAAGTTGAAGCTATTGTTCTCCACCAACGTGCCGAGGATTTCATGCGTCCCTTTGTCAAGGAATCCGCTGATTGTATCGGAATAGTATTCGCGCCTCATGCGATCCCCTGATCGCGGACATTCTCAACACCGAAGGCCGGTACGATAGACGAATCTGTAATCGCGGCGAGTCTTCCGGTCTGCCCAGCGCGCAAATAATCCTCCCCCCACCCCCCTGGCCCAGCGAACAGGTCGATGACGGGAATCGGCCGAGACCGTGACACGCGTGACGCTCTCCTCACTCCAGGCATGGTACCGGGGAAAGCATCCGCCGGACAGCGCGTGGATTCATGGATCAGCGAATTTGACATTTGAGATTTGAGAAGGCTTCGCGGCGCGGTGAAGCTGAGAGGGAATGTACTGCTGACGCGGCATCGGCACACGGATGGGAATCGCGCGGGAGTTTGTGCGAGATGGGAATCTCGCACGAGCGGGGTTCATGAATCGCGGTGGAGAGTTGCGGCAGGTCTGACGACCTGCCCTACAAGTCTCCAACAGGCTGTTGGAGAATTGAAGAGCGCGATTCTCCAATGGCTTGTTGGAGAATCTGCGGCTCCGACCATGCGAGGTAAAAGGACCGCATGTGCCAGTTAATTTCCGGCGTCGCTTAGCGCCCATCTCAGCGCGGCGGTCAGGGCGTTCGGAGCGTCGGGGGCTACCCAGCTCCAGATTTCGCCGTCCATGAATCCGTCGTTTACCGCGGTTTCGGGGTTGAAAGCGGCAACGTGGGAAGGTGAGCAGGTGAGAAAGTGAACGTCATGTCGTGTCTGCCTTCTGTTCGTTCAAAGCTTGACGACCCTTCTCGGTCAAACGGTACTTCTGCAAGCGGCTGTTGGGCTTGTCGGGAATCGTGTACTCGATAAGGCCCGCCTTGAGCGCCGGCGACAGGTAGGCCTTGCGGAAATGTTCTTCATCCTTGAGTCCCGTCGCGCGCTGTAAGTCCTGTCTGGTCATCTCCCCTTGCAGGACAGTGAGAAGCCGGACTTCCGGGGTGACTTCCGGGGCGACTTGCGGGGTGACTTCCGGGGTCGCCAGCCTGGCGCCGACAAGATCGGCCCGGAATGTGACTACGAGAAACCCTTGGCGCTCCTCGAACGTCGGAGGCGCGATGCCATGCCGCTTGCACTCGGCGACGACCCGATTCGTGCCTCGTCCCCAGCATTCCACAGCGCCGGTGCGGTGGAATGCTTCCGCGATTAGGAGATTGCGGAGCCGGGAGAGATGGCTCCGGGTGAGATCGTCGACCGTGACACCCGGTAGCAAACGCCCGTAACTGATGATCTCGATCCGATCATCAAAGACGGCAATCGCGATGTAACCGGCGTAGTTCGAGTAGTCCCGGTGCATGACCGCGTTGAGCAGGATCTCCCGCAGTGCGTCGAGGGGGACGGGGAAACGGTCTTCGCGGAAGATTTGTCCTCTCGGAAAACGAGCGCCGAGCGGCATGGTCCGTTCGAGGAAGGCCATGCCCTCGCGTACGATGGCGAAGGCGTTCAAGTGTTCCTGCCGGTTGTCCACGATCTCGCCCGTGATCTCCGTTCCGCGGAAGCGGCCCATCTTGAGGAGGCACTGGGGATAATCCGACATGAATTTGGTGCCGTAGAGCACCTGCGCGGCCTGGGTGAGGACGCCATGCCGGCGAAGTCCGAGCCGGTCGAGAATGACTCCGGCGTTCCGGCTCGTGCCCGGTGAAATCCGGTTCTGCTGAATGGCAAGGTCTCGGGTCCGTAGGATCTCCTTGCGGTCGAGATCCTTGAGCGTCAGATCTTCCGTCGGCAGGTTCTCCCACCGGCGCTTGGCATGGCCGCGTTCGAGAAGGAGTTTCTCATACCTCTGCTGCGGCATCTTGCGGGTGGTGCTGCCGATCCGCTGGTACGACCGGCCATCGTAAGTGAAGGGGATCGAATCCGAGGTTTCCTCAGCGCGAAGAACGATGACCTCTCGCCCGGAGCCCAAGGGCAGGCGTTCGGGGCTGAGGTTCACCGGCGGCTCGAACCGTTCGATCGCCTGCGCGATATCTCGGAGCGTGTTATCGGATACCTGCTGGCCCTCCGGACGGCCGTCGGGGTGCACGCCGAAGAGAACCGTGCCGCCGGAACCGTTCAGGAAGGCGCAGATTGTCTGCATCGCCTCCTTGAGCTCGCCGGTGGATCGCTTGAACTCCAGCGACGGACTTTCTCCTTGCTTCAGCAGAGGGGCGAGTTGCTTGAGGTTCGTTGATTTTTTCCGAGCCATATCTGATTCGAATCCGACTGGTTGCAGTCGGTAAGAGGTTCATATCGCGATACGCTCGATTTCATCCAGCGTGATCTCATCGCTGGTTCGGTCATTCAGCTTCGTGGTCCGCGGCGACTCGTGGGCGGCGATGGCTTAGGCGTTCTCGATGGTGCCGCCGTGGTCCAAATACGCTGTCATTCCGGTCGCTCTAAATGTATGACAGCACGTGGTTTCCGGCAAGATGGGAGCGATGACCGGCGGGTGACGTGATCGGGAGGGATAGATGGGCGGTGATTGGAAAGTTGTATTCGAGTTATCTTCCGGCGTCGTTCATCGCCCATCTCAGTGCGGCGGTCAGGGCGTCGGGAGCGTCGGGGGCTACCCAGCTCCAGATTTCGCCGTCCATGAAGCCATCGCTTACCGCGGCCTGGGTCGGGATGTAGCCGGCGGCGCATTCGCCGTAGCCGACGGCGACCACGAAAGAAGACGGGCGCATCTTTTGGGCCGCAAGCTGATATTCGACGAACGTCTCGCCGGGCATGAGCACGAGTTGCGCGACGCCGAAGTCGATCGCCGGCAGGTCGATCGGCTGATTCCGCTCCACACGGGCCCGCCAGCTCAGGCCCAGCGCGGCCAAAACGCGCTGGTGCGGTATGGCGGCCGGATCGGCCAGCCGCTTTTGCAACGCCTCCTGCGTGAAATCGCCGGTATCGCGGGGATGGAGTTGCAGGCGGGTGGTGCTGAAGCGCACGTCGCTCAGTGGATAACGGCGCGTGACTTTCCACGCTTCGAACATGGCGCGATAGATGCGCTGGGCGAGCAGCGGGCGGTTTTCGGGCGAGCCGTCGTTATATTTGCCGGCCACCACGTCGCCGCTACAGCCGCTCGCGTAGATCTGGAACACGCGCGGGTCGTCGTTCTGACGCCAGGCGCGGGCGATGCCGACGAAATCGGCGGAGACGCCGCCCTGGCCGTAATAGCTCATGGGGTGCGTGGCATAGCAGTGCAGCGCGAGCACGGGTTTGTCCTCGTCCCAGAAGCTGAGCGTGCGGAGGTACGGGTCGATGGTGCCGACCGGTGCGTCGCGCAGCGCGGCGTCGGGCGTGGCGCTGGTGCGGCTCCAGTGTGGCCGGCCGTCGGGGCCGACGACCCGCCGGTTGGACGCGACCTGCTGCACTTCCGCTTTACCAATGCCGAGGTGCGTGATGGGCCGTGCGGCGGGCAGCGAATCGCGCAGTGACTGGGCCACGCGCTGCACCATCCGCTCGTGGAACTCGACATCGCACAGTACATTTTTGAGACCGACGTGATCGAGCATCTTTTGCGCGGTGAGATCGAAGATGGGCGCATCGTGCTGATGAACGGCGGCGACGAGGACGCGCTCCGGCTGCGTGCCGGCCGCCTGGGCCAGCACGGTGCGCCAGCGGTCGTAGGCGTCGTTGCGGATTTCGCACCAGTCGATGGTTACAAATACCAGCGGTTGATCCGTCCCCAGCAGAACAAACCCTCGTGCCGTGAGCGGATCGACGATCGTCGTCGCCGGCTTGATGTTCCCGATGACCAGCGGGTGGCCGAGCGGCGGCGTCACATCGGCTGAGAATGTGGCCAGGCGATAACGGTCGGACGTGATCAAACCGCAACCGATGGTAACGGCACAGAGGCCGACCAGCGCCGTCGCTGCGAGGATACGTTGAACCCCTCCGCGCCGCAGTAATCGTATCATCAGACCTCCTCTATTTCGCGCCTTGAATGGTAAAGGTTTTCTCGAGCCAGCCGTCGCCGTCTTTGGCCCGGATCTTCAACTTATGCTCGCCGGGCGGGATCACCTGGTCGGATGCGTATTCCTCGGTGCCGAGCAGATACGGCGGGCCGGCGGAGCGATTCACGAGTTGGTCATCCAGATGGAATTCGGCTTCGCCCATCTCAATACCGTCGAACCACGCGCGGAGCCGCTCCCATTGGTGGTAGACGCCGAGTTCGCTGGGCGGCGTTATGTAAATGTTCTTGCTGCGCTTCGGCCGAAGAGTTTTGTCCTCCTGCCACCAGCGGCGGACGGCCTCGCTGCCGGCGAGCATGCGCATACATCGACGGTCCTCCGGCCGGCGGCTCATGACGCGGTTGTCCGCCTGGTAGATGTAGAGACCGGGCACGCCGGCATCATATAACTGATTCACCCGCCACAGAAACGGCCCCGGCATCTCCAACGCCCACGACAGCCCGTCAATGCACGGCAGCAACATGCATTTGGTGCCGCGGACGGCCTCCAGATATGGCGCGATATCGATGTGCAGGTGCCGGGCCTGAAGATTGCTCGGGCATAGATAATCGACCCAGCCCTGGCGAGCCCATGTCGTAAAGTCGAACAGTTGCCAGCGACGGACGTTCGTGCCGGGGAAGCGCACGAGAATGGTCACGCGCTCGCGGCGGGATTCGCCGGCTTCGTCGGCCAGGTTCCGCAGCTCGCGCAGAAACGTGTTGCATGTCTCGACGCTGTCAATGACTTCGGGATAGCGGCAGAAATCGACGGACAGGCCGCGAGCGCCGATGTCCAGCGCCTCCCGGCATAGGCTCAAGGCATAGGCCCGGACCTGCGGCAGTTCGTACCGCAGATGATGACCATCCCGCAGCCAATCGGAGTGCTGCTTCGAGATGTCGCCCTGTAGCAGCGTTCCGACGTAGCACGCGCCGGCGCCGAAGTTGGCGTGGGCCTTGAGGCCGAGCTCGCGGGCATAACGCAACTCCGCATCCAGCGTGTTGGTGAATTGCTGCATGCGTCCCGCATTATTCGTGCGCGGCATCGCCACGTTGCCGATCGGATCGCCGAAGGTTTCGTAGAGCAGCCGATCGGTCAATCGCGATTCGTACACCACCTTGTCGCAGAAGCGGCCGATCTGGATATCGACGAGGTTGATACGGCAGTCGCGAAAGGGGATGAGCGGTTCGCGATGCTGGAGTGTCTCCTGCACCTTCTCGACGAACGCCCACGAGTAAGGCTCGAAGTAGCCGGCGATGAATTTGTCCGGCTCGCCGCCGTAGCGGGCTTCCAGCCGATCCAATAGTTCCTTTGAGAGGGGCACCAGCTTCACATAATCGATGTGGGCGTCACTCCAACCGGTGTAATAGTGCATCTGGCGAAAGACCAGGTTCTGCCGATCCATCTTCGCCCATCGCCAGAAGATCTCTTCGCGCGCGTGCGGCGAGACCAGCACGTCGCCCCGCTCGTCGCCGCTCAGTCGCAACTGCCCGCCCTCGCCGGGGGTCGTCGCAACGAAGATCGCGTACCATCCGCGCAGGTCTAGCGGATACGACAACTGCGGCAGGGGCACGTCCGGCTCGGATTTGCCCCAGAGTCCATTACCCATGCTGACCGGCATCGAGGTCGGCAGGCCGGTGCGCCACGACCACTTTTGGCCTTTCGGCTCAGGCTCTGATAGAACGTCGGCCTTCTGATACACGCGCGACCAGTCCTCGACGTATACAACATCCGAATTGTCCGCCCGCACGCGCGTTTGCCGCTTCGCAAGCACTTCTTCCTTACGCGAGCGGATCTGAATCCGAAAGTCCACAGCGACGCGCCCGCCGATTTCGGCATCAGGATAGGGATGGAACACAACGGTTCGTTCGAGACCGGCCGCTCGCCGTTCGATGATTTCGCCGCGCTCGATCCACGGCTGCCATTCGTCGCGGGTGAGCAGCGCCAGAGCGGTATCGGAGATCAGCGGTGTCACGCGGGCCGCGCGCCAGTCGTTTTTGCCGGCCGGCGACCAGGCGCACGCGACGAGCGCCTCATCTCCCGCATCCGGCGGCATGCGATACGTGATGTGCACGTACCGGGTGAGAGGGTCCACGGTGGCCGCGAGGCTCGCAACCGAATCACCTGGAGACGTGGCCGGTGCGGCCGAAAGGAGATTGACCAGAAGGAGGCTTAGTGAAGCAACATCAGCGGCGTTCATCGACAGGCCTGGGCTCCGTGCGGAACGGCGGTTCACAGACTATGCGAGGAGGGATAGGGGTTCCGATCACCCGCCCTGCTCACGCTCGCGAAAAGAGCGGAAGTGGTTGACGACCGGCTGGAACGTTGAAGCATTGCGTGGATCGGCCTGGATCAATTCCTCGTGGGCGTCGATCACCAGATCGGCGACGCGGGACGGCGTCGGACACTGCTTCGGCAACTCCCGCCATTCGGCCGGGGCCGGCACGCGATCGCAGATATCGAATAATCTCAGCACGTGCATGGTTCGGAATATATCCAGCACCTGTGCCGACGGGGCGAAGAGGTGGATCGCCGGACGCGACGCATCGATATTCTTCACACCGTGTGAGAGCAGGAAGCCGACGAACGTGCTGTCCAGCCAATCGACGGAAGAGAGATCGAAGTAGAGGTCGGTTGCTTCGGGTCGGCAGCAGGTCTTCAGAAAGCTTCCAAGTGCTTCGCAGATGGTCATCGTACAGCGGCCGCGAGGTTTGACCACGACGTTTGCGCCACTGCGCCCCACCGATATCGGCGTCTGCGACTCACTACCCATACCACCGCCTCGCATCGTGTGATGTGCAATATTCAAGATACGATAAACGGGCTTACAGAGCAAGTTGCCCCGTCACGGCCGTTTGGGTCTGAGCACGATTTCCCTCAAATTCATCAGCACCCCATCGTTGGGAATACTGACCGGCCTCACGATCAATGTGGCCGTACCCGCCTTGATATTAAGCTCTCCGATCTTCCGTGTGGCAAAATCGGTCGCACCGGCTGTGGGTTCCACTTTGATCTCCATTTTCTGATCGCCCGCGATGATTTCGCACGTGCCGCCAGCACCGGCCTTATCGGCGGCGTAGGTGATGCTCACCTCATACGCGGCATCGTGCGGAACCTCGAACTGCCACGCGGCCTGATCTTTGCTGTTGGTCCAGTTGGCGATGTGGACCTGCTCGCCGGCGGATTCGAGCCTGGCCCGCTGGCCGTGCTGGCCGCGCAGCTCGGCGTAGAGGGCCGGAAGCGTGAGCGTGCCGTCGGCGTCAGGTCGGATGGTAAATGCTTCCACCTGCGGCGGGCCGTCCAACTCCGCGGCGATGACGCTGGCGATCGGGTCGGGCGCGGTGTCCGGCAGATGGATTATCGTGTCAGTGCCGGTCCGTTCGACTTTCAGCGGCGAAGGTGAACCCTTGCGGGCACTCATGGCCGGCTTGATGACACGAGCGTTCACGATGGTGTTCTTCAGGCCGGGCAGGATCAGGCGGTGGTCGCCCGGCCATGTGAAGACATGCAAATAGAGGGTATTGCCTTTAACGGTGGCCCGGCCGTAGAACGGCAGGTAACGGAACGGACTGGCCGTCGTGCCGTAAAGGGCTTCGCCGTTGACCGCCAGCCACTTGCCCATCGCTTCGAGGACCATCGTCTCGTTCGGCCCGATCGTCCCGGTGGGGTCCGGGCCGACGTTGAGCAGCAGGTTGCCGCCCTTGGAGACGATGTCTATCAACATGCGGATGCAGAATTCGGGCGTCTTGAACTCCTTCTCGTTCTTGTCATAGCCCCACCACGCCGTCGGCGCGTGCGAACCGTGACCGGTGGTGAGCGTGATGCAGCTCTCCCAGAGCTTGGGCGTGCCGTCCGCGTTGGTGATGCCGGTGGGCGGGATGAACTGCTCGGGTGTGTCGAAATCTTCCGGGATATGCGAGCGGTTGTTAATCAGGATCTGCGGCTGCAACTCGCGGATCATAGTATTGACGCGGGCGAACTTGGCTTTGTCGGCGGGTGTATTGTGTTCCCAGCCGCCGTCCCACCAGATGCACGCCAGCGGGCCGTAGTTGCTGCACAACTCGCGGACCTGAGTCTGCATGTACTCCAGATATTTATCGAAATCGGGCGCATGCGCGGCGCGGGCGTCCTTGTCCCACGGCGGCACGGGCGCATATTCGGGGTGATGCCAGTCGAGGATGGAGTGATAGAAGCCGAATCGTATGTTGCGCTGCCGGCACGAATCGGCGAGCGGCTTCATCGGGTCCTTCTGAAACGGCGTCGCATCGACGATGTCGTAATCGGAGACTTTCGAGTCGAACATGGCGAAACCGTCGTGGTGCTTGGAGGTGATGACGACGTACTTGACGCCGGCGCGCTTGGCGAGATCGGCCCAGCGGTCGGCATCGAACTCCGTCGGGTTGAACTGCGGCGGGAGCTTCTCGTATTCCGCCGCCGGGATCTTTTTGACGTGCATGATCCACTCGCCTTCGCCGATCACCGAGTAGACGCCCCAGTGGATGAACATGCCGAACTTGGCATCGCGGAACCAGCGTGTCCGCTCGGCCCGATCGGCGGCCAGGTCGGCGAAGCGGATGTTGCGGTACCACACGCCGGTGCTGTGATTCTGAAAGCCGACGGGGCCGACTTTGATGCGATTGAGAATCTCCGGATGGGACGTGCCGTTCGCATCGACGATGGTTTCGCCGTTCATCTCGACGACGATGTGATCGCCATCCGCCGTAATGCGCATGTGGTTCCACTCGCCGGCGGGCTTGAGCACCTGCTTGGAGGCGGGGGCGATCTTGTAAAGCGAGCCGCAGTGCTGGCCGGGGAGGATGTCTTTGTAGACGGGGGCGAAGTCGTCGAGGATCTGGATCTCCATACCGATGAAAGTGGGATGGCCCAGCTTCGGTGCGCGGAGAAAGACGCCGCTGTTGCCGCCGGGCGGCACCTTGAAATCGAACTCGATGATGAAGTCGGTGTGGTCGGCTTTCGTGCCCCACCAACTGCCGCCGGCCTTGCCGGTGCCGTGCAGCACGCCGTCTTTGATCTCCCAAGACGATACTTTGGTCGGATGCCCTTCTTCGTCGGGCTTTTCTTCCCAGCCGGGCATGGCATCGGCGGTGAGCAGGTCCTTCAGTTCGACGGCCTGGGCGGTTGAGAGCAAAACCGATGCAACCATCGACATTAAGCACGCGCGACGAAACATCGCTTTCTCCACTTTGGGGTTTGCCGGTGAGCGAAACATCGTACCCGGTGAATCGAGACGGAACCAGAAGGCATTTTCCGACGCGGTTTTGCGCGGTCGAACGGCTTCGTTTCGTCGGGGCGGCTGGTAAGTGAGAAGGTGTGAAAGTGAGAAGGTGTGAAAGTGAGAAAGTGAGAAAGTGAGAAAGTGAGAAAGTGAGAAAGTGAGAAAGTGAGAAAGTG
>CAYLLT010000111.1:0-7767 GCA_964384465.1 uncultured Planctomycetales bacterium | reverse complement strand
AGAAACCGTATTCGTGGTGCTGAGGGGGCCACGGCTTCGTTCCGTCGGGGCGCGTTTGGGGGGTGTTCCGGATTTCGTGCGTTTGGCTCATTCGTATGACAACATGGCGCGTGTTCCGGATTGCGGTGCACGAAGATAAAACGCAACGGACGTTCGATCTTCGTGTCCCCCACCCTGCGGGCGGGTCACCCCGTCCTCATGTTGCTGCGCGTAGAGTCGCGCGATAGTTTGGGCACATGTTTGCGTTGTTGTGGCTTGCGATGACCTGTCTGCTCGGTGTCGGAGCGGCGGAGGACGATTCGATGGATTGTGAGGCACGCGTTCGGGAGGCGATCGGGTCGTACCAGCCGGCGTGGCGGCCCGCGGCGGATGAACTGAGCGGAATCGTCGTGGTCATCGATCCTGCGCGCGGTGGGACTGCGGCTGAACGGCGAGCGGACGAACTGAGCCTGCTGACCGGGGAGCAGTTGTTCCACATGGTCCGGCACGCGGGCGGCGTCCCGGTGCTGACGCGGGCCGACGATCAGCCTATGCCGGGCAGCGAAACGGGGCTCCTGGGCGCACTGCGAAATCACTGCGCCTGCGCGAAAGCACATCTGCTGCTGCGGATCGAGTTCGGGCATGACGCCGCCGCACGGTCGCGGCCGGCAACCTCCACCGATCCTCTCATTGATAAGTATCTGGCCGTGCTCCGAGAAGCGGCGGGTGGTTCCTGTTCGTTCCTGCCGGAGATGAGCTTGCCGGCGATTCGTATCGCGTTCGAGGCGCCTCCGGCGGCCGCCGATCCGATCGCGGATCGACTCTTCGAGCGTGACCTTGCCCAGCGGTCCTATCGCGGGCTGGCGCAGTTCGTCACCGCCCACCGGGAATCGATCGAGGAGCGGCGGTCCGCGAACTGGGCGGACGTTGCCGCGGAGCATTGCCGGCCCGTGCCGCTGTATCCCAACCCCACCAAACAACAGAAACGCGAAGCGGCGGTGCGGCAGATCGCACCAGGCGGGCACATCACGCCGCAGCAGGCCGGCTGGTTCTGCCAGCTTTACGCGCGGCTGAGTCTGAGCAACCGCACGCAGATCTATTTCGAGCCGGAGGCGCGGGTGGACGGGGATGCGGTCGTGCTCTCGGGCGGTACCACTGATAACCAGCTTACAGAGGGTATGCTGCACGCGCTGCGGACGGCGGGGATTGAGAACGTGCGGAAGGAGATGCGCGTGCTTCCGGATGCGGCGGTGCTCGGCGAGCATTTGTTCGGGGCGTGCCGGGTGACGATGGCGCGGACGTTCGCCAAGCCGGCGGAATCGGCCGGGCCGCAGACGCAGTTGCTCTACGGCGAGCCGCTGTTCCTGCTCGATCGGCGCGAGGGGCATTACCTGATTCAGGGGAGCGACGGGTATTGGGGTTGGGTGCGCGAGGAGGCAGTGGCGCCGATGACACGTGCGCAGTTCGCGGCGTATACGGCGGGGCAGACGGCTGTACTGCTGGAGGACCTGGAGGTGGACGGCTCGGTGCTGCGGGCGGGGACGCGCTTGCCGGTCGCCAAGACAAACGTCCAGGCGTCAGACCTGCGCAAGCCGCATGGCGGAGTCATTCGGGTGGCGAAGGAGGCGGCGCGGGTCGTTGATGGGACGGATGATGCTCAACGCCGTGTACGGGCGGCGCTGGACATGCTGTATATTCCTTATGTTTATGGGGCGCGTTCTCCCATTGGGATGGACTGTAGCGGGCTGGTGGCGAACGTGGCGGATCAGACCGGCATGGCGACGGCCCGCGACGCCGCCCAGCAATTTTTGAGCGGGAAGCTGGTGGCCACGCGGTGGCACCGCGACGGCATCCGCACTGGCGATCAACTCTTTTTCATCGATGAGAGCGGGAAGGTCTTTCATACCGGCATTGCGCTCACGCCGACGCATTTCATCCATGCCTCGCCGCCGGAGGTGCAGATCAGCAGCCTCAAACGCGGGGACCGGCTTTATAACGCCCACTGGGACGAGACCTTCGTCGCGGCCAAGCGGCCGTAAGGCCTGAAACCGCACCGGGTTAATAAAATTTTATGAGCGCGCTCATATTCTTATTGACTAGGGGCGGTTTCTGGTGTAATATGAGCATAGTCATATTATAAGAACCGTCGGGTGGCCGGACCGTGCCCTCCACCCCGGCAGGAAGGTTCTATGCGAGTCACCCTGGAAACGAAGACAGCGACCCAACAGGCCATCCTGCGAGCCGCGCAGCGGCTATTCGCGGAGAACGGCTTCGAGGCGACGACCACGCGGGATATCGCCCAGGCAGCGGGGATCGCGAGCGGCACACTGTTCAATTATTTCCCCACCAAGGAAGCCATCGTCGCCTGCCTCGCCAATGAGGCGAGTGCTGAAGCGATCGCTGAGATGGAGTCCCGGCCGGGCGCGGCAGAGACGCTGGAAGAAGATCTGTTCGCCCTCATCGCCACCGGACTGCGCAAGCTCAAGCCGATCCGGAAACACCTGCCGGCGCTGCTGGAAACCTCGCTGAGTCCGATCGCCTCGTCGCCGCGAGACGAGTCCGCGTCGCTGCGCACCCGTCATCTGGAAACCGTTGCGGCTCTGGCGGCCCGTCACGGCCACGGCCCGCTATCAATGACCGGCCTCCAGTTGTATTGGACACTCTACACGGGCGTGCTGATCTTCTGGGCGAACGACAAGTCGCCGAAACAGGAGGATACGCTCGCACTGATCGACGACTCACTGAGCATGTACGTCGCCTGGTTGCAGGAACCATCGCGTGTCGAAACCAGGCACAATCGATAAGGAGCTGCCCATGCCATCCGTCGCCCAACTGATGAATGCTTTGCCAGAATACGAAGCGGAGGCGCCGGTTCGAACCCGGCCAGCCGTTGACACTCTCGCCGCCGCTTCTATGCGGCCGGTGCCGGTCGGGAGGCTGCGTCGGCTGGGTCTCCTCGGAACGCTGCAGGCGAAGATTGCCGCGGCGTACTTGTTCTATTGGATTCGCGGCTGGTTCAAGAACGCAGAAGAAAGGGAGCGATCGCTGGCCGAGACGCACTGGCGGACCGCCGCTCGGGTACTCGATTCGATGAGCTATCTCAGAGGCGCAACCATCAAGGTCGGCCAGACGCTCGGCAGCTTTCCCGATATCGTGCCGGCGGAGTTCGTGGAAACGCTCGAGCAACTGCATTTTAACGCCCCACCGATGCATTGGTCTCTGCTTCGCGAGATGGTTAACAACGAACTGGGCGACGATGCCGAGAAAGTCTTCGCCTCGTTCGATACACGCGCTTTCGCCTCGGCGTCGCTCGGACAGGTGCATCGGGCGCGGCTCAAGGGCGGCCAAGAGGTCGCGGTGAAGATCCAGTACCCCGGCATCGCCCGCACGATCCGGGAGGATTTCCGAAACCTGCTCCTGTTCATGCTCCCGGCGCGCCTGGGCGCGGATTGGGAAAACGTGCGCGAGCAGTTCGACGATCTGCGCATGCGGCTGGAGCACGAGACCGATTACGAGCGCGAGGCCAGAACGCTGCACAAGGTGAGATCGCTGTTTCGTGATGATGAAGACATCGTGATCCCGCGCGTGTACCCGGAACTTTCGACCGGCCGAGTGCTCACCATGCAGCGGCTGGAGGGCACGCACCTCGATCAGTTCCTCGCGGGCAATCCCTCGCAGGAGCTTCGCAACGAATTCGCCAGAAAAGTGATTCGAGCGTGGTATCGGATTTTGTACGCTGGCCGGCTGCTCTATGCGGATTTCAATCCTGGCAATTTCATCTTCATGGAGGACGGCCGCCTGGGGCTCATCGATTTCGGCTGCATGGTGGAACTGGGCGACACCTTGTGGGAACTGTTCCGCAAAATGGACCGGCCGCTGACCACCGGCGACCGTGATGAGCGCATCGCCATCCTCAAGGAATGGTCCTGGACCGGTGACGATCCGGCCGAGCAGGACCGGCTGCGCGTGAGCGACGAGTACGCCGACTGGTGCTGGCGAGCGCGCTACTGCGGCTGCGCGTTCGACTTCGGCGCTGATGCGGACTTGCCCCGCGGCCTCGATCTGTTCATGGAGATGTTCCGGAAGCGCTATACCCGTGGGCGAGCTTGCTCGCCGATCATCACACGACAGCAGTTCGGATGGATCGCGATGCTCTACCGTCTCAAAGCGAAGATCGAAGTCGCACCGATCGCCGAAGAGGAGGTGCGTGCCGCCGGCTGGGATCGCAGCGACTACGCGCCGCAATAACCAGTAAGCATTGGGATGGGACGTTGTTAGCGGCGAAGCGGCCGTGAACGCTGCACGATCCGCACATTCAACCGGGTAATTACGACTCGTTTGAATGCAATAATGAAGCCAGGAACCCAGGAAATTGATAGCGGGTTTTCCTGCTTTCCTGGTTCTTATGAGTCATCTGAATTGACGGCTACCCCCACCGGATTCCCAGGCTCGGAAAGTCAAGAGTCATGCAGCGTGGTCCCTGTCACAATGGCACGGCGGGTTGCAGAGCTGCCACGGTGGCACTATAAGTATGGTTCTCCTGGCAGGGACGACAATCTGTAAACTATTGGGAATACAAGATTTGAAATTTGAAATCTCAAATGGGGCCAATGGCATTGGCCTTGCTTAACGGAGGGGTGCGTGGAAGATTCTCTGCATCAATCGTAAAGAAGCCGCCCGCGGCTCATGCGGGTTGTGAGACAGACATCCAAGTATGTGCAGCCGGGACGGCTACAGCACAATGGGTCATTCCGAAGGAGATCAACTGACATGGCAGCAAAACAACTGGCGTTCGAGGAACAGGCCCGTGCGAGCCTGCTGGCCGGCGTGGAGAAGCTGGCGCGGGCGGTCAAGGCGACGCTGGGGCCGCGGGGGCGGAATGCGGTGATCGACAAGGGCTGGGGCTCGCCGACCGTGACCAAGGACGGCGTGACCGTCGCGGAGGAGGTCGAGCTTTCCAATAAGTATGAAAACATGGGGGCGCAGCTCGTCAAAGAGGCGGCGACGAAGACGAGCGATACGGCCGGCGACGGGACGACCACGGCGACGGTGCTGGCGGAAGCGATTTACAAGGAAGGGCTTAAGAACCTGACCGCCGGGGCGGACGCGATGGCGCTCAACCGCGGGATCGCCAAGGCGGTCAATGCGGTGACGGACGCGCTGGCGAAAATGGCCAAGCCGGTCAAGGTCTCGGCACGCGAAGATCTGATCAGCGTCGCATCCATTTCGGCGAACAATGACCGCAGCGTCGGCGAGCTGCTGGCCGAGTGCTTCGAGAAGGTGGGCAAGGACGGCGTGATTACCGTTGAAGAGGGCAAAAGCGCCGAGACCAACTATGACCTGGTCGAGGGCATGCAGTTCGACCGCGGCTATCTCAGCCCGCACTTCGTGACCGACCCGGAGAACATGGAATGCGTGATGGAGCGGGCGTACATCCTCATCCACGAGGACAAGATTTCGAGCGTGACCAAGCTGGTGCCGCTGCTGGAGAAGGTGGCGAAGGTCAAGCGGCCGCTGCTGATTATTTCCGAAGACGTGGAAGGCGAAGCGCTGGCCACGCTGGTGGTGAACAAACTGCGGGGGATTCTTGAGATTTGTGCGGTCAAGGCACCCGGCTACGGCGATCGGCGCAAGGCCATGCTGGAGGACATCGCCATCCTCACCGGCGGCAAGTGCATCATGAAGGACCTGGGGATCGATTTGGACAGTGTGGCGATTGCCGATCTGGGTCAGGCCAAGAAGATCCACATCGATAACGATAACACGACGATCATCGAGGGCGCGGGCGGCACGAAGGACATTCAGGCCCGGGTCGAACAGATCAGGCGTGAACTCGACACGACGACCAGCGACTACGATCGCGAGAAGTTGCAGGAGCGGCTGGCAAAGTTGTCGGGCGGCGTCGCGCAGATCAATGTTGGCGCGGCCACCGAGACGGAGCTGAAAGAGAAGAAGGCGCGGATCGAGGACGCCTTGCACGCTGTCCGTGCGGCGATCGAGGAAGGCATCGTGCCCGGCGGCGGCGTGGCCCTGGTTCGCTGCACGAGTGCTCTGGACAATGTGAAGACGAGCAGCGATGACGAGAAGACCGGCGTTCAGATCGTCCGGCACGCGCTGTCGTCCCCGCTGCGGCAGATCGCGGCCAATGCCGGCCAGGAGCCGGGTGTCGTGGTGGCGAAAGTCGCGGCCAAGAGCGGCGCGTTCGGCTACAACGCGGAGACTGACACTTACGGCGATCTGATCAAGGACGGCGTGATCGACCCGGCCAAGGTGGTGCGGGCGGCGCTCCAGAACGGCAGCAGCGTCGCACGGATCCTGCTGAGCACGGACTGCGTCATCACCGAGAAGCCGAAGGACAAGAGGGACGAAGAAGGCGGCCCCGGCCCGCACGGCATGGAAGGCATGGATGACATGATGTAGACGTCTTAGTGGATTTTCGCGGGCAGGATCGATCTACTTCGTTTCATATAGAAACACTGATCAAACCGGCCGCCGTGAGGTGCTCATATGCCAATAACAGACCAAGACGCTAGAACTGCGATTATGGATCAATTCTATCAAACATACCTTCAGCATGGTTTGCATGTCATAGTGAATGCGAACGCGGTAGCCGGTGAGTTACAGTTGGATCCGGCGCAGGCAAAGCGGTGTTTTGATTACCTCGCAGCCAAAGGCCTGATTAAGCCGATGACGTTAGGCGGCGGGTTCAGCCCTACAGTCGCGCTCGTGGACCGCGTTGAGGCCAAAGCGGGGAGCTGAGCGATGGCAAACAGTTTCGACCCCCTTGAGCTGGAATACCTACTCGCTCACTTGGACCGTGCGGCGCGGTCAGTCGAGGGTCTCGGATTTCATGGGCCTCAAGCAAAGGCACCCGATTGGATGAAAGTGTTGGTTTCGGGCCTGTTGTCAGCAGCAGAAGGTGCCCTGCCGGACAAAGATCTTTTTAAGGATGTTAGGAGCGTGGCCGGCAATACCGTCTTGCCTTCCCAACTCGTCAATCAGGCTGCGAATTGTTGGGAACTGCTTTTCATCATCAATGTAGGACGTCAGGCGCTGAGCACATTCTTGGCTAGGGATCAGCAAGGTGGCTTTGGTTTTGTGCCTCGGCAGGCTTAAATACTCATGAATGGAGAATATGAGCGATGGCGAAGTTGAATTTGAAACCTCTGGATGACCGGGTCGTTGTGCAGCAGTCGCAGGCGGAAGAGAAAACCGCCGGCGGGATCGTGCTTCCGGATACAGCGAAAGAAAAACCGCAGCGCGGCAAAGTGCTGGCGGTGGGACCGGGACGGCTGCTGGACAGCGGCGAGCGTGGCCGGCCGAGCGTGAAGGTCGGCGACGAAGTGTTCTACGGCAAGTACGCAGGCTCCGACGTTGAGGTGAACGGCAGCAAATACGTGATCCTCAAGGAGAGCGACGTACTGGCGATTATCGAACGCGAGTAGGAAAATCAAAAATCGAAAGTCGAAAGTCGAAACAGGACCGCGGCAACTTGTTGCCGCAAGGAATATCCTGCTTACAAAGGAGCGGCAATAAATTGCCGCGGTCCTCGTAAAACGTTGAGGAGATGACGGAATGCCCAAGCAAATGATGTTCGAAGATGCGGCCCGGCAGGAGATCCTGGACGGGCTTTCCAAGCTGGCGGCGGCGGTGAAAATAACGCTGGGGCCGACCGGCAGAAACGTGATCCTTCAGAAGTCGTTCGGATCGCCGCGCGTAACGAAAGACGGCGTGACGGTCAGCAAGGAGATCGAGCTGCCCGAACCGTTCGAGAACATGGGCGCCAAG
>CAYLLT010000110.1:13798-21551 GCA_964384465.1 uncultured Planctomycetales bacterium | reverse complement strand
CTGCGGAAATGGCGGGCTGCGGTGGGAGGCGGTGAAACCGGTCCTGGCGCCGCTCTGGGCCTGCGGCGTGACCCCGCAACGGGCCGCTCAATTGGCCAAGCCCGACCTGATGATCACGCACGCGCCCGGACACGCGTTTATTGCCGACCTGAAGGCCGACAGTGTGTGCATTCCGTGACCACTTAAGCCTTTTTTAATTCATCTTGCACAGAGATCGCAGAGGACGCAGAGAAAACATAGAAAACTGAAAACAAAGAAATGAGACAGGATTAACAGGATGACCACGATTCAAAGAAACAAATCTTGTCAATCTTGTTAATCCTGTCCAAATTCCTGTGCAACCATTTCTAACTTTCACGTATCAGATCCGCTTGCCCTGTTTGCGGGCTTCGTTGATTTGTTCGCGGCTGCGATGGCGATACTCGCGGAGCGTTTCGAGCTTGTACTTCTTGAGCAGATCGCGAACCGACACGCCGGGCTTCGTCGAGCGGAATAAATACCAATACTCGGTCTCGAACGTGCTCTCGATTTCCAAGTCGCCTTTGTGCTCCTTCATCATCTTCTCGACTTTCGGTGCGGCATCGTCCCGGTGGATGATGGTGCGATCGAGGTCCAGCGTGGCGATGAACTGGTCGGCACGCGGTTTTTCGACGGGCGTGACCGGCTGGCCGGTGAGGTCAATGATGTTGCCCTTGCCCACCGGCACGATGTAGTAACTGTGGGACATCGCATAACCGTTCAGCGGCATGCCACCACCGTAGGCGCTCGGCCAGAAAACGATCTCCGCGCCCTTGAGGTCGGCGTCCTGCCATAGTTCCGCGAAGTTGATGTCGAAGCAGGTGAGGATGCTGATGCGGCCGAAATCGAGGTCGAAAACTTTGACGCCTTCGTCGCTGAGATTCAGACCTTCGTTCCAAAATACGAAGACCTTGCGATACCAGTCGATGACCTTGCCGCTACGATCGATGAGCACGGCGGTATTGTACATGTGTTCCTTATCCGCCTGCTCGCGGATCGGGCAGATGACATACATGTTGTACTTTTTGGCCACCGCCGCTACCGCGGTCGTGATCGGGCCGTCCAGGGGCTCGCCTTTGTCGTATCCGCAAAACTCCTCCGGCAGGCAGGCGATATCCGCACCCGCGCGCCCCGCCGTCTCCAGGTGTTCAAGGGCGAGTTTCAGTTTGGCGTCGTGATTACCGCCGAAGCCGATGGCGATGGCGGCCACTTTCACCTGACGGCCGGGCAGATCCTGGTGCGGCCGGGCCGCGGCCTCGGCGCGGGCAAACATCAAAGTCACAAGCAGAAATGCAATAGCGAAACGATGCATCGGTTGATCCTCCATTTCCTGCGAAACGATCACACCATTGATGCCGGTGATCTTGAAATAAAACACTCCAGATCGTCAGAAAGGAAAGCGTTCGTGCCGGATCGGCCGTCTCGTTCCAGTGCTGAAAATTGCCGGAATTCGGATTTTGCCACTACCATTGAGGTTCGAGCAGGGGATGGTCAAAAACGTAATTAACCCAGCCCGCGAAGTGGGGGCCGCTGACGCCCCACCGCTGCCGCTTGGCGTCCGATGTTAAAACGAATGCACCCTTTCGTGTGCCAACTAGTACGCGTACCCCACTCATACCTTACTCCTTCCTGCGTTTTCAGAGATGCTCGCCGGCGAGCATCTCGCCGCTCTACTCCAGTTTCTTGAGATAGCATATCGCCTTTTCCGCGAATGCCGGGTCCACCCAGCGAGGCGGACTTCGCTGAATCGAGTTTTTACCTCCGAATTCCCCGAACACCTCTTGCATTTCGGGCGAAAGCACCTTGAGAGACTTGCCCGCCCGGTCTTTTCCGTCTCCGCTGATCTGCTTTGCCTTGCGGAATAAGCGACTACCTTGGCCGCCCTTCACCAGCACCAAGTCCCCTTTCTGCTGCTCGAAGACGGTGGGGTAACGGACATGGAAATTGTTCGCAAACTCGCTTTCCAGCACCTTTTTCTCGAAATCACTGGCCATTCCTGCAAGAGCTACTTCAAAGAACCCGGCAAGATATAGTGCCGGACGACGATCACCGTTCCAGCCGCTCTCCGTATCCCACTCCTGTAAGCCGCAGTAAAACACGAGAAAGTCACCCGGATTCAAGCGCCGCAAGGATCGCTTTGGGGTGGTGGGGTCGCCGTAGGTGAAAGTCTCAAACTCAGGGTCAACGTGGACGTGCTGTCCTGACATTTGCTTCCGTCGGGATTCTGGGAAATAGCCCACCAGCGACTTGCCGTCTCTACCGACCGTGTTGCCGTAGGTGTGGACGCTCACCCGCTTCCGGTCTGGAATGCAGATGAATTCAAATGTCCCGTCCTTGAAAAGCGGCCCTTGAATGCCGCCACAGCCGGCATCGACGCCGACACGCAACAAAACCATTTGCTTCTTCATGGTCCCTCGCATTTCAGATGCGGAAGAAGCTCGGATACGCTCTCCCATTTCTTGAAGTTCCGGCAGTGATCTTCATCGAAGAAAATGACCGGTTTCTCCCAAAGGAACGTCAGATGCGGATCGCCAACAAGAAGCGACGGGCGTCGATATCGGTCGGAATGTTTGTAGTTGATATCGTTGTGCCAGTCATTGTCACACTTGTGGCTATGATGGATGTGGCGTGACGGGGCGAGATAACGACGAGGATCAAACCTGTCTTCCCCCGCAAGACTGCCCCGTGGAGCGAACAGATCGCCAAGGAAGTGTTCCTGGGCGGACTTGGCTTCTCGCACCGCTGAAGGCAGGCACTCCCACAGTTCGGCGTGGGACTTGTGAGCATCTTGGACCAGTGTAAGGAAGAACATCCAATGCCGTTTTTGGTAAAGACATCGACTGGTGAACCCAGCGACCCACTTGTTCTTCCATGCTGACATTTCCAGGCTCGACCGCATCTGATGCTTGCAAGTGCAAAGAGTAAGGTGTCCTCCTTGGAAGTTGGGAGCAGAACCGTGCTGCTCAAAACAGAGGCTCGTGCGATCCATCCTGACTGTCTTTACGATGTACGAGTAGGCCGCTCCTTCCGTCTTGCCTATTCTATTGACGAGTTCCGAGTGGATAAGATTCAGATTGGCGGCCAGCATGTCGTCTTTTGGAAACGCCTGCACTGAAGCGGACATGAGAATGCCTCTGTGCGAATGTCTGTCATTACCACACCACATTGTCCTCGTTCCAACCGCCTTCGTCGAAGCTGGAATAGATCGCCGCATTGAGAACGCATAGGCGATCTCGCTGGCTTCCGTTCGTGTACCATCGGGAAACCGGCAGAATCTTGACCCAGATTTCCGCGCCGATCACGCCAGTAGCTCACCTACGGACGGCATGACGGACCTCGTAGCGCGCGATCTCTTCCTTGAACTGCTTAATCTGCCGTTGCAGCGATTCCAGCTCCGCCTCGCGAACCTCGGCATCGCCTTCGGTTTCGGCGTTCGCCTCGGCGTACATGCTTTCTAACAGGCGGAGTTTTTCGCGGGTGTTGTCCAGTACTCGCTGGCCGTTGAGGCTCATAACAACGCCGAAACCCTCTCCGGCATCATCGCCGCGCCGGCTGGTGCGATTCGTAGACCGCGATTTCCTCTTTGAGCTGGTTGATGAGTCGTTTGAGCGAGATCATGGTCATCTCGCGCAGGCGTTTGTCCCCGGCTGAATCATTGCGATGCTTCTCATATTGATCCTCCAGTCTGCGCAGCTTCTCCTGGGTGTTAACCAACTCGATGTCGTTTTGAAGATCGCGTCGATGGCGACCATTTTTTCCATCGCCCCGCAATCCGGCTTCGTATCTCGCGATTTCTTCTTTGAATTGGTTGATGACTCGTTTCAGTGATTGCATGGTTAAATCGCGGACGTGCTCGTCGCCGCCTGTTCGATGACGAAGCGTTTCGTAGCGCGTCTCAAGACGGGCGAGCTTTACTCGGGTATTGGCGACTTCACGTTCGCTGTTAAGGATCACAGAATCACCTCAATCATGCCCTTGGGCACCTGGAATCGATCAGATGCAAAAGTGACGTTCACAAATTCGTCAAAATCCTCCTGATCAACTAGCGCCATTTCAAGAAACGGCAACCCAGCACGAAGTTCCAACTCCGCTGCCTCGTCACTTGGAAACCCTTCTGGAACCAGCAATACGCAGTCCACATCGTTCGGCTCCATTATATCGGTGACGAAGCTGCCGTTCAAAACGATCCGCTGGACGCCCGCGCGCCTGGCTAAATCGCCCATCCATCGCACCGATTCCATCTGCACGCGCCGAACCTCCGATTCACGTCCAAAGCGAGCCTCAATTTCGGACAGCGTCGCCGGGTGAACGCCGGGCGGGAGAAAGCCGAAATCGTCAAATAGTGGGATCATTCAGGAGCAATTGTCATCACGCGAGATGAGACTGTCCAGTACGCCCAAACGATGCGAGAATGTCGCCCCTTCTATTCCGTCGGTAGGACTTCGGTGCATTTGAAGCAGGTAGGGCGGGCACTGCCCGCCGATCGTCCAGGTGAGCAGAAAGGCGGGCCATGCCCGCCCCACGAGGTGGCTAACTCCGCAGCGGAAAAAGTGCGCGCAGGCGGGCGTCGCGCAGGCAGAGTCCCAGCCAGATCACAATGCCGACGATGACCGGGAGGTAGAACGGCTCGCCGATGCGCACGTGGCTGGCGGTGGCGCCGCCGAGGTAGCCGGTCAGCAGGATCGCACCGAGGACGGCGGTCTGCGGAATGACGTAGAGGACGACGCAGGCAATCTCGAGAAGGAGGATGGGACGAGCGAGGTACTCGGGATAGCCGAGGTGCGTGAGGCCTTCCGTCATGACCGCCGGTTTAAACAGGGTGATGACGGCGCCGACGCCCATGAACAACGCCGGCAACGCACTCACGATTCGCCCGGCCAAGAGCATCTTATTCGAGGCGGGAGCGGCTTGAGTGTCCGATTGCACCATTTTTTCCACCGCATGGAGTTCGATCAGAACCTACTGCTCGGTCACAGGCTTAACAATGGGTGGCAGATCGAGTGGCCCGTTCGTATGGCGGCGCGAAGAGCCGTCGCCATGCCACCCAGCCACTACTCCTCGCTCCGGAGCAAAGGCTTTTTCGTGTACTGCGCGGGCACGGACACGATTTGATCTTCCAGCTTCGCCTGGCCCTGGCGGCGACCAACGAGGCGAACGTAGCCGAGGGTGTTGCCACGATCAGCCTCAAGCGCCTTGATTTCCGCTTCATTGTCCGGGGCTACCACCCTGTGCCAGTCCAGCCAAAGTTGCCAGCCATCGGGCATGGTGTCGGCCAGCTGAATGTCCATGATGCCTGACCGTTCCCAGTGCCGGCGCCACCAGGTCGCCGAATGCAGGCACCAGAGATCCGGGGTCCACCACTCGCGAAGATGCTCGGGAACGGGACCTTCGATTTCCCGCATCAGCCCAGCCCCCGCAACTCCCACCGGGCCGCCCGGCTTCACCAACCGAGCGAGGTAGTTCAGGTACAGGTCGTCCGTCCCGTAGTAAGTGAAGGAATCAATGCAGACGATGGCGTCGAAGAACTCTGCTGCGAACGGCAGCGACCGGGCGTCCGCATGGATCGGAAACACGCCGTCCTCGACGCCGGCATCCCGTATCCGCCGGATGTTCTCCGAGGCGCTGAACCACAGGTCGGCTGCCCAAACTTGCACGCCGAATTCGCGGCGCAGGAAAATCGACGACGCCGCCCGTCCGCAGCCGAGGTCCAGCACCCGCATACCCGGCCGCAAGTCCAGCGCGGTCGTGAGCCACTCGGTCAGCCAGAGTGAATTCGCCCCGCCGCTGACGCTGGCGATGAGCCATTCGGGGTGGTACTTCGAAGCGCGGGGAAATCGCTCGGAGACGAGCCGCTTGTCCAAGGTCATGTGGATATCCCCCGCCTGACTACTGAAGCTATGCTATCCCCATTTTTTCCCGAGCTCGTCAAGACCGGCGCGCTTCAGGTCGTCCGGGCTCATCACGATGCGAAACTTCACGTCGGCATCGAAAGTGAGAAACCAGGGTTCGGCCAGCGACGGAATCCTGGAGGGGTCGGCCATATCGACGATCAGGATCGCGCCGCGCTGGCCGTCCTGCTCCGTGAAGTAGGCCGCCTCCGGCTTCATCGATTCCAGGATGCGGGACAGCTTGGCTCCAACTGAGCCGTCCCGGACCGCCGCATTGAATTTGGCCGGAGGAAAGATGATGTTGAGCATCATGCGCATGAGAAGTCTCCTTCAGGTCGGGTGATTGGAAAATCGTCAGCCCGCAGCCTAATGCGCTTCCCGCGCGCTTTCCATAGCGGTGTGGTCGGGTGGCATGTAGCGAGGGTGTAGGCTTCAGGCGGTCGTGGCGATCCGCAGGCAACAATCCATTCGCATGGCGACACGAACAGCCGTCGTCACGCCGTCCACTTCATCCCCCGATTCGTCTGAGTTCGTCCTGAAGGTCGGCGACGATGCTCCGGGTGATGGCTTCGAGTTCGGCCCAGGCGTCAGTGCTCGCGTTTGAGTCGAGGCTGGACGACTTGGCGAACGGCTCCAGCCGCGGCATCAGGGCGAACACATCCGGGAGGCGGTCGTGGCCGAGCTTCAAGCGGCCGAGTTGTTCCACCAGATGCTGGACGGCATCGGCGAGCTGCCCGGTCATGCTGCCCGCCTTCTTGTCCCTCCAGGCCTGCATGGCCGTCGAAAGCAGGGCCCCTTGTCCGGCGGCCAGTTGCGGCCCGTTCCGAAACTTATTGCACATCCTGAACGCCCCACCCACATTGTTCAGGAGCGATTCGGCCGCATCTAGCGCCCGCTGAACCTCGTGCGTACTCATAGGGCGATCGGCGGGCGCGTTTGACTGATCCGCGGAATACTCCTGAAATTCGGCCTCAATGCCCGCGAAGCCGGCCAGCTCGGATTCGATTTGTTCCACCGACTGTGTCAGCGTCTGGATGGCCCGCTCGCACTCCTGTTGCTCGCGCTGCAAGACCTCCATTTCTTCGCGCCGGGCATCGATTTTCCCGGGCTTGGTGCCGAGCAGCGAGCTGAGCACGCCGGCCACGCTCAGAGATTCGAGCTTGTCGATTTCGGACTGCGCCATTTCGAGCTGGATCTCGATGGTGTCGAGCCGATAAGCCTCGCGGCCCAGCTCCTCCCGGGCCGCGATCAACTGCCGGCGTACCTGGCCTCGGGTTGCGATCTGCACATGGAGATCCTGCGTACTGCTTTCATGCTGGTCGGGCATGGTTCGTCTCCGGACTGCCGCGCGAGTCCGGCCGTGCACGCGCGCGGGGAACTCGGCGCATACACATCTTCGACCAAACCGCCGATGCGCTTGAGGTCTCGCGCGGGTCCGAAAACCTGGAAGAGAGCAATGCTCTGGGTCAATCAAGGCGCCAAGTCAGCCGCTGATCCGCCGCTGGCCCTGTGACAGCCGTACTTACTTGGTCCGGCTTCCCCAAGTCCAATGGTGACTATGGGATCTATGCGAATGGGGGAATCGTCTTGGCCAATTTCGTCCCCGCGATCTCGGATGCTCTGCCGGATGGTCCCCGCTGTCTCCAACAGATCCTCCATCGTCATCGTCGTGAGCCGAGCCTCCGGATCCCGGATCACCTGACCCGGGGTCTCCTGTGCCCGGATCGACTGGCCCCGGATCGCCTGACCCCGGATCGACTGGCCCCGGATCGACTGGCCCCGGATCGCCTGACCCCGGATCGACTGGCCCCGGATCGGTCCCTCCGCCACCTGCGATGGGGTCTGTT
>CAYLLT010000110.1:0-13698 GCA_964384465.1 uncultured Planctomycetales bacterium | reverse complement strand
CCCCGGATCGACTGGCCCCGGATCGGTCCCTCCGCCACCTGCGATGGGGTCTGTTGAACCGCCCGCCCCGCCCGCTTCCAGCGCGCCGCGATCCACCTGGCCGTTCACACGGGAATTACCGCCGATATCCAAGGGGACCGGCTCCGATGTATTGCCGTCGTCATCAATATCCGCGCTGTCCGGCGGCAAAGCGGAACTATCCCCCGAATCGATACAGGGACTGCCCGGCTGGAGATCGAAATCACCAGGGACAAACATTGGATCGCTGGTCAAAACATTGATGTCGGAGCTCAACCCGATCAAGCCAGAGGCGTTGGCGTGATACGTATTGTTCCGGGCGGTGACCAGGTTCATACTCGTCCCGAAGACCCGCACGCCCGAGTCGCCATTTCTCGAAATGATGTTGTTGGCCAGATCCGAACGAATGGTGCCGGTGATCGTTCCGGCAGGCAGGCCGTACATGGGGTCGTTAAACTGTATCCCGGCTGAACCGTTGCCTGTGATCGTGCAATTCACGATGTGCGCCTCGGCGCCCTGGCTGGCCTTGATGCCGCACTCGCCCGCGCCGGTGATGATGCAGTTGACCAGATCGTACCGGTGCGGCGCATAACCCTCCTCGACCCGGCGCCACAACTTGATGTTGCATGCCGGATGATCACTGGAAATGCATCCCACGAGCGTCGCGTCCGCGGTCAAGTCGAACCCGTCTTCGCTGTTGCGGCGGGCGATGCAGTTGACGAACCTGACGTTCTTGCAGTTCAGGACGTGAAACCCGTCGCCGTCACCGTCGACGCCGCGCTGGTCGTCGTTATCCGTCGAGACGACCGAATCTAAGAGAACGTTGGTGCAGTTGCGCACGGAGACGCCGACCTCGTAACAGTGGTGAACATAGGAGTCCCGCATCACGAAATTGGTGATGTTGCGCAGCCGCAGGCCTATCTCGGTGGTCTGCGTGAATTCGCAGTTTTCGATGGTGATATTGCTTTTAGTTGCAAAACCATCCGCAGACCTCTCGAAGTTCACGATCTTAAAACCGCTGATGATGTAATACGATGCGTTGTCCAGCTCGATCCCGTTGCGCGATCCGCTGCCCTGGAGGACAACCGTGTGGCCGGGAGCCGCGGCGACGCGTATGGGAGCGCCGAACGTGCCCGGCCTGACGATCGGCAGACCCGCCTTCAACGTGCGGTCGTAAATGGCATCCGGGGAACTGGGATCCGTGCTGCCCTTCACCCACAGCGTGTCTCCCGGCTGCACCTTGTTGAGGCCCGCATCGATCGTTTTCAGTGGGGCGCTTTCCGCCCCGGAATTTGAATCACTGGCGGCGCCATTGTTGCGATCGACATAGTAGGTCGCGGCATCCGCCCGGCGGGCCGGACTGAACGCGACCGCAACACAAGCCAGGATCCAAAGTGGTGAATGAATGCCGAAGACGAACGTCCAAGAGCGGATGATGGTAAGGGCGGGTGCCACCGCTGCGAAGCGCGGTCCGCGGCGGGAATACGTTCCCAGCATCATACTGGTCTCCTGTTTCTCGAAGTTCTTGTTTTCGAGGGTCTGGATCACATTGTCCAGAACGTATCGCTTGAGTCTTCGCCCCTCCGAGGGCGTTAGTATGGGGATTGTCGAATGGCGAGGTTCCATTCGATCGTGGGTGATTCCGAGTGCTTCAAACTCCGGTGAGCCTTGTCTTCGGGAAAGTTTTTTCGTGCGAGGCAACTCGTGTCTTGGAAACCCTGCGGATTTCCTCGACCACCTAACTTATGTGCATTGTATATCGGACTTAGACGGAAGTCCAGCCCCTAAAAAGCAAACATTGACGGAGATGCGTCAGTTTTTCTCGTTGAGGCGGGGGAAGTGGCAATTGGTGTATTGCGTCGATTTATAAAATAAATTTTATATGAATACTTGGACTCAGATATTACCTTGTCTTCCCAGATGTCCGGCCGTTCTGCATGGCCTCATTGAGAATCTGGGCGATGTGTCTGACCCGCAGTGACAGGCCCGCCCGGCGGCAGGCGCCCTCGATATTCATGGTGCAACCGCCGTCGTTGCAGACCAGGATGTCCGCGCCGGTGGCCCCGATGCAGGCCGCCTTGTCTTTGACCATCGCCCCGGAGATGTCGCTGTACTTGACGGCGAAGGTGCCGCCGAACCCGCAGCACTGCTCGAGCTTTTCCAGCGGGCGTTGCTCCAGACCGGCGATTTTGTCGAGCAGGCGAGTAGCTTCATCGACCATCCCCAGGCCGCGGAGATGGCAACTGTAGTGATAGGTCGCAACCGCCGGATAGGAAAGATTCCAGGCCGACCAGTCGACCTTGAGCACTTTCTCGAGAAATTCGACGAATTCAAACGTCTTCCCGGCCAGAGCGACCGCCCGCGCGTGCATCGCGGCATCGTGCTCGAACAGATGCGGGAAATGCTCGCGCACGACCGAACAGCACGAGCCGGAGGGCGTCACCACCGTCTGCGACTTCTCGAAGATGTCGATCATTCTCGCGGCGACAGCGCGGGCGTCTTCGATGTAGCCGCTGTTCAGCGCGGGCTGACCGCAGCAGGTCTGCGCGGCGGGGAAATCCACGGTGACTCCGAGCCGCCGGAGGACCCGGACCACGGCAACGGCCACCTCCGGATAGAACAGATCGGTGAGACAGGTCACAAACAGCGAGACGGACATGCGGCGGACCCTGGATGCGCGATATCGTGCGGACTATCAGTTGCCGATGGGCTCGCCGCGAGTCTGGAAGAAGAACAGCAAGATGGCCGCCAGGCAAAGCACCATGGCCCCCAGAAAAAATCCGAGCCACGAAAGCGTGGGCTTGTCGTTGCGGCGCTGGCCCGCGCTGTTCAGGCCCATGCCGAACCCGATCACCGCCAGCAGGATCGCCGCGCCTCCGCAGCCCAGGACCAGCAACCGCCGCGTGTGGCCGTAGGTGACGATATATTGGCTCTTGTCCAGCAGCTTGAGGCCCTTGTCGATGCTGAATACAAACACGGTCAGCATAGCCAGGAAAATGCAGGAAACGGCGGAAACAAGGACGCTGACGCGCGCCTGCGTGTCATAACGACTCAGCGAGAACTTAGCCACGATCGGTATCTCCCGTCAGCAGCCGGGCGAATCGCCCGGAAACAGCCCGCCTCGTGGCCAGCCCACGATCGTGCGGGCACGCACATCTGCTTGAAATAATGTAACGCGGACGGGCCGGGAACGCTACAGGCAATAACCTTAATCGTGGCATTGGGCCACTTGGCTTGCCCGGCGCTACGAAGGATCGCTCGATTTATAGGACCAGCATCGCGTCGCCATAGCTGTAGAAACGGTATTGCCGTCCGATGGCATCCTGGTAGGCGGCCAGCACAGCCTCACGGCCGGCGAAGGCGGAAACCAGCGCCAGGAGCGTGCTGCCCGGCAGATGGAAATTGGTGAGCAGTGCGTCCAACGCACGGAAGCGATAAGGCGGATAGATGAAAAGGCGCGTCCAGCCGCTGCCGGCGACAATCGGCCCCTCCGGACTCGCACAGGTTTCGAGCACGCGCACGGAAGTGGTCCCGACGGCCACAATCGGTCGGCCAGCGGCGCGGGCCGTGTTGATCGCCGCAGCGGACTCGGTGGGACAATCGTACCATTCCGCGTGCATGTCATGATCGCGCAAGTCGTCGCAGCGGATCGGCGCGAATGTGCCGATGCCGACGTGCAGCGTGACGAAGACGTGCGGGATACCGGCGCTGGCCAGAGCGGCAAATACCTCGCGCGTGAAATGCAGGCCGGCCGTGGGGGCCGCGATGGCGCCCGGACGCGAAGCGTAGACCGTCTGATAGCGCTCGGTGTCAGTCTCGATGCTCGCGGCAGCGGATGAGCCGCTTGGCCGCTTGATGTACGGCGGCAACGGCGGCTGACCACATTCGTTCAAGATGGTGACGGCCTGGCCCGGTGGGTCCGGCTCCGCCCGCCATACGCCTGCCTCAATGCGGGAGGTCAGACGCAGCGTTCGTTCGCTTCGAACGAATAACAACGGCTCGCCGGGCTTGAGACGGTCCGATCCCGACAGCATCACCTCCCAGACTCCAGATGCCTCTTCGCGGAGGAATAATCCGTCCACGCGGCCGCCCGTTTGCCGGCGCAGCTCCAGCCGGGCGGGCAACACCCGCGTGTCGTTCAGGACCAGCAGCGAACCGGGCGGCAGCAGTTGCGGCAGCCGATCGAACCGCTCGTGCCGGCGCTGCCCGCTCGCACGGTCGAGCACCAGCAGCCGGCTCAGGTCACGGCGCTCCGCCGGCGTCTGGGCGATCAGTTCCGGCGGCAGGTTGTATTGCAACTCATCCGCTCGCATGTTCCGAACCTCTTGCCCAGATTATCTGATCCGCATCGGGGGCTGACAAACATGGATGCATCAACAACTTATGATGAGGCCGGATCGAGGGGAACCAGGTTTGGACGTTCGGCACGACAAGTGCTAGATGCACAATCACCAGCAGAGGGAGGTTGGAGGGGACATCGCATGATCCAACCGATACGAGCGGTGAGCCTGTGCGGCCCGCGTATCTGCTCCAGCCTGTTCGATCCGCGGCTGGGGCTCGCGTTTCCCCATATTGCGAATTGCGGATTGCGAATTGCGGATTTAAGTGCTCGTCTCTGTGGACCCAATCCGCAATCCGCATCAATGCTCGATCCTTGGCAGCCGTGGCCCGCCCAACCACCTTTCGCGCAGGATGTCAGCCGCTGGTGGCCGAGTGATGAATACCCGCCGCTGCCGCCTGTCGTAATGATGAGAGACGATCGAGCAGAACGGCAATTGGTGCTGGCGTCGTGGCCCTTCCACGGTGGATGGATTGATGTGACGATCTGACCGGCTTCGATCTTAAGGCCCGCAGATCGCCTGGGCTGCCGGGTTGGAGACCAGCGTCTTGAGCAGAGACAGGTCGTCAATGATCCCGTTCAGATCGGTGTCATATTGAGCTGTTGCGGGGGTTAGCGCCTGGCCCAGATGGATCTGGGTGACCAGCATGTCGCCCAGATTTTCCTCCCCATTCATCGTCGCATCGCCCAGCAGCGAGCGGACCTCGACGTCGCGATCGCCGGTCAGGCTTTGCGAGATCGTTGCGGTCCCAATCGTCATCTGAAACCAACTCTGGTCGGGCAGTTTGTCGGGCGGGCCAGACCCGAGGAACTGCATCTCCAGGGTATCCGCATCGGTCATCACCGCGGACGTGGGGGAATATAACGTGGAAGCGCCCAACACTCCGCCGACGGTGGTTCTTCCGGTGATGGTGATGGCGCCGGGGCTGACCAGCGTGACCGGCCCGCTGAAATCGATCTGAACTTTGCGAATCCCAATGCCCAGGGCGGCCGTTCCTCGCGTTTCCACCGTGCTGCCGCCGCCGGTGCAGGAGGCCGTTGGGTCAAGGACAATTCCCAGTTCGCCAACACCGCCGCTGTGGCCGCGCACGCTCCGCCATTGCGTGATGGTCCGCGAGGGTGGGGCGACGGTGAAGTTGTTTCTGGCATTGTTGGTGAACACGGCGGCACCGGCGGTCAGGGCGTAGTCGGCGGCGTTATTGGTGCTCAGGGCGCCGGCTGCGCCCTGGAACTTGAGCGCCTGCAATGTGCTGGACGGTAATGGCCCGGCAAACGACGGACCGAAATTGCCGTCGGCATCGTTCGTCGTCGAACCGGTGGTTGAACCGGTGTAGGACGAGCCGCCGAAGCTCAAGGACCAGTAGATGGTGCCGAAATTATCTTCGAAGGTGATCCGCCCGGCGGCCAGATAGCCGGTGGGGATCGGATTGGTCATGGTGAAGTCGGTGACCAGCGCGGGGCTGGTGTAGTTGGCGAAATTGCCGGTGGTGGCCAGTACGCGGTCGCCCGCGGCATTGTTGCTCACACTGTGGCTGAACGCGATCAGCACCACCGGATTACTACCGGTCGCGTCGCGGGCGATCAACCGCGCGTTCTGTACCTGGCCCTGGCCGGCGCTGCGCATGCGGAGCTGGATGGCCTGGGCCGTCTTGTCGCCATTGACGCCGGCGATCACCTGCTCGATCTGCATGAAGTGAAATGAGGCCTGGGCGTGAGTTCCGGCAAAGACCGCCAGCAAAACCACACCGATTATCTCAATCCGCGGCTTCATGACTTGCCACCTCGCGGTACGTTCAGATGCGGCGCTTAAAAAGCAAACCGTCAACCGGCCCATGTTCGCGCTCGACGACGAGACAGTATAGACATTATACCATCCCTGGCTATGGGCACAGCGCCGTTTTCGCGGGGTGGGTCACACGATTCTTGACGATGATCGCGTCATCGATGTCGACGTCTCCGTCCAGGTCCAGATCGAACTGGGCTTTGTTGGGGGAGGCCGCGGTCGTCTGGTTGCGCGTATAAATCGCGTCGCCGAGGTTGACCTTGCCGTTGCCGACCGTGTCGCCCACCAGAGACCGGACCTTGCAGTCATTGTCACCGGTTACGGTTTCCGTGACTGTGCCCGCGCCGATGGTGATCGTGTAGCATTTCTCATCCGGCAGTTCCCCTGAATCGAAGTTGATCGCGATGGTATCGCCGTCCACCGGGGTGACCGAGGTCGGGGCGTAGCTGTTGGTCCCGTCACTGACGGTGATGCCGGCCGCCGGCGTGCCGGTCAGCGTCACGGACCCATCGAAATCCACCTTGATCTTCTGGATGCCACCAGACCGTGTCTCGACCGTAGTCCCCCCGGGCGCGATCCCGTTGCCGGTCGCTGTCGCGTCGATGACGTTGGCCTGCTCGCCCACGCCGCCGCCGTGTGTGCGTACGCTCCGCCACTGGGTAATGGTCCGCACAACCGGCCCGGACTTGATGTTGTCAACACCCATTTGCGTTACGACCGGATCGCCGTTTGCGCCGGGCGTCGTCTTATGCAGGATCCTGGTCTGAAATACCGCGCTCATCGTGGCGGCATAATCGAACCCGCCGGTGAGGTCGCTCTCCTGAATCGGAAACACGTAGTGACGCCACACGCCGTCGGCCGGCACGCTTGCCGTGCTCACGGATGAAAAGTCTCCGCCGTCTCCGCGGAAGGCGACGCGCATCGAGAGGCTCACGGAGCCGAAGTTGGCCATGTCCGCTTCGATGAACGTGACGCCCGCGGCGATGTAGTCGCCGGTCCACTGCGCATTGTTGAAGAATACGAGTTTGCTGCCGGCGCCGAAGCCGCCGTTGGACCTCGCCCTGAGATAGCGGTCGCCGGCGCCGCCCGGCCCGCCCGTGCTGACATTCACCGGCGGGGTGGGATTGTTGAAGCCGCTGATCCAGCCCTGCGTGGTGCCGTCCTGAAAATCATCCAATTGACCGGCGGTGATCGCACCGGCGGCAGCCGGCATCAGCAGCCAACCCGTGCAGGCGTATACGCAAACAGGGATTTTCATGGGTAACTCTCCGATGATCTTAGACATTTCGTACGAAGCCGTTCCGAGATTTGCTCGGCTTTGTGTCAGCAAGCCCGCCGGCGCCCGTGCGTCATCAGAAGTATGCCGGCAGCGATCAACGCGAACGAGACCGGCTCCGGCACGGCGGTAATGTTGTCCAGGCCCAGCGTCCCGGTGACTGGTGTGCTCGAACCGGCGCCGAGCGGCGTACCAGACTGATGCCGGATCAGGATCCGCTCGACATTGGCGAGCGTCGTGCTCAGATCGCCGCCCCCGCCGCTCACATCCGTCAGGTTCGCGGCGTTCAGCAGAAACGTGGCCGGGTGCCAGAGGTTATCCGCCGGGAGCGAGATCGCCGTGGTGCTGGTGAAATTTCCTCCCGCGCTGCTGACCAGCATGATGCGAACCTGTAACGCGGTCACGCCCTGGTTGCGAAGTGCGGCGCTGACGCCGGTGACGCCCGCGGCCGAATAGTCGCCGGACCATTGCGAGGCGTTGAACGTCCCCAGCGAGCCGCCGGCGGAATTGATCCGCAGATACCGATCGCCCGTCCCGGCCGGGCCGCCGGTGGAAATGTTGGTCGGCGACGAGCCGCCCGACCAGTTCATGAGCGTCCCGTCCTGGAAGTTGTCCACCTGCGCGATGACGATGGCCCGCGCCACCGGACCGCCGGTCAAAGTGCTGATTGCCGCGCACAGCAACAGCTTCGTTTTCATCTGTTCCCCTCTCAACCGCCGCTGATTCAATAGAGAATCTCCCCCTCCAAACCCTCGCCGCGGCCTTTATATTCCCGGATTTTGCTACCGAAATGCGTGCCAACGACACCGGCTTGCCGCGGCTACGGCGATGGGTATACTGTCCGTCGTCATGTCCATCTCGTTGCGGCATCATCTGGTGGGCAGTCTGCCGACCTCGCCCAAGAGGTATCCGCGGCGCGTCCGCGCCCGCAGCCATATCGCCTAAATTCACCACGGAGACACGGAGTCACGGAGAAGAAATCTTTCTTCTGGTGTGTTCCATGTCAACGATTTTGTCCCCAATGCTGTTTTCTTTTCTCCGCGTCTCCGTGCCTCCGTGGTGAGTTTCAGGAGTGAGCATTTATGTCGTTCCAGATTGAATGTCCCAACTGCGGACGGCGTAGCGTGTGGGAGTTTCATTACGGCGGTCCCAGCAAATCACGACCCGCGCCGGATGCCGACGTGCGGCAGTGGACGGCCTATCTGTACGACAAACCCAATATCGCCGGCGAACAGACGGAGTGGTGGTATCACCGGTCGGCGTGCAAGCTGTGGTTCATCGTGCGGCGGGATACGCGGACCAACCAGGTGATCGAGACGAATCGGTTTGAGGAAACGCGGAACGCGGAATCTGAGATTCAGGATTTGAAATCTGAGATTTGAAATTCGGAATGCGAAATGGTGAACCAGATATGAGCCACGCGTACACCACCGGCAATGGCAAACATGCCGGTCATTCCGCCGCGGCGGAACGGCACGAGGAACACTTCGAGATCACGTTCGACGGCGCGCCGCTCACGGCTGATGCGGGCCAGACGGTCGGCGGCGCGCTGCATCGCGCCGGTCAGCATGTGCTGTCGCGGAGCTTCAAGTACCACCGGCCGCGCGGGCTGTTCTGTGCGTCGGGGCGATGTCCGAACTGCATGTGTACGGTGGATGGCGAGCCCAACGTGCGCATCTGCACGCTGGCGGCCCGGCCGGGGATGCGGGTGACCTCGCAGAACCGTTGGCCGGCGCTGTGGTTCGATGCCATGGCGATCTTCGATCGGTTCCACCGGTTGATGCCGGTGGGGTTCTATTACCAGCGGATGTACAAGCCGCGGTGGATGTGGCCGCTGTGGGAGAAAATCATCCGCCGGATCGCGGGCCTCGGCTGCGTGGATCGGCACGGTGGCGATAAAGGGCACTACGACAAGCTCAATTTGTTCACCGATGTGGCGGTGGTCGGCGGCGGCTGGGCGGGCTTGCACGCGGCGCTGGAGGCGGCCGGTGCCGGCGCGGACGTGACGTTGATCGATGAGCAGCCCGCGCTCGGCGGCCATCTGCGGTGCGATCCTCATTTAGCCCCCGGCATGCCGGGGGCCTTGGCGAGCACCATCGCCAAAGTAGCGGCACACGCGAAGATCCGCGTGATCGATTCGGCGGTCGCGTTCGGCTGTTACGAGGGTAATTATCTCGGCATTCAACGCGGTAACCGCATGATCCGCCTTCGTGCCGAGCAAATCATCATCGCGACCAGCGGCTGGGAGCGGCCGCTGGTGTTCGCCAATAACGATCTACCGGGCAACCTGCTGGCCAGCGGGGCGCAGCGGCTCATACACCTCGATGGGTGCCGTTTCGACGGGCCGATTGTCGTCGTCACGGACAACGCTCAGGGATATCGTGTCGCGCGGCAGCTTGTTGCCGGCGGCATGGGAGTCGTGCGGATCGTCGATCTGCGAAGGGAGGCGGGCGACGACGCGGCCGGCATACAGTTGGATCGCGGACGAACCGTGCTGGCGGCCCGCGGCAAACGGCACATCAAGGCGGCCGTTATCGGCTCACTCGTCGGCGAGCCGCAGGAAGTGATCCGCTGCCGCTGGATTGTGCAGGCGGTGGGCTTCACGCCCGCCAATGCCCTGCTGTATCAGAACGGCTGCAAGCTCGGCTATGACGCCGGACTGGATCATCCAGTCGTCAGGAGCTATGCGGTCGGGATGCACTCGGCGGGAGCGGTGAACGGCGTACACTATTTCCGAGCGGTGGAACTGGAGGGCCGCATCGCGGGGCTGACGGCGGTGGTCGAACTATCGGCCGGTGGCGCTACGCCGCAAGCGGGGCTGAGTCAGCGTCTTTCGCAACTGCGGCACGAGCTGGATGCCCTGCCGCCGAAGACAACGCCGGCGATGCCTTACTATGTCAGTCCCTCATCGGCCAAGAAAAAATTCGTCTGCATCTGCGAAGACGTCACCGAGAAAGACATCTGCGACGCCATCGACGAGGGTTATTCCAATATCGAGACGCTCAAGCGGTACTCGACGGTCAGCATGGGCCCCTGTCAGGGAAAGATGTGTCAGGCGGTATCGATCGCGCTGTGCGCCCGCCAGAATGGCAAGAGCATCGAAGCGACCGGCACCACGACGGCCCGCCCGCCGGAACAGCCGGTGCCGTTCGGCGTGCTGGCCGGCCGGGCCGTGCACCTGTCGCTCGTCCGGCGGACGTGCCTGCACGACTGGCACGTCGCCGCCAGCGCGCGGTTCATGGATGCTGGCAATTGGAAGCGACCGGAACGGTACGGCCGGCCGGAGGACGAATATGAGGCCGTCCGTCACCGCGCCGGCCTCATCGACGTCAGCACGCTCGGCAAGATCGAGCTGCGCGGCAGGGACGTGGTGGCGTTTCTCGAATTCATCTACCCGAACCGCTTCGCGAACCTCAAGATCGGCAGCGTCCGTTATGGCCTGATCTGCGACGATGCCGGCATCATCCTCGACGACGGCACCATCAGCCGTTTGGGCGACGACCGCTTCTTCCTGACCACGACCACCGGCAACGCCGACGCGATCGATAGCTGGTTCCGCTGGTGGCTGGCGTGCAAGCCGTCGCTGGATGTGCGGCTGACCAATGTGTCCGGCAGCTATGCGGCCATGAACCTGGCCGGGCCGCGAAGCCGCGAGATTCTGGCCGGGCTGACGGATGCGGACCTGTCCACGCGGTCGATGCCGTACCTGGCGGTCGGGCAGTTTGCGGTGGCCGGCGTGCCGGCGAACGTGCTGCGCATCGGTTTCGTCGGCGAACTCGGTTACGAAATTCACGTGCCTACGCAGTACGGGCTGCACGTGTGGGAAGCGATCATGAATGCCGGCCGGCCGTTCGACATTTTGCCGTTCGGCGTCGAGGCCCAGCGGCGGCTGCGGCTGGACAAAAAACATATTTTGCCGGGCACGGATACCGACGCACTGTCTAACCCGCTCGAAGCCGATTTGCCGTGGATCGTCAAATTGGAAAAGGCGGACTTCATCGGCCGCAGTTCGCTCGGCCGGATGAAGCAGCGCGGCCCGAGGAATCGGCTGGTCGGCTTCCGCATGAAGGACGGCGTCGTGCCGGAGGATGCGTCGCTGGTGTTGTGCGACGGCAAACTTGGCGGGCGGGTCACGTCGTGCCGCTACTCGCCGGTGAACGGCGCCGCCGTCGGTCTGGCCTGGGTGCCGGACGCGCTGGCGCGCGATGGGCAGACGTTTCAGATTCAGGTGAACGGCAAACTGGCCACCGCCATCGTGCAGGATGAACCGTTCTACGACGCGGCGGGAGAAAAACTCAAGAGCTGAAGAGAGGCATCGACACGTCGATGCACTCAAATGCCAAAACGTCAGGATCAAGACGCGAACCGGTCGAGACCAATCCGAGCCCCGAGCGCCAGCGAGGGGTTGTATGGGTCGAGGTGTTGACATCATGCGCCAGTCGGACCGCTCGCTTGCGCTCGCGGCTCGGTTTTCCGAACTGAAACGGTGGAGAAATGGTAACGATTGATGCTATGAAATCCGAGAAGGCCCGCGGAGTCGTGAGTGATGTGATACCTCCAGCAAGCCCCGTCGCACGCGGGCCGCTGGTGGAGATGCATCGGTGTGCCGGCGCGACGCTGGCGATCGTGAACGGGTGGGAAGTGGCGACCCGCTACCCGCACGAGCCGGGGCCGGACAGTAACGTACTCATTGATCTTGCGCACTGGCCGACATACGAGATCAACGGCCCCGAAACGGCGGCCGCATTGCGAACGATCTGCGGCACCGATGTACCGCCGCGGAGCGCGCGACTGCATAAAGGCCTAAGCATCCACCGTCTGACCGATCGACGGGCGATCATTTTTGACATTTCGCCCTCGGCGGGCAATCGACTCTCGCCCGGCACGTCGATCGACGTGACCGGTGGATGGGCGAGCATCGTGCTGTTCGGGCATGATCGGCTGAACATCCTCAACAAGATCACCGCACTGGACCTGCGCGAGAGCACGCTGCCGGTCGGCGGCTGCTGCCAGGGGCCGATCTTCGGCGTCAACACACTGTTCGCTCGGTTTGAGGATCGTTTCGAGCTGCACGTGTGCACCGATTCGGCGGAGTTCCTGTGGGAAGTGCTGCTCGATGCCGGCGAGGAATTCGGTTTGCAGCCCGCCGGCCTTGAGTATCACGAAAATTGTTCGAAGGCTGGAGTCTGACATGCACGCACCGATGTGGCAAACGCATGAACTGAAGGACAGCTACGACGTCGTCATCATCGGCGGCGGCGTGCACGGCCTCGCGACGGCGTACTACCTGACGCAGATGGGCGTGCGAAGTGTGGCCGTTCTCGAAGCCAAATACATCGGCTTCGGCGGCTCCGGCCGAAATACCGCCATCGTCCGATCCAATTATCGCACGCCGGAGGGCATCGCCTTCTACAACCTGTCCGTCCAGCTCTACGAGCGGCTGGCGGCAGAGCTCGAATTCAACGTCATGTTCTCGCAGCACGGCCACCTCACGCTCGGCCACACCGAGAGCAGCGTCCGCGGCCTGCGCGAGCGGGCCAACACCAACCAGCTCATGGGCGTCAACTCGCGGCTCATCTTCCCCGACGAGATCCAGCAACTCGTGCCGGAGATGAACGTGTTCGGCCACTCACGCTTTCCCATCATGGCCGCTCTGTATCATCCGCCCGGCGGCATCATCCGGCACGATGCGGTGGTGTGGGCTTACGCACGCGGGGCCGACCGCGGCGGCGCCCACGTTCACCAGCTCACAGAGGTAACCGGCATTGAAGTCCGCGACGGAGCCGTGCAGGCGGTGATCACGAACCGCGGCCGCATCAAGACCGGCTGCGTGGTCAACGCCACCGCTGGTTACGCCGGCACCATCTGCCGAATGGTGGACCTCGAAATCCCCGTCGAAACGCATCCGCTACAAGCCTGCGTCACCGAATCGCTCAAGCCGTTCCTCAATGCGGTCATCGTGTCATCCACACTGCACGTCTACCTCTCGCAGACCGACCGCGGCGAAATCGTGCTGGGGGCGGAAGTGGATGATCACTGTAGTTACTCGCTCCGCGGCACGCTGTCGTTCATGGAGGGGGCGGCCATCCACACGCTGGAGTTGTTCCCATTCCTGGCCAGCGTCAAAGTGCTGCGCCAATGGGCCGGCCTGTGCGACATGACGCCGGACTTCTCCCCCATCATGGGCGACACGCCGGATGTGAAGGGGTTTCTCATGACCGTCGGCTGGGGCACCTACGGCTTCAAAGCCGGCCCCGCGTCCGGCAAGCTGATGGCCGAGCG
>CAYLLT010000109.1:0-21747 GCA_964384465.1 uncultured Planctomycetales bacterium | reverse complement strand
TTGTGGAAGTATTCCGCCAGCGCCTCCGCCGTCTCGACGCTCAACCCATGTAGATAGAGGTATTCGCGGTAACGGTTCTCCGCGAACCACTGGCGGGCGAAATCGCTGGCCTGTTGGCCGACGGTCACGATGGACATCGCGATCACATCATATTCGCCGCTCGAACGCGGCCGCCAGAAATCGGCCAGACACCAGCAGGGTTTCTTGCTGCGGCGGGGAAAATCAAACCGAGCGATCTCCCGCTCCCGGTTGTCGGGATCGTACACGATGAGCGAATTCTCTTCGCTCTGGCACGGCCAGTAACCGTACACCGCCCGCGGCTGGAGAATCCCTTCGGCGTCGCATCTGGCCACCAAGTCGCGATAGATCGGCCGAACCTCGCCGTCGATATACCGGTCGAACTCCTCCTGCGGCCGGCCCTTCTTTTTGAACTGCCATTGCACCTGAAAGAGCATGACCTCGTTGAGAAACGCCAGCGCCGCCTTGAGCGGAATCTTTTCGACCACGCGCGAGCCCCAGAACGGCGGCACCGGCACCGGCACGTTCACCGAGATGTCCTCGCTGCGCTGCGTCCGGGTTTTTTGGACTGCGTCGCCACCGGCGGCGCTTTGGCTCTTTGGGCGCTCGACCGCCGAAGCCAAAGCGGCGTCGACGCCGCCGCACTCCAAATGAGCGCGCTGCTCAGCTCCCGGCGCGTCGCCCTCGACGATCCTGCGCACGAGATCGAGGCCCTCGAACGCATCCTTCGCATAGAACAGCCGCCCGTGATACAGCGGCCGCAGGTCCTGCTCAACATACTTGCGTGTCAGTGCCGCCCCGCCGAGGATCACCGGCGGCTTCAGCCCGCGCTCGGTCAGCACGATCAGATCGTCCCGCATCACCAGCGTGCTCTTGACCAGCAGGCCGGAGAGGCCGATCGCGTCCGCCTTCTTCTCCTGCCACGCGTCGATGATGGTGTTGATCGGCTGCTTGATGCCGAGGTTGTAGACGGTGTAGCCGTTGTTGGTCAGCAGGATGTCCACCAGGTTCTTGCCGATGTCGTGCACGTCGCCCTTTACCGTGGCGAGCACGATCGAACCCTTGCCGCTGCCCTCGACGCGCTCCATGTGCGGCTCGAGCCACGCCACCGCCGCCTTCATCGTCTCCGCCGACTGGAGCACGAACGGCAACTGCATTTCGCCGGCCCCGAACAGATCGCCGACGACTTTCATCCCGGGCAGCAGCAGCTCGTTGATGATCGCCAGCGGCTTGTGCTTCTTCATCGCCTCGTCGAGGTCCTCGTGCAGGCCGGTGCGTTCGCCGTCGATGATCCGCTGCTTGAGCCGTTCTTCAACGGGAGCATTCGTTTTGATGCCCTTCTCGCGCTTGGGCCCATCGTCGGGGAACTGGGCCAGCAAATCGTGCAACGGATCGTAGCCATCGGAGCGCTCGTCGAAGATCAGCTTGCGGGCGATCTCGCGATGTTTTTCGTCGATTTTATACAACGGCTGAATGCCCGAGGCGTGCACGATCGCCGCATCGAGGCCGGCTTCGCGGGCGTAGTGCAGGTACACGCTGTTCAGCACGTGCCGGACCTCCGGCTTGACGCCGAAGCTGATGTTCGAGAGGCCCAGCAGCGTGTGGCACTCGGGCAGCTCCCGCTTGATCAGCCGGATGCCCTCCAGCGTTTCCAGGCCCAGCCGACGGTCGTCTTCGTTGCCCGTGCAGATGGTGAACGTCAGCGGATCGAAGATCAGATCGCTCGGCCGCATGCCGTGCTTCTTTGTGGCCAGGTCGAAGATTCGCCGGGCGGTGGCGATCTTCTTGTCCGCCGTCTTGGCCATCCCCACCTCGTCGATGGTCAGCGCGATCACCGCCGCACCGTATTTGCGGCACATCGGCAGCACGTCATCGCAGCGTTTCTCGCCGTCCTCCAGGTTGACGCTGTTCACGATGCACTTGCCGCCACACAGCTTGAGCGAATCCTCGATCACCGGCGCCTCGGTGGAATCGATCATCAGCGGTACGCTGACCTCGGTCGCCAACCGCGAGATGAGGCCGTGCATGTCGGCAATTTCGTCGCGGCCTACATACGCAGCGCACACATCGATCATGTGGCTGCCGTTTTTGACCTGCTCCTTGGCCATCTGCACCATGCCGTCCACGTTGCCGGCGGCGAGCAGCTCGCGGAATTTCTTGGAGCCGTTCGCGTTCGTCCGCTCGCCCACGATGAGGAAGCTGTTCTGCTGGCGGATGGGTGTGGCTTGATAGAGGCTGGAGACACTCGGCTCGGAGACGGGCCGGCGCTCTTTCGGCGCCCGGTTTGCGAGGGTGGCGACCACTCTGGCCATGTGTTCCGGCGTGGTCCCGCAGCAGCCGCCGACGATGTTGACGCCGTCCGTCTCGACGAACTCGCCCAGCCACCGGGCCAGTTCGTCCGGCGTCAGCGGATAGTACGGCTCGCCGTTCACCACCTGCGGCAGACCGGCGTTCGGCAACACGCTGATGTGCCGCGTGCAGTGCCCGCTCAGATGGCGGATGTGCTCGCTCATTTCCTGCGGGCCGGTCGCGCAGTTGAGGCCGATCACGTCGATCTGGGGGTAAGCTTCCAACGCGACCAGCGCCGCCGCCATGTCCGTTCCCACCAGCATGGTGCCCGTCGTCTCCATGGTGACCTGCACCATGATCGGCACGCGCCGGTGAGCCTCGGCGAAGGCCGTCTCCGCGGCCGCTATGGCCGCCTTGCATTGCAAAATGTCCTGGCACGTTTCGATCAGCAGCGCATCCACGCCGCCCTCGAGCAGCCCACGCACCTGCTCGGCGTAGCTGTCGGCCAGCGCATCGAACGTCGTTTGCCTAAGTGAAACGAGCTTGGTGCCCGGCCCCATTGAACCGATTGCAAACCGCGGCCGCTGCGGCGTGCTGAACTCCCGGCAGGCATCACGGGCGATTTCCGCGGCCTGGCGGTTCAGCTCGCGTACGCTGTCCACCAGGCCGAACTCGGCCATCACGATCTTGTTGGAGCCGAAAGTGTTCGTCTCGACGGCGTCACAGCCCACGCGCAGGAAGCTGCGGTGGATCTCACCGATCACATCCGGGCGGGTCCGGCACAGGATCTCCGTGCAGTTTTCGAGGTCCAGATAATCGCTCAGCGGCAGGTTGAAAGTGTGGACGCTTGTGCCCATCGCTCCGTCGAAGACCAGCACCCGCTGGCGAAGGGCCTCAAGAAATGCGGATTCCATGCGTTCTCCGGCGTCACGCGACAAGAGTCCGTTATTGTAATCTGGTCTCTCGCCCCAGCCCAACGGCGTTGCATGGCATCCAAACTGTTGTTCCTTCGCGCTCCGAATAAACACAAAAGGCGACGACCCATCAAAGAGCCGTCGCCTGTGATAATCGAACCTGATGATCGGCGTCCGGATTATATCCGCCGTCTCACCCAGCCCACACACCACATACCGATAACCCCCAGCATCAGCGCCCCGGGTGCGGGAGTTTGCCCAACTCCGCCTGTGGTGACCACTGTAGAGCCGCCTGCACCGCCTCCGGCCGGACCGCCTCCTCCGCCACCGCCGGTGTTGACACCGCTACCGCCCGGACTGGCGAACGAGAATCCCAGCGTATCTCCGCCGAGACTCGGGGAATTTGAAAACTGAAGCCCCGACGAGTAGTACACGTAGTTCGCGGCGTTGCCGGCGTCATTCGATGGCAAGCCCAAGGCCGCGATGCTGGCCCCAAACTGTCGAGTCTGAGCCATCCGCGACAGCGCGTCCGCCGCCGGGTTACCAAGAGCGGACACTTGGGCCAGATCCGCGTAAACGGTCGCGGCCATGAATAAAAATGCGACAGATGAAAGTCTGAACACCGAAAGCCCCCTGTCAAAATGTATGGACACAGAACCGCTTCATGCGATTCTCATTCCTAAAACCTCATCCAAACGCCTGCAAACCAAGCTGCCACGTCGGAAGTGAACTCGTGCCCCTGCCCCCTGCGCTTGAAATGATCACAATCTTGCGATCTTTCCGCTTACACCTTTGTATCAGGTGGCAAAGTGAAAGTCAATGGGACTCAGCAGTAAAACAGCCAATTTTTTCTGGCTTAACATTGCGACGACTAACCGTCCCATAACTATTCTCATTGTTCAAGAGGGGAGATGTACGGCTTGACTCAGCGGCAAAATCTGTAAAATGGAGAATATGCGGTTTGGGTGCGGCCGTCACTGTACCCACCGATAGAAAGGTTGGTCATGAAGGACTGTCTGCCAGTAACGGTATTATTGCTGTGCTTCATTTTGCCCTCCCGGGTTCTTGGCCAAACGGATTGCAACGGCAATGGCGTCGATGACGCTACCGAAATCGCCAGTGGTGCAACCCAGGACTGCAACGTGAACGATATCCCCGACTCCTGCGACGTGTCATCCAGCCCTGGTTTTGGCGCCGGTCAGACCATCGCCGTCGGTGGGGCACCCCTTTCCTTGAAGGCCGCCGATCTGGACGGCGACGGCGATAGCGATCTGGTGATGGTCAACCGTACGCCGGGGACTGTCACCGTGCTGACGAACGAGGGGAACGGCTCATTCACGCCTCAGACGTTCGATGCCGGCCCGAACCCGGCCGCCGTAGCTGTCGGCGACTTGAACAAGGATGGGCGACCCGACCTGGCCGTAGCCAATTTTTCCGACAACACGGTCTCGATTCTACTGAATATCACCACCCCGCCCGGCGCCCCGACATTCGCGGCCCGCACGAGCGGCCAGGTCGGCATAAACCCGATCGACATTGTTGCCGCCGATCTCGACGGCGACAGCGACATCGACGTGGCGACCGCTAACAACGGCTCCAGCAGCGTGACGAAACTGTTGAATACCGGCGCCGGCGCTTTCACCTCCGGTGGAACGCAGGCTGCGGGCCTCCAGCCCTCGGCGATCGTTGCCGGCGACTTCGACGGCGATGGCATTGCTGATATCGCGGCCGCCAATCTGTCCAATACGCTCACCATCCTGCTCAGCACCGGCGCCAGCCCGCCTCCCACGCCGGCCACCCTCAGCGGGCCAGTCTCGCTGGCCGCCGGCGATTTCGATGGCGATGGTGATAACGATCTGGCCGTCGCAAATTCGGACAACTCCACGGTGCTCGTACTCCGCAATACCGGGAACATCGCCGCCGGGCTTTTCGAGGAGGCGGCGACGCTCACACGCGCTGAGCGGCCCGCCTTCGTCACCGCTGCCGATTTCACCGGCGACGGCAAACTCGATCTGATCGTGGCCGATGGCGATGAAACGCTGCTCTTTGCCGGCAAAGGCGACGGAACCTTCGTGTTGAACCGCAACGGTGTGCTGGGAATGGGCATTAACTCGGCGGCGGTTGGCAACTTCGATGGCGATGCGGAGCCGGAAATCGCCGTCGCAAACGATAACGGCACCGTCTCCATTCTCCAGCCTCAGGTTACTCCGGCGCTGAGCCAGGACTGCAACCGGAACGGGATCCCCGATGAATGCGAAAATGATTTCGATGCGGATGGACTGATTGACAACTGCGATCCGGCTCCGAGCACGCCGAACCCGCCCGGCACCCCACCAGTCACACCGCCCGGAAATCCGCCGCCCGTCGGGGCCCCGCCGCAGTGCGGTGCCGGGGCTGGGACCTGCGGACCGGGCGGGGCCTCCATGATGCCGCTGACCTTGTTGGGCCTGACGTGGATGCGATTTTCCGGCCACGCACGTCGACGGCGACGTTTTGGAAGAGCATGAGGTGAGGGCCTATCCCGCGGCGTTGCTGAACACGCGCCTCGTAATCGTGTATTTGGCTGCTTCGCGCACACGGTCCTGGTGCCGGTAAACGTGCACGCCGTCCGCCACGCGCTTCGCGGATTGCATCACCTGCTCGACGTATTCCGCCGTTGACGGCCCCAGTTTACTGTGCGCGCTGGCGTATACATCCACAATAATCGGCACATCGGGACCGAGCCGCTCGCGAAGCGTGGCGACCTCCGGTTCGACGCGGGTCGCATCGGTCAAACCCGGGGTAGTCGATTCGCTCCGATACGGAAACAGGATGCCATCGAGCAACTCGCGGTAGTTCTCCACGAATTTCGGCGTGAGCTGGCGATAGTACACGCACGGCGCAAACGCGAGCCGCGGATTGATTTGACGGGCGCCGCTGATGACTTTCCGCAGATAGTCCGGCGTGAAAACCTTGAGGTTGTGGGCAAAATCATCGATGCTCCACGCCACCAGCGCCGGTTCGCGCCGGCTCAGTTCCGCCAGTTCGGCCCCCCACCGCTCAAAGTCGAGGCGAAACGGCTCGGAATAGCGTTTCGTCCGCGGCGGCGACTCCGACGGCGGCAGCAGCGTCACCCACACGCGAATACGCTTCTCGCGCGCCGCCGGCAGGAACCGCTTCAGGTCTTCCCAATCCGTCTCCGCATGCGCGATCAACCAGTTGTACGTGTTCGCATGGAGATCTTCGAGTTCGCCGAGCAGGCGTGAAATATCCACGTGCCCGTCAGAGTCTCGGATGTTGGCGGCATACGTTCCATAAGATCTGCGCAGGTCCCGCGTGCGGTCCACCGCAACCGCTTGCTTGTCCCGTCCGCCGTCGCCGGTCGCTGCACATCCAGCCAACAGCAGAATGGGGAACATCGTCGATATGATTGAATTCATCTGTCGTCGCAACATCCTGCATCCCATGTTCAACAGTCTGACGCCGGGCAGCTTCAACGAGCTGTGGTTCGCCTCGACTTGGAACGAACTCCATTACGTCGGCCTGTCGCGTGATTTGCTGGGGCAGGGGTTATCGAAAGCCGGTACCCGATCTTGTGGAGCGCATGGACAAGTCTGTTGATGTGAATGTGCTTTCGATGGGCCAGGGCGTGACTCACCATCTGTTCGGACATGCCGGTTTTGCGGCAGAACTCCCGCCGGGTTCCAAACTCCTGGTCGATCAGCTCGGCCAGTTCGTCGCGGTAGTCAGGCGGCTCGACGTGTCCTTGTTGAATAGCCAGGCGCCCCCACATATCCTGAGCGATCTGAAAAAGAGGCTTCTGCATCGACAGCCGTCGGGGCACCTTCCGCTTGTCATAGAGCGAACTCAAGGTCGCGATCCAGTAGTTCTCAAACTCGTTCCAATCCAGTCCCTTCTCAAACCTCTTCTGGAATTCGGTCAAAATCCTAAACTCCTGAGGATCGAGGAGATCCAACGAAAAATGATGTCCCGAGAGCGTGGAATAGATCTTCATGTTGCCCTCACAAATTCGACAGACCCGCGAACCGAGAGGTAGATGCACTTCTGTTGGAAGACGCCGCAAGCCTCTCGCAAGAGGTCCCTGAGTTCATCCAACCGGCGTGGGTGCAACGCGACCTCGTATTTGCGCGACTCATCCGTGACCGGCAAACCTTCATCTGGATCCTCGTAGACCCCTTGATAGAAACCCGGCGCGATCGTGAATCCCTTGAATCGGGCCCACAACTGCTTCCGCAGCCAATCCCACGTTAACATGGCATGTTTACTACCATCCGACAACTTACTGTCCCGCCGGATGGGAATAAGAAACTCACATTGAATAAACTGACTCGACTTATCCAAATCTTATCTCGTCATATTCTAGAGGGAACTTGACTGCCAGTCAACTCGTCTATACGGCGATCGGCGGCAGCGTCACCGGCAGGACCTGGAAGAGCGGCGGTTTCTTGGATTCGAGGATCTGCATCACGTCCGGCGGGATGGGCGCGTCCAGCTTCAGCACCATCAGCGCCGTTTCGCGCTGGCGCGAGAGCATCATGTCGGCGATGTTGATCTTATTGTCGCCGAAAATCGTGCCGACCAGTCCGATCACGCCCGGCTGATCGTTGTTGAAGATCAGGACCATCTCGCCTTCGGGCACCAGGTTCATCTGGTAGCCGTCGATGGCCATGATGCGCGGCCGACCGTCGAGGAAAACTTCGCCGACGATCTCATGCACGCCCTCGCGCGTCGCCACCCGCGCCGACACGGTCTCGGTAATCGCGCTGACGGACAGATCGGCGGTGTGCTCGATCTTGATCCCGCGCGACTGGGCCGACGCATCGACGTTGATCAGATTGAGCCGCGAGGTGAAATGCGGGCTGAGCAGATCGACCACGATCTGCCGCGACAACGTGCGGGCGACGGATTCCAGCGACTCGCCGTGCGTGGTGACGCTTACCGTTTGAATTCCGCCCGTACACAGCCGCGAGAGGATGCTGCCCATCCGCCGGGCCAGGTCCATATACGCCCGGTCGCGATCGGAAAATTGCGTCGGCAGGCCGGCCACATTGACCGCCCAGCGGATCTCGTCGCGCAGCAGATAATCCAGGAGAGCATCCACCGCATCCACGGTGACCGCCAGTTGCGCCTCCTCGGTCGATGCGCCCAGGTGCGGCGTGAGCACGATACGCGGCGCGGCCAGCAGCGGGCTGTCCTTCGGCGGCTCGTTTTCAAATACGTCGACCGCAGCAGCAGCCACCTTGCCGCTTTTGAGCGCCTCGGCTAAATCGTGTTCGTTGATCAATCCCCCGCGGGCGCAGTTCACGATGCGAACGCACTTTTTCATCTTTGCGATCGAAGCCGCATTGATCATCCCGCGCGTGTCGTCGTTCAGCACGGTATGCAGGGTAATGAAATCCGACCGCGAGAAGATATCGTCCAGCGTCTCGACCATCGTCACCTTGCCGTCCAGCGCGCTGCGGCCGGAGAAAAACGGATCGTACGCGATGACCTTCATCTCGAACGCCGCCGCACGCAGAGCGACCGCCCGGCCCACGCGACCCATGCCCACCACGCCGAGTGTTTTGCCAGCGAGCTGCGTGCCGGTGAAACCCTTGCGGTTCCACTGCCCCTGCCGCACGTGAGCGTCGGCGGCGGGGATGTACCGCGACATGGCCAGCATGACGGCGATGGTGTGCTCGGCGGTGCTCAGCGTGTTCGCATCGGGCGTGTTCATCACCAGGATGCCGGCATTGGTCGCGGCATCGAGATCGACGTTGTCCACGCCGACGCCCGCCCGCGCGATCGCCCGCAACCGCCCCGGATTGGCCAGCACTTTCCCGGTGATCTTCACCCCCGAGCGAATGATAATCCCGTCGTACCCGCCGACCGCGCGGGCCAGCTCGTCCTCGCCGAGCCCGGTCCGCACCTCCGCCTGGATCTCCTTCGCGTCGGTGATCTTTTTCATCCCCTCGTCCGCCAGGGGATCCGCTACCAGAACTTTGATCATCTGTACTTTCCCTGTGATATCGTTGAGCACTTCAACTGGAGCGTACCTGTTGAGGTCGGTATTCTACCAGACAGGGTGAATACCGCGAGAGTCAGTTCGCCGTCTAGCGGGCCACAAACCATGTCACTTTTTGGACCGATTCCAGTTTAAGTTCCCATAACGTTGCCTGAATTCGCCTCTCCCTCAGCGGCATAGCATCAAGCGCCCGGTTTCTCCAACTGAGATCAAAAATTCGGCACCAACTCCGCTCAATAAGCTGGTGATACTTGTGACTGGGCAAAGGCTTCTGGCGGTAGAAGCAAAGACCTCTCTGTTTCAGACGCGCTTCAAACTCCTTACCTTCCTTGACCGTCCTTGGTAAATACCAGTAATTGAGCGCAAAATGCCACAAACCGAAATCGGAGAGGAGGGCCCGCGCTGGCTCACTCTGAAACTCAATTCGGACCCCAACACTGCCGGATTCGAGATGGCCCGCCGATCTGAGATCAGGTCTGCACTTCTCATTTCCACACCATTGGTACCATGCCCAAATGGGCAGCGCCCCGCTGGAGGAAGGAGTCCCCAGGCGTTTTCTCATCTGTTCAGCCATCCAGCGATATACTGGAAGATAATCGCGGATTACTTTGTCGGGATCTGCTCTGAGTGCGCCAGACCGATTAAGCCTCTCGAAAGCAGATTTAGATTGAATGGTCCAAAGGATCACGCGTTGAATAACTTTTCCCTCAGCCATCGATCGAGAAGGCGAGCCGGCGAAGTTCGTCTGCGTTTGGCCTCGCGCAAGAGACGCTGCCAGACCACGGTACCGAGCTGCACGACGCCGTTCTCGGGCCGCACGAACACGGTTTCTGGATCATCCTGGAATTCGTGCAGATAGTCCGTTGAGTCATGGGTATCCCAGAACCATGCCTCTTTCTTGTCGTTGCGAAATCTGGAGATTCTCTGCTTCAAGAGGCCTCTCGCATAAATAACGCTCCCCCAACTCATCCAACGTTCAAGTTCTCCAGTTGGATGTTGGGGGCTTCGGGCATGATTTCGAGGTTCTCCGAAGCATCCAGGACTTCGATTCCTACCACCTTCCCGCCTGGGGCGATATTGACGGCCACGTCTTCGCTCACCCGGACGGTGGTGCATTCAAAGTCCCCTTCCAGAAAACGGAAATAAGCTGCATCGACTTCGGGATCATAACTGATTTTCATGACTCTCTTCCGCGAATGAGTCCACTTATTCTATCATCGGTGCTCTCGCAAAGATACCTGGAGTTGACAATATACAATCGTTAGAATGCATGCTCGTCCGCAGGAGAGGCCATGCTCACCTGGAAAAACGCGCGTCGAGTCATTGTTTTCGTCATCGGCATGACGGTAGTGCTCATCGGTATCGCACTGATCGTGCTCCCAGGGCCCGCGTTTCTCGTGATTCCCGCCGGCCTGGCCATCCTCGCCACCGAATTCGTCTGGGCCGCCGTTCTGCTTAAAAAGGTCAAAGAGAAAGCAAAGAAAGCGATGGGCATGAAGCAGGACAAGGTCACTGGTTTCCCAGTTGAATCACCGGTCTGCAAAGGGAACGATGAGAAAAGCTCAGCCGGGTGACCTCGGAGTTCTTCCCGCGTCTCCCCTCGGCCTGTCTTCGACCCTGAGGCTCAGACCCGAAGGAAGCTCGGGACGAAGGCTGCGATCAATCTTCAGGTCAGCGGTCCGCCGCGCGCAGAGCCGTCGAGCGAAAACCCTTCAGATAAGGTATGACATCGATCCCGTCGGCAAATCCCTCCACGCCGATCTTGGCGTCGAGGATGGCATTCATCTTCCACCCTTCCGGCCGGCGAACGCAGCCGATTGTCCAGTAGTTCGGCGTGCGCTGCGCCCGCCCCTCCCCCTCCCGCAGATCGCAGGTCACGCGGAATGTGACGACGGCCCTGTCGCCGTCGATCTCGAATCGGAAACCGCCCGTCCCAGCTTCATCAACCTGGTATCGCTGAAGCCCCACGTTGGCCGCATCGAGAAATGATTTCTTGTCGCAATCCTCCCCACTTTCACCGCTGCCAAAAACCACGCCCGCCCCATCCACCCGTGCGCCGATCGCGGCCACATCGCCCGCATCAGACGCATGAACCAGATCGTTCACCAGCTCTCTCAGCGCCTCACGGTCAGTCACCACCAGCGACTGCATCACGATCAGCCCGAGGCAGACCCCAATCGTGATCCAGATCCCGCGCCGCGATTGTTGGGTGAATCGTCGTCGATGCACCGCCAGCGCGACCGCGAAAGCAACCGCGCATGCGACCAGCAGCAGCAAGAGATCCTCAAACAGCAGTCGCCGCAGGAAGTCGATCACATTGGAATTCTACGTGGGCACCAGGAGGTTTGTCGCAATTTTAACCGGGAAATGTCTACCTCGTTTAACCGCGACCCGAAGGGGAGCGGTCGAGTCGGTTTAACCATCATCCGCTGCACGACGTCAGTTCAGCACCCGCGGCAATCAGATTGCCCGGCCCGGTCTTCCGCACGCCCGGCGGCCACGCGCGGAGCGGGGCGTACCATTCGGCCAGCACGCCTTCCCAGTCGCCACTGTTCTTCACGCGGATGAAGGCGTCGCGGACCGACAGCCCATGCGGATGCAGCTCGCTGTATTTGATCCCGAACTTGCGCATGATCTTCGAGGCCACGGCTTCACCGTAAACTTCCACCGCCCACTGATAATGCTGCGCAATGGTGCGCCCCTGCTCTGCGACAGTAGGCGGCGGAGGCAACGCGGATTGCGAATTGCGGATTTCGGATTGCGGATTGCCCAGCAGCACACGGCATTCCCCGAATATCCACGGATTGCCGATGCAGCCGCGCGCGACCGTGACGCCGTCAACACCGGTCTCGTACATCATGCGAATACAATCCTCGGCCGTGAACAGATCACCGCTGCCCAGCACCACGCGGTCGCCGACATGCCGCTTCACGCGCGACAGGAATTCCCACCGGCTGGGGCCGACATAGCGCTGCTGTACCGTCCGCCCGTGTACGGTCACCGCGTCGATACCGATCGCAAACGCCCCGTCGAGGATGGTGAAAAACTTGCGTTCGCTATCATCAGAATCGTCCAGCCCCCGCCGCATTTTCACCGTCACCGGCCGCCGCCCCCCCACCGTCTCATGGACGCTCCGCACGATCGCCAGCGCCGTTTCCGGCTGCGACAGCAGAAACCCACCGCGGCACCGGCCCAGCACCTTGCGCACCGGGCAGCCGAAATTGATATCGATGACATCGTAACCCGCTTCGACCATCGCATCCGCCGCCTGGGCGAACGTGTCCGGATTCGCCCCCATGAGCTGCCCGCCGACCGGATGATCGTCGGGCGCGACCGAGGTGATCTCCCGCTGCTTCTTGCCCGGCGTGATGACGATCTGATCGAGCACCACTTCGTTGAGCGTATACACCGCCCCGTGCATCCGCGCGACGCGCCGCATGGGCAGATCGCTGTAACCGCTCAGCGCCGCCTGCACCACGGGAAAACCGATATCAACCGACCCAATCCTCAGCATTTTTAATCCACAGATGTCGCAGATGAACGCAGATTCACGGCGGGTTCTGACGCGTGCCGCGATAGCTGCCCAGATCGCCCGCGTCGCCGTTCGTATCGGAGTACTGGACGCTGAACTGGCTGCCGTCGGCCGTGAACACGAACTTGATGTCGGCGCGGTAATCGGGGTCGCCGTTCTTGGGCACCAGGACGATGTTCAGCGTGTCGCCGACGATCGGCGCGGGGCCGCCGACCAGATCGCGGTCGCCCGAGTTATCATAGGTCGCACCGGTGACGCGGACCTGATCGCCCTCTTGGGTGAATGTGATCGTGCCGCGCAGGCTGAGGAAGGACCTTCCGCTATAGCGGAATGTACCGGCCACGTTAATCGGCTGCCCGGCCGGCGGCGGAGCAGTGCTCGGACAGCCAAGCGGGTTCGCCCCGGCGGGGTCACAGCAGGATGTGCCTGTCCCGGCGGCCAGGAGGGTCATCGAAACAATTATGGCGGCAAGCTGAATCGATCGCACCGGGCATCTCCTGTAGCGGTCAAGCGCCGATACCAAGGTCTGGGCGCGCGCCAGTATTTTCACCACTACAGGATTTCATGCAAGAGGCCGCACAGCGCGAAGCGTCGCACTCAGGGGTAATGGTTCAGTTTCGTCTCGAGGGTGCCAAACTGACCCGTACTCACTCAGGGTGTTTGACGCACGCCGATGTAGCTGCCCAGGCCGCCCAAGTCGCCGTTGGTGTCGTTGAACTCGACGCAGAACTCACTGCCGTCGTCGCTGAACACGAGGGTCACAGTAGCCGTGTAGTTGGTATCTCCGTTTATCGGGATCAACTGTATCAGCAGCGTGTTGCCCGTGATCGTCGCCGGACCGCCCATCAGCTCGCGGTCGCTCGTGTTGCTGTAGGTCGTGCCGGCAACCTTCACCTGGTCGCCGGTCTGCTCGAACGTGATCGTGCCCTGCATTGTGTTGGGCGGTGTGTCGCCGGCAAAATCGAACGTGCCCGCCACGTTGATCGGCGTGGGCAGCGGGTCGCTCGAGGGCGGAGCGCACGTGACCGGCGGGTGCGGCGGCAGCGGCTCGCACGTGACCGCCAGGGCGTCCGTGTCGGACGTATGCGTGCCGTCATCGCTCGCCTTCACGCGGACCACCGAGTGGTCCAGCGTGCCCGGGCACTTGATCACCACGTTGTCGGTGAACTCATCTTCCAGCGTCGCGCCGCCCGAGACGACCGTCCACTCGTAGGTGACGGTGCCGGTCGCGCCGGTGACGGTGGCGAGCACGTGTATCTCTCCCCCGTTGGGGATCACCTGGTCCGGGCCGGCATGGACAGTGATGGACGGCGGTGGTGGCGGGGCATTACAGGTGATGGACACATGATCTGAATCAGACGTCTGCGTACCCGAATCGTTGGCCGTCACGCGCACCTCGGCGATACCGGCCGTGTTCGGACAGTGAACTGTCGCCGTCACGGTGGTCGCATTGTCCAGCGTCACGCTGCCCGAAACGACTTCCCATTCATAGGTGACCGTGCCGGTCGCGCCGGTGACTGTTGCTGTTACCGTCTTGGACAATCCCGTCTTGATTATCTTGTCCGCTCCGGCATCCACCGCGATCGGCGTCGGGGGCGGTGGCGGGGCCTGACACGTGACGGTTACTTCATCGGAAGCGGATGTGCCGCTGCCGATATCGTTGGCGGTCACGCGAACCACGGCGCTGTCGGCCGCGTCCGGGCACTTAATCGTCGCCGTCTCGCTGCTGCCGTCTTCGATCACCACTGAACCCGATACCACTTCCCAGTCCAGGCCCACGGCGCCCGAGCCGCCCGTGACCGTTGCGGTGATTTTTCCGGAAGCGCCCGCCTCCAGATTGATATCCACTCCCGCATCCACCGCGATCGGCGGAGGAGGAGGAACCGGTGCGGCCGCAGGTTCAGATCCGGCGGGCGGCGGTGTACCATCCGCCGGTTCGGATGAATTCGCGGTCTCGTCCCCCGCGGTCGACGAATCCATCGGATTGATCGTGCAGAGCAGCCCCATACCGATCGCCAGCACCATCGCCGAAGCGAGCATGGCCGGCAGTCGCTTAAGTCCCACGGATGTTACCCCCCTCAAGCTCAACCAGTGCAAACTATTTCGAAAGGAACGCAAATCCCCATGTCAACGATATGCCCCCGCCGCTCATAGAAAACTCAATATTAGGAAATTCGACCGCAGAGTTCCAGCTATTTTTCACTGGGAGCCGTCCCACGATCCTAATATGTTTAAGTGCGGCAATAAGTTCCTTGTCGCTTCATTTCTCAAATGACCACATCACACAAAAACCGCATGCCCGTCGTCCGCTAACCAGCCCGGTCAGTTATGCCCCGGCCCGAGGACATAGACATGGCCGTCACCGACGCTGACGATGATCTCGCTCCGGCCGTCGCCGTTCACATCGGCCAGGATCGGCGTGCCGACGGGAGCGTCGAAGCTCCTGCTCCACACGATTTCGCCGCGATCGCCGGCATCGCGGATAGCCAGCAGCTTGCCGTCCCTGCCGCCGAAGAGGAACTCGGCTTCGCCGTCGCCATCGACATCGCCGGTGATGATGCCGCTGGGCGCGGTCGGCAGCGGCATCCTCCACAGATGCCTGCCGGTCGCGGCGTCGAAGCAGATGAAGGTTCCATCCGCCTCTATCTGCCCGACACGCCAGCCGCGGTCCTTTGAGGGCGGCAGCAGGCCCTCCACAAACTTCTCACCGCCGACCATCAGCGGCCAATGCTCGGTGGTCAGATACTCGGTCCACAGGGAGGGGCGCCCTTCGAGGGCGATGCTGTAACGCGAAGCATACGCGCCGCCCAGGTAGATGATCGGCGATGCGCCTTCGCGCGGCAGCACCGTGGGTGAGGCATACGCCGTCCAGAATTTGCACAGCTCGACCAGATTGATCGGCCCGGCGAGGAGGTCGCCTGTCCTGCCGTTGGCGATGCAGTAGAAGTCGGGGTTGCAGAAGAGCACGTCTTCCGCGCCGTCGTTGTTGAAGTCGCAGGCGCTGGCCCGCCCGCCGAATGCCTGAAAGTGACGCTCGATCTTCGGCACTTCCTCGCGCTGCCAGACCGGTTCGCCCGTGCGCCCGTCGAGCAGGTAAGTGCGGGCGGCGGGCTTGGTGCTGTAGGTGAAGACGTCCAGATGTTTTCCGCCGGTGAAATGCCCGACGGCCATGTAATGCGGGCGTTCGCTGTACTGCCCGCACGGACCGCTGTTCGGGAAAATGCGGTTCCAGACGTCCTTACGGTCCGGCCCGCGGGCGCGCACGAACAGATTGCCGTCCGGGCCGCGGCCGGCGGTCAGAACGCAAGGTTTGCCGCTGCCGAGCAGGTCGCCGACAATTGGAATCTCAGTAGAGGGAAAAGACTCCACGGTCTGCAACACGTCCTTTTCCATCCTCAACACGGTCAGGTTGGCATTGTCATACAAGAGAATCTCGTTCCGGCCATCGCCGTCGATGTCCGCCGCCAGCAGGTACAGGACGGTACTCCCGTTCAGCGCGGGGAGCTTGGGCGGCAGCGGGCGCACGACAGGCGCGGGCGGTGTGCCGCTCTTTTTAACCAGCTTGCCCTCGGCGTCGATGCCCCACGCCTGCGATTGCCCGGAACGTTCCGCATCAGTGGTAAAAAACTCCACGCGCCCATCACCGTCCACGTCCGCGTTAACCGCCCGCTGGTTGCTCACGGCACTGAACGCAAAGAACCGACGCTCGTCAGATGTCGCGGACTCCAGCAGAACGGGCGTTTGGGGCGACGACCAGATCTTTTCAAATTTCGCGTCGTGCCAGCGCCACGCTTCGCAGGCTCCCGTACGCTTGACCTCAAGCGTTCCGCTGCGGACACAGAGAATAGCCCGGCCGGCGTTCGTACCCCACAACGGCACGGAATCGATCGGCACCAGATCCAACTCGTCGATCCTCTGCTCGCCCGTCACCCCATCCCAGATTTTGAAATGCCAGCGTTTGTCGGCCGTCGTGTCGAACAGGGCCGCCATCACTTCCATCCGGCCGTCGCCGTCGAGGTCCGCCGCGGGGGCGAACGGCCACGTCAGCGACCGCGACTCGGTCGTGACCGTGTCGGGCCAGCCGTGCGTCCAGGCCAGCTCCAGTTTGCCGCCGACGTTGCGCAGCACATCGACGTGTTTGGTCAGCACGACGTTCACGAGATCGAGCCTGCCGTCGCCGTCCACGTCGGCCAACTCGTTCCAGCCGTAGTGCCGCTGGTTCGAGCCTTTCGGATCCCAATTGGTGTGCGAGACGACCGTGCCGGTGCCCAGGTCGATGTTCCACACGTCGCACCAGCTTTGAATGACGGCGTGCATGCGGCCGTCGCCGTTCAAATCGCCGAGCAGCACGGTCTGATACTTGAGCTGGTACTCCGTCGGCGACCAGGACCATCGTCGCCGCGCGGACTTACCGTCGAAGCTCCAGAGCTCCACCGTGCCGTTGGACGGCGGCGGGCCGCTGGGCGATTGACGCATGGAAGTCACGATCAGAATCTGTTTGCCAAGCTCGCCGGGGATGTACGCCCCGCAGTTGCCGCGCGAGGCGAAATCGCCGGTGATGAATTTGATCTCCGCGCGGAGCTCGCCGCTGCGGCCATCGAAAATGAGGTACGCCTGCCGAGTGCCGCCCATGTGCCCGGCGGCCGCCACCACTTCGTTGTGCCCGTCGCCGTCCAGGTCCTGCACCCACTCAGCGTGATCGAGCACATAGCCGGCCGGCGCGCTTTCCTACAGCAACTTGGCGTCGGCGTCATACGCACTCATCCGCCCACGCGCGAGCACGATGACCTCGCGCGGCTCACCGCCGCCGGTCAGGTCGGCGAATGTCGGCGTACCCACCGCGGCTTCCAGAAAATGCTTCGCCAGCACGCCCGGCGCCGCTTTCATCGCCCCCGGAAGCGGCTGATGCGCCGTCAGGTGCGTATCATGCCGCCACATCGGCCAGTCGCCCGGTGCCGCATACGCCGAAGCGGACAATACGAGGAATATTGCGGTCAATTCGTGAACACCGGTCATCTCCAATTCTCTTCAGAAATGCAGGAATGGTACGAAGCCGAACTCACTCCTCGTAAATGAGTCCCATCGCCGCCCTTCCGTACTATCCCCGCCGGAGGAACAGTACCGCAAGACTGGACGGTATGCCATCCTCCAACTACGATAAAAGACTCGTTGATGCCCCACAGGCTTGATTGCTATAATGAATGCTTATGACTCAAGCCGCTCTCACCCGCAGCATCCGAAAGGCTCTGACACAGACTCTGCGCGAGAATCGTGACGCCGTCCGCGATCTCATGGCCGAGGTCCTTGAGGATGTGGCTCTGGCGCGCGCCATTGAAGAGGGCCGGAAGACCAAGCGGGTCAAGCGCGCGTCGGTCATGAAGGCTCTGGCCGGCCGAAGCTGACGCGGTTTCCTTAGTTCGGTGCCTCCATAGACGTGAAATCTATCGTTATTTCCCTTGATTACCGCGCTTGCTTTCAGGACTTGTGCCGCTGAAAACCAGCCGGTATGTTGACGGCACATTCCCGGGCTCGCGGCCGCCGCAGGCCGTTCAGATCTCACCCGGGGAACCGGACATCTCGAGGCCAGAATCATGTTTCCCAATATTGAGCCGCTTGGTGACCCGTTGCAGCGTATCGATTGGGCGATCATCGCGGTCTTTGTGGCCGTATCGGTGGCGATGGCGATGATCATGCGCGGCCGGCTGAGCAGCCCGCGGGAATTTTTCCTCGCCAATCGCGAGCTGCCCTGGATCATCGTCTGTATATCGCTCATATCCACGGAGATCAGCGCCGCCGGTTATGTCGGCGTGCCTCAGACCGCGTTCAGTGTCGGTGGATCGCTGACCTACATCCAACTGGCGATCGGAGCTATTCTGGCCCGCTTCATCATCGGCTACGGCATCATCCCCGCGTACTACCAGGCGGACGTGTACAGCCCCTATCAGTTCATCGGCAAGCGCCTCGGCCGCGGACCGGAGCGCATGACGGCGATCCTCTTCGTGACCGGGGCCATTCTCGGGCAGTCGGTGCGCGTGTGCATCCTGGCCCAGGTCTTCTGGCTGATCGGGGGGATTAACATCGGCTGGTCGATTCTGGCGATCGGCGCGCTGGCCGCGCTGTGGGCGGTGCTGGGTGGAATTCGATCCATCGTCTGGACCAACGTTCTACAGTGCGGCGTGTTCGTGATCGCGGGAATCGCGGCGGCGATATTCATCATCGGGAAAGTCGCCGGCGGGCTCCCGCACATCCTGGAGCAGGCCGACGCCGCGGGCAAGCTGCGCGTATTCGATCTGAACGTCATCGAAACGCTGGAGCTGACGCTGTGGACGGGGCTGTTCGGCAGCACCTTCAACACGCTGGCCTCGCACGGCGCCGACCAGATGAACACGCAGCAGATCCTCTGCTGCCGCGGGCCGGCCGCCGCACGCAAGGCGATGATCTGGAGCAGCCTCAGCCAGCTCTTTGTCGTGCTTCTGCTCTTCATCGGGCTGGGGCTGTACGCGTATTCCCGGAACAACCCTTTGCCGATTGATGAGGGCGAGGGGCCCACGTCCCGTGTCTTTCCGATCTTCATCGCCACGGTCATGCCGGCGGGACTGAAAGGGCTGCTGATTGTCGGACTCGCCGCCGCGGCGCTATCCAGTCTCGATGCGGTGCTCTGCGGTCTGTCCGAGGCCACCGTCCACTCGCTCGCTCGCCCGGGCAGCACCATGCGCGATCCGCAGGCCCAGGTGCATTATTCCAGGATGTTCATCGCCTTCTGGGGCGCGGTCCTCTGCGCGATGGCCATGTTCTTTAACAGCATGACGGAACTGACTGACCTGATTAACTCCGCTCTGCGGATGACCAGCTTCACCTACGGCGCGCTGGCGGGCGCGCTGATCTTCGCGTTTCTGCCGCTCCAACGCGACGGGCGCGGGGTGATGCTCTCGGCGCCGTTCGCCGTGCTGGCGACATTCGGAATGATGTGGCATGGCGACTGGACGCACTGGATCGTGGTCGGCGGGGTCTGCGTGCAGTTTGTCTGGTGGTTCGCGCTGGTCACGTCGGAAGCCGACCAGCTCGTGGGAATCGAAGACCAGGATCAGTACGTGAAGCGGGCCTGGTACATACTCCTTGCGGAATACCCAAGAAGCTTCTGGGTCCTGATCGCGTCCAGCCTGGTCCTCTACCTGCATTTCGCCAAGTACGACGGGGAGTACCTGGCTCTGGCCTGGCCGTGGTATCTGACCATGGGTGTGGGCATCACGTTGATCTTCGGCTACCTGTTGAGCCGGCCGCTTCCGCCCCACGCCGCGGCCAGCCGCGAGCTCGAACCCGCGCTCGCGGAGCCGCCGCTGACCCGCTGATCAGCGGAAGATGAGAATGAATGAGCTTAGTTGCTTCGGGGTGGCACCGACTCGCCGGGGCGAAGCCCCTGGTCGTAGCCCGGCAAGTCTGTTTTTGTCGGTGCGGATCGTCGGAAAGCACGCACAAAAACAGACTTGTTCATAGATGCCACCCGACGCAGCCCCGGGATTAAGCCAGATATTGCGGAAATGGGTGACTGTCCCTGTTTTATCCTGTTTTATCCTATCTGTTTTATCCTTATCCAGCCCCGCAATCAATTACGGTCTACGATTCCGGACCATGAACATGATATGTATGAAGCAGCCAAGAATTAAGTCGTGGTTGTGTGTTTCCTTCGTGATCGCAACGGTGACATTATGTCTGTTATGGCTTATCGGTCTCAGGGGGACGACGGTCGCGGTTTACGTGCGCTCTCCTTTCACTCCCGGTAGGCACGTGACAGTCGGCGTGGGGAACGGTCGTATATGGGTAATAGCGAGTCGATGGGAACCCCCGCGCCCAATGCCGTGGGCCGGCATCGTTGAATACTCCTCAGAGTTGGATAATGCCTACATGGTGGAGGCGTCCAAACCATTCCTTTTCAAGTCCTTCTCTTTCAGTGATTCTGCGGGGAGATGGACGGGATACGAGGTACGCGCTCCTTTGCCGCATCTCGTTTTTGCCGGTGCAGCGCTGAGTCTGACGTTATGGTGGATGAATCGACGGTCCAGGCGCCGAATTCATACCAACAGCAACGTGTGCAATCGCTGTGGCTATAATCTTACGGGGCTCACTGGTGAGAGGTGCCCGGAATGTGGCACCAACTTCTCGAAGAACGAATAAAAGGTGTCAGGAAGAATTATGCGATGACGAAAATTTATCCTGACACCTTTTTCGAGCCCTTCGGAGAGATTCCGCCCCGGGTGCTTTCGGAGAGCCGGAACTTTGTCGTATAATGATCGTTATGTGCGAAGGAGTAGGCCTCATGTGCGAAGGAGTAGGCCTCATGTTTGATCGAATTACGTTTGAGCCTCACATTATCGGCGGCCGGGCCTGCATTCGCGGCATGCGGATACCCGTCTCGGTCATCGTCGGACAGGTGGCGCACGGCGCGAGCTTCGAAGCAATCCTGGCGGACTACCCCGACTTGGAGCGGGACGATATCCAGCAGGCGATCGAATACGCCGCCTGGCTGACCCAAGAACAAGTCCATTCCGCCTAGGAGTCATCCGTGCGGTTTCTTGCCGATATGGGCATCAGCATGGGAATCGTGGACTGGCTGTGCGCCGAGGGGCATGACGCGGAGCATCTGCGGGAGGAGGGTCTCCAGCGTCTCCCTGACCCTGAGATCTTCACGAAGGCGGTTCGGGAGAAGCGCATCGTGTTGGCCTTCGACCTCGATTTTGGCGAGATCGCCGCTCTGTCTCGAAACCAGAAGACCAGCGTTATACTCTTCCGCCTGCACAACACCACGACACCGCACGTCATTGATCGCCTGCGTGTAGCCCTGAGCCGGTCCGCAAAGGACTTCGAAGAAGGGGCCATCGTGATTGTGGAGGAAGCGCGCATTCGCGTACGCCGACTTCTGATCTAGCCGGTTAGCCATGTAGGGTCCGCTCTGAGGCTGGGAATTTATCCTTGACATGCATGATAACATCGCG
>CAYLLT010000108.1:20689-21893 GCA_964384465.1 uncultured Planctomycetales bacterium | reverse complement strand
AACCAGCCACGCCCGCTGGTCGAAGGAAAGGTCATCACCGGCCTGTTCGGTTAAAATCAACAATCCCTTTCGATCGGGAACGCCTCCGCGCAATAAAAAGCCCCCGGCATGTCCGGGGGCTGAATGGTCCTCTGTGCTTGATTGATGCCGCCAATCAAATCGGCGGTTCGGCGTCGCAGGTGATGTCTTCCTCACTGGAGAAAACGGTCGCCGCTTCCAGCGCGGCGCTCGAAGACTCAAAGAACTCCACACCCAGCAGCTCGTACACGCCGCCGTCGTGAGAATGCGTCGCCAGCTCGAACGCCAGCAACTGCGACACCTCGAGGTCGTTCGGATAATCGAGGCCGGCCGGATCGTTCACCGGCAGATCGATGACCCAGAACATATTCCCAGCGGCTGCCGCGTCGCGGTCGATGTCCGGCCGGACCCACCGCGGCTCACCGTACACTTCAACATCGGACCCCTGGCTCAGCCGGCGCGCATCGATACGGAATACGAAGCAATCCTCGTTCAGTTCCCCCGTGCGATAGAACGACAGACGCATGGTCACTGGATTGTCGGGGTTATAGAGTTCCGGTATCGACATGCGGAACGCGAGAATCTTGCAGTTCGCATCCGGCCCGCCCAGCGAAGGCTCCGTGATCGGCACGGTCACCGGCGTCAATGACGCCAGCTTGGTCCCTTTGGCGGTGAAGAAGTCCTCGACAAATATATCAAAGAAGCTTGGCCCGTCCGGTCCCTGCGGTCCGGTGGATCCGCGCGGTCCGGTGGCGCCCGTCGCGCCCGTCTCACCCGTCTCTCCGGCAGGTCCTGCGGGACCTTGCTCCCCCGCCGGACCTTCCACCGGCGGAATCGGCTCCCCGGCTCCGTCACTCGTTCCTGCTGGTCCCGGCGGGCCTTGCGGTCCGGGCGGACCTTCAGGGCCGGGCGGTCCCGTTGTGACCAGGCCTCCGCTGTCCTGATTCTGATCGAGCAGCAGCGAAACCGCCACCGACCCCGCTGAAAAGAGCAGGTCGCGAACCCAATCTTCCACGCCCAGCGCCCCGGCACTGCCGCCGCAACCTTGGGCACTGACTATGCACGCCGCGAAGAATCCGGTCACAACGCGCCGCAGCAACGTATTTCCCAATCTCATCTATAAGCTCCTTCACGCTGGTATCAGCGTTGACTAAATGATCTTCGGCTGGCTTCGACAAGTCAATCG
>CAYLLT010000108.1:8597-20679 GCA_964384465.1 uncultured Planctomycetales bacterium | reverse complement strand
ACTGAGCCAGCTCCGACGAGCAGATCGCGCACCAAACCCGGATTGCCGCCGCAGCCCTGGGCAATGACCATGCACGCCGCGAAGAATCCGAACGCGACTCGACGCAGAAGAGTGTTCCTCATTCTCATCGATTGGCTCCTGTCCGCTGGAATCAGCGATCACTACATAATCTTCGCGAGCGCTGGACAAGTCAATCGAAAAACACGAGGAAACCTGCGGAAAATGCGGGAAATGACGCCAATCCTGACTGGCATGGCCGCGCGGCACCATTTTTTCGGACCTGATTATCCCAAATAAGGGGTACCCCATTTGCAGAACTAATCTATTCTAAACGTCGCCGCGGCGGCGGGCGGCGGCCCGCGGCGACATCCTCGTCGAACGTGCGCTTGCGCCGCAGAATGTGATGGTAATGCTGGGCAAACCGATGCGCTTCATCCCGCACCTGCTGGAGCAGCCGCAGCGCCGCGTTGTTTCGCGGCAGGCGGATCGGCTTGCTGCGGGCCTGGATGTAAATTTCCTCTTCGCGCTTGGCCAGCGAAATCACCATCGGCGGCCGGATGTCCATGTCGGCGAAAGCAGACGTGGCCGCATGAAGCTGGCCCAGCCCGCCGTCGATCAGGATCACATCCGGGTAAAGCTCCTCGCCCTCGGCCGCATACCGATACCGCCGCATCACCACCTCGCGGATCATCGCGTAGTCGTCCACGCCCTCGACCGTCTTGATGCGAAACCGCCGGTACCCCGACTTGAACGGCTTCCCATCGATGAAGCACACCAGTGACCCGCACGATTCGCCGCCGTGCAGATTGGCGATGTCGATGCCTTCGATCGTCCGCGGCGGCGATTCGAGGCCCAGGATCTCCCCCAGCTTTTCCAACCCTTCTTTTGGATCAATATAGAATACCTCCGGCTGCACGTCCGTCGCCGGATCGCCGGAGAGCGTGAGCGATTCCAACGCCTTGATCTGATCGCGGAGTCGGGCGGCCGCTTCGTAATGCCGCCCCCCGGCCGCAGATTCCATGTCCTGCTTGAGCTGGCGGAGCACCACGCTGCGCTTCGACGCCAAAAACTTCTTCAGCCGTTCGATGTCCTCGCGATACGCCTGTTTGGAAATGAGGTCGGCGCACGGCGCGGTGCACTGGTTGATCGCGTGCAGCAGGCACGGCCGGAAGTGCCGGCGGTCCTCATCGCCGTCGCGGATGTCCAGCTCGCAGGTGCGGAACTTGAATACCTTCTGCATTGCGTTCACCGCGTCGCGCACCCCGGCCGCACTGGTGAACGGCCCGTACAGTTTGCTGCCTTTGAGCCGCGGCGTTCGCGTGACGTACACGCCGGGGAAATCGTCCGACGTGGTGATCTCCAGATACGGGAACGTCTTGTCGTCGCGCAGCCGCTCGTTAAACGGCGGCTGAATGTCCTTGATCAGCCGGCTTTCCTGAAGCAGGGCATCGACCTCGGTCTCGCAATCGAGGAAGTCGATGTCGCACGTCTGCCCGACCATGTGCGCGATCTCCGGCCCGCGCGTCCGCAGCAGATCGGCCGAACTCTGGAAATAACTGCTCACACGACTGCGCAGGTCCTTGGCCTTCCCGATATACAGGACCGTCCCGCGCGAATCCTTGAAGAGGTAGACGCCGGGGCCCTTGGGCAGGTGGCGGATCTTGTTGAGCAGGGTATCTCCGGTCGCCAAGGGCATCTGTTCCGCCTCGTCGGTCGCGGGCATTTGAGGCTGCCGGTCGGGCTTGGTGGTCATGGCGATCATTATAGTCCGGGGTAACTCACCATGGAGACACCGAGACACGGAGAAGAAAAGTGCGAGCGGCGGGCGGGGGGGAAAGTCGAAAGCCGAAAATCGGCAGTCGAAAGCGTGCGGGAAAGCCGACAGCCGAAAATCGACAGCCGAACGCGGAGGGTGGGGCCGGGAACAGATTGCGGATTGAGAATTACGGATTGGGGAGGAGCGGGCGGGGGGCCACGGGTTCGTTTGGTCGAAAGATGATGTGCGTCGAGTGATGGAAAACCGCATTGGCGGGGTCAGGAGAGCGGATTTGGCAGGTTTTGGAAATGGGTTTGATTTGGTTTTTTTACACCGCGGAGACGCAGAGACACCGAGAGAGGGATTCCATCCGATCGTTTTCCTTCTTTGCATGACAACGGTTCTTCCGTGCCGGCGCCTCCAGGGGGAGAACACGGGAGTTGTTGCGGCGATGGTCGCTTGAACCGCGTTTTCGGGGGCGAAAACGGGATTCGACGGGTTCGTTTGGTTGTGGCGCTGTTCTCGCATATCCGCGCTGCCTGCTGCGGAGACCCTCCGCTCCAATCATTTGATAACACGCAGGGTGTTCCGCGCGGAGGGGCATCGTAGAGAACGAGGTGGGGATCAGGGCAAAACGGCGCGCCTAAGAACTCACAGACGAGTGGCGCCCTTTTGCCCGCTCCGTCGGGTCGGTGATGGACTTCACGGTTCGATAATTGGGGCCTCGCGCGAACCTGATCTGGACAAAAGACGCCGATGGCTAGAAGATAGACGTCCAATCTACCGTGCCCAAGTTGGTGCGCGGACCTTCGGAATGCTATTGCGCTCAAATGTCGCCCGTCTCTGCATCCTATGCCACGGAGAGCTTCTCAAGTTCGTCGGATATCGACTGACTCGGCTTCCGAGCAGTTCGTTCTCAGCACGATTGAGAAGCTGCGCCGAAAGCTCCTCGATTTGACCACGCGAAACCCGCTGATCTCATTCAAGCATTCGGCGCGGAGTCGTCGCCATGTTCGTGTAATCGACGAACTCCCCGACCATTTGTTTGCCCGCCTCGAAGCGGGCGCTGCTTTGAAGTTCAAGTCTCTGGGAGAAGAAACGAGTGAGCCAGAGGACGAAAAGACAATCCAGTTTCGACGTGCTCTTGATGCCGCAAAGCTCGAAGAACCCGAGTACCGGCAGAAACTGGAAGAGTTGGGAGATGATCCCGGTGAGAGAACGCTGGAGCGTCTCGATCAGGAACTGAGGGCACGCCTACGCGAACGGCTTGGGATGGTGCCGCGCCGGGCGAAGGAAAAGATTGAGCCTGCCGACGTAGCTCGGCGACGCGGGTTAGATCCTTCCTTTGATCTTCCCCTTGGGCAGGCCGAGGATGCCGATGAACCGGCTTCAAAGCATGCCGATTTGGCCATTCAGACACTGCTCTTCGAGGAGCCGATGGAGCAAACCCTCGCGCGTGTCCGAGGGCAGGTCGCGTTGTCGATCAGTGAGACTGGCGTTAATCCGCTGTTCTGCGTTTTCGGGTTCCTAGAATGGTACGAGGACGCAAACTCTGAAGTCGCCTTGTACGCACCGCTCCTCCTCTATCCGCTCGACATAAACCGAGAGCTCGCGCGAGGGCAATACCAGTACACCATCCGCTCAACCGGCGAGGATGTCCGGGTGAACGTCGCTGTGGCTGAAAGGCTTAAGCGCGACTTCGACCTCGTGCTGCCTCAATTCGATGAGGATGCTGACGAAACACCCGAGACGTACTTCGCTAAAGTTCAAACTGTTATCGAATCTAAACAGTCATGGAAGATGCGCCGCTGGATCACGGTCGGATTATTCAGTTTCGCGCGCATCGCGATGTACCACGACCTTGATCCCGACAAGTGGGAACCACATGGCGGGATCGGAAGTCACCCGAAGCTCGGCCCGCTGCTTGGCGGCGGGACAGCGGGCGGCGATGGAAATGGTTCTACTTACAGCGCGGACGAGAGTGGGGACAGCGTTGCGGAAGCCGAACTCGTCATTCCACTGATCGCCGACGCGGACTCTTCCCAACTTTCGGCGATTCAGGATGTCTTATCTGGGCGTGATCTTGTCATCGAGGGTCCGCCTGGGACCGGCAAGTCGCAGACGATCACCAACATCATCGCTGCAAGCCTAGCATCAGGAAAGAGCGTGCTATTCCTGGCAGAGAAAATGGCCGCGCTGAATGTTGTCAAGAAACGGTTGGATGATGCTGGCCTGGGTACCTTTTGTCTTGAACTGCACTCGACTAAGGCAGGTCGAAAGGACACATTTGCGGCGCTTGGTCGGCGACTGGAGCTGCAGCAGCCCAGGCCAGTGGAGGGTTTACTAAACGCAAGTCTCAGGAGTCTCGAAGGAATTCGCAAGGCTTTGCGGGACTGTGTTGAAGCACTTGCTCAGCCGGCAGGCAAACTCGATATGACCACGCAGCAGTTGCTCTGGAGGTGCCATCGAATCCGCAGCCAGACAGCCGGGCTTCCCAGCGAGATTGACGAACTCTCATACCCCGACGCCGAAGAACTAACGGAAATTGAGGTTGGCGATGTTATCCGAGTTGCCGAATGGCTCGAACGAGCACGTGGTGCAGTTCTCCAGGTCTGCGCCTCGATCAGAGAGCACTCCTGGTATGGCGTGGCACGTCATGACTTAGATCTTATCACAGCTGAGGATACCGTGCGGCGAGTCGAGCGACTGGCTAGTGTGGCCGGGCGCGCGCAGAAAAGCCTTGCCGCGATCAAAGCTCTCACGGATTGGGCCTGCGAAAAGATCACCGATCTTGATGCGGGAGCTTGCGTGGCGGAGCTCTCACCGCCCGATCCAATGGCCGACAACGACCTGATCACCGGGATGGCTGACTCCCAGACACTCGTTGCAGTCGAGCAGTTCATTGCGGAGAGTGGCGACTATGAATCGCTCCAGAATCGGATCAGAGCTAACTTTACAACAGTTGAAGCGGCGGAGCAGGTAACCTGCGGCGAGATCTCGCGAATTGCCGAATTGCTACAAGACGCCGCGCTGAACGAGGCGGCGGTCAGCGATATGAAGCGTCTCGCGGAAGATGCTGAGCGCAAGGCTGCTGCTTGGGCAATTGTCAACCGCCTCCTTCAGCAGATCGTGCAGACCACCGAGTCTTCGACTCCAACGACAGTCGATAGTGAACGGTCGTTAGTCGAGGCCGCCGAACTCGCCGAGCAGGCAAGAGACCGCATTGTCGCCCGCAGAACTAATGCACTGACCGCGCCCGGTGCCTCTGATGCTCTGAAACGGGGTGCAGAGAAGGTAAAGACTCTTCGTGGTCAGCGCGACGCATTGACCGAAAGATATGTCGTCGAGGGAACACCTGATCCAGCCACACTGCGGCAGCATGCTGCTGCCATGCGCTCTGCTCCTCTCGGGCCGTTTGCGTTCTTCAGCTCGGCATGGCGGCGCGCTCGCGCGACGTACCGCACGCTGTGCAAGATGTCTTTCAAGGCTAAGCGGCTGGAGATGGCGGCCGTTCTGGACGAGCTCGCTCAATTCAAGGAGGGGCTCGCCTCGTTCGACAACGATGAAGAACTCGCTCACTTTGCGGGAGGGGCAGTAAAGGGCGCCGACTCCGACTTCGCTCCAACACTGGAGGTCTCCGAGTGGGCGGATCGGGCGCGCTTAACCATCCCGGCTACCAGTGAGATCGGGCTGCAATTAAGGCGTCTGCTCTTCGATGGCTCAACTGACCGCATTGAACAATTGGCGGCACTGAGCAAAAAAACACACTTCAATGACCTGCGAAAGGTGCTCAAATCGAGCTCGTCCGGGGACCATAAAGTGAGCGATCGGGCTGAAACGGCGAGAACTCGTGCGCGCGCCTCGGTTGCCATTCGAGACGATGCGGACCGGTTGAAGTTGAAGTCGGATTTGAGACTCTCGCATTGCGCCCAGCTTGCTGATGATCTCAGGCGGGCTGGCAAGCTCCGCGACTCCATGAACGCCTCACGCACTGTGGCGAACGTGATGGAGGCCAGTTTTCGCGGTCACCTGACGAAAACCCCAGCTCTGGCTGCATCCGCGGCGTACGTCAGACGAGTGATCGAGGCCAAGCTGCCAATCGAACTCCGGCAATGGATGCTTCGTGCTCAGGCCTTGGAGCGATTTGCGCAGCTCCTGCCCCTCTGCCGCGAGGTCGCGCAGGTCCAAGCGGACTTCAAGAGCGTCGTGGAGGGTCTGCAGCGTGTTACACCAATCAATTTCTCTGCTTGGCTGGGCGTTGGGTCGCCATACGAGACAAACGCTGCCGAACTGCACGCTCATGCGGAACGTTGCGCCAGTGACCCTGAAGGGCTACAGATACTGATCGATGATGCACGAGCGCTTCACGAAGCGCATGAAAAGGGATTAAGTCCCCTGCTTGATTTGCTGCAACATCACCCACTGCCAATGCGTGGTCTCGGGAACGCAGCTCGGCGATTGATATTTCAGTCAATGGCTCGGACGGCGATCGCGCGGAGCCCCGCACTGGCCAACTTCACGGGTGATCAGCATGAGGAGCGCCGCAAGCAGTTCCGGGAACTCGACCACCGAATCAAGAAACTTCGACAGCTTCAGATCGTGGCGGATCTGGCCAGAACACCTATCGATCCGGGTTCCAATGCCGGCCCGAAAAACAATTGGTCGGGAAAGGCCCTCGTCCAAAAAGAGGCGGTAAAGCAAAAGCGTTACATCAGCATCCGGGATCTGCTTGATCGCGCAGGCCGAGCGGTACAGCAGTTGATGCCCTGTTTCATGATGAGTCCGCTTTCCGTGGCTCAGTTCATAACACCGGGGAAACTCACGTTCGACCTCATCGTGATGGATGAAGCGTCCCAGCTCCGACCGGAAGATGCCATTGGCGCAATCGCGCGAGGAAGTCAGGTCGTCATTGTCGGTGATCCGAAGCAGCTGCCGCCGACGAATTTTTTCATGGGCGGCACGGACGGTGCGATTGAGGAGGAAGACGAGACGACGGCCGCGGATGAAGAGTCGATTCTGGACCAGGCGCTCTCGCTTCTGAGGCCTGCTCGGAGATTACGATGGCACTATCGGTCTCGCCATTCGTCCCTGATCGCCTTCTCTAACAAGGAGTTCTATGACAACGATCTGATCGTTTTTCCGACGCCTTTCCACGATACGCCCGACTTCGGCGTACGCTATGTCCCCGTCCCCGAAGGGCGTTACCGCAGTCGCGTCAACATTCCGGAAGCTCAACTCGTCGCGGCAGAGGCAGTAAGTTACTCGCAGAAACACCCCGACCGCAGTCTCGGCATCGTGACTCTTAATCAGCCGCAATCCGAGCTTATCGCAATGGAAATCGATCGTCTCGCTGCCGAGAACGAGGCCTTCGAGGCGTGGCGTCGCAAGCACCAAGAATCGCTAGAGCCCTTCTTTGTGAAGAATTTGGAAAACGTCCAGGGCGACGAGCGAGACGTGATCTTCATTTCAACAGTTTACGGGCAGGACGAACAGGGCAACTTCCATCAGCGCTTTGGCCCCATCAACAATCAGGGCGGTCACCGCCGGCTAAATGTGCTCTTCACGCGCGCAAAGTGCCAGACTGTCGTGTTCTCCAGCATGGACCCATCAAACATCCGTGTTGATGAGACCTCAGCTTGGGGAGTTCGAGCCCTAAAAGGATACCTGAAGTACGCAAAGGACGGTATTCTGGACCAGCCAATCCCAACGGGTCGTGAGCCAGAAAGTGATTTTGAAATCGCGGTGATCGAGACACTCCGGGCGGCCGGGTTTGAAGCAGTGCCGCAAGTCGGCGTTGTGGGGTATTTCGTCGATATCGGCGTTCGCCATCCATCCCGGCCCGGTGAGTTTGTCCTCGGTGTAGAATGCGATGGCGCGATGTACCACTCCGCTCGCAGCGCCCGGGATCGGGACCGCCTCCGCCAGGAAGTCCTTGAGCGGCTAAAGTGGCGCATCCACCGTATTTGGTCGCTCGACTGGTATCGAAACAATAAACGAGAGTCAGAACGCCTACTGAAGGCTCTCCAGGTGGCGATCGCGGCGTCCGATTCTTAATCGCAATCCGAGCATCCACCGTCATTAGCTATCTTTCGAGCAGCGGTCCTACCTCCGTTTGTCCTTCACCCATTTCAGCAGTTGCGGCAGCGGGCGCGTGTTGAGTACGCGATCTTTGGCGGCCCAGCCGCGTCGGGCGGTTTGCACGCCGAGGGACATCTGCTCGAGTTGCTCGATGCGGTGCGCGTCGGTGTCGATGGTCAGCCGGCAGCCGGCGTCCATGGCCATGCGCACGTGGACGTCCTTCAGGTCGAGCCGCTGCCAGGAACTGTTTACCTCTAAAGCCGTGCCGGTCCGGGCGGCAGCGGCGATCACCGCCTCCCAGTCCAGGTCCATCGCATCTCGCTTGCCCAGCAGCCTCCCGGAGGGATGACCGAGCACGCAGACATACGGGTTTTCCAGCGCGGCGATCGACCGCTTGGTCACGTTCTCGCGGTCCTGCCGCTGGGCCGAATGAATGCTCGCCACCACCCAGTCGAGTTGGGCCAACACGTCATCTGGATAATCCAGCGAACCGTCGGACAGGATGTCGCACTCCGTCCCCGTCAGCAGCGTGATGCCTTTGATCCGCTTGCCGGCCTGGCGAACCGCCTCCATGTGTTTGAGCAACCGTTCCATCGAGAGGCCGTTGGCGATGACCGAGCTTCTGGAATGATCGGTGATGGCCAGATATTGGTAGCCGCGCTGTTTGGCGGCCTCGGCCATCTCCTCGATGCTGCACTTGCCGTCGCTGGCCGTGGTGTGTACGTGCAGGTCGCCGCGGATGTCTTCCAAAGTCAGCAGGTCGGGCAGCCGGCCGCCGGCTTCGATTTCACCCCGGTCTTCGCGGAGTTCCGGCGGCACATAGGTCAGGCCGAGTTTTCTGTAAATGCCCGCTTCGCTGGCCGGGGCAATTTGTTTTTCACCGTCAAAGAGGCCGTATTCGTTCAGCCGCCAACCTTTTTTGATCGCGATTTCGCGAAGCCGGATGTTGTGCTCCTTTGAGCCGGTGAAATAAACCAGGGCTGCTCCAAAAGATTCGCGCGGCACGACCCGCAGGTCCACTTGGATCTCTCCGCCCGCGGGATTGGGCACCAGAATGGAGCCTTTGGTGTCGCCCGCGGCCCGGACGGCCGTGGTCTGGGGAAGTTGCGTGAACGCCTGGATGACGGACTCGCCATCCTTGGCTTCGCAGAGCAGGTCGATGTCGCCGATGGTCTCGCAGCCGCGGCGGAGCGAGCCGGCCATTTCGACCTGCTTGACGCCGGGCAGCTCACCCACCGCCCGGCACAGGTCTTCCGCGATCGGCCGCGCCCGGCCCAGCGGCGTGCGGCCAGCCGATCGGTCCAGGAACTTGATGCCCTCCAGAATCTTCTCCGCGGTCTTCCTGCCGAACCCGGTCAGCTTCTCGACTTTGCCCTCCGCGATGGCTGCCTGAAGGTCCGCCACGCTGGCGACCTTCAACTCATTGAACAGCACCGCGATCTTCTTCGGCCCCAGCCCCGGTATCTCCAGCAGCTTGGGCAGACTCGGCGGGAAGCTGGCCATTAGCTCCTGATGCGCCTTGACCTGACTGGTGGTTAAAAACTCCCGAACCTTCTCCTCCATGGCCGTGCCGATCCCCGGCACGTTGCACAGTTCGTCCCGCTCGGCCAGCGCGGCCACATCCTCGCGGAGGTCCCTGATCGACCGCGCCGCCCGCCGATAGGAATTCACCCGAAACGGGTTCTCCCCCTTGAAATCCAGCAGGTCCGCGATCTGGTCGAGTATGGTTGCGATTTGCGGGTTATTCATGGAAAACCGATCAATTTGGTACGCGCTTCATTGACACCCTGCGTACTCAACTTTATTATAATTGATCTGTCGCTTTTGGCGCGTCGAAACCTCGCGGTAACTCTTTCATGCTCACGCTGGCCGAACTCGCTGATTTCATAGGCTCCCGCGGCATCCCCTGCGACGTTGACGGGGACGCCTCGGTCACTGTCTCGTCCGTCGCCACGCTCGAGGAGGCCCGCGACGGCCAGATCAGTTTCCTCTCCAACCCCAAGTACGAAAGAGAACTCGATCGAACGCGGGCATCGGCGGTGCTGGTGCGGCCTGAGATCAAGCCGCCGCGCAAGATGAACCTCGTGCGCACGACCGACCCGTACGCCGCGATGTCCGCGGCCATCGTCCGGCTGCACGGCTACCGCGAGCATCCTTCGTGGGGCATCTCCGACAAGGCTTTCATCGCCCCCACCGCCAAGCTCGGCAAAAATGCCAACATCGCCCCCGGTGTCCACATCGACGAGGACGTTCACATCGGCGACAACGTCACGCTCTATCCCGGCGTCTACATTGCCAAGCGCTGCACGCTCGGCACCGGTGTGACCCTGTTGCCCAACGTCGTGCTCTACGAGGACTCCGTGCTCGGCGACCGCGTCACCATCCACGCCGGCAGCATCATCGGCGAAGACGGCCTCGGCTACGCGCCCGTGAACGAGAAGTGGGTGAAAATCCCGCAGATCGGCAACGTGGTCATCGCCGACGACGTCGAGATCGGCGCCAACTGCACCATCGACCGGGCCACGCTCGGCAGCACGGTGATCGGCGGCGGCTCGAAGTTCAGCAACCTCATCGCGATCGGGCACGGCACGCGGGTCGGGTCCGATTGCCTCTTCGTCGCGCAAGTGGGCGTAGCCGGCTCGGTCCATGTCGGCCGGCACGTCACCATGGCCGGTCAGGCCGGCGTCGTCGGCCACATCACCATCGGCGACAACGCCACCGTCGGCGCCAAGGCCGGCGTTACCAACAACGTCGAAGCCGGCACCACCGTCCTCGGCGCCCCGGCCGTCCTCATCAAGGACTGCCGCCGCCAGTTCGCCCTCATCCAGAAACTCCCCGCCCTCAAAAACGAAATACTCCGCCTCCGCCGAGAACTCGACCTGCTCAAACAACAACTCGATTCCGCCAGTGGTGAAACCGCCGATGGACGCGGATGAACGCGGATTTTGATGAAGAAGCCAAGCCAGGCGGGACGGCTATCCTCCTTGCTTCCATTTATTATCATCATCTGCATTTTCTTCATCTGCGTTCATCGGCGTCCATCGGCGGTTTTTCTGTTTTTCGGCGGAGTTCGGTTAACATGAGCATCATGTTCAGCATCAACGGCCAGCCGAGGACCCTCTGCGATGGCATCCGCCGGCGGGAAGTCCTGCGCCTCGGCGGGCTCGGCCTGGTCGGTTTGTCGCTGCCGAAGCTCTTGCAGGCGGAGGCGATCAAACCGGCGGGACGCAAGCGGGCAAAATCCTGCATTCTGTTCTTTATGGAGGGCGGCCCGGCCCATCAGGACCTGTGGGACATGAAGCCCGAGGCTCCGGTCGAGTACCGCGGCGAGTTCAAGCCGATCTCCACCACCGTGCCCGGTCTGCAAGTGTGTGAACACCTGCCCCTGCTCGCCCCGCAGATGCACCACGTCGCCCTCGTCCGCTCCGTGCACCACACCGTCATCGATCACAACGCGGGGGCCTACTACGCGCTGACCGGCCGATCGCCCGAGGGGGGCGGCCAACTCGTACTCGCGCCGAGTCCGAGCCTGTTCCCGACGTACGGCTCCGTGCTGGCCAAGCTGCGTCCGAGCGGCGGCCCGCTCCCCGATTTCGTCCATCTGCCCGAAGTGCTGTTCAACAACAACGCCGATCTGCCCGGCCAGTTCGCCGGCTTCCTCGGCGGCGATTACGACCCGTACGTCGCCGGCGATCCCAGCCTGCCCGGCTACATCCCACGCGGCCTCTCGCTCACCCCCGGCGTCTCCACCGAGCGGCTGAACCGTCGATGGTCCCTCCTTCAGAAGGTCGATCACGCCCTCGGCACGCTCGGCAGCAGCCCGGTGCTCGACACCCTCCTCGATCATCAGCGAAGGGCCGTCGAGCTGCTCAGCTCGAAGGGCGCTCGCGAGGCGTTCGATCTGACGCGCGAGCCGGATGCTGTGCGCGAGCGCTACGGCTTCGACCGGCAGGCGGATCGCTCCAAGCTGGCCAGAGAGTTCGGCGGCGTGCCGCATCTCGGCCAGTGCATGCTGCTGGCCCGCCGGCTGATCGAGGCCGGCGTGCGGCTGGTCACCGTTTGTGCGGGCCGGCGGCTGTGCCAGGCGTGGGACACGCATCGCCAGCACTTCCCGCTGATGAAGAAATCGCTGATGCCCCTGACCGACCGCGCCTTCTCCGCCCTGCTGGAGGACCTGCACCAGCGCGGCCTGCTCGAAGACACGCTGGTCGTCGCCATGGGCGAGTTCGGCCGCACGCCGAAGATCAA
>CAYLLT010000108.1:6982-8587 GCA_964384465.1 uncultured Planctomycetales bacterium | reverse complement strand
GCCGATAAGGGCGGCCGCGACCACTGGCCCCACTGCTATACAGTTCTATTTGCAGGCGGCGGCATCACCGGCGGGGCCATCCACGGCGCCAGCGACAGCCACGCCGCGTACCCGGCCGCCGACCCAATCACGCCCGAGGACATCGCCGCCACTATCTACCACGCCCTCGGCCTCGACCCGGCCACCGAACTCATCGATCCCCTCAACCGCCCGATGCCGCTGGCCCTGGGCAAGCCGATCACCCGTTTGTTCGCCTGAACGTGAACCACTCGATGTGAGGAATGCGCCCGGTCGAGGGTGGCATGCCCACGGCTGTTCGCGTGGGCATGCGAGGGTGCCCCCCGAGCGCGGACTCAAATCGTAATGGGTATAACCGGCGCGATCGCACCCCATCGAATCATGTCGCGCACGGGAGGAAATCAGTACAGCACGCGCAATCCAGAAGCTTCACTTTTTCTTCGTCTCTCGAAAGAGGGGCGAATTGGCCAGGGTGAAGAGCACAACCTCTTCCCCGGTGACGGTGCTGATATCGTGGTGCAAGCTCAACGGTTTGACGCCGGTGGTTTCCTGGACCAAGGCTTCCATAACCGGCCGGGCCGTTTCGATCAGATGGATGCGCACTTGTTTGAGCAGGTCTCTGCCCTTATCGGGGGTGAGCGACTTGACCAGATGCTGTTCGGCCGCGGTCAAAACGCCCTGAAGGCGAATCAGGAGAAGATCGCCGATCAGGTGAGCGTGAATGTCCTTGGGTCCGCGGCCCATGTATTCCTGTTCAAAGCGGCTCATCCCTTCGCAAATGGCCGACTCGATTTCTCCCTGTGTTTTCATAGAGGTCTCCAAGATCATGCAACTCCTTTCGCAAACCTGAGACCGCCGCCCCTGAACGTAAGGGCAGCACACGAAGCATATTACAGGGGATCTGAGCGACAGGCAAAGGCGAGGAACAGAATTCTGCTTGCTTTCCCGTCGGAACCTGTTATAGTGCGGTCCAGATGGAGCTCAACAGGCTCCCTGCGAATGAAATGAATCGTCGGATGACTGGATGAAGGGCAATCCGCCTCGGCGGAGGGCTCGTTGAATAGTAAGCCGACGTGGTCGAACACCTCAGGGTGTTTCACCACGTCGGCTTTTTTTATTGCCACGATAATGACGCTGACGGAGCGAGACTTCGTTGGTCCCCTCATGGAGGAATCGAGATGGCCTTCGGTAACAGCAGCCATTTTGCGTCGGGCACGAAGGTATGGATCGCCGAGCCAATGGACGTGCCGGGGTGGTCCGAGTGGGACGATGACAAAGGGCGCACCTCCCGACCGGTCAAGAAACGCTTGCAGCAACGGTTCTTTCGAGCCGACCGCAAGGTGACGGGGGAAATCGTGTATATCGCCTCCGAGAGGGTTCGGGAGCTTCTTCGGCGCAAAGGCCAGATCAAAGTGCGCATCAGGGATCAGAGCGGTTGCGCTATGACCTTGACCGCTGATCCGGCCACGCTGGTGCGAGGCCATTGAATCGAAGCAGGTGTTTCTTTGCGTGGGCAAGTAATCGACATTTAGCATGGGCAGGAACGGGATCGCCAACGAGCGGTCAAAGCTCAAGTCAGGAGTAGAT
>CAYLLT010000108.1:0-6972 GCA_964384465.1 uncultured Planctomycetales bacterium | reverse complement strand
ACATCAACTCAGTCCGGTCAGAGGGCCGGGCAACACCGGCTCATTCCGAGTGTTCGGCAGCCGACGCCGGACCAGTGGACACAATTCGATGCGGCGGACTGCGAGCTTCTTGCCCGTGTGCTGCTGGAGCCGGCCGAGTACATGGACGCGCCTTGTCTGCACGAATCCGGCGCGGAGACGGCTCTCTTCGGCGCCCCGGCATCGCTCGCCGCCAAGGCAACGCGTTTCGCCGGGATGCCGCCCGCGCGGAGGATTTTGCAAGGAACCCTGATTACAGCTCAGGAACGCCTCATCTTCGAACAATTCAATTATGCCCGGATGCGGCAATTTGAACTTCTGGATCAGTTCCGCGACAAACGCATGCCCATCGGCAAGCTCCGGCTGCTGTTGGCCTGGGTGCACCGCGGTATGGACATCCGCAATCAAATCGTTGAATCGAACATACCTCTGGTCCTGGCGATGATCAGGAGATCCCGTTGGAGCAGTGTGGACCACAATGACCTGCTGAGCGAAGGGAGCCTGGCATTACTTCGCTGTGTTCGCATGTTCGATTGTTCCCTGGGCTTTAAGTTCAGCACCTACGCCTGCCGTGCCGTTCTCAAGAGCTTTGCTCGCGTAGGTTTCCTCACCAGCCGGTACCATTCGCGCTTTCCCGTCAGTCCTGATCCCGCGAGGGAGCCAAGTGACTTCCTGGAGCGCAAGCGTGAGAATGACGTAACCAAGTACATGGAAGAAGTCCGCGAGATACTGGCGACGAACCGTGCTGAACTCAGCGCCAACGAGCGGGCGGTCATCACCGCGCGATTCAGCCCGAAGAGTGCTCTCCCTGACTTGCGGTATCCGACTTTGGCGGAGATTGGTGATCTGATTGGCGTGACCAAGGAGCGCGTGCGGCAGGTCCAGAACAGCGCTCTTAGAAAGCTGCGCGAGGTCCTGGAAGTCAGTTTCCTGCCGGTGACATGCATGGCTGAAAGTCGGGCCGTACCCAGAGGTTACGGGCTGGCGTGAAGATGGGAGTGTGGCTGCCGTGGTGCCCGAGCAGGGAGCAGCGCTTGCTTTCTACACTCCCCTGTAGTATGCTTTAGTGCGAGTGAAGTTCTTGCGAACGTGCTTTGCGAACGTGCTTTGAACTCGCTCTGATAAACTTGAGTCCAAGTCGGATGACTGGATGAAGGGCAATCCGCCTCGGCGGAGGGCCCGTTGAAAAGTAAGCCGACGTGGTCGAACACCTCAGGGTGTTTCACCACGTCGGCTTTTTTTTGGCTTTCGATGGCGCGCAATGATTCCAACCTCTTAAGGACGAATCTGATGAACAAATCCAATTCAACCATGGCGCAGCAGGTCCAAGATCGGTTCACGGACGATGGAAACTCGATGGACAAGTCCAAATTGACCATGGCGCAGCAGATCGCCGAAGCAGCGAGCGCTTTCGAGCAGCAGAGGACGGGCCACGTGCCCACGTCGGTGACCGTGGTCCTGAGCGATAACACGCTGGTCATCACGCTGCACGGTGCCTTGTCGCCGGCCGAGAAGGCCCTGGCCAAGAGCCCGGCAGGCGCCGCCCAGATGCAGGAGTTTCACCGACAGTTGTTCAACAACTCCGCCGACGCGTTGCGGCGGGAGATCAAACGAATCACCGGGCTGGAGGTGCGCGAAGCGACCGCGGAAGTTGAGCCGGTCACCGGCACCGTGGTGCAGGCGTTCACCACCGGCACCGTGGTGCAGGTGTACTTGCTCGCGGGTAGCGTACCCGCAGGCAACGGGAACGGAAATGGATCAGGCGATCAGTCATAAGAACGGAGGTTCTACAATGCTGGTCTTGTCGAGGAAACACAGGGAAGCAGTAGTTGTGGGAGGGTCGGGCGGCTTTGAGCGCCTGCTCAAAGTCACGGTGCTCGATATTAGTGGCGGGAGAGTCATCTTGGGCTTTGAGGCCAGTAGAGATGTTCCCGTCCAACGTTTGGAAGTGTGGGAAAAAACCCGTGCCGGCTGGCAGCCAGACAGGCCGACGGGAAGCCCCGACGCGGCTGTCGCGTGATCCGGGGAAGAAAACGGCCTAACAGTCCGTGGCAGAAGTCGTGGCGCGGCCTTCCAGGCCGTTTTTTCACGGGCAAGATGCCCGTGCCACGCTGCTCCGCAGCACTTCCGCCACAAGGCTGCTAAACGAAAAAGGTGCATCGGTGAGAATTGATCTGACAGCCGACGAGCTGAAAGGAACATCAAGATGAACAAGGTATTAGTGGGAGCGTTAATTGCGGCGGCAGCCCTCACGGGTTGCAAAACGAAGAGCGAAGAGGGCGGCGGAGCCGGGAACGATACGTTCAAGATCGTCGTCCCGGCCACGGCCACGGACGTCAAGCAGGGCGAGCTTCAAACCGTTCGGGTGGCGGTGGAACGCGGCGAAGGATTCAAGCAGCGGGTCAAGCTGGAAGTGAAAGCGCCCGCCGGTGTCCAGGTCGATCCCAACGACGCCGCTGTGCAGCCGGGCGATAAAGGCGACGTTCAGTTGAAGATCACCGTCGCCAAGGATGCCGCCATCGGCGAGCACAAGATCATGGTGAAAGGCACTCCGGACAAGGGGGAGCCGACGGAAACAGAGTTCAAAATTACCGTCAGTCCCAAATGACGGCGTCGCCACGCAAATGCCGGTGGCGGTTCCTGAGCAAAATCCATTTTACGAAAGGAAAAATATGAAAACTGCAATGACGATCGTGACGACGCTGGCTTTGACTGCTGTTTTGGGCTGTCAGAGCCCTCGAGGCGGAGGCATGTCCAGGGACGAGGGATTCAAGATCAGCGTCCCGAGCTTCACCACAGAGGTCAAACAGGGCGAACTCCAGACCGTGACCGTCTCACTGCACAGGGGCGAGAGTTTCAAGCGGGACGTGAAGATGGAAATCAAAGCGTCCAAGGGTATCAGTGTCGACCCGACTCACGTTCTGGTCAAAGGGAGCGACCAACCTGAAGTGCAACTCCGGATTACGGCAAGCAAGGACGCCAACCTCGGTGAGTATCGTGTCTATGTAAAGGGGACACCTGAAACCGGGGAGCCGACATCGACTGAATTCATGGTGAAAGTTGTCACTCAGTAGTCGATCGCCCGCCATGACGGGATGGTGGTCAAATCGACAAATCATGAACACTCGAACCTCCGGGAATGCCCGTTGTACTGAGAGTCTCCCGGAGGTTCCCCTGGGGGGAGAATTCTGATGACAATGGACCGCGTCGCTAACAAGTTCGGCGATGAGCCCATTCGTAATCCAATGCAAGTTGCGGCGAGATTGTAATCTGGCTGCGGTCAACACACTTTTTTGTAAGAGTGCGTGAAGCGATCGGGCCTTGTGTTCGACACAGAGCGTCTGATTTCATCAGGAGTCCGACATGGACTGTCTCAGGATAAGAACGCTATTCGCGGCTTCGTTACTTCCGGCAATGCTGATGGCATTGGCTGGATGCGGCGGAGATCGTCGAGAGCACTACCACCGTGGCCCGGACCGCTATCCGCAGCGGTACGAGCGGTACGAGCGGCACGATGACGACCGGCGAGGGGAGCGACACGATCGCGACCGGCATGATTACCAGCAAAGGGATTCCGGCCACGATCGACGCGATCGCGATGCACGGTAGCTTGCTGGACTTGCGACTATGTCAACACGATTGCCCCGCCGGCGAGCGGGGCCGTGCGATGAACGATGCAGCACTTATAGAAAGGAACCTTACCATGCTCTGGGCTATTGCAGTCATACTCCTGGCGATGTGGTTACTCGGAATGGTCACGTCGTACACAGTCAGCGGGTTTATCCACCTTCTCTTGGTGGTGGCGATCATCGTCGTGCTGATCCGCCTCATCCAGGGACGTCGGCCAGTGCTTTAAACGCAGAAGGCAGGGCCGGTCGCAGACAGCCGCGACCCGCCCTACTCACTCTCGAAACGCAGTCATGCACAAGAAAAGGATAAACCTCATGAACGTCATTCACAGAGTTGGTTGGCAGCGGGTGTTCGGTGGGTTCCTGTGTCTGGGGGCCGTGGTCGGCTTGTCCGGCTGCGCCAGCTTCGCCGGCCGATGGAGCGGCAACGAATTGAAGCCCGAGATGGCCCGCGATCAGTTCAAGCTGCTGCGGCCGGCCGAGCAGTCCGGCAAGCTCGTCAGTGCGGACATCCGCCTGCAGCATGACGGCAGCTACACGGCCGAGCTCAACTACGACGGAAATATAGAGCAGTCCCTCGGCACCTGGAAGTACGACGGTAAGGGCTACCTCTCGTTCGTCGACAAGCAGGGCAGAGGCTACGGCTACGCCATCCGGCGGCTTGACGACCAGACGATCCGGATGGTCAGGAGCATTAAGGGCACCGATGCGACCTTGACGCTCAAGAAGCAGCCATAGCGAGTTTCTCAGAGGTCCCCCCCGGGGGGGGGAATATTCTGATGAGAATGGACCGCGTCGCCAACAAGTTCGGCGATGAGCCCATTCGTAATCCAATGCAAGCTGCGGCGAGATTTGTAATTTGGCCGCGATCAATAACAACTTCTTGTAAGGAGTAACACATGAGAAGAATGTATTCACCCTTTCTTGCGATCCTGGGGGTTGCAATTGCGGCGGCGGTGATGGGCACTAGGTGCAATAATAGTAGTGACTGCAAGTTTCTTTGCAATAATAAGCCGATTGTGGAGCAGCTCGCGGACCCTCAATCCGTCGATGAGTTACTTTCCAATTGATCTTCGCGTGGCCAATGTGACGGTGAGAGTATTGAAAATGGCCTGACATCGGGCCCCTGGAACACAGGCCCGTTACGTTGCCAACGCGAACATCAATAGTCCGAGCGGGTTTAGACGATCCCAAGTGAGTCAGTGTCTCGAGCGCCTATGTTAACGCGCGAAACAAATATCCTGGTCACCGGCGTCAAAGGAGTAAGATCATGATCGTACGTCGTTTTTCCCAATTACGCTTGGTCACAGCACTGGTAGCTGTTGGCACAGGATTTGTCCTGAACAAGGCGGTTGCCGCGGAGCGGAGCTGGACCGATGTCGAGGTAGGAGTGCAGGTGCTCACGCGCGGTCCCGTGCATGAAGCATTTGCTGAGACCGTTAGTTACGATCCCGAGCCGGGCGTGATGGTGCAGAACGCGCCACCGATTCCCATCGAGGAAGTGCCGCCTGATGCAAGACCGGAAGGGAATAACATCGCCTGGATTCCGGGCTACTCCGCGTGGGACGACGAGCAGGATGATTATCTTTGGATCAGCGGCGTTTGGCGCGCCCCACCGCCGGGCCGTCAGTGGGTGTCCGGATATTGGGGAAGATCCGAGCACGGGTCCCAGTGGACTTGCGGATATTGGGCCAATGCCCAGCTCAGCGAGGTTCAATACCTGCCCGAGCCGCCGGAGACGCTCGAAGTCGGTCCCAGCATCGTCGAGCCTTCGCCAAACCAAAGTTGGATACCCGGCTGTTGGATTTGGAATCATACCCGCTACGCATGGCGCCCCGGCTACTGGATGGCCGTTCAGCCGAGTTGGACGTGGATCCCTGCCCATTACGTCTGTACACCCCGCGGTTACGTCTTTGTCAGCGGTTATTGGGATTACTCGGTCGCCCGTCGCGGCGTTCTATTTGCGCCGGTTCATTTCGATGCGGGTGTATATGGACGGCGAGGTTTCTCCTACTCACCGATTGTTGTAATCGACTCGGCCGTGTTCAGTGACCAGCTTTTCGTGCGGCCGCGCTACCAGCATTATTACTTCGGTGACTACTACGACCCCGGCTACCGCCAGGCGGGGTTCTACGCGTCATTTTCGTATCAATCCAGCCGTCGCGGGTACGATCCGATTTATGCGCATCAACGCTGGGAGCATCGGCAGGACCACGACTGGGATCGTCACGTTGAAGGCGATTTTCGCGATCGTCGCGAACACGTAGAAGCGCGGCCGCCGCGCACACTGGCGCTGCAACTGCAACTCAGCGCCACGAAAGTAGATTCCGGCGAAAGAAGGCGTGTGTTTGCCACGTCACTCGACCGCCTGGCGAAGCGAACAGACACGCCGATGCGACTCCAGGCGCTGGACAAAGACGAGAGAAAAGACATTATCCAGCGTGGGCAAGAGGTTCGGAAATTCAGCGTAGAACGTCAGAAGCTGGAAACGAGAGCGACCAATACGTCAGCCGACAAGCCCTCCAGGGAAGCCGCGCCCGTCAAAGTGAGACTTCCCAGATCTCCAATTGTGGCGAGGTCGGTTGACCAGCTCGCTAAGGACCAGGCCCCGCCGACGAGACCTCCGGTTCCCAAACGGGATCTCAAGATCGAGCCCAAACCGAGAACGACTGCCAACCGAGCTGCGACTTCCGTGCAGGAGTCGAGAACGAGAGGCGCGCCAAACAACCAGTCCAGCGGCGAGTCCAAAAACAAGGACAAAGACAAGGACAAGGATAAGGATAAGCCCAAGAATCAGTAAGGAGTTGACCATGAAAAAGGTGCTGGTGGTACTGTTGCTCTGCCTTGTTGGATTCGGGTTTTACAGAGGCTGGCTCAACCTGTCGAGCCGCAATCACGACGGGAGCAACAAGGTTGACGTCAACCTGACAGTGGACCCGGACAAAGCGAAACAAGATGTCGAGAAGGTGAAGGAAAAGACATCGGAACTTGGCGATCAGGCAAGAGACAAAGTGAAGCCAGAGAATAATTAGAGGACGCGAAACGAGGTTACACACATTTTTATGAAAGGAATATTATGGCTACCGTCAATGGAGCTGTCCATACAAAACGAAACGTTACCGCCCATCGCGCGCGGCCTGAACGATCCGCGGTTGGTCGGCTGGGTAAACAGGCGAGTCAAGTAACTCAGGACCTTCAGGAAATGGGTGAAATCGCCAAGGATGCCGCTCAGGAGAAACTCGGACAACTGCGCGAGAATGCCTCTGAGTATTGTGAACAGGGGCGAGACAAAGTGCAGCAGGTCGAGCGCAGCGTCGAGCAATAC
>CAYLLT010000107.1:0-22096 GCA_964384465.1 uncultured Planctomycetales bacterium | reverse complement strand
CGGATAGCGCAGGTCGAGAGCGGCCAGCGACTCGATCATGGCGGCGGCCACCACCGTGCGCGTGAACCACTTGTTGTCCGCCGGCACCACGTACCAGGGCGAGTCCTCTGTGGCGGTATGTCGAATCGCGTCCTCGTAGGCGTCCATGTAATCCTTCCAGTGCTTGCGCTCGTGAACGTCGGCGATCTACCGGCATAATGGGTAATCCTGCACGGAGAATTGAGATTCGCTATCCCTGGGCCTGGAATAACTCTCACCGCGCGGGAAGGCGTACTGCCCCATCCAGACGCACCACGCATCCATTGAGCATGGGGTTCTCGATGATGTGCTGAACCAGCGCGGCAAATTCGTCGGGATTGCCCAGCCGCGGCGGAAAGACCACCTGCTTCATCAGGCTTTCGCGCACCGGCTCGGGAAAACCGGCCACCATCGGCGTCTCGAACATGCCCGGCGCGATGGCCATCACGCGGATGCCGTTTTTGGCGAGTTCGCGGGCCATCGGGAGGGTCATCGCGGCGACACCGCCCTTCGATGCGGCGTACGCGGCCTGCCCGATCTGCCCCTCGCTCGCCGCGACGGAGGAGGTGTGGATGATAACGCCGCGCTCGCCGTTATCATCAGGCGCCGCCTTCGCGATCGCCACCGCCGCCAGGCGTGATGTATTGAATGTGCCCACCAGGTTCACCTGAAGCACCCTGACAAACGTGTCCAGCGCATGCGGGCCATCCCGGCCGAGCAGCTTCTCGCCCCAGACGATGCCCGCGCAATGGATCAGGCCGCGCAGCCCTGTGCCATCGCTGAATGCGACGGCGGCATCAACAGCCGCTCGCATCTGCGGCTCGTCCGTGACGTCCGCGGGCACAAAACGCACCGGCGCACCGATTTCCCGCACCAGTTTTTCGCCGGCGCTGCTGTCGCGATCAACGATCAGCACCCTGGCTCCCGCCGCCGCGAGCCGCCGGGCCGTCGCCGCCCCCAGCCCCGAAGCACCGCCTGTCACCAGAAATGTTTGATCTTGAACGCGCACGGCTCATCTCCATGAAGGTGCGAAAGTGAGAAGGTGAGAAAGTTAGCAAGTGAGGACCAGTGATACCTCTCACCTTCCCGCCTTCTCAGTGAAAGTGAGGATCAGCGCTTTCTCACCTGCGCACCTTTTCGCCTTCTCACCTTTTTCACTTTCTCACTTTCTCACATTGTCACTTTCTTTAGACCGGCACCACCTCGCGAATCACAAATTCATTCGCCGGGTCCCGGCCGACGTAAGCCGCCCGAATACTTGGATCATGACTCAGCACAACCAGCCAGCCCTCGTCCGCCGCCTGGCCGATCAACTTGGCCTTGGTGCGACGCAACTCCACCAGGCACTGATCGTAGCCCATCGTCCAGAACGTCTTCAGGTGTGCCGACGTCGGACACAGATCCGCCGGACAGATCGCCCGCCGTCCCTGCGATTCGAGCAGCACCACCTGATGCCCGCGCGTATGCCCGCCGGTCACGCGCACCGATATTCCCGGCAATATCCCGGCATCTCCCTCAATCAGTTCGATCCGTCCCGCTTCCTGCAACGGCAAAAAATCGCGCTCGAAATACGATCCGCGCAGCTCCGGCAGGCGACCCGTCGCATCCTCCCACTCCGCCCGCTGAACGACGTGTCGCGCTTTCGGGAATGTCAATCTGAGCTTGCCGTTCTCCTCCACCGTGCATCCGCCCGCGTGATCGAAGTGCAGATGCGTCAGGATCACGCAGTCAATTTGATCTGGTTTCATTCCCGCTTTGGCCAGATTCGCGAGCAGCGGAAGGCCTTCTTCCAGTGAAAAAAACTCCCGATCGCGTGGCGAATTCTTCGAGCCGTAACCGCTGTCGATGATAACGTTGCCGGCTGGGCCGCGGATCAGCAGGCAGTTCGTATCCATCAGGATGCGGTTCCGCTCATCCGGTGGCGACTTCTTCTGCCACAGGACCTTCGGCACCACGCCGAACATGCCGCCGCCATCCAGCCGGAACCGGCCCCCACTGATTACCTCCAGCTCGAACTCACCGAACGTCAACGCCATACGTGTTCACCACGGAGGCACGGAGACACGGAGCGAAGAATTTCAAATTAAGGAACCCAGGAAGGCAGGAATAGGAAATAGAAATGAATTCCAGGTTTTCTTCCGGTTTCCTTCCTGTTTTCCTGGCTCCCTCATAAAATTTTTCGACTTGTCGGCGCCACCCGACCGTGCATCATTCCGTAGGAGAATTCATCTGCGCCCATCTGCGACATCTGCGGATTGTTCACGTTCTCAGATGTTTCTCGGCGATGCCGGTCTGGAACTCCTGATACTTGACTTCGACCCAGTGCTGGCCGGTGGCGTCGGGCCCGGTGATGCGGCACTCGAGTGAGTCCATGTTGCGGGGAGCGGGTCCGGCCCTTCGCCGACCGGCCTTGTCGAAATCACTCGCATGACACGGGCAGCCGAACGAGCCTTCCGCACGATCCGAGAGGTACTCGATCGCGCAGCCGAGATGCGGGCAGATCACCTGGAGGCAGCGTACCGCCGGCTCGCCGCCTTTGTCCTCGCGAATCAGGAAGACATTGCCGATCGCCCCCGGCGGATAATGCGTGTAGGCGTCCTGCCGCTCGGCGATCACGTTCACGCGCGCGGGTTGGTCCGGCGTCAGCGCGGAGAGCGGGAGCACGCGGATAAAGGCTGCGTCCTTGCGCGCCTTCCACACCGGGTCGAACAGATATCGAACCGCGGGTACCGCCACGATGACGCCGATGAGTGCGTTGACGCCGCCGACCGCACGCTTGAGCAGAGTCCGTCGTTCGATGGGCATGGTCAAGACCCCGAATGAATGAGCGAATTGTAGATGAGAGCACGGGGGTGTGCAATCGACCCGCATCACGGTTGGACTACGTCGCAAGCTGCGCAACTTGCGAATCGGCGTGCCGGCGTGTTCAATTTCGCCATGAAGCTGGAACGAATTGTCATCCGCGAGGGGCCGGAGGAATACGAATCGCTGGCGCTGGCCTTGCGGGCGACGGCCGCGGCGGAGGGAGAGGAACTCGATTACGACGACCTTTGTGCCACTCTGGGCGTTTCATTCGCGGCCGTATCGACACTGACCGAGTCGGCGCCCGGCTGGTGGACGACGTTCGGCCGCGATGCCTTTCTCGAACCGGCGGCGAAGCTATTCGGCTTCGAGCTGCGCGACCTGCATCCGCCGGACGTGGCGGTGGACATGCTTTCGGCGGAGGAGTTTGCGCAACACTGGCTGCTCAGTTACAAACCGCTGATTCGGGCGGCGCTGGACAACCAGCAGCCGGTGCTGGCGTGGCAGGGCTGGCCGGAATTTCGCTGGCCGTTCTGGGGCGTGATCACGGCGACGGCGGACGAGGACTTCGACGGGACAACCATGTGGTCGCAGGGCGAGCGGCAGCGGTTGAGCGAGCCGGCATTACAGTGCTACGTCGTGGAGCGCTACGAGCCGCGGTTTCCGCCGGCATCGGAATTGTTCGCCGCCGCCATGAAGCATGCGGATGCATACATGAACCGCGCACCCTTCACCTCCGTTGTGCCCGGAGCTCCGCCGCCGCGGATCATCACGGGTCCGGCGGCCATCGACAGATGGGGGCATTGGTTGCAGTACGATGAAGTCCGCGAGTCCGCCGACGGTCCCGCGTGGAACGATCACCGTCAGAACGCGGAATTCATTGCCTGTGCTCGTCTATCCGCTGCTCGATTTCTACAGCGAATGCAGCCTGTGATCGGTCCCGAACGGCGGAATGTGCTGGAATCGGCGATTGAGTGTTGCCAATCGATCGCCCAATGGCTCGGCGAATCGCGCAACGAAGAAATGGTCCGTTCGCTGTTCACTTCGCGACAGGGCCGCGAGCGTTTGCTGTCCTCGCTGAATGCCGCGGAAGCCGCCGACCGGCGTTTGGCGGCGTGCGTGGAAGAGCTGCGGGCAGAAGTCTGATTTGGGTTCATTTTCAATGTATAATGGGGCAGCAGACATTGTGGTCATTCTGTGGTCCGTTCGAGCTTTGCCTTGACGTCGCTTCCGATCATTTCCTCACCTTCGCCCGCCCGCGGTCGGCGATTGCCGCCGTGGTTGCGGCGGCCGATGCCGACCGGCGTGATGGCGACCACGCGCCGGGTGGTGGCGGCCAGCGGCGTCGCCACCGTCTGCGAGGAGGCCCGCTGCCCGAACCTCACCGAGTGCTGGTCCAAAAAGACGGCCACGTTCATGATTCTGGGCGATCGCTGCACGCGGCGCTGCCACTACTGCTCGGTGACCACGGCCCGGCCCGATCCGCCTGCGGCCGACGAGCCGGAGCGGCTCGCCGAGGCGGTGGTCGAACTGGGGTTGATGCACGTGGTCATTACCGCGGTCGCGCGCGACGATCTGGAGGATGAGGGCGCTGCGCAGTTCGCCGCGTGCATCCGCGCGGTGCGCCGGCGCATGCCGCTGGCGACGATTGAAGTTCTACCCGCCGATTTTCACGCCCGGCCGGAATGTATCCGGACCGTGCTGGATGCCGAGCCGGACGTGTTCAATCACAATCTCGAAACTGTCGAGCGGCTCACGCCAACCGTCCGCCCGCAGGCACGATACCACCGTTCGCTCGAAGTGCTGCGGTTGGCCAAACAGTTCCGCCCCGCCATGCCGACCAAGAGCGGTCTGATGGTCGGACTCGGCGAGTCCATCGACGAAGTTCATCAAGCGATGGCCGATCTGCGCGGCGTCGCCTGCGATGTGATTACGATAGGCCAGTACCTCCAGCCGACGCCGCAACACGCCCCCATCGCGCGCTTCTACACGCCGGAGGAATTCGACGCGCTCGCCGAAACCGCCCGCGAAATGGGCTTCCCCGGCGTCGCGTCCGGCCCCTTCGTCCGCAGCAGCTACAACGCCGCCGAGGTCTATGAGCGCGTGCGTTCGGCGGGGAGAGCTATCCCACTGATTCCCAGGACTGGACGCGGACTGGTATAATGCACCAGCAGATCATGGCACGAAGGAGCTTCTGATGTCTTCCCTCCGTATTACCAGTTACCAGGAAGGTCCAACCGGCAGGCACTCTCCACCTTAAAGAATTGCCCTACAGCGAGGGCCAGACAGTCGAAGTGATCGTTCGACCCATCGAGGACGATATGAGCGATCTGGCTCCTGCCAGCGAGTCGGCGTTGAGCTTTTGGGACAACGAGATCGATGATCGGGTCTGGAACGATGCCGTATCAACAACGTGATCTCATGTTGGTGCCGTCCGGTCTTTATTGGCTAAGAAGATAGAGAGGAACAAGCGGATGCGATACACAGTCATCTTAGAAACAGAACTCGGCTGGGTACGAGAATTCTTCCACAATAAACATGTCCTCATCCTTCTTCTTCCGGAAGATTTCGTGAGGCGCTTGCTCAGCAAGTGTCGCACTGTGCAGGGTTATTCTTACTCCGAAGATCAATTCGGTAAACGTCTCGACAAGTATCAACGCTTGTATCTATCCCTCAAGCACGCGAAATCAGGTCGACGATAAGACAGGCTGTTAGAAGGAGCAGGTTCTTTTTCGCCGCCAATTTGGTACTAGACGGGTGGGGCCTTCGAGTCTGAAGAGCGGCCGCTCGCAGACGTTTCCATCCGTTTCCACTTGTCGGGGCTGCCGAGCCAACTCCTCGAGGAAAGCCTGTTCATGCTCGGGCGGAGCGGTCGGCTCGGCGGCGGTCGGCTTCGGTGAGGATGCGCTTGCGGAGGCGGATGGCGTCGGGGGTGGCTTCGACCAGCTCGTCGTCTTCGATGAACTCCAACGCGATCTCCAGCGTCAGCTCGTGCGAGGGTCAGGCGTGGCGATTCGAAAGCTGTGTGACCTTGAACGCCAGCTCGGCGGATTGTGCGATGCGGCGCACGGCATCATGAGCCTGTTGCGTATGCATTGAATCCGATTCGTCCTCGGCCAGTTCGACGTAAGCGCCGTTGGCGAAGTGAAAGCCGTAGTTGCCGCCGCCGCCGTGGATGATGCGGGTAACCACCGCGCCTTGGCCGAGAAGCTGACTTAACAGGAAAAGCTGCGCGCCGATCTGTCGCCCCTCGGCAGAATCGAGCGGGATGTTCACGCTTTCCTTTTCGTTTACCGAAACTTCGTCGCTCGGGATGAAGGCCACCACAAACGCCGTCAGTTCGGGTTCGTAATACAGGAAATCCAGGAGCGGCGGGTCTATGAGCTGTTCGTCGCTGGAGTGATCAGAGGTTTCTGATCGGCTCATGTTCTACTTGGCCCGGGGTTCGAGGGATTGGATCTGAAACGCGCATTGAGCGGCCTGTGCGATCTGATTGAGTTCATCATGGACCGCCGAGCCGAGTTCGGCTGACCCCTGCGCGCTGGACAGCTTGAAAGGCTCACCCCGGTCCAGGTGGAAGATAAAATCATCCCCGCCGCAGTGACCGATCCGCACGATGGACGGATAAAGAAGCTGCTTGAGTTTTGCAAAATGAGCAGCAATGAGGCGCCCCTCGGAGCTGTCGGCGTGGACATGAACCACTTCTGTCGCCTCGTTCGACACGCCTTCATCAGGCACAAACGTGACGACGAAGCTGTTCGAAGCGTCGTCGAACCAGAGATGGTCCACGAAAGGCGGATCGACAATACGGTCTGACTGGTGCGTCGTCATCATGAATCCTTATCCGGGTAGGCGTGGACATGACGTCCATCGCTCCTGATCGCTATAGTATACACCTTTTTGCCCAGAGAGTAACCGACAACCTGCTTGAACCGAACCTTCCGCAGGGCAGGCTTGCCGAAAGGAAGCTGCTGCTCGACAGTTTGCCGTTCGATCCAGTCCACCAGTCTCCTCAGGCTCCAGGCAGACGTGAACTTGCTGCCTCTTACCTTATCGGTCTGACGCTTCAACTCATCAGCGGAAAGACGATCCAGATCAATGGGTTCGTGCTTCACCGCCCGTGTGATAATGAATCCGGAGGGCAAACGTCGCAGTGCGCCACGGTCAGGGACACCAGCAAGATCCTCTCGCGCCATCACGACAGCTTACGCGGGAGGCGGGGCAGCGCGAAGTGCGTTCACGCCCGTGCCGAGCGGTCGGCTCGGCGGCGGTCGGCTTCGGTGAGGATGCGCTTGCGGAGGCGGATGGCGTCGGGGGTGGCTTCTACCAGCTCGTCGTCTTCAATGAACTCCAACGCGATCTCCAGCGTCAACTCGCGCGGGGGGCGGAGCACGACCGTCTTGTCGGCGCTCGCGGCGCGCATGTTGGTCAGCTTCTTCAAACGCGCGACGTTCACTTCGATGTCGTTCTCGCGGCAGTGCTCACCCACAATCTGGCCGACGTAGACCGGGTCGGTCGCCTTCACGAAGAAGATGCCGCGGTCGGAGAGGGCGTCGAGGGCGTAGGGCGTAACCGGGCCGGGGTCGCTGGCGATGAGCACGCCGTTGCTGCGGCCGGGGATGCTGCCGCGGAGGTATTCGTATTCGTAGAAGTTGTGGTGACAGATGGCGGTGCCGTTGGTGCCGGTGAGCAGGCGGTTGCGCAGGCCGATGAGGCCGCGGGCGGGGACGGTGAACTCCATGTGCGAGTATTCGCCCTTGGTGTCCATTCGCGTGCAGATGCCGCGGCGGTTGCCGAGCAACTCCATGACCGATCCGACGTGCTGGGCGGGCACGTCGATGGTGCAGAACTCGATCGGCTCGGTCTTCCTGGCGTTCAACTCGCGGTAGATCACCTTGGGCTTGCCGACGGCCAGCTCGTAGCCTTCGCGGCGCATGTTCTCGATGAGCACGGACAAATGCAGCAGGCCGCGGCCGGAGACGTGGAACTCCTCGGGCGTGTGGCCGGGCTCGACGCGGAGGGCGACGTTCTTCTGAAGCTCGCGTTCGAGGCGGTCGCGGAGATGGCGGCTGGTGAGGAACTTGCCGGACCGGCCGACGAACGGCGAGTCGTTGACGCGGAAGGTCATGTGCAGCGTGGGTTCGTCGATGCGGATGATGGGCAGCGGCTCGGGCCGGTCGGGGTCGGCCAGCGTGTTGCCGATGTCGGCGGATTCGAGGCCGACGACGGCGCAGATGTCGCCGGCCTGCACCTCGTCCACTCTGCGGCGGCCGAGGCCGTCGAACACGTACAGCTCGGCGACCGGCTCGACCGATTGCGTGCCGTCGCGGCGGATGACGGTGACGTTTTTGCCCGCCCGCAGCGTGCCGGCGAACACGCGGCCGATGCCGATGCGGCCGACGTAGTCGTTGTAGTCGAGCGTGGTGATGAGCATCTGCACCGGCGCGTCGGGATTGGCCTCGGGCGGCGGGACGTGAGCCAGGATCTTTTCAAACAGCACGAAGATGTTGTCGGGGTGGTGCTGCGGGTCCACCGACGCGTAGCCCTGCGTGGCGGAGGAGTAGATGGTGGGGAAGTCGAGCGCTTCCTCGTCCACGCCCAGCTCGATGAACAGATCAATCACCTCGTCGAGCACTTCGGCGGGCCGGGCGTCCTGCCGATCGATCTTGTTGATCACCACGATGGGGCGCAGTCCGTACTCGAACGCTTTCCGCAGCACGAATCGCGTCTGCGGCATCGGCCCCTCGAACGCATCCACCAGCAGCAGGCAGCCGTCGGCCATCTTGAGCACGCGTTCCACCTCGCCGCCGAAGTCGGCGTGGCCGGGCGTGTCGATCAGATTGATCTTCGTGCCGTTGTAGGTGATGGCGATGTTCTTCGCGAGAATGGTGATGCCGCGCTCGCGCTCCAGGTCGTTGGAGTCGAGGATGCGGTCGCCCTTGAGCTGCGAGTCGCGGAACTGCCCGCACTGGCGCAGCATCTGGTCCACCAGCGTCGTCTTGCCGTGATCGACGTGGGCGATGATGGCTACGTTGCGAATGTCCGTGTTGGTCACTGGCCGTCCTTCGCTGTGAAACGCTGATAAGAAAGCCCAGAGCGCCAGCGCCCTGGGCTTGCGGTTTGACCCGTGTCGTCGCAGGGGATTATACTCGACGCCGGTGCGGTTGCACAGGTCCCCGGTTGCGAATGGATGCGCTCATGCCCCGGATACACGTCCTCTCCGATCTGCTGGTGAACAAGATAGCCGCGGGCGAGGTCATCGAGCGGCCGGCCAGCGTGGTGAAGGAGCTGGTGGAGAACAGCCTCGATTCCGGCGCGCGGCGGATCGAGATCGCCATCGAGGACGGCGGGCGGCGGCTGATCCGCGTGGTGGATGACGGCGGGGGGATGGATGCCGAGGACCTGGCGCTTTGCGTCCGGCCGCACGCTACCAGCAAAATACAGAGCGAAGAGGATCTGTTCAGCATCCGCACGATGGGCTTCCGCGGCGAGGCGCTGCCCAGCATCGGGGCGGTGTCGCAGCTTCGCGTCACGTCGCGGCAGACCGATTCCGACGAAGCATATTCCGTTCAAGTGACCGGCGAACGAATCGAGCCCGCGACGGCGGCGGCCGGCCCGCCGGGCACCACCGTCGAGGTCCGCGAGTTGTTCTTCAACGTACCCGCCCGGCAGAAGTTCCTCCGCACCGCCCAGACGGAGATGGGCCACATCACCGAGCAGCTCGCCCGCATCGCCCTGGTCGCCCCGCAGGTGGAGTTCCGGCTCACGCACAACAACCGGCTGGTGCATCACCTGCGGCCGGCGGAGGGCATGCGGCCGCGGATCGCGGATTTCTACGGCAAGGAGCTGGCGGACGCGCTGCTGGACATCAGCCGCTCCGAACGCGGCCTGGCCATCAGCGGCTACGTCTCATCGCCGGTGGACAGCCGCTCGTCGGCCAAGTGGCAGTACATCTTCCTCAACGGGCGGTTTATCCGCGACCGCTTCATCGGGCATGCCCTGCGCGAGGCCTACCGCGGCCTGATGGAAGCCAACCGCCATCCGGTGATCTTCCTGGGCCTGCACATCGACCCGGCCGCCGTGGACGTGAACGTGCACCCCACCAAGATCGAGGTCCGCTGGCGCGACTCTAATATGCTCTATTCGCAGGTGCTGTCGGCGATGCGGGACCGGTTCCTGAACGCCGACCTGACGCCGACACTGCAAACAGCGGGGCGGACGCTCGTCCCCATCCCGGAGATCTTGGGCGCCGAGCCGGGCGATTCGCGGGCGGTGCGGTTCGATGCCGGCGGGCGGCTGGGCGCCGCGGTCGCACCCGCCGACGCATCGGCGGGCGACGACGATGCGGCCGAGATCCGCCGGCGGCAGATCCGCGCGTCCATCGCCGAGTATTTCAAGCGCGCTCAGCAGATGACGGTTGCTCCCGCTGCTGCATCACCGGGTGGCTTCCGCGGCGGGCCGCAGACGACACCGCAGCCGGGCGCATCGCCGGATGACGCCGCCGCGCCCTCGTTTCACCAGCCGGCATCGGCACTCGCCGCCGATCGTGCGCTGGACGGGATGACGTTGCCGCGCATGGAGCCGGCCGCCGATCTCACCTCCGATCACGCCATCCAACTGCACCGCACGTACCTGGTCGCGGAAACCGCCGACGGCATGGTCATCATCGACCAGCACGCGCTGCACGAGCGCATCCTGTTCGAGCAGCTCGCCGAGCGGATCGCCCGCGGCCCGCTGGAGTCGCAGCGGATGCTCATCCCCGAGACGCTGGACGTGTCCGCCGATCACGTGGCGGTCATCGAGACGTACGCCGACACGCTGGGGCGGCTGGGCTTCGAGCTCACGCCGTACGGCGCCGGCACGATCGCCGTGCACGCGGCCCCCACGCTGCTGCGCGAGGACCGTCTGCTCGAGTTCCTGCGCGACCTGCTCGACCGGCTGGCGATGCGGTCGGCCCCGGCCTCGACCGAACTGCTGATCAACGACCTGCTCAGCATGATGGCCTGCAAGGCGGCGGTGAAAGCCGGCGACACGCTCACCGACGGCGAGATCCGCGCCCTGCTCGCCCAGCGCCACCGCGTCGAGCGCTCCAGCAACTGCCCCCACGGCCGGCCCACGTCCCTGCGCCTCACGCTTCGCGATCTGGAGCGACAGTTCAAGCGGACGTAGACGAGACGCTATACTATGATGTAGAGGATGAACCCGAGCGGACAGTGTACGTCATTGCGGTCGGGCGGAAGGTCCGTGATCGTGTGTTTGTCGGCGGTGAGGAGATCAAGCTTGAAAAGCGTTGAGATCACAACAGCACGAGTATCTCTCGTCGAGTACGCCCGGCGGGCGAGCGGAACGCCGCTTATCATCACCTCCCGCGGCAAGCCGCTGGTCGCGATCGTGGACATCCGCGACATGGACGAGGAATCGCTCAGTCTGAGCACCAATCCGAAGTTCCTCGCCATTCTGAAACGGTCACGGGAACGACTGGCAAGGGAAGGAGGCATCTCAATGGAGGAGATGCGCCGCCGGTTGGGAATTCCGGCAAAGAGTCGAAAGAAATCGACGCGCAGCAGCAAAGTGCGATCCGGCCGGCGGCGAAGCTCCGGCCGCGCCCGCAAGCGGTGATCCGCGCGTTGCTCGCCCAGCGCCACCGCGTCGAACGCTCCAGCAACTGCCCCCACGGCCGGCCCACGTCGCTCTGCCTCACGCTCCGCGACCTGGAACAGCAGTTCAAGCGGACGTAGGATGAATACAAGAGGTAGTGTCACCATGAAAACGCTGGAACTATCAAAAGCCACGATGCCGCTGGGTGCGTTCGCTCGGCAGTGGGACGGTAAACCGCTGATCATCACCTCGCGCGGCAAGCCCATCGTTGCCGTTGTGGACGTGCGGGGCATGGATGCGGAAAGCCTCGCGCGGAGCTTCGATCCGAAATCGACGCGCAGCAGCAAGGTACGATCCGCCCGTCGCCGAACCGCGCGTCGCACCAACAAGCGCTGATCCGCGCGTTTGTGCGTTACCTCCAACTGCTGTTATCATCAGCGGTCATGTCCAACCGCGACATTGCTCGGCTAACGTTCATCTCGATCGGTATCTGCGCACTGATTCAATCAATCCCCGTGATGAGCAATCTCGCTTGGACGCTTGGAGAGTACATACATAACGAGTGGTGGTCGCGACAGTTTGGCATACGATATTATAAGTACTCGCCTCTTGGTGCATTCTGGGGCGGTGTCATTCGGACGTTCCCACTCCTGCTCTACTGTCTAGTCGGCTGTGGCTTGATACTGGGCAGTCGCAAGTTGGCTTTCAGGATGTTTCCCGAGGAAAGCGGCGAAAAATCACGCCAACGATTCTTGGCTGGGCATGCCTTCGTCTATTCTTCGATTGGTTTGGTTCTCTTCATTTTCGGCCTGCGCAATCTCGCCCTGGTGGGTTGCACCTTTTGGTTGACGCTCAGCCAGATTGGCATCCGCTGGGATTATTTTTGGGACGAGTTCAAATATGACCTTGTTGGATCTCTGCTCTATTTGCTCGTTGGAACCGCGCTATTTTTCGGTGGACATGGCCTGGTTCGGATCTGGTCCCGTCTGCGGTACAGCGGGTTGCGGCGGCAGATGGGGCTTTGTGTCCGCTGCGGCTACGACCTGACCGGCAACATGACCGGCACATGCCCCGAATGCGGAACGCCAACGACTGTTTGAACAGGGTTTGAGGCACGAGCCGTTCGCAGTATCATAAGATAGGGCCGTTCGGACGATTCCATATCCTGTGGCAAGTGAGGCGAGCGTGAGACGAATAGCGTCTGTTTTGGGTGCGGTGTGCGGAATTCTCGCATTGGGTGGCGTGTTGCAGGCGGCTGATCCGCCGGCGGGGACGAAACCGGCCGCGGAGACGAAGCCTGCGGCGGCAACGAAACCGGCGGGGCAGATACCCGCTCCCTTACGGTCGGGGCTCGGTTCTCAGCCGGCGGTGACCTCGGCGCCGGCTGGGCCGGTGAGCTACTTCAAGCAGGTCTGGCCGGTGGTGCAGCGGTCGTGTCAGGGGTGTCATCAGCCGGCCAAGCAGGGCGGGAAGCTGGTGCTCACCTCTTACGATGCGTTCAAGGCGGGGGGGGATGAGGGGCCGGGGTTTGTGGCGGGGAAACCCGATGACAGCCTGGTCGTGCAGTACCTGACCGGCAAGCAGGAGCCGCGGATGCCCAAGGGGCAGGATCCGCTGCCGGCCGAGCAGATCGAACTGTTCCGGCGGTGGATTGCCGAGGGGGCGGCGGACGATACGCCCGCGGGGGCCAAGCAGCAGACGTACACGATGGATTCGCCGCCGACGTACGAGGAGCCGCCAGTGATTTCGGCGCTGGCTTACTCGCCGGATGGGAAGTTCCTGGCCGTGTCGGGGTATCACGAGGTGCTGCTGCACAAGTCGGACGGGAGTTCCGACCCGTCGGGACCGGTGCGGCTGGTCGGACTCAGCCAGCGGATCAACTCGATCACGTTCACACAAATCACCGGCGAGACGCCGGTGCCACAACTGCTGCTGGTCGCGGCGGGCGGCTCGCCGGGGCGGTTCGGCGAGATTCAGCTCTGGGAGCTGGAGGCCAAAAAGCTGCGGCGGTCGATTGTCGTCGGCTACGACTCGGTCTACGGGGTATCCGTCTCGCCGGACGGCAAGAAGCTGGCCGTCGGCTGCCCGGACAACACCGCCCGCACGTTCGAGCTGGACACCGGCAAGGAACTGCTGGTCCTCAAGCACCACACCGACTGGGTGTTCGGCACCACGTTTTCGGTCGATAACAAGTTCTTGGTGACGGTCAGCCGGGACATGGCCTCCAAGCTGAGCGAGGCCGACACCGGCTCGCTGGTGGACGACGTGAGCAAGATCAAGGGGCCGCTCAAGTGCGTCGTCCGGCATCCGAAGATGGATCAATACCTGACCGCCGGCGACGAAGGCATCCCCAAGATCTACAAGATGCACCGCACGCAGACCCGCGGCGTCAACGATCTGGATACCAACCTGCTGCGCGAGTTCGAGAAGCAGCCCGGCCCGACGTTCAGCGTGGCGTTTTCGCCGGATGGCCAGCGGATCGCGGCCGGCAGCTTCGGCGGCGAGGCTCGCGTGTACAACGTGGCCGACACCATGCGGGTGGCGCTGCTGGGCGGGCACAACGGCAGCGTGTTCGCGGTCGCGTTCAGCGCCGACGGCAAGCAACTGGCGACCGGCGGCTTCGACGGTCAGGTGCGGCTGTTCGACATCGCGGGGCAGAAGCTGGTGAAGGCGTTCGTGCCGGTGCCGGTGAAGGAGAAGAAGGTGGCGGCACGATGACGGCCTGCGGACCGGGTCTTGATTGGGCGCAAGCTCGATTTACCGACCGAGCAAAGTGCGTCATCAGACAGGCCGCAGTGATTTGCAACGAAAAGCGACACGAAAAGCTGTGTCTTGACCATTTGTGGCTCGGTCTATTTGCTACTGACAAAGGTGTGGGGCTGACGACGCTGGAACGTTGTGGGATGGACTTGGAGCGATTGCGGCAATCGATAGCAGAGGCCCTACCCGCCGCCAAAGATGATCGACCGGGTTATCGGTGTGCGACTTGGACTTCGGCCTGCCTGTCTGTCGTGGCGCTAGCGCTGAAGCGTTCAGAAGAGGCAACGGATTCTTATCTATCGGGTTATGTGGGGACCGAGCACATTGTATGGGCATTGCTGGAGAGCGAGTCGATAGGTACGCAGTACGTGCGGGAGCAAGGTTTGGACGAAGGACGTTATATCAATGAGCTAATTGCTTTTTTGCACAGCGCAGTGAAGTGATGAAAGCTCGTTTCAAGATTTCAGGAGTTCAACAAGTGTTGAAATGTATCGGATTGATCGTCGGTGCGATCGCCGCGTCGGCGCAGGCCCTTCCGCCCGATCTGCACGGGATCAGCCCGCCCGGCGCCCAGCGTGGCGTTGAAACCGGCATCGGCGTCCACGGCGCCCGCCTGAACCATGACGCCGAATTGATCACCCCCATCCGCGGCAAGTTCACGCTTCAGGTTCCCGCGTCGCGCCCGGCCGGGGCGGTCAGCCCCATCGTTTTCAACATCCGCATCGACGACGACATGCCCGCCGGCATCTATCCCATCAGCGTGCACACCCCCTCGGGCATCACCAACCGCGTCCTGTTCAGTGTCAGCCCCTGGCCCAACGAGGCCGAGAAGGACCCGAACGACAGCATTGAGACTGCCCAGCCGCTCAAGATCCCGGTGGTGGTGAACGCCACGCTGACGCCGTCCGATCGCGACTACTTCAAGTTCACCGGCGTGGCCGGCCAGCGGTTGATGCTGGAGGTCGAGTCGGCCCGGCTCGGAATGGGCGTGGACTCCGCCATCGAGCTGCTCGACGCCCGCGGCCAGCAGATCGCCGCCAACGACGACGCTCCGGGGCTGGGCATGGACTCGCGGCTCGACGCCGTCCTGCCCGCCGCGGGCGATTATTTCGTCCAGGTGCATGACGCCAAGTTCGGCGCACCGCCCGGCGCGCAATATCGCCTCAAGATCGGCCGGGCGCAATACGGCGACGGCATCTTCCCGCTGGGCGGGCCGCGCGACGGCAAGGTCAGCGTCCAACTCGTCGGCGGCAACCTGGACAGTCCCATCGAAGCCGCCCTGCTGCCGATGAACTCGCCGCTGGCCGCCTGGCGGACGGTGTCGTTTTCACCCGATGCGGCGGCTGTGCCGATGCGATTCGCCGTCAGCGACGAACGAGAGCTGATCGAGCCAAGCTCGGGCGGAGCGTTCGCCCTCGAACCCGGCGTGTTCGTCAACGGCCGGATCAGCAAGCCCGGCGAGGTCGATCAGTACGTGCTCAACGTGACGCCCGGCCAGAAGTGGCTGTTCGAGGTCGAGGCTGCCGAACTGGGCAGCTCGCAGCTCGACGGCGTGCTCACCGTCTACGACGAAGCCAATCACCGCCTGGCGATGGCCGACGACGGCGGCGGCGTCATCAACATGATCACCAAGGATATCCCCAACGGCGGCCCGGTGCGCCCGCCGTTCAACGGGCTGGATCCGAAGCTGGGGTTCGACGTGCCCGGTGGTCTGCGGCGAATCTTCCTGACCGTCGAAGACCTCCAGGGCCACGGCGGACCGGCCTATGGATACCGCCTGCGGACCAGGCTGCGCGAGCCGGATTTCTCGCTCCGCGCGCTGGATGACCGCGTGAACATCCCGCGCAACGGCGTGGCCATCGTCCGCGTCGCCGTCGATCGCATGGACTATAAAGGGCCGGTCCAACTGCGAATCCCGCGCTCGTTCCACGGCCTGACCGCCGAGGGCGGCTCCATCGACGGTGACAGCAACGAAGGCATCCTCCTCCTCTCAGCGCGGAACGAGGCGCCGAATGAGGCGTTCGAGTTGTCCATCTTTGGCCAGGCCGGACCGGCGGCCCAACCCTGGGAACGGCGGGCGGTCTCCGTGAACGTCCCTTCGCCCAATGCGCCGCAGATCGATCTGCCCGCCGCGGTCACACGCCGGCTGCCGGTCTCGATCACCCCGGAAAAGCGGCACATCGTCCTCGCTCACGGCCAGACCGTACCCGTCACCATGAAAGTACGCCGCGACGCCGGCGCCGATGCGGAAATTCCCATGGCCCCCTTCAAATACCAGGCGGCGCCGGGCGGTGCCCCGCTCCAGATCGGCGGCAAGATCGCCGCCAAGGCCGCCGAAGGCGTCATCAACTTCTCCTGCACCGCCAACGACCCGCTGCCCATCCCCGGCGTTTACGACATCGTCCTCGCAGGCAACCTCAAGGTGGAAGGCGAGGACATCCAGGTGCTCTGCCAGCCGGTAACGGTCGAAGTGAAGCGGCCGTTCTCCGCCCGCGTGCTGGACAAGCCGGCCAAAATCCACGCCGACGAGTTCACGCGCCTGGTCGGCATGGTGAGTCGCGTGCCGCCGTTCGACGCGGATGTGAATATCCGCCTGGACGGCCTGCCCGCGAATGTGCGGGCCTATCCCGTAACCGTGCACGCGGGCGAGTCCACGTTCGTCATCAATATCAATGCCGATCCGGCCACCACGCCGGGTGTGATTGAAGCGACCCTGCGGGCCTCGACGCCCATGCCCGCCAACCGCGCGAGCAATGCCTACGAGCTGCCGCCGGTGCCGGTGACCGTGGAGATCGCCGCCCGCCCCGCGGCCACGCAGCCGGCCACGGCCCCCGCCGCGGTGAAATGAGAGGAATGTGCCACTGCTCTCAGGGCCATCAACGAGGACAATGACGCCGCAGGAAGCGATGCGGCCTCAGTCGGAATCGATTACGTCGTGATCTGAGTTATACCCATCGAAGAAAACGCGCGTGCGACTTGCTTGGGTCCGGTGCCGCCTGATAAAATCGTCGGCAGGAATCGTAGGAGTTTTCAGATGCTATCCTCCGCCGCCGCGACCGCGCATATTGTGATCGACGATCAGGGCCGCGCCTGCGTGGACGGGACGCCGTTCCGTGTCGAACAGCTAGCCATCGAACACACCGCGTATGGCTGGACGGCGGAGGAAATCTACGTCCAGCATTACAGGCGGCTGACCCCGGCGCAGATTCATGCCGCCCTCGCGTTCTACTACGATCATCAGTCGGAGTTCGACGATCAGATCCGCCGCGACGACGAGGCGTTCGAGCGTTTGCGCAGCGACGCGGGGGCATCCCCGTTTGCGACGCGCATGAGCCGCGAAGGCCGTCTTCCTTGAGCGTAAACCGGGTTCTTTACCTGCCGCTTTGAAAGTCGCTTTGCCTATCGGCGACGGAGGCGGCCAGCAGTTCTTCCACTGCTCACCCGTCACGGCCGATCCCGGCGTCGGCGGGCGAAAGAGAAAGGGTAAAAGAGACAAAGGACAAAGGGAATCTATCCAAGCCGTCTACGCCTTCGCAGCATCACACCGCCCAAAGCCAACAACCCGACGGTAGCGGGCTCAGGAACCTCGGAGACGCGAAACCCGACGATGTTGATCTCGATCGTCGGGTTGTCGGCGTAGCGATTGGACGCCCGCAGGCTGTCCTCGAAGTTGTTCCACGAGCCCCCGCGAAGGCCGCGAAACGAGCCCGAGATCAGCGCCTCGTTCCACTCGTGGAGGTTGCCGCCTTGATCGAACGTGCCGTAATAGCTCAGGGCTGACGTGTAAGCGCCGACGTCGGTCAATGCGTTGCCCGAGGGGAAGGTCGTGGAACTCACCGCATAGCCGTCGTTATATCCGTTGGCCGATCCATCGTTGTTGTAGAAGTTGCCCGCGAAGGCGGGATTGGGCGAAGTGGCCCCCGGCGGTTGGTCGCTGAAGGGAACGGCGTCCGTGCGCATGGGGTAGAGATAATAGTTACTCCCGCCCTTCGTCGGATCATAGTACGCCGCCTTGTACCACTCACTCTCTGATGGGATGAAATACCTGCCGTTGGCGTTGCGCGTGACCGCGTTCAGGGCGGCGTTGCTGGTCGCGCCGTTGAGCGTATAGGAGCCGGTCTCCGTCGTGCCCGCGCCCTGCGCGCCGGTGGGCTGGCCGTTGGTGATCCAGTTGGCGAATCGCGCCGCGTCGCCCCAGCTCACGTAGGCGACGGGCTTGTTCGCCGAGCCGATGGGGCTGTACGTATAGCTGCCCGACGCACCGCTGCGGCTGATGCCCGCGATGTTCAGGTCGGTGGCCATGCTCGGGTTGTACAGGTCGTACGTGTCCGTCGCCGCGACGGCATTAAGGAACTGCGTGTACTGGCCGACCGTGGTCTCGGACTTCGAGATGTTGTAGTTGTACGCGACTCCGCCGTAGAGGCTACCGGTGCCAGGGTCATTCGGATTCCCCGGATTGCCCACCGATACCTTCAGCAGACTCGTCTGCCCCGACGGCATGTCGAACACATCCGCCGACGCTGATCCTGAAAATACCCATCCGAACAGAGCCGCCGCGCAAACCGCGCAGCTATGACGTGCGAGACTCATTATGCTTTCCCCTTCCACGGCCCCAAGCCGAGCGCTTGAACAACCTCTGACCGGCTACGCCGCCGGCCGGGTAAAAACGAAAACGCGGGGAGAGCCCACTGGTGACTCTCTCCCGCGTTGGTGGAGCTAATTTACCCCCCCCCGTTCTTTTTTTCAAGCTTTATTTTGTGAAAATACAACTTGATTTGCGAATTGGCTATAAGTCCTGAAAATACGGACGGTTGCAAACAATCGCGTGAAACTGCTGTAGCAGCAGGGGTCCAAGGTGAGGACGTGTGCAATGTCCGGCACTGCTCTCGGCAGGTACCATCGACTCCATGATTACACCGTCGAGGACAGCAAAGTTCGCACAGTCCATCGTGAGATGCTTGCCGGAAAGGATCTCGCCGTGAAGTGCATGTTCTGCGCGGAAGAAATCCAAGACGCCGCCAATCTCTGTCGATTTTGCGGAGCCCTAAAAAAGAATGGGCAGTGGCTTCCTCCTCCTCTACCATCGGTTGCGGTATCTCAACCCAAAGGCAATCTCACGATCAGGATCTCGGCAGGCTTTTTCGCCCTCTCTGGCGTTTTCGCACTGATGAACCTCACCTCGAATGTACCTCTGTTCGGCGCAATGCGTGGTGGTATCCTGGCAATCAGCTACAACCTGTTCTACGCCGTCCTCTTCTTCGGACTCGCGGCTGGTCTCTATGGGAGAAAGCACTGGGGTTTTTCGCTCCTCTTGGCGGGAACTGTGGTCTACACGCTGGACAAGATCGCTTTTTTGTTGGACACAAGCGCTCGGAAAGCGTATCTGGCCTCGAGCGGTGTAACAACTGAGGTGGCAGCGCTGATTGACACAAGCTTTCTTGATCAAGCGTTGCTTCTCGCTACCCTGGCTTCGATTGCCTGCTGGTGGGGTTTCGTTGTATACGTATACCTCCGCAGGGACTACTTTCACCGACGCACCCCGTCAGTCGGTTGAACGGCTTATCAGAACGACGTTGCCCGGAATGCGGAACCTCATTTGAAACTGTCGTCGAATAGGTTAATGAGGACATTCGCCGCTTACGCGCTGATCTTACCTCAATTTGCATGGGCCGCGGGCATTACTACGTCCGCGCCTGCCATTGACGACGAGCCCAACTACGCCATCGCCTCGCAATGGTGGGCGGATTTGCCGGACATCATGACGCCGATCGGGTGGAAGGACCACCTGTTTCGGTTCAATGTGCTGTTCAATGGGACCATCGCCGCGCAACCGACGATGAATCGGCGGACGAAGGGGTGGGAAGGGCAGGGGGTGCAGCTTTCGTTTTGGCCGTCGCGGGCCGGGGTGTTCAGCCCGACGGATATGCCGCGGTTTCCGTTACACGATGATGGAAGTGTTTTGCAGGGATATGAAGAGCGGGCGACGCCGCTGCTGTGGACGGAATGGGCGTTCGATGGGCTGGTGCTGCGACAGCATGTATTCGCCCACGTGGCCGGCGGTAAGCCGATTGAGAGCGGGGTCGAACCGTTGTTCGCGTGGGTGCGGCTGAGCATGGTCGGAGCTACGCCGGGTTTGCCGCTCGATGATGAGTATGGCTTTGCGATCAAGGTCAACCATCCGCACATCGCCCATACGATGGCCATTCGGAACAACCTGCTGTATGTGCCGGAGGAGTCGCAGTATCCGCGGACGCTCGCGCCGAGTTCGCCGGAATACGATTCGGCGAGCGATTGGCACTTGCTGGAGCCGGACGGGCGGTCGCGGCTGGCGATCCCGCGCGGCCAATCGTGCACGGTGACGTGGACACCGGGTAAGCCGACGGCGCGTGATGGATTACTTTATGTTCGCATGAAGACGCGGCCGGGGACGCATGTCGATCTGCTCTTGCCGATGTTGCCTTCGCCGGCGGAGCAGATGGGGGCGGAGTTGAAGTTAGGGTATGAGCGGGCGCTTGAAGAAGCGGATCGCTATTGGTCGGCCAAGCCCGCTGGCGCGGCGATCTTCGACGTGCCCGAAGCGCCGCTCAACCGGTTGATCGACCAGAGCTTGAAATATGCTGAGATTATCGCCGAACGCGACCCGTCCACCGGCCATCGCTCGACGATTACCAGCTCGTGGGTGTATGCGGACCTGTGGGTCACGTCGATGGCCCACACATATACCCTGCTGCTTGATACGCTGGGCTACCATGAAACCGTTGAGAAGTATCTGGAACAATTTCAGCAGGAGCAGGGCACGATCAAGCCGCCGGGCGATGCGTATCCGATGCATCCGGGGTATCTGAGCAGCCCGAAAAGTCTGACGGCGATCAACTGGTTGAGCGATCACGGGGCGTTGTTATACAGCATCAGCGAGCATGCGCTGCTGACTGGCGATAAAGCGTTCATCGAGAAGTGGCTGCCGACGATTCTCAAAGCTTGCGAATTTATCCGCGATGCCAGGCGGTTGCCGCACAACGGCGTGAAGGGGTTGATGCCGCCGGCGGTGCCCACGGATCGCGGGTACCAGATACAGGCGGTGTGGAATGACGGGTGGAGTTACAAGGGGCTGACCACGGCGGTGCGGCTGCTCGAACAGATCGGTCATGCGCGGGCGGGGGAGTTGCGGGCGGAGGCGGATGCCTATCGTACGGTGTTCCAGCAGGCGTTACGCCAGCGCTGGCAGAGCGGCCCGACATGGCGGGATGATGCCGGACTGCCGCATCATCTGGTTCCCACGGCGGTGGCGGGGGATACGCCGGACGAGATTCGGCACGCGTTCTATCTGGATACCGGCCCGCTGTTTCTGGTGTTCGCCGGGTTGCTGGATGCGGAAGATCCGATGATGCGTTCGACGCTGGCCTGGTTTCGCAGCGGGCCGCCGACAAAATTGTATCGCCTGGACGGCAACTGCTTTCAGATGCCGTCGCTGCGGCACGAGATATCCAGTTGCGAGCCGTGTTACAGTTGGAATGTGTTCCATGCGTGGCAGCTTGGAGATCGGCAACCTTTTTTGGAGGGGATGTACTCTCTGCTGGCCGGGGCGGCGTCGCGGAAAACGTTTACCGTGTGCGAAACGCGCGGGGGCGTGACCGGCCTGACGCCGGCGCTGACGTCGGTGTATCTGGCGCGGCTTGCGGTAATTGACGAACAGATTGTGCCGGGCGAAATACACTTGCTGCGGCTGATGCCGCGGGCGTGGATAACGTCACATCGGCCCGCGCGGTTTTTGGGGATTCCAACCGAGTTGGGGCCGGTGGATCTGGAGGTTCGTTTGAATGAAGGCGGGGATGAGCTGCGGGTTCAGTTTCGTCCGCACTATCGGCGCCAGCCGAAGCGGGTGGTGTTGCATGTTCCGCCGGTGGCGGGGTTGAAGACG
>CAYLLT010000106.1:13346-22216 GCA_964384465.1 uncultured Planctomycetales bacterium | reverse complement strand
GAGATTTCGGGCGGCGTATAGATTTTTCCGCGCACCTCGACCTTGACGAGTTCATCCTCTCCGCCGACGATCTTGTACGGCACGAGCTTCTCTTCGGCGTGCACTTCGTTGTGCCGCCGGCCCATGAAGCGTTTGATCGAATAGACCGTATTCTGCGGATTCGTGACCTGCTGATGCTTGGCGATCTGACCGACCAGGATCTCGCCCTTGTCCGTGAAAGCCACCACCGAAGGAGTCAGCCGCGAGCCCTGGGCGTTAGTAAGCACCTTCGGCTGATCGCCTTCCATGACGGCGACTACCGAGTTGGTGGTTCCCAGGTCGATGCCGATGATCTTGGACATAGCTATACTCTCCATAGCAATGGGCGATGCCCGCACGGGGCGCGCCCCTGTACGGACACGCTTAATGCAAACTTAATGCCAAGCCGCCGGATGGGTGTTTGGTGTCCATAACTGTTTGTTTTTCAGACACTTAGATGTTTTTCCGATATCTGTAAGGGGCGGCACCTCTGCCAGACTGGCAGGGCCAACGCCCGGTTGCGGCACAATAATCAGGTGAGGTATATCGACGCATGACCATGTCGCGCCAGCCGTTTGAGACGTTGGAAGGGCACGGAGCGCCGACGGTACGGCAGCTCTCGGTGTTCCTGGAGAATCGCGTCGGGCAGCTCCTGCGGCTGACGCAGTTGATCGACGACACGGACATCCGCATTCTCGGCCTGACGGTGATCGACTCGGCGGATTTCGCGGTGGCCCGCGTGCTGTTCGACGCGCCGGATGAGGCCATGCGCATCCTGCGCGAGGCGGGGTTCGCGGTGAGCGTGTCGGAGCTGATCGTGGTGAAGCTGCCGCGGGGGGAACGCGGATTGCTGACCGTGTTTTCGGCCCTGCTTTCGGCGGAGATCAATGTCTCTTATGCGTATCCGCTGCTGGTGGGGCGGGTGGGGCCGGCGATTGCGCTTTCCGTGGATAACCTGGAGATGGCGGCGGATACGCTTCAGCGGCGGAAATTTGTGGTGCTGAGCGAGACGGATTTGCAGAAGGGGAGTTGAACAGCGAAGTGGTCCTGTTTCACATCACGACGTATAAGTAAATGTGGACCGCCGGTTGGCGGGTTAATGGAAGACGATCATCCGGTCGGATTAACGATTGTGGACTGGTGGAAGCGGTTTGGTCGCGGCGATCTGCCGGATTCCCTCCACGAACTGAATGCCAAGATCGAGCCGTGGGCATCGAGAATCGCGGCTTGAATCGAAAGCAAGTTCGGAGCGGTTACATCTTCCTGCTCAATGAATCCTATCGGTTTCCGCTTAAAACTCGTACGCCTTGACCCGCTCCTGAAAATCGAACTCCAGTCCGACCATGAACCCGCGGGGGGTCTCCATGCAGTAGCGGACGATGGCCCGGCCGCAGAAGCTGGCCTCCGGCAGGTGGATGGCAATATCGAGCGGCATCTCCGGATCGAAATGGCGATCACAACTCATGCCCAGGCCGGTTTCACTGAGATTTCGGCAGGTGCCGAACCAGCGCTCGGTTCCGTCGCCGCCGGCGGGATAGATCTCGACGGTGGCCGGGAACGTGCCGCGAGGCGTCTGGCGGCGTTCGTTTCCTGAATGCGCGGCAGCGGCATGAGCAGGCGATCGCAGAAGATCGGCGATGCCGCGTCGCGTCAGCTTGAAGATTTCGTCCGTTTCCATAGCGCTCTCCCTCTTGACCGTGTGCCACTGCCGTGTCGGCAGTGCTTCTCCCACTGCTCACAGAGCAGTGGTACACATTCTTTGGTCAACCGCCGACTGGCAGTTCCTTCGCGGGGCCCACATCGGTCCGGCGGAGTTTAATGTTCAATCCGCCATTGTTCTGTAGCGTCAATGTCCACACCTGTCCTTTTTTCATCGGCACGTACACGGCCTCGCCTTGAGCTACACGGACGCCATCGGCGGCGGCCAGCTCCGGCTGACTCGCATAGTCCCAGAACTGCGACCAGAGCTTCCGCTCGAACTTGTTCGGCTCCGGCGCGATTCGGAATACGTTCGGCACATCGCCGGCCGGATCGACGGGATAACCGTCCGCCGGATTCTGATGTTCGCCGAATACCCGCCGGAACAGGGCCAGCGATTTGCCCCGAAGGGCATCGCCGGCGGCCACACGTTCCTGATCGAACTTGAGGACCAGCGCGTCAAAAAAGATGACCTCGTCCTCAAGCACGAATCGGCGGGCGGGCAGCGGATGCTGCTGGCGGTCGAGCTCGATAAATTCGATGGTGGTGGTGGGGCGGGTGTTCGCCGGCGTCACCTGGTCAATGACATAGACCTCGGCCACGCGCTCCTGCCCGCTCAATCGCTCGATCGCCCGTTGCAGCTCGATCCGCTCGCGAGTCAGCTCCTCCTTTTCTTTGCGCAGGCGGTCCGCCTCACCGGGCGACAACAGCCAGACCGTGCCGATGCCGCAGACGGTGATTACCGCCAGACCGCACAACCACTGTACGAAACGCACTACTTCCGCCTGTCATCTCGGCTGAGGGGGCGTTCTCGTGATAAAGAACGCCTGTGCTCGCCGGCCGCACGGGCGAAAACCCCGTGCCGCTTTAGGACTTATACGATTCAAATCGTCCCCATGCCGCGGGGACTTCTCTCGAAAACGATCGGCACGCATCGAACCGGCCGCGTGAACCCAAAGATTACCCGCCGGACATGCGACAGAGTATATATCGGACGAGGCGAACATGGGAGAATACCCATCGCACGCGACAAGGCTGAACAATGCCGAACGCACAACGCAAAACCTGGCGGTGGGTGATGACGGCGGCGGTGGGGACGGCTTTTATCGCGGGCGTCATCTATGCGACTTCGGCCACGCTGTCAGCGGGGGATACCTGGATTGCTCTGGCGGCAGGCCGGCAAATCAGCGCGACCGGGTACGGTCATTTTCCCAAAGCGGACAGTTTTTCCTACAGCTTCACCGGCCGGCAGTGGACCAATCAGAACTGGCTGTCACACGTCATCATCTGGTGGCTCTACGATCGGCTGTGCCCGACGGCGACGGTGGCATTTGAGATCGTTCTGCTGGCGGTGGCGGGGTTGCTCGTAGCGGCGGCGACGCGGATCACGCTCGGCCGATGGAGCGTTGGTGCGCTGGCGGCGGTCGTCGTATTCGTGGTCAGTTTCAATTACTTCGACATTCGGCCGGCGATGGCTTCACACGTGTCGGCGATGGCCGTTTATGTGCTGCTGCTGGCCGGGACGTTTCACGCGCTGGGATGGCTGGCGGCGATCCCGTTGGTGATGGCGTTCTGGGGCAACGCGCACGGCAGCTTTCCGCTCGGTTTTCTGATCATGCTGGCTTGGGCTGTGGGGATGGCGATCGAGCGGTGGCGAAGCCGGGGTCATGCGCTGCGGCAAGATGCCGTGAGGGTGTCTGCCGTGCTGCTGGCGGCGGCGGTGTCCGCCGCGGTTGTGGTGTTCACGAGTCCGTTCGGGATCGAAAACCTGCTGCATCCGTTCGTGGTGGTCCGCTCGCCGCGGTTCCGGGAGATCATCGAGTGGGCGCCGGCGTACGATCTGGCGGTCCGATTTCCGCCGATCATTCCCTTCTTTATTCTGCTGATTTGGCTAGGGTTGTTTGTCGGGCTATGGTTTTTGAGAGGACCGCGTCAACTTGTTGACGCAACGATCGCTGCGAACGGCGTCAACAAGTTGACGCGGTCCTGTCCTGAACGTCGCATACTGGCGAGTGAGGTCTTGGTCGCACTGCTCGGGATTGCCGTGGCGACGTACTCGCGGCGGTTCATTCCAACCGGTTCGCTGCTGGCGATGCCGCTGGTCTGCAAGATGTTGTGGCAAACGCTGGGACGTGGCGGACATCCCATCCCGGAAACCCTCGCTGGCGCTTCGGGCTCGGATCGAGTCATCGGGGTTCTGGCATCCCTCATGCTCGTGGCGATCGTTGGGATCGGTGGCGGCCAGATCGCGAAAGGTTACACACCGGTGGGGGGGCGCCTCTTTCCAAGCGGGCTGTTCGAACGGCGGGTGAACATCGCGAATGAGCCGACGGATATCGTTCAATTCGCAAAATCGCAGGGCGTTTCGGGGCGGCTGTTCGTGCAGTGGGATTGGGCGGGATATTGCATGTTCAACTGGCCGGAGTCGCCGGTGTTCATAGACGGGCGCTCGCAGGCGTTGTATTCCGAGGAGGCATACCGGCTGTACCACAAGATCGAACAGATGAAACCGCCGGCCACGCCGCAGCAGATTGTCGAGCACGGTTTGCGGGTCGATCGCCTGCTGTCGCCGGACCGGAACCCAAGCGAGCCGCGCCGGAGGCCGGGGGCGGAATTACTGTTGATGAAGCGGTTCGAGCAACCGACGGCGGCGGTGTTTACACCACTCATATCAACCGGGCGTTGGGTCCCATTGTATGCGAACGAGATCGGCATGTTGCTCGCGCGCCGCGAGGGTGCAAGCGGCTCCATGCAATCGGTTCTGCTTCGCTATGAGCAATTGGCACTCGACTGGCCCACGAACATGTGGGGATACTTCAGCAAAGCACTGGCGGCGCAGTCGATCGCGAAACCCGATTTTGCGGTGGCCATCGAGTGTTACCACAAGGCGATTGAACTGGGCGTGCGGTCGGCGTTCTACGGAGGGATCGCGCAATGTTACGTCCAACTCGGGCGCACGGAGGAGCTGCGGCAGTTTTTCACGAGCGAATTACAGCGGCTGGGAGCGCGCGCCGATCGCGACAGCGGCGACGTGCGGGACTCGATCCAGATGATTCGGCAAGTCCTTGGGATGTCTCATTGATCGGGCTCACCCAGCAATTCTGCGGCAACAATGTTGAAACCGGGCAGCGACGGTGAAGTGATAATATCGCCTTCACGATAGGTGGTTTCGATCCAACTCTCGGCGCCGCGAACCATAACGACCACGCGCCGCACATGGCGATCGATGATCCAATATTCGGCCACACCGGTGAGCCAGTAGTCGCGGGGTTTTTCCTCGTAATCCCGATCTTCCTGATCGGGCGAGATGACTTCCACGACCCAAAAGGGCGTGAATTCCTTCCAGACCTTCCACTTTCTGCCTATTGCTTCCCATTCGCGATAGAGAGCCAAATCCGGCTCGCGGGCGCTGTTATGACCGGGTATAGGTACCGTCGAACGCTGGCTGAGGTGGATGAAAGCGCCGGGATGCCCTTGGCGGTATATGTATAAAGCTTCCTGAAGTATATCAATCGCCTCGTCGTGTGAACCGTCTGGCGTGGGTGACATCTGGATCACTCCGTCAACGAGCTCATAACGATACCCTTCCGGCAGGTCGGATTGAAGGTATTCATCCACCGTCAGCCGTAGTTCTGGCAGCACATCTGTTGAAAGAACGACCATCTCGCACCTCGATTCAGAAGTTACTCCATTATACCGCCACCGGCGTCCGCGGCACGTCGATCTTGGTGAACACGTCGTCGTACTGGTGTTCGAGGTAGGTGCGCGAGGGGCCGCTGCCGATGTGGTCCCAGGGGAGGATTTCGCTGTAGCTGCGCTCGCGGTGGGCGTAGAAGGCGGGGTCGATGCCGGTCTGCTCGAAGGCGCGGAGCCAGATGCTGTAGTCGAAGACTTCGTCCCAGCCGTCCATGCGGGCACCGAGCTTGTAGGCGGCTTCAATGGCGGGTGCGAGGCGGCGGTCGCCGCGGGAGAAGACGCCTTCGAGAATCGAGCGCTCGCAGCTATGCGTCTTCACGCGGACATTGGAGCGCACGCGGCCGGCGGTGCGGGCCAACAGTTTGCGGGCTTCATTGAAGTATTCGACGGATTGCTGCGCGGCCCACTGGAACGGCGTGTGCGGCTTGGGCACCAACCAACTGACGCTGGCGTTGACGGAAGCCGGCCCGCCACGGATGCCGCGCTTCGCTTCGCTGACCTCGCGGGCCAGATCGAAGATGCCGGTGATGTCCTTCTCGCGTTCGCCCGGGAAGCCGCACATGAAATAGAGTTTCACGGCATTCCAGCCGGCGGCGTAGGCCTGCCTCACGCCGTCGAGCAGATTGCCATCGGTGACTTTCTTACGGATGGCGGCGCGCATGTCGGAGTGGGCGGCTTCGGCGGCGATGGTCAGGCCGCTCTTGCGCACGCTGCTGGCCATCCAGGGAATGTTGGCGAGCATCTTGTCCACGCGGAGGGACGGCATCGAGAGATTGACGCGGCGGTCGCGGAAACGTTCGTTGATCTTTTCGGCCAGTTCGCGGAGGTTCGGGTAGTCGGCCGTCGAGAGGCTGAGTAGACCGATCTCATCATGGCCGGTGGCCCGCCAGGACTGCTCGGCGATGTCGAGGATGTAATCGACACTGCGGAGGCCGAGCGGGCGCTTGGTGTAGCCGGCGTGGCAGAAGCGGCAGCGCTGCGGGCAGCCGCGCATGATCTCGATGGCGATGCGGTCGTGGACGACCTCCGTGTAGGGCACGAGTGGGCGCGTCGGGAACGGGACGGCTTCGAAGTCGGGCGTCTGGCAGCGGGTGATCCGCTCGCGGGGGAACTGCGAATTGCGAATTGCGAATTGCGGATTGGCGCCGAACCGTGCGATGGTGCCGTCCGCATGGTAATCGATGTCGTACAACGAGGGGGCGTAAATCCATTCGAAGCGGCGAGCCATCTCGTGGATCATGTCGCGGCGGGAGGCGCCTTGGCACTTCATCTCGCGATAGCATTCGATGATGGCGGCCATGCTGTGCTCGCCGTCGCCGATCACCACCAGGTCAACAAAGTCGGCTACAGGTTCGGGATTGTCGGCCTGCGGGCCGCCGACGATGACCAGCGGATGGCGGTCATCGCGGTCGACGCTGTGCAGCGGGATGCCGGCCAGGTCGAGCATCATCAGCATGTTGGTGAAGCCCATCTCGTACTGGAGCGAGATGGCGAAGATGTCGGCGCCGCCGACGGGCTGCCGCGTGTCCCAGGTGAAGAGCGGGATGCCGCGCTCGCGCATCACGCGTTCGGCATCGGTCCAGGGTGCGTACACCCGTTCGGCACAGACGCCCGGTGTGTGGTTGCACAGCCAATAGATGATCTGGCAGCCGAGGTGGCTCATGCCGATCGTGTAGGCGTCTGGAAAGCCAACCGCGACGCGCACCTCCGCCCGATCCCAGTCGCCCGGCCGGACGAGCTGGTTCCACTCCCCGCCGATGTACTGGCCCGGCTGCTTGACGCGGGGAAGAAGTTCTTCGCTGATGCGCTGGCGGAGGGAAATCATTACTGGATACCTAAATCTCGCAGGACGTCAGTCACCTTTGGCGGCTTGGGCTGCCACAGCCAGGCGGCGGGCCGAACACAGAACCCTTCCAACACGGTGGATTGGATCTTGTCATCTTTCTCTTTGATGCGCCGATATCGCCGTTTCGGATTCAGTGCGTACGCCTCCATGTGCTGCGACATGGGGTCGATGACCCAGTACTCGCGGACGCCCGCGGATTCGTATTCTTGATATTTCTCGCGCCAATCGCGTGACTCGCTTTCCGGCGAGACGATCTCGATGATCAGGTCGGGCGCGCCGTCCGCGTGATGCTTTTTCAGAATATCCAACCGATCTTTGGCGACAAAGAAAAGATCCGGTGAGCGTCTGCGGCGAATCCCCGCCAACCGGACTTGATACGGTTCTGTCAGAACATCGCCTAAGTCGCGTTTCTCCACGAAGATACCCAAAACGCGATCCAGGAAAGTGAATATCTTTTCATGCGACAGGTTGACCGGCGACATCAGCACCACCTCCCCATCGACCCATTCCGCCCAGATCGGCCCTTCGCACCAGGCGACGAATTCTTCCTCGGTCAGGCTCCGGCCGGGATGAGGCGTGCCATCGGGGGGATCGGTCTCGACGATCGTCTTATGGAGGGTTGACATCTTCGCTCCTCCGGCTTCTATGCCTACCGCTGCCGGTAGGTGATGCGTCCGCGGGTCAGGTCGTAGGGCGAGACCTCGACGGTGACGATATCGCCCGGAACAATGCGGATGAAGTTCTTTCGCATCTTACCCGCGATGTGTGCGAGGACCTCGTGTTTGGCGCCGCCGACTTCCGCCTCGACCAGGAACTGGGCGTTGGGCAGTGCCTTGATGACTTTCGCTTCGAACTGAATGCTCTCCGTTTGTGCCACGTCGTACTCCTGAACCGGCCTTGCGATCGCCATTTCCCGCGAAAATGGGCGAAACATGTAATATCGTCCAAACACGGCAATAAGGCAAGCTTTCGTCCGCTGTCGCACGCCGCACGCCGACGGTGTGAGCCGTCCGTGTCGGTGATCCCACACAGTTGCTGACGCCTGCCCGTTTCATCCCACACGAATGCGCTTTTTCGGAGCTTCGGGCTCAAATTACTCAATCATCGGGCCGCTTGCGGCGTGTATCCGCCGCTGCATCTGCGGTCAACAGGACGGGCTTGTGCTTTTGGGACGATTCTGCTAGACTACCGTTGGTCGGTTTGCCGAGTGAGTCGGATATGCGACGCTAGAGAATCAGCTCCGCACCCCTGCTCAGTCGCCCTCCCAACCTTTCTAGGCCGAAACGTAGGCCTCTTTCGCACGCGACCAGGAAAGAGAAAAAGCAGGTCGTCACGCCCTCGCATAGGAGATTCATGATGGGCAAAAAGTTGTATGTTGGAAACCTGGGGTACGAAGTGAGCAGTTCTGATCTTCAGCAACTGTTCTCACAACACGGCACGGTGGAAAGTGCGGAGGTCATTAACGACCGCGCGACCGGCCGCAGCAAGGGGTTCGGATTCGTGCAGATGTCATCCGATCAGGAGGCCGATGCGGCGATCAGTGCGCTGAACGGCCAGACGCATGGTACCCGCGCCCTCACGGTCAATGAGGCCAAGCCCCGGGAGAACCGCA